>NZ_JCAXDU010000001.1:0-552520 GCF_059759155.1 Rhodococcus sp. GQ147
CTGCATCCACAACCTCCCGCCGGAGGAACAGATCGCGATCCGCGGGAAGACCATCGAGTGGTGGATGGCAATGGTCGGGTCCATGCCCGAGCAGATCACCCCAGATCAATGGGAGACGGACGGGCTGGCATCCGCCCCGTAACGCATCCAAGTGCCCCGCCCCGAGTCCTGTCGGGGCGGGGCTGTCGGTCTCTGAAAGTACAGTCGGAGCGACAAACGAAAAGGACCCCGGCGAGTGCGTCAACACTCCCGGGGCATGGCCGAACTGACAAGGAGTTCGACGATGACTGACTCTACCGCGTGGCGGACCTGCCGTATCTGCGGCGAGACGAAACCACTCGCGATGTTCTACCGGGATCGACGAAGGAACGGCGAGGCCCGGATCGTCCGGCGTTACGAGTGCCGCGAATGCGCACGCCGAACCATGCGGGAGTCGTACCGAGAGAACGTCGAGTTCCTGCATGAGTACAAGCTCGAGCGGGGATGTGTCGACTGCGGCTATCGCGAGCACGCCGAGGCGCTCGATTTCGACCACCTGCCCGGCGTGGAGAAGAGTTTCACCATCGGGCAGGTCGGCATCCGCAAGAACCGCGATGTGCTGCTCGCCGAGATCGCCAAGTGTGAGGTGGTCTGCGCGAACTGCCATCGTGTCCGCACCAAGAGGCGAGGGTCCTCCAAGGATGGCGGATGGCGAGACCTCCGGAAGCTTGGCCTACCGATTCCGGACGACCAAGCCTTTATCGCCCCGCACGAGCAGCTCCAGCTGGATCTCGGGGCATAACTCCAATCCCTATGCCCCGCATGACATGGCCCCCGTTCTCTCCGGAGAGCGGGGGCCATTCGTCGTTTCGTGTCGTGGTCACCCACAGTCCTCTCCGGCCATACGATCTAAACGGCGCTCGTTCCGCAGTCGCGGTAACACCCATCCCAAGTTGATCGACGAGAGAGTTCACAGATGAACGAGTACAAGGGCCGTACCGTCAAGGCGATCCAGGCGACGCCGAACACTGTTGACGAGTTGGGCGCATGGCTAGTCGCGCACGATCGCCACTGCGAGAAGGACTCTGCGGGCACGGGTAGATTCGCCTTCCGCGACGAGGTCGGGAAACGGATCCCTGTCGTCGAAGGAGAGTGGGTGGTCAAGCCCCCTCGAGGCGACTTCTTCGTGATGCCCGACGAGGCCTTCCGCGACTGGTTCATCGTCGAGTCCTGATACGCCCCGAAAGCGCCCCACCTCATCGCGAGGTGGGGCGCTTTCGTCGTTCATGGGGAAGGGCGCGGGCGGTGCTTCCCGGACCGAAGCCCCACCGCCCGCGCTCGAACATCTTATCGAATGTCAGCCGGCGATGACTTCCCAGTTCTTGTTCTCGGCAGCCTCGGACGGCTTGCCATTCCAGAGGTGCATCTGGAAGTCGCCGTCCTTCAGCTTCTGCTCGGGCGCGAGCTCGCCGTCGACGAGCCAGTCGTTACCGACGTACACAGCGAACACCTCGCCTTCCCAGGGCTGAGCCTTCACATCCTTCGCGAAGCTCGTTGCCACCGAGCGCAGGGCGTCGACGTTCTCGATCGACGGATCACACAGCGTCACGGCCAGCGCCCACTGATCGGGGTAGTCGCTGTCCTTCGAGATGCGCACCGAGGTGACAGTGTGGCCGGCGATCGACGGCAGTGCGCGCACGGTCTCGATCACCTCGGTGTTCTCCCCCACCGAGCCGAACTCCGAGCAGGAGATAGCCGGCGCCGCGGCAACGGTCGTTGTGGTCTCCGCCGAGGCGTCGTCGGCGTCGGTGGATCCGCCACAGGCGGCGAGCAGGAGGGCAGCGGGCAGGGCGATGAGTGCAGCACGAAGTTTCATGATCGGATCATCGCACCCGGCCTGTTTTCGCGTTACCGGCGTGAGACGGTCCCGAGTCGGTCCCGACTCCGCCGCTCTAGCGCTCGAAAACACCCCACAGGCCACACACATCAAACAGACGATGACCTGCACGAACTCGATTGCCCCTGGTAGCCCCCCATTCCTGTGAAGATTCTCGACATCTTCGAGGGCACCCAGCAGATCCAGCAGCTCATCGTCGCTCGGCGGGTGCTCGGAAAGTCGTCCTCCGAACTGAAATAACGCTCGAGGCATGGGGTCCGTCCGCGGGCGCCGGAAGGATGGGACCGGTGTCTGCGCACGGTACCGGACGTGTCGGAGGATCCATCGGGGTAGAGCCCTCGCCGCAGGTGCGGCGAGGGCTCTACCCGTTCCAGGAAGATCATCCGTGGAAGATTGCCTGGAATGTGAGCTACGTCACGGCTACTGTGTGTGCTGACGCCGACACATAGCTAGGGGGACGGATGCTCGGTCAGGACATTCTCGGCAGGATCACGAGTGGGCGGATCACGCTCGACGACACGATCGGCCAGGTCAAGGACACCATCGGATCACTCGCGGTACTCCATCGCGCAGGTCTGCTGCACTTTCCGCGCGTGGACCACAGCATCGGGACGATCATGGCGGCCAACAAGTACGGCCCCTTCGCCGGCGCCGTGCACGCACAGGCCGAACGCGGTCTCGACGCCGTCGCCCTGATCGACGAGGCCGGTGATGTCACCTACAAGGAACTCGAGGCCCGCTCCAATGCCCTCGTGCGTGCGTGGCAACGCGCCGGGGTGGAGCCGGGATCGGTCATGGGCATCATGGCCCGCAATCACCGCGGTCTCGTGTTGACGATGCTCGCCACCGCCAAGCTCGGTGTGCGACTGGTGATGATGAACACCGGTTTCGCGCCGCGGCAACTCGTCGATGTCGCAGCGCGCGAACAGGTCTCGACGTTCGTCTTCGACAGCGAATTCGCCGAGGTCGCAGCCGCGCTCCCCGACGACGTGCGCCGGTACGTCTCCTGGGCGGACGACGAGGTCCCCGGCATCCCGACGCTGGAGCAGTCGATCGAAGGGCTGGACGGCTCGTCCCTGCCCGCGCCGGAGGTCTTCGGTGGATTCGTATTGCTCACCAGCGGCACCACCGGCACCCCGAAGGGCGCGCCGCGCGGCCGCACGTCACCGTTCGCGTCGGTCCAGTTCCTCGATCGGGTTCCGCTGCGCCCCGGGCAGACGATGCTCATGGCCGCCCCGGCCTTCCACGGCACCGGCGTCTCGCAGTTCGCGCTCGCCCTCGCACTGGGTCAGACCGTGGTGATGATGCGGCGCTTCTCCCCCGTCGACACCTTGGGCCTCGTCGAGCAGCACGGAGCGATCGTGCTGGTGGTGGTCCCGACGATGCTGCAGCGGATCCTCGACCTCGGACCGGAGAAGATCGCCGAGTACGACACCTCGAGCCTGAAGATCGTCTTCTCCGCGGGTTCGTCGCTCTCGCCCGACGTGTGTCGCCGGACGACGGAGGCGTTCGGACACGTGCTCTACAACCTGTACGGCTCCACCGAATGCGCCGTCGCGACGGTCGCGACCCCCGACGACATCCGGCAGGCCCCCGGCACGGCCGGTCGCCCTCCCGTGACGTGTCGGGTGGTGCTGTTCGACGACGACGGCAACCGCATCACCGAGCCGCACGTCCCCGGCCGCATCTTCGTCTCGAGCCGCCTGTCCTTCGCCGGCTACACCGACGGTCGCGACAAGGAACGCAACGGCGGGTTGCTGTCGATCGGCGACATCGGGCACTGGGACGAGAACGGCCTGCTCTTCGTCAACGGTCGCGACGACGACATGATCGTCTCCGGCGGCGAGAACGTCTATCCGCTCGAGGTCGAGAACCTACTCGCCGAGCGGGAGGACATACTCGACGCCGCCGTGGTGGGTGTCCCCGATCCCGAGTTCGGGCAGCGGCTGCGAGCCTTCGTGGTTCCCTCCCCCGACTCCTCCCGCAACGCCGAGGACATCAAGGCGTTCGTGAAGTCGAATCTCGCCCGGTACAAGGTTCCGCGCGAGGTGGTTTTCCTCGACGAGCTGCCGCGCAACGCCACCGGGAAGCTGCTGCGCCGGGTGCTGGTGGAGATGGATCTGCCCGAGGATCCCGAGAAGGGGTACACCACCGCTCGGGGGTGACCCCCTCGAACGAACGAAGGCCGGTCGTCCGAGACGACCGGCCTTCGTGGTGGTAGCGGGGACAGGATTTGAACCTGCGACCTCTGGGTTATGAGCCCAGCGAGCTACCGAGCTGCTCCACCCCGCGTTGCATGAATGAACCTACACGAGCACGGAAACGGAATGCAAATCGCCTCGTCGGACGCGGATGGGCCTCGACGACAACCGAAATCGCAACCCCGAGGTGTCTCGGTTCACATTTCCACCATGACTATCGCCACATAACGGCGGTGTAACGATCTTGCATCGACCCCCGTTATCACCTTCCTGAGCTGCGAAGACTCAATCGTCCCATCCCATCAGGTGGACAAACACCTCTCCCGGCGGGGGATGACGCGCCGCGGAGCGCTTTGTACTGTCGGTCCCGGCTCGAAACAGCCGAGCCACCACCGGCCCGTCGCCGCCACTCTGCCCCGCGGGATCCGGTGCCTACGAAGACCCGAGGGGCAGGGACGCAACCGACGTGGTCCCCGATCCGGACGGAGACATTTCTCCGTCGACCGAGATCGACGAGGGCCGTCGCGCTCCGCGAGCGCGGGAAGGACTCCACAGAATGACCAACTTCAGCACGCGTGCATTCCGCACTGCCGTCGTCACCGGTGCACTCGCCGCGGTTCCGTTCGCGCTCGCCACCGGCACCGCGTCCGCCGCCCAGCACAACTGGGACGGCGTCGCCCAGTGCGAGAGCGGTGGCAACTGGGCCATCAACACCGGCAACGGCTACTACGGCGGCCTGCAGTTCTCGCAGAGCACCTGGGAGGCCAACGGCGGCAGCGGCCGCGCGGACCAAGCCTCGAAGGCGGAGCAGATCCGTGTCGCCGAGAACGTCCTGCAGACACAGGGCCCCGGCGCGTGGCCCGTCTGCGGTCAGTACCTGACAACCGAATCCGCGCCGGCTCCCGCCGCACCCGAGGCGCCCGCACCGGCACCCGAGGCTCCGGCACCCGCGGCTCCGGCCGCCCCCGAGTTGCCGGCCGAGGTCACCCAGGCCGTCGACACCGCGAACCAGCTCGCCCAGCAGTACGGCTTCGGCGCCGAGTTCGCGCAGATCGTCGATATCACGCTGGCCGGTCGCTGACGCAGACCGTCTCTGCGAACACGACGAAGGCCCGCGGTGCGAACCGCGGGCCTTCGTCGTGTCGGTTTCCGTTACCGGATCAGCCGCCGGTGGATTCAGCCGCCAGTGGATTCGTAGGCATCGACGGCCTGCTGCACCCGCCGCAGCGCCCGTCCGTAGGCTTCGAAATCGCCGCTGGTCTGCGCGTTGGCCAGCTCCGCGAGTGCCGAATCGAGCTCCGCGACCGCGGCATCGCGATTCGCGGGAGTCGTCGGCGCCGGCGAGGTGGGCTGCTGTTGCTGCTGATCGGAAGGCTGGTTCTCGTCCGTGGTGCCCTCGATCACCTCGCCCCGCGTCTCGTCCTCCACCTCAGCGGTGGGCAGCGCCTCGCCACCGGGAGCGGTGGCCGCGTCGCCGACGCCGGGACCGAACACCTGGTCGAGCGCACCGGCGAGAGTCGGTGCGTAACCGATCCGGACGCCACCGCTGGCACCCGGCTCCCGGTAGCTGACGAGCACGCGCGACAGCTGCGGGAAGGTCGACGTGCTACCCGCCGTCGCGTTGCGCTCGGTATACATCGGCTGGACGTACAGGATGCCGCCGTCCGCGATGGGCAGGGTGAGCAGGTTGCCGTATTGGATCCGGTTGGACCGTTCGAGCAGGGTCCGTTCCGAAGCCACTCGGGTGTCGGAGATCATCGCGTTCTGCGTCTGCTCCGGACCGAAGGTCTGCGTATCCGTCGGCAACTGCAGGATCGTGAACTTCCCGTAGTTCTCCGGGTCGGATTCGACCGAGATGTACGCCGACAGGAACTGCCGGTTGTAACCCACCATCGCCGAGGTCAGACGGAACCGGGGATCCGCCGTCTCGCGATCGCCCATGAGCAGGTAGTAGGGCGGCTGGTTCGCGCTGGTGTCGACCGTCGGGTCCGCCGGCACCGACCAGAACGCATTGTTCGTGAAGAACTCGCGCGGGTCGTCGACGTGGTACTTGGCGAGCATCTCGCGCTGCACCTTGAACAGATCCTCCGGGTACCGGAAGTGCGCCCGCAGCTCGTCGGAGATCTGGTCCTGCGGGGTCACCGCATCAGGGAAGACACCCATCCACGCCTTCAGGACCGGGTCCTCATCGTCGACCTGGTAGAGCGTCACCGTGCCGTCGTAGGCATCGACCGTCGCCTTCACCGAGTTGCGGATGTACGAGACCTCCTTGCGGGGCAGCAACCGGCCGGTGTTCTGGTCGATGCTGTCCTCGACGAGGCCCTCGAGCGACGCGCGCTGCGCGTACGGGTAGTAGTCGAGCGTGGTGTACGCGTCGACGACCCACTTGATGCGGCCGTCGATCGCGGCCGGGTAGGCGTCGCCGTCGGCCGTCAGCCACGGCGCGACCTTCGTCACGCGCTCACGCGGGTCGCGGTTGAACAGGATCTTCGAGTCGCTGCCGATGGCGCTCGAGAACAGGATGTTGCGTTCGCCGTACTTCGCGGCGAAGGCGAGCCGGTTGAACCAGTTGCCGATGTCGACGCCGCCCGAGCCGGTGTAGGTGTACTTTTCGGTGTCGGTGTCGTACTCGCGCGGACCGGACGAGTCGGCGCTGTTGCCGACGATCGCGTAGTCCGGATCGGCCTCGGCGATGACCTCGCCGTAGTAGATGCGGGGCTGCTCGACGGGGATGACCTGGTTCTCCGCAGCGAGCGACGCCAGGTCGCTGACGAAGTAGACGGGATAGCCGCTGTTGCTGTTGGCGGCCTCCTCCGCCGAGGCACTCGCGGCGGCGTTCACGCGGTTGGCGGGCGCCGCGACGAGACCGTTGCCGTGCGTGTACACGGTGTGGCGGTTGATCCAGTCGGTCTGGTTGCCGGTCAGGCTCGTCGGCGAGAGCTCACGCGCCGCCACGATGTAGTCCTCCATACGACCGTCGAGCTCGTACCGGTCGATGTCGAGCGACTCGGGGTAGCCGTAGAAGTTCTTCAGCTGCGTCTGCTGCGTGAACGTGCGGGGAAGCACGTTCGGGTCGAGCAGGCGGGCGTTCGCGATCGTGGTGATGTCGGCCGGGATGTTCTCGGGCGAGGTGGTGCCCACACCCGGGTAGTCCTCGTACGCCACCTTGTCGTCGGTGATGCCGTACGCCTCGCGGGTCGCGGCGATGTTGCGCTCGATGTACTCGCTCTCCTTGTCGGCAGCGTTCGGGCGCACCGAGAACTGCTCGACCATGAGCGGGTACACCGCGCCGACGAGGATCGACGAGAGCACGAGCAGCGCCGTCGCGAGCGCGGGGATCCGCAGGTCGCGCAGGAAGATCGCGGCGAAGAACGCGATCGCGCAGATGACGGCGATCGCGAGCAGGATGAGTTTGGCCGGCAACACCGCATTGATGTCGGTGAAGCCACCGCCGGTGAAGGTGGGTTCCTTGCGGCTGCTCCACAGCAGTTCGTACCGATCGAGCCAGTAGGCGAACGCCTTGAACGCGACGAACAGGCCGGCGAGGACCGCGAGCTGCACACGCGAGGCCGTCGACATGCTTCCCCCGCGACCGGCGAGGCGGATGCCGCCGAAGATGTAGTGGGTGACGAGGTTCGCGATGAACCCGAGCACGATCGCGACGAAGAACCAGTTGAGCAGGAAGCGGTAGAACGGCAGGTCGAAGGCGTAGAAGCCGACGTCGAGACCGAACTGCGGATCGGTGGTGCCGAAGTCGCCGCCGTTGAAGAACATCTGGACGGTGACCCAGCCGGCCTGGGCGACCAGACCGGAGAGCACACCGAGCACGACCGGGATACCGATCCCGAAGGCGCGCATGCGCGTCATCACGGTGGTGCGGTAGCGCGCCACCGGATCGTTGGGTCCGGTGGTCGGCACGAAGACCGGGCGCGACCGGTAGGCGAGCAGCATCGCCAGCCAGACGACACCGCCGATGAACAACCCCACCGCCAGGAACAGTGCGATCCGCGTCAGGAGAACCTTGACGTATACGTCCCGGAAGTCGACCTCGCCGAACCAGAGCCAGTTGGTGTAGGTGTCCACCAACCGTGGTCCGAGCAGGAGCAGCACTGCGGCCACCACTGCCAGGATCAGCAGAACTCTGCTCCGCTTCGACAATGTAGGTACTCCGGTCGGGGGCCTCATGCCCACGTGCCACGCTCCCAACTCGTCCGGCGGCGCGATCGCACCGCATCTGTACATCTCGCGCTCGACGAAAGCGTGCGAGCACGCCTCGTTCTCACGGAGTGACCGTTTCGCCCCACTCTACGGAATCCTCGTACAGGGGGTCGCACGACGCAGGTCCGGCAGCGCACACCCGCGTACGGGTGCCAGGATAGGCCGGTGAACCAACGTCTTCCCGTACCTTCCGAACAAGGACTCGCGCGCGCCGTCCACGAGATCATCGATTTCGCGGATGTGGAGGGTTGGGACCGCCCTCCCGTCATGTTCGCGCTCGTCCCGACCGTGCTTCTCGCAGCCGCCGAACCCGCCCTCGCCGACCAGCTCGACGAGGGACACGAGTACACCCCGATCGCGCAGGAATCTTTCCCCGACGACGTCGAGGGCGGCAGTCCCGCACTCGAGGAGTTCCTCGCCACGACCACCTGGCCCGGATCGGTTGCCGGGTGCGCTCTCGTGCAGGAGGTGGTCGTGCTGCCGCCGAGCGCCGAGAACGAACTCGACGACGCCTTCACGCCATTGCTCGCCGACGCCCACGCGGCAGACGAGGCGGCCCGGCTCGCAGCGCACAGTCACCCGGAACGACGCGCCGCCCGCCTCATCTCCGCGGTCCTGCGCGACGGGCCGTCACTCTCGCTCCTTCAGTTGCGCCCCCTCGACGACGACGATCCGTTCGCGGGCACTGAACTGCGGACCTACGACAACCTCGCCCCGCACGTCGTGGCCGCGTTGTACGCGACCCTCGAGGCGAGCGACGACGACTACTGAGACGGCGATCACCGCACTGCCGGCCCCCGTGCGGCGCGCGGGATCGGCTGCCGACGGGCGGGATCAGCTGCAGGCGGGCGCGTCGCGCCCGTCCGCGATCGCTGCCAGCGCGTCGATCGCACCCTCGAGCGTCTCGACCTTCACGAGCTGCACACCCTCGGGGGCGCCGCTCTGCGCCTCCGCGCAGTTCTCGGCGGGCACCAGGAAGACGGTCGCGCCGTCCTCCGACGCCGCGGTGAGCTTGTGGGTGATCCCGCCGATCGGACCGACCATCCCGTCCGAGTCGATGGTGCCGGTACCGGCGACGTCCAGACCGCCGTTGAGCAGGCCCGGGCTGAGCTTGTCCACCACGGCCAGACTGAACATCAGGCCGGCGGACGGTCCGCCGATGTCGGCGAGGTTGAAGGTGACCTCGAAGGGCACCTCGGGAACCTCCTCGGTGGCGATGCCCAGGAAGCCCTTGTCCGGATCGCCGGGCCGGGGACCGACGGGAACGTCGAACGACTCCTCGGCATCGCCGCGCCGGACGGTGACGTCCACCGACTCACCGGGCGGCACGTCGCCGACCGCGCGCTGGACCTGGCCGGCCGTGCGCATCTCCTCGCCGCCGACGGCGACGATCCGGTCGCCCGCCTCGAGCAACCCGGCGGCAGGGGCGTCCTGGCCCACCTCGGCGATCCGCAGGGTCACCGGCAGGTCGAGATAGTGCAGGGCGGCGAGTTCGGCGGACCGCTCCGACTGGGCGAACTGCGCCTGGTCGACGGCCTGGACCTCGTCCTTGCTGCGGTCGGGCGGGTAGACCTGCTCGCGCGGCGCCACGCCGTAGCGCCCGCTGATCCAGGCGGTGAAGGTCTGCGCGAGGGTGAGATTGTCGGTGACCCCGACGGTCGTCATGAACAGACTGCCCTCGGTCTCGTCCGCCTCGATCCCCTCGAGCGCGACGACCGGGGTGCCCTCGATCTCCCCGAGCGTGTCGAAGACGGGGCCGGGGCCGAGCGCCACGTACGGCGCCCGGACGTTGAACGCCACGACCACAATGACGAGGATCGGGAGCACGAGCGCGAGCGGCAGGACGTAGCGACGATTCACCCGGCCAGGGTAACGGTCGCCCGACCACCCCCTTCACACCACGACCGTGTCGTGTTCGCCATGAGCGTGACCACGACGCCGGTCCCCGCCCTGGACGCCTTGTACCGTTGGATACATGAGCGACACGCCCTTCGGATTCTCGAATCCCGACGACGACCCCGACCGTAGGAAGGACGAGGGTTCCGGTAGCGGCGGAGCCGGTGGCGGCATGCCCTTCGGATTCGGACTCCCCGGCAGCGGTGGGGGCGACAACCCGTTCGGCGGTCAGGGCTTCGATCCCGCGCAGTTCGGTCAGATGCTCAGCCAGTTCGGCCAGATGCTCGCCGGTATGGGCAGCGCCATGGGTTCCGGCGGCGGCTCGGGTCCGGTCAACTACGACATCGCGACGAAGCTCGCACGTCAGCAGATCGGGTCCGTCGACCCGGTCTCGCCCCGTACCGCCGACGCCGTGACGGACGCTGCGCGCCTCGCGGAACTGTGGCTCGACGCGGCCACCACGCTGCCCGCGGGTGCGTCGAAGGTCGTGGCGTGGACGCCCGTCGACTGGCTCGACAACACGCTCGAGACGTGGAAGCGCCTGTGCGATCCGATCGCCGAGCAGGTCAACGGCATGATGCTGAACGGTCTGCCCGAGGAGGCCCGTGCGATGGCCGGGCCCATGCTCGGGATGTTCTCGCAGATGGGTGGGGTTGCTTTCGGCTCCCAGCTCGGCCAGGCCCTCGGCCAGTTGTCGAAGGAAGTGCTCACCTCCACCGACATCGGTCTCCCCCTCGGCCCGGAGGGCACCGCCGCTCTCCTGCCGGCCGCGGTCGAGAGCTTCGGTGAAGGACTCGAGCAGCCCGCTCAGGAGGTGCTCGTCTTCCTCGCCGCACGCGAGGCCGCCCACCAGCGCCTCTACAGCCACGTGCCGTGGCTGCGTCAGCGGATGCTGGCGACCGTCGAGGAGTACGCACGCGGCATCCGCATGGACATGTCGTCGATCGAGGATCTCGCCCAGGGACTCGACCCGTCGGCACTCACCGACCCGTCCAAGCTCGAGGAAATCCTCAAGCAGGGCGCGTTCGAACCCCAGACCACCCCGGAGCAGAAGGCCGCACTCGAACGACTCGAGACGATGCTCGCGCTCGTCGAGGGCTGGGTCGAGACGGTCGTCGCCGACGCGCTCGGCGAGCGGCTCCCGGGTGCCTCGGCCCTCACCGAGACCCTGCGCCGTCGCCGCGCCACGGGCGGACCGGCCGAGCAGACCTTCGCTACGCTCGTCGGCCTCGAGCTCCGGCCCCGGAAGGTGCGCGAGGCCGCTGCGCTGTGGCGACGCCTCACCACCGACGCCGGCACCGAGGCCCGCGACCATGTGTGGGCGCATCCCGACCTGCTGCCGGACTCGTCGGATCTCGACAACCCGACGGCCTTCGTCGATCGTGTGATCGGCGGTGGCACCGGAGCCTTCGAGGATCCGATCGCCCAGCTTCAGGCGACCATGGAACGTGAGCAGGCCGAACGGGATCGCGCGGCCGAGGACGGATCCGGCGAGGACCGGCCCGGGGACGACAGCACCTCCTAGAACGACCCGATAGAGGCACCCGCGCCTGTGGACAAACTGCTCCTCGTGAGCCGTCCACGGGCGCGGATACTGTCAGTCTGTCTCCATGATCACCGCATCGCGCGAGACGACCACGAATCCCGCGCCGGCCGAGGCTGCGGTTCTCCGGGTCGATCCGGAACTGGCCGTGCTCGAGCGGTCCGACGGCTCGCTCCAGCTCGGCTGGGGTCCCGGCACCGCGACCGTCGTCCTGCCACCCCAGGGCATGGACAGCTTCGACCTCGGCGTTCTCGTCCGACTGCTCGACGGCCGGCTCACCCTCGACGAGGTGCTGGACGTCGCAGCCGAGCGCGGGCTTCCGTCCGGACGGGTCCGGCAGGTGCTCGATGAGCTCACCGCGACGGGTGCGGTCCGGCAGGTCCCCGCGTCGCCCGGTCCGGCGCGACCGCGGCGGGTGCGGGTCCACGGCTCGGGTCCGCTCGCTTCGGCGATCGTCGAGGATCTCCCGGTATGGGATGTGCGGTGGGTGCGCTCGTCGTCCGGTGACGAACTGCAGGACCCGGCCGACTGTGTCGTCCTCGCCGACGGGCAGGTGCCCGACCCCCATCTCGTGAACATGCTCGTGCGGGCCGGTGTCCCCCATCTCGCGGTGCGGATCAGGGACGGACGCGGCATCGTCGGCCCGTTCGTACTCCCCGGCCGGAGCAGTTGTCTGCGCTGCGCCGATCTCGTGCGGGCCGATCTCGATCCGTCCTGGCCGCGACTGGCGAGTCAGCTGTACGGGCGGCAGGGCCACGCCGGCAGGGCGGTGACGTCGGCGACCGCGGCGATGGCCGTCGGCCAGATCGAGGCGTTCCTCTCCGCAGATCCGTCCGTGACCCCGGCGGTCGACCGCACACTCGAACTGGACCTGCGAACCCACCGCATCGTCACGCGCCGATGGTTCCGTCACCCCCGGTGCGACTGCTCGGCCATCGCTCGGGTCGGTCAGGCATGATGGGGGGCGTGCCAGACATCCCTCGCAGAAGCTCGTCCCGCACTGCCAAGCTCGCGAGCATTCCTCTGGGAATCGCCGGGCGCGCCGCTGTCGGTTTCGGCCGTCGACTCGCCGGTGGAGATCGGGAGGAGATCGACGCCGAGATGACGGCGAAGGCCGCCGAACAGTTGTTCAGTGTGTTGGGCGAACTCAAGGGCGGCGCCATGAAGTTCGGCCAGGCCCTGAGCGTGATGGAAGCCGCCGTCCCGGAGGAGTTCGCCGAGCCGTATCGGGAGGCGCTCACCAAACTGCAGGCGGAGGCCCCTCCACTGCCCGCCCAAGCCGTGCACCGCGTGCTCGACCAGCAACTCGGCACGAAGTGGCGTGAGCGCTTCGAGTCGTTCGACGACGTGCCCGTCGCGTCGGCCAGTATCGGCCAGGTGCACCGGGCCGTGTGGTCGGACGGACGCGAGGTCGCGGTGAAGGTCCAGTACCCGGGCGCCGACGAGGCTCTGCGCGCCGACATGCGCACGCTGTCCCGGTTCGCCGGATTGTTCGCCACGATGATGCCGGGTGCCGATGTGCGTGCGCTGCTCGACGAGTTGTCCGCACGCACCGAGGAAGAGCTCGACTACCGGATCGAGGCCGACAACCAGCGAGCCTTCGCGAAGGCCTTCGCCGGCGACGAGAAGTTCGTGATCCCGCGTGTCGTCGCGAGCGCCCCGAAAGTCGTCGTGACCGAATGGCTTTCGGCCACTCCGCTGTCTGTGATCATCAGCGGTGGCACGCGGGAGCAGCGCAACCGGGCCGGTGCGCTGCTCGCGGAGTTCCACTTCTGTTCGCCCGCGCGCGCCGGTCTGCTCCACAGCGACCCGCATCCGGGCAATTTCATGCTTCTCGACGACGGCCGTCTCGGAGTCATCGACTTCGGGGCCACGGCGTCGATGCCCGACGGCTTCCCGCCGGTGCTCGGACGGATGGTCCGACTCGCCCTCGAGGAACGTTTCGACGAACTCACCCGGCTGCTCTACGACAACAAGTTCGTCCTGCCCGGCCGCACGGTCACCGACGAGGAGATCGCCGACTACCTCCGGCCGTTCACCGACCCGATCCACACCGAGTCGTTCCACTTCACCCGCACATGGCTGCAGCGGGTGGCGGGCACGGCCACGGACTTCTCGAGTTCGACCTTCAAGACGGCTCGGACGCTGAATCTTCCGCCCGAGTACGTGAGTGTGTTCCGGGTGCTGCTCGGCTCGGTCGGCATCTGCGCTCAGCTCGACGCCGAGGCACCGTACATGCGCATCCTCAGTGAATGGCTACCCGGCTTCGTCGAGGAGTGACAAAGCCGGGCAACCGTATTCACGCACAGACCAGTTCCTTGCGGGGTTCGGGCAGCGGATTCTTCCGCGGCCGGCCCCGCGGCCGCTTGCGGGCCACGACGACACCACGGTCGATGATCTCCCCGCCCCACACGCCCCAGGGTTCCTCCCGCTCGAGAGCGGCGTCGAGACACTGGGCACGCACCGGGCAGCCCGCACACAGCGTCTTGGCGTACTCGAGATCGGCCGGGGTCTCAGCGAACCAGAGGTCGGGGTCGTTGTCGTGGCACGGCAGGGTGTCGCGGTCGGCGCGGGAGACCGCGAAAGTGTCGCTGCGCGACAGGATGTCGTTACAACGCATCTCGTCTCCTTCCGTTCGGTTCGGCAGGCTCGACGGGTATTCGCTCGGCACGTGAGCTCCTTCGTTGGTTCGGTGGAATGCGATGCGAACCCGGCCGGAGAACGAGAAAGGCCACGGTCCGCTGGGCGGGGTCCGTGGCCTGGAGGAGACGAAAGGTCTACCGGGAAACAGTTCCCGATCGACTTCCGACCACGGACGAGACGGCGGCGGCGTGCACACGTCGGCGTGCACGCGGCGCGGCTGCCACTGCGGGTGCCACAGATGTGGCGGTGCGAGTGGTAGCGGCGGCCCCAGCGACACGAGGGGCCGCTGCCGCTGCAAAAGCATCGAAACCGAGCATCGGGGCCACCTCACTTTCTCGTCGCGCACGGACCGTCTCCCGTGACATCGTCATCCAGACTAGATTCGTGAGCACGATCGGCACAAGTTATTTTCTACCTGCGGTTTCGTGCCGCGTTCTTCGTCCCCGCACCAAAGTCGGAGGGCATGTCCCTCGCGACCACGAGACTCCTGCCCGACCTCGACGAGGCCGAACGCCTCGTCCTCGGGCTCGATGCGTTGCGCGCCGACGACGGCTCGAACAAAAGCACCTTCCGGGTGTTCCGCGACCGGCCGGGCACTACTTCTGCCTGTGCGCCGAATGAACACGGTCGGGTAGTCGTCAGAGGTCGAGGGTGTCGACGGTGCGCTCCCCCCGCACGAGGGCGAGCACGTCGGCACCGTACTGCTCGAGCTTCTTCGCCCCGATCCCCGGGATGGCGACCAGCGCACGATCGTCGCGCGGCTGCTGTTCGGCGATCGCGACGAGAGTGTTGTCGCTGAAGACGACGTAGGCCGGAACCTTCATCTCCTTCGAACGCGCCCGGCGCCATTCCTTGAGCGCGACCAGCAGATTCTCGTCGAGATCGGATGGGCAACCCTCGCAGCGGCCGAGCATGGTCGAGGTGGTGCCCATGAGCGGCTTGCCACAGACGCGGCATTGCGGGCGCTTCTTCCGCGGGGAGGACGGTTCGGCGATCTTCGACGCGGGTGAACTGTCGGGGATGAGCCCGTGAAGGAATCGAGAGCGTCGCCGCGACCGACGTCCGCCCGCCGTGCGGGACAACGCCCACGACAGTTGCAGGTGCACACGGGCTCGGGTGACACCGACATAGAGCAGCCGCCGTTCCTCCTCGATGCCGGCCTCGTCGGGCGGTGTGTCCTTGTCGCCGGTGACATGAGTGATCGGCAGGGTGCCGTCGGTGAGTCCGACGAGGAAGACGGCGTCCCATTCGAGGCCCTTCGCCGCATGCAGCGACGCGAGGGTGACGCCCTGGACCGTCGGTGGCTGGCGCGCCTCGGCACGGGCCGCGAGATCGCGCAACAGACCCTGCAGATCGAGATCGGGTTCGTGCTCGAGCAGTTCCTCGGTGAGCTGCACGAGCGCGACGAGCGACGCCCAGCGCTCGCGTGCCTGCGCACCCACCGGTTCGGTGTCGGTCAGGCCCAGCGGCACCAAGGTGGCCCGGACGAGGCTGCGCAGCCCGGCACCGCGACCGGCATCCTCCGGCAGGTCGTCGCGCGTACCCACCTGACGCAGGGCGTTGACCGCCTGCCGGACCTCCGCGCGGTTGAAGAAACCTTCACCGCCGCGCACCTGGTACGGGATACCCGCCTGCGTGAACGCCTGCTCGTAGGCCTCGGACTGGGCGTTGATGCGGTAGAGCACCGCGATCTCGGCCGCCGGGACCCCCTTGCCCATCAGCTTCGCGACGGCCTTGGCGACCGCCTGCGCTTCGGCGGGTTCGTCGTCGAACTCGGCGAAGGTGGGCTCCGGCCCGGACGGACGCTGACCGATGAGCTTGAGCCGGGTGCCGGCGATGCGGCCCCGCGCCGCACCGATCACGCGGTTGGCGAGGTCGACCACCTCCGGCGTGGAGCGGTAGTCGCGTTCGAGGCGCACGACCGTGGCGTCGGGGAACCGGCGGGAGAAGTCGAGCAGGTGCTTCGGGGTGGCGCCCGTGAACGAGTAGATGGTCTGGTTGGCGTCGCCGACCACCGTGAGGTCGTCGCGCGCGCCGAGCCACGCGTCGAGCACGCGCTGCTGCAGCGGCGTGACGTCCTGGTACTCGTCGACGACGAAGCAGCGGTAGCGGTCGCGGAACTCCTCGGCCACCGCGAGGTTGTCCTCGAGGGCCGCGGCGGTGTGCAGCAGCAGGTCGTCGAAGTCGAGATACATCCCGTCGCCCGACCGGGTCTTGAGCTGCTCGTACGTCTCGTAGACACGCGCGACCCGCTCGGGATCGGCCGGTGGGGTGCGGTGGGCGCGGGCGGCCGCGGCGGGATAGTCCTCGGGCGCGACGAGCGTGCCCTTGGACCATTCGATCTCGGACAGCAGGTCGCGCACGGTGTCGGTGTCGGTCGGGAAGCCGCACCGGTGCGCCGCCTGCGAGACCGCCGCGAACTTGCGATCGAGCAGTTGCCAGGGTGTGTCGCCGACCACCTGCGGCCAGAAGTACCGCAGCTGCCGCAGCGCAGCGGCGTGGAAGGTGCGGGCCTGCACCTGCGTACCGTCGCCACCGATGCCCAGGGCGCGTAGGCGGGAACGCATCTCCCCTGCCGCGCGGGCGGTGAAGGTGACGGCGAGGACTTGGCTCGCGGAGACGTGACCGGCCGAGACGAGATGGGCGATGCGGCGGGTGATCGTGCGGGTCTTGCCGGTACCGGCGCCGGCGAGCACGCAGACCGGCCCGCGTGGGGCGAGCACCGCTGCTGCCTGCTCGGGGTCGAGACCGTCCACCACATCCGCACACATGGCCTCCATCATGACAGCGACCGCCGACAGCGCAGCCCACCGGTGAGATCACTTGGTGTGGTGAGGACCACAGCTCACCCCGTCGCGGAACATGTTCGGCGGCTGTGATGTTCTCGAAGACATGACGCCCACCGACGCACCCGCCCTCACCGTCTACTCCACCACCTGGTGCGGTTACTGCAGGCGGCTGAAGACCCAGCTCGACCAGAACGGCATCCCATACGCCGAGATCGACATCGAGTCGGATCCGGCCGCCGCGGAGTTCGTCGGCAGCGTCAACAACGGCAACCACGTGGTGCCCACCGTCAAGTTCGCCGACGGCAGCACCGCGACCAACCCGTCGCTCGCCGAGGTCCAGCGCGCTCTGGGTCTGTAGCTCCCGCTCTTCCGGTAAGGCCGGTCGCGTTCGTCGCGGCCGGCCTCTCCCGTGTCCGGGCCCGACTCGATCCTGTGCCCTCTACCGCACGGCCTGCTACTCCTTGGCCCAGCCCTCGAGCATCCCGCGCGCAATGGAGATCGAACCGGGCAACAACAGCGGGGCGTCCTCGGCGGACGCCCAGTCGCCAGTCGCCAGCGCCGCGCGGACCTCGTCACGAGTGAACCACCGCGCCTCGGTGATCTCCCCGTCGCGGAAGTCCAGCGCCTGCTCGGGATCGGCGATCGCCGCGAATCCGAGCATGAGCGATCGAGGGAACGGCCAGGGCTGACTGCCGAGATACCGCACGTCGCGCACCTCGACACCGACCTCTTCACGGATCTCCCGCACCACGCACGATTCGAGCGACTCACCGGCTTCGACGAAGCCTGCGAGAACGGAGAATCGCCGCTCGGGCCACACCGGTTGCCGGGCGAGCAGCACCCGGTCGTGTCCGTCGTGTACGAGGCAGATGATCGCCGGGTCGGTGCGAGGGAACTCCTGGTGTCCGGTCTCGGTGCTGATCCGCGACCAGCCGGACATCGTCGGACGGGTGGGCGAGCCGTCGACCGCGCTGTAGCCGGCGTTGTCGTGCCAGTTCAGCAACGCGACCGCGCTGACCATCAGATCGGCGTCGGCATCGTCGAGACGCTCGCCGATGCGCCGCAGATCGGCCACCGTGCCCGTCTGCGCCAGGACGCGAGACGCCCAGACGTGGTGTCCGTCGCGGATACCCAGGAAGATCGCGCCCTCGACCGGTTCGGGACCGAGCTCGGACGCCTCAGCGAGCACGAGCGCGTTGTCGGAGACACGGACCTGGTTGCGACGATCGACCCGCAGGAGTTTCGCACCGGCCCAGCCGGCGCGCAGGGCGTCCTCGTCCGAACGCAGTTCCTCCGCCCGGTCGACGACGGTACGTGAGAGCAGCGGGGTACCCGACAAAGCGAAACCGGTCACATCAGCACCCTAGCCACGCATGGCGCCCGGCGACGAACCCACCAGCCGGATGTAGAGCAGTTTGTCGTTCGCTTCGAGCGCGTCGACCTCGGGCGAACCGATCCGCCACATCCGCCCGTCGCGGACGACGGCGAGCACGATGTCCTTGAGATGCCGCGGGGATCCCCCGACCTCGCTGGGGTCGACATCGCGTTCGGTGATGGCGAACCCGGCTTCCGGGGTGAGCAGGTCCTCGATCATCTCGACAACGTTCGGCGTGGTCGTGGCGATGCCGAGCAGTCGCCCCGCCGTCTCCGACGAGATGACCACCGAGTCGGCACCGGACTGACGCAGCAGGTGGGTGTTCTCCGACTCGCGGATGGCGGCGACGATCTTCGCGCGCGGGGCGATCTCGCGGGCGCTGAGGGTCACGAGCACCGCGGTGTCGTCGCGGTTCGCGGCGACGATCACCGCCGACGCGTGCTGCACCCCGGCGAGCCGGAGCACATCGGACTTCGTCGCCGAACCCTGGACCGTCACGAGGCCCTGGCCGGCCGCGGACTCGAGAACCACCGGATCGGTGTCGACCACGACGATCTCGGACGGGGGTACCCCGTCGCCGAGCATCGCGTCGACTGCGGTACGGCCCTTGGTGCCGTAACCGATGACGACGGTGTGATTACGCACGCGGCGCCTCCAACGCTGGATCTTGAATGCTTGCCGGGAACTCTCGGTCAGTGCCGACAGAGTGGTACCGACGAGCACGATGAGGAAGAACACCCGGAGCGGGGTGATCAGCAAGATGTTGATCAGGCGCGCTTCGGGTGTGAACGGGGTGATGTCGCCGTAGCCGGTGGTCGAGAGCGAGACCGTGGCGTAGTAGACGCAGTCCAGCAGCGACAGTTCGTCGCCCTGGGCGTCGCGGTAGCCATCGCGATCGAGGTAGACCACGACGACCGCGAGGAACAGCGCCGCGAACGCGTAGCCGATGCGACGCGCGATCGCGAGTCCGGGACTCGTCTGTTCCTGGGGTACGCGCAGCACACCGACGAGCGCGAAGTCGGGGCGCTCGGTGAGCTGATCGGAGCGGCTGAACCGCGCACGCAACCTCCCGGGCATCGCGGTGTCCCACCTTCCTGCTGTCGGCCTCCACTGGTGGCCACCCTCGGTCGTCGCGGTACCGAACGAACTGCGCCCGATACCGGATCGCAGCGTACCGCCGCGCGCTAGTGTGGCACGCATGTCCACGAAAGCGTCGCAGCGCTCTGCGATCCGGCTGGCAGGTCTACTTCTCGGCGTGGGGGTCCTGCATTTCGTGCGACCGGAACCGTTCGACGGCATGGTGCCCCGCGCCCTGCCGGGTGATGCCCGCACCTACACCTACGCCTCGGGGGTCGCGGAGATCGCCGTCGCCGGCGCGCTCGCCGTGCCCCGCACCCGGCGCCTCGGCGGTTCCCTGGCCGCGGCGCTGTTCCTGGCGGTCTTCCCCGCCAACGTGCAGATGGCCGTGACGTGGCTGCGCAGCCCGAAGCTCTCCCCCGCCGCCAAGGCGGTGTCGCTCGCCCGGCTCCCGCTGCAGGTCCCGCTCGTCACCGAGGCACTGAAGGTCCGCCGCACATCCTCCCGCTGAGCTGACCACACGCGGTGAGTGAGGTCACAGCGAGCGGGTATGCGTTCGGTATGGACACCGCACGTGGTCTGAAGGTGGTCGTCGTCGGCGCGACCGGAAATCTGGGAACCGGGATCGTCGAGGCGCTCGGACGCGAACCCGACGTCGCCGAGATCGCCGGCGTCGCGCGACGACCGACGGAATGGACGTCCCCCAAGGCGACCTTCACGGTCGCCGACACCACCACCGACGACTTCCGCCCCATCGTGCGGG
This sequence comes from Rhodococcus sp. GQ147, assembly GCF_059759155.1. Lineage (NCBI taxonomy): Bacteria > Bacillati > Actinomycetota > Actinomycetes > Mycobacteriales > Nocardiaceae > Rhodococcus > Rhodococcus sp. GQ147. Next base: position 20,382 of record NZ_JCAXDU010000001.1, read on the forward strand.
GCGCGGACGCGGTGATCCACCTGCCCTGGCTGTTCCAACCCACGCACCGCCCGGAGGTGACCTGGGAGAACAATGTGCTCGGCGCGATCTCTGTCTTCGAGGCGGCTGCCGCGGAGAAGGTTCCCGCGCTGATCTACTCGTCGTCGGTCGCGGCCTATTCGCCCGGACGCTCGACGGATCGCGTCACCGAGGACTGGCCCACACATGGGTGGCCGGGTGCCGCCTATCCCCGCGAGAAGTCGTATCTGGAACGTTTTCTCGACACCCTCGAACTGCGGGCGCCGGAGATGCGCATCGTACGGATGCGGCCCTACTTCCTCTTCAAGCGCGAATCGGCGACCTCACAGCGACGCCTGTTCGTCGGCCCCCTGCTCCCGGGAAACCTGCTGCGCAGCGGACTGCTCCCCGTGATGCCGCTGGTCGAGGATCTGCGTGCCCAGGTACTGCACACGAGCGACGTGGCCGACGCCTTCGTCCGTGCGACCGTCCGGCCCGTCCGCGGCGCGTTCAACCTCGCCACGGAACCGCCCGTGGACGGCGCGTTCCTGGCAGAGATGTTCTCCGCCAGGAAGATCCCCGTACCGCGTGCAGCACTCCGCAAGGCCGTGCGGGCGGCCTGGCACGCACATCTCGTTCCGGCCTCCCCCGGCCTGCTCGACACCGTGCTGCAACTTCCATTGCTCGACAGCACGCGCGCCCGCACAGAACTGGGCTGGGAACCGCAGTATTCGCCGCCCGAGATCCTCGAGGAATTCCTGTCGGGACTGCGGGAGGGAGCCGGGATGCCCACCGCTCCCCTTGCACCCGATACCGCCGGACGCCGGGCACACGAAGTGGCCACCGGTATCGGGCAGCGCCCCTGAGGTTGCGTCACTCGCCGTCGGCACGCCCTCGCAGATTCCCCGCCTCGAGCACGAGGCGTTCGAGCATCGCCGCATTCGGCAGTTCCTCGGGCGCGACGGTGCGTCCGGTGCGGACGTAGTGGAAGGCCGCTCGGACCTTGTGCAGCGGCAGTTCGGCCGGTCGGCCGGTGAGCCGCTCGGTCCGCGCTGCCATCAACTGGGCCCAGGCGAGCCGGTAGGCGGCGAGCTGCACACCCACCGCGGCGAGCTTCTCGCCTTCCGGTTCGGCGCCGGTCTTCCAGTCGATGACCGTCCAACCGCCGTCCGGATCCTCGAAGACGGCGTCGATACGTCCGCGGATCACGGTGCCGCCCAGGGCCGTTTCGAACGGCACCTCGACCTCGACGGGGTTGCGCGACGCCCACTTCGACCGCAGGAATGCCTCCTGGAGCCGGTCGAAGTGCGAATCGTCGCCGTCCTCGTCGTCGGCACCGGGAAGCTCGTCGAGGTCGAGCAGGCGCGTCGCGCCGAATCTGCGCTCGAGCCACGCGTGGAAGGCAGTGCCGCGACGCGCGAGCGGATTGGGCCGGAACGGCAACGGACGACGCAGACGCGCGGCGAGGGCGTCGGGATCGGTGGCGAGATCGACGAGTTGGCTGACTGACAGCTGTGCGGGCAGCACCACCTCGGCGCTCTGCTCGGCGCGCTGTTCGCGTTCGGCCAGGAGCGCATCGACGTCGGTGGCCCACTCATCGGGATCGTCGTCGTATTCGGTCGGGAGGTCGGTCCGGTCGAACTCGGCGAGGACCAGTGCCGCGCCGCGTTCGACCTCGGTGCGCCGGGCACCGAGCGGGTCGCGCGGCCACAGTGCGCTGCGCGGTGAGGCCGTGAGCGGGTTCTCCTCCTCCGGTTCGGGTTCCGGAGCCCAGTGGTCGATCGCACCGAGTTCGGGCCGGGCCGTGACGATCTCGTGCAGTTCCTCGAGGAACTGCGAGGGTCCCTTCGGTTCGGATCCGGTGTCTGCCCAGTGGTGGGCGGAGACGAACAGTGTTCGTTCGGTGCGGGTGAGAGCGACGTAGAACAGCCGACGGTCCTCGTCGAGCTTGCGGCGCTTGAGCGCGTCCTTGTGGGAGTCGATGGCCCGCTCGAGCATCTTGCGATCGGAGAGGTCGTCGAGCTCGAGCACGGGCACACCGTCGGTGCTGCCCGGATCGTCGGCGGGCAGCACCCGGTCGCCCCGCAAGTGCGGGGGAAGTTCGGTCGTCGAACCGAGCCAGGTCGCGGCGGCGGTGGAGGATGGGAAGACCCCGGCAGCGACATGTGGGACGGCGACGACCTCCCATTCGAGGCCTTTCGCGGAGTGGACGGTGAGGACCTGCACGCGGTCGGGGTCGACTTCCACCTCACCGGGCGCGAGCCCCTGCTCGATCTCCTCCGCCGCCGCGAGATAGGACAGCAAACCGGGCAGGGTCGCGTTGGTCCGCCCCGCGTAGGACGCGACGACCGAGGCGAAGGCGTCGAGATGCTCGCGGCCGGCGACACCGCGTCGGCGGCCCACGCGGGCCTCGGTCTCGATGCCGATACCGAGCACACGCTCGACCTCGGCGACGAGTTCGGTGAGCGGCTGGCCGAGCCGCTCGCGCAGGGAGGTCAGCTCGCGACCGAGCGCGACGATGCGCGCGTAGCCGAACTTCGAATAGCGGCTGCTGTCGCCGGGATCGGAGATCGCATCAGCGAGACCGGCCTGGTCGGCATATTCACCGGGCAGCGCCGAATCGAGGGCGTCCTCGAGCGCGTCGGGATCGGTCACCGCACCGGCGACACCCCAGCGTCCCGCGATGGCCAGTTCCTGGGCGCGCTCCCACAGTGCCTTCAGGTCGGCGGCACCGAGCTGCCAGCGGGCGCCGGTGAGCACCCGCACAGCTGCGCTCCCGGCCAGCGGATCCGCCGCCAGGCGCAGCATCGCGAGCACGTCGGCGACTTCGGGCGTGTGCAGCAACCCGCCGATGCCGACGACCTCGACCGGAAGGTCGCGGGCGCGCAGCGCCTCGGCGATCGGAGCGGCGTCGGCGTTGCGTCGGACGAGGACCGCAGCGGTCGGCGGTGTGCGTCCGGCCTCGCGGGCGGCGGCGTACTCGTCGGCGATCCGGTCGGCGACCCAGTCGCGTTCCACCGCGACGTCGGAGTGCAACGCGAGGCGGACGTCGCCGGCGGCCGCGTCGGGGCGGGGACGCAACCGGCTGACCGATACCCCGCGATCGCGCAGAGGTTCGGACGAGACGTTCGCCAGTTCGAGGGCCTGCGGCGGATTGCGCCAGCTGGTGAGCAGTTCGCGGGTGGGTGCCGGCTCGCCGTCGGCCGCCGGGAAGTCGGTCGCGAACCGCGGCAGGTTGGCGGCCGACGCGCCGCGCCAGCCGTAGATGGACTGCATGGGATCGCCGACCGCGGTGACCGCGAGACCGGGATCGGCGCCACCGCCGAACAGGGCGGCGAGTAACACGCGCTGGGCGTGCCCGGTGTCCTGGTACTCGTCGAGCAGCACAGCCCGGAATCGTTCCCGCTCCCCGGCTCCCACCTCGCGGTGATCGCGGGCGACCCGCGCGGCGAACGACATCTGGCTCCCGAAGTCGAGAGCACCTTCGCGGCGCAGTGTCTCGGACAGCCGTTCGACGAGCGGAAGCAACTGCAACCGCGCGTGCTGGGTCTCGAGGTATCCGAGCAGCGTCTTCGACGGTGCTCCGCGCTGCCCCGGGCCGGGCGGGAGGGTATGCACCAGCTGTTCGAGTTCGACGTGGGCGTCGCGCAGCAGATCCGGCTCGACGAGGTGCTCGGAGAGCTGGCCGGACAGGGCGAGAACGGCCTCGGTCACCGATGCGGGATTGCGGTCGGTGTCGAGTTCGCCGTCCCACGAGCTGACCACGCGGTGCGCGACCTGCCACAGCTCGGTCTCGGACAGCAGCGTCGCCGACGGTTCGATGGGCAGCAGCAGACCGTGCTCGGTGAGCAGACGACCGGCGTATGCGTGGTATGTGCTCACCTCGGGTTCGCTGCCGAGGATCCGTGCGCGCAACCCGCCGCTCGGATCGAGGTCGCGCAGGAGCGCCGATCCGGCGAGCTTGGCCAGGCGCGCCCGGATGCGGGCCGTGAGCTGCTGCGCGGCCTTACGCGTGAAGGTCAGGCCCAGCACCTGCTCGGGTTCGACGAGACCGTTGGCGACGAGCCACACCACCCGCGCGGCCATCGTCTCGGTCTTGCCGGCACCGGCCCCGGCGACGACCAGCATCGGGCCGGGCGAGGCCTCGATGACGGCGGCCTGCTCGGTCGTCGGCGGCAACTGTCCCAGTGCCTCCGCCAGGCGCTTCGCGCTCACCCGTGGTGCACTCATTCCCCTGTCACCTGTCTGCCTTCGTCGTGTGCCGGGCAGCTCGACAGCACCGGGCAGTGCCGGCACCCGTCGTTGACTCTCGCAACGAAGCGGGGGCCGCGGGTCGCGGCCGCCGCGTCGTGGATGATCTCCCGCCACTGCGCGAGACCGTCCTCGTCGAGGGGCGGCTGCACGCGCTGCGTCGCGCCTTCCTTGTTGTGCGGCTTCGCCACGAAGACCAGGCGCGCGCCACCGGGCTCCGATGCCGGTTCGCCCTCGATCGCGCCGGCCGCCGCGGCCACCTGGTAGGCGGCGAGCTGGGCATGATCGCGCGCGGCGTCCTTCGACACCGGGTTCTTCGCGGTCTTGACGTCGATGACGACCGGGCGGCCCTCGGCGTCGCGTTCGAGCCGGTCGATGCGACCACGGAGCCGCACGCGGGGCTTGTCGTCGGAATCGGGTTCGAGGATGCCGTCGACCTTGATCTCGACGCCGATCTCGGTGAGCTCTCCGCGTGTGCCCTGCAGCCACGTCGAGAAGGTGTCGAGCATGCGGCGGGTGCGTTCGAGCTCGCGGCGGGCATACCATTCGGCACCCAGATCGACCGAGTCCCATGCCTTCTCGAGGGCCTGGTCGATGCGGTCGGGAGGGATCCGCCCGGCGAGCGCCTGGACGAGGGTATGTACCAGCGTGCCGGTGACGGCATGGCTGTTCTCGCCGTCGGAACCGCCGTGGCGCTCGAACATCCACCGCAGCGGACACGTCGTGAGCTGTTCGACCGTGGACGGCGACAATCGCACCGCGTCGTCGTCGGGATCCCACAGCGGGTCGGCGGTGCTGGGATCGGCCGTGCCGTACCAGTCGTCGGGGTGGGCGCCGCGCACCCCGGCGAGCGCGAGCCGCGCGAGTTGCTGGGCGGCTCGCTGCTGTCGTTCGGGTTCGGTCTCGGCGATCTCGGGATCGCAGACCACGCTGCGCAGTTCGGCGACGAGGGCGGGCAGGGCCAGCACGCGGGTGCGGACCTCGTCGGGCACCGGTTCGGCCAGGAGGTCGTCGGACGCGTCGAGGTCGTCGGTGCCGACACCGCGCAGTTCGTCGACGAAACGGGACCGGACCAGTTCGCTGTCGCCGCTCACCGAATCGACGGCGGTCACCAGAAGGTGGGTGCGGGCGCGACTGCACGCCACCAGGAACAGGCGCCGCTCCTCGGCGAGCAGCGGTGCGGTGCGGGAGAGCCGCGCACCGGCCTCGTCGCCGCCGTCGGCACCGGAGACCGCGTCGATCAGGGCCTCGATGCCGAGCAGGGTGCCGCGGGCGCGCAGGCTCGGCCACAGCCCTTCCTGGACACCGGCGACCACCACGACGTCCCATTCGCGACCGGCGGCGGAGTGCGCGCTGACGACCGTGACCGCTTCGGATTCGGCGGCGACACGGGTGCGAGCCGTCGCAGGGATCTCCTGCTCGGTGAGATAGTCGACGAACCCGGCGATGTGTGCGCGGGGCAGACGGTCGACGTAGTCGGCGGCGGCGTCGAACAGAGCCACGACGCCGTCGAGATCGCGGTCGGCCTGCGCCCCGATCGGCCCACCCCAGGCCGACGCGGCGGCCCATCGCCGTTCGAGTCCGGTGGCCTGCCATGCCTCCCACAGCACGTCCTCGAGACCGCCCCCGCGCAGCGCCGCCGAGCGGGCCTTGCGCAGCACACCGAGCACCTTCCTCAGCGGTGCCGCCTCGACGTCGGTCAGCCCGCGGATCAGATGCGAGTTCCCGGCGGTGTCGTCGCCCTCGGTGAGCAGGATGCGCAGCAGTTCGGCGGAGTCGCGGTCGTTGCCCGATGCTAGCTCGACCCGCCGCAGACCACGCCGCAGTCTCCGCAGCGCGACCGGTTCGGCCCCGCCGATGGGCCCGGACAGCAGGGCAAGTGCTTCGTCCCCGCTGAAGCCACTGTCGGATACCGCGCGCAGCACGAGCAGCAGTCCCGCGACGCTGTGCTGGCGGGCCAGCGGGAGTTCGGAGGCGGCGGTCGTCATCGGGACGCCCGCCGCGAGCAGCGCGCGACGCAGCGGCGCGAGTACCCGCGGCACGGACCGGACAACGATCGCCATGCGCGACCACGGCACACCGTCGACGAGATGGGACCGGCGCAGGGTGTCGGCGACCAGTGCCGCCTCCTTGGCCTGCGACGAGCACACCGCCACGCGGACCTGCCCCGGATCGCCCTCCTCGACGCGGTTCCCGGCCATACCCCGGTGCGGCGGCAGGCCCGGCAGTCTGCGGGTGATCCCGTCGGCGAGGGACGCCACCTCGGGAGCGGCACGATGGTTGACATCCAACACGATGCGGCGCGATCCGTCGGCCTCGCCGAGGCTCTCGAAGAAGGAGGTGTCGGCGCCGCGGAAGCCGAAGACGGCCTGATCGGGGTCGCCGGCGATCGTGCTCGTGCGGGTGCCGGTACCGATCACGCGGACCAGGTCGGCGGCCTGCGGATCGAGATGCTGGGCGTCGTCGACGAGCAGGTGGCGGATGCGGCCGCGCTCGGCGGCCAGCAGATCGGGATCGGTCGCGAACGCCGCGAGCGCCGCGCCGACGAGTTCGGCCGCGTCGAGTGCCGGAGCGGTGGCCTCCGGAGCTTCGAGACCGACGGCACCGCGAAGCAGCATCACCTGCTCGTAGCGCTCCGCGAAACGCCCGGCCGCGACCCATTCGGGCCGATTGCGGCGCTCCCCGAGCGCGACCAGATCCTCCGGGCCGAGACCGCGCTCGTTGGCGCGCAACATCAGGTCGCGCAGTTCGACGGCGAAGCCCGTCATGCCCAGTGCCGGACGCAACCGCTCGGGCCACATCCCGGCGCCGTCATCGATGTCGCCGCGCAGCAGTTCGCGCAGCACGGCGTCCTGTTCGGCGCCGGTGATCAGACGGGGCGGCGGATTGCCGTGCGCCGAGGCCTGCAACCGCAGCACCGCGAAGGCGTAGGAGTGGACGGTACGGACGAGCGGCTCGCGTGTGGCGCGGGGCACTGCGCCGTCGCCGAGCGCGATCAGACCGGCCGTGATCGCCTCGCGCACGGCGGTGGCGGCCCGCCGCGAATGCGTGAGGATGAGCACCGACTCGGGATCGGCGCCGGAGGCGATGCGGTGGACCGCGAGGTCGACCAGCAGGGACGTCTTGCCCGTGCCGGGACCGCCGAGGACCTGCCACGGCCGCCAGCGGAGGGAGGGCGGGGCGTCGTCGAACAGCACGCGCACGTCGTCGGGCCACTCGCGGGCCACCGGCGCCTCGGCGGACCTGCGCACGAGGCGCGCGGCCGGGCGGCGGACGCGATCGGGGATCTGCGGTTCGGACATGCGCGAGACGGTGGCGGGCAGGTCGGTGACCTGCGCCCGTGGTGGGTGCAGGTCGGGGATGCCGGTATCGACGTCGAGCATGACCCCATCCCACCAGACGGGTACGACAGCGTCCGGGGCACACCGCGGAGTCACGACTGGGATAGTGGTCGGCGTGAGTGCCACGGATCTTCTGCACACCCATCTGTTCGGCCCCGTCGACGGACCGGAGGTCCTCGCCCTGCACGGACTCACCGGTCACGGCCGACGCTGGCGGAACCTTGCCGAACGACACCTGCCCCACCTGCGGTTCGTCGCTCCGGACCTCCGGGGTCACGGCCGGTCGCCGTGGACTCCCCCGTGGTCGTGCGAGGCGCACATCGCCGACCTGAAGGCCGTGCTGGACGCACACACCACCGGTCCCGTCACCGTGGTGGGCCACTCCTTCGGTGGTGCCCTCGCGGTGCATCTCGCCGCCGCGGTGCCCGACAGGGTGCGGGCGCTGGTACTCCTCGATCCGGCGATCGGCCTCCCGGCCGACCGGATGCTCGAGATCGCCGACCTCACCCTCCACAACCCCGACTACACGGACGAGGCGGAGGCGCGGGCCGAGAAGGTCCACGGCGACTGGGGCGAGGTGGCCCCCGAGTTGCTCGACGAGGAGATCGCCGAGCACCTCGTCGAACTCGACTCGGGGCGTGTCAACTGGCGGATCTGCGTACCTGCGCTGGTGACCTCGTGGGGCGAGCTGGCCCGCGGACCCGTCCTTCCGCCCGCCGGTATCCCGACGATCTTCGTGCAGGCCGGGAAGGTGCAACCCTCGTACACCACGTCAAATTTCCGTCGCGACCTGGCGGAACGACTCGGCGACGACCTGACCCTGCTCGAATTCGACTGCGACCACATGATCGACCAGGCGCGTCCCGCCGAGACCGCCGAACTCGTGGCCCGGATGGTGTAGCCGGTGGTCACCACGGACGAGCAGATCGAGCGGGTCCGCGAACTCGTGGCCTCCGTGCCCGCAGGCCGGGTCGCGACCTACGGCGACATCGCCGGTGCCGCGGGCCTGTCGAGTGCACGCACCGTCGGATGGATCATGCGGACCGATTCCGCCGACCTGCCGTGGCACCGCGTGGTCCCGGCGTCCGGGCGACCGGCCTCGCACCTCGCGCGCCGGCAACTCGCGCGTCTCGAACTCGAGGGCGTCCCGATCTCCGGCGACCGGATCGATCTCACCCGTGCTCGACACCGGTTCCCGCCGGGCTCAGGCGAGCACGGCGGCGAGCCACGCGCAGACGACGAGTAGGTCCGGTCCCCGCGCCCACTGCCGGAGCAGATCGACCGGAATCTGCCCGACGGCCGTCTCGAGGATCAGACCGTCGTACCCGATCGGAGGTCGCGTGCGCATCCGATAGGCGGCCGCGCACCCACCGACGATGACGATCACGACGCTCGCCACCGACGCACTCCCGGCGAATCCCGTCACGGCACCGGCGACGACCGCGGCCGACCCCGGGACCGCCGAGAGTGCGCGACGCAGATACGTGTCGCTCGTACCGAGCAGGACGGCGAAATCGGGATCGCGGCTCACGTCGCGCAGACCCGCACCGAAGATCGTCGCCACGGTGAAGACGGCGACGAGCTGCACCACGACAGCGGCGGGCGGCGATACGACCGACATCAGCACCACGACGCCGAGCAGCGCCACGCACGCGACGAGCACGGGTGTGGGCCTACGGACATGGCGGAGCAGATCGGAACGGACGAGTGCCGCGATCCGGCGGCGCGGCAGGGCCCGCGAGCGGCGGGATCCGATGCGCAACCAGGCCTTCCGTTCGACCACGCCTGTCAGCAGCGAAGGATCGAGTGCCGTGAACGACGCCGACACACCGACCGCGGTGTCCGATCCCACCCTCCACTCCGGTGCAGCGATCCTGTCGCATCGACGCAACGCCGAGACCGCCGGTGCCGCAACGGCGATCCACGCCCCCACCACGAACAACGGTCCCGGCGGTGGCACCGCGACGCCGACGGCGGCGACCGTCACCACGCCCGGAACGGCGACGAGGCACAGCCCGACCACGACCCGCACGACCGCGGGCACGAGTACCCGGCACTGCACGAGCATCGGAAGGGCGACGGCACCGACACCGAGAGGCGGCAGCGAGACATGTGAACGCGACGCGCCCCTCCGGGGTGGTCACGAACGTCGCGAACCGTCCCGCGAGAGCACCCGCGATTGCACCGCAGATCAGGAGCGCCGCGACTCTCGGGCGGAGTGCCGCACCGCGATCCACCGGTGTGGACAGCAGCCAGAACTCCGTCTCGGTACCGCACGTCACCGGACCTGCGGCCCGGGTGGACGCCGTCCCCGCAGCGACCGCGATCGCGACGACGGCCCATCCCCACGCCGAGGTGCACCCCGAATCGCGCACGATCGGGTCCCCGCACGCGAAGGTCGTCGCCGGAAGGGAGAACAACCACCACGCCAGTCCCCCGCCGACATACAAGCCGAGGACGACCAGCACAGCGAGGGCCGGACGATCCACCAGCGGCGCGCGCCGGCGCTCGAAGGCGTGACGGAGCGCGCGGAGGTCGCGCGCGCTGGGGACGGTTCCGGTCAGCTCCATCGGTCCGCCTCCACCACCTGGTCGGCGACCGCGTCCACCAGCGCGACATCGTGCGAGACCATCAGCACGGTGCCGCCCGCGCGCTTCTCGGCTTCCAGTGTGGACGCCAGCCACCGGCGACCGGCGTCGTCGAGATGCTGTTCGGGTTCGTCGAGGACGAGCAACCGCCGGGGCCGTACCAGCGCGGAGGCCAGCGCGAGCCGGCGGCGTTGCCCGCTCGAGAAGGTCAGCGGCAGTCGATCGGCCGACGCGGCGAGACCGACCGTCTCGAGGACCTGTGTCGCCGCGTCGAACGGGTCGGTCACGCCGTGACCGGTGGCGACGAGTTGCAGGTGTTCGTGCGCGGTGAGATGCGCGAATGTCGCCACGTCGCCGAGGACTGCGGCGACCTGCCGTCGCAGCGTCGGCGAGCTCTCGTCGACGGGGACGCCGTGGATCTCGACAACGCCCTCGTCGAGTCGGTCGACGCCGACGACGCATCCGAGCAGGGTGGACTTGCCGGTGCCGTTCGCGCCGATCACGGCGCAACATCCGCCGGGGGCGACGTCGACGTTCACCCCCGGTGAAGACGGTCAGGTCACCGAACGAGCGGTGGGCGCTGCGGACGGACACGGCGGGTGTGCCGTGTGGATAGGGATCGAACATGGAAAATCTCCCGGTGTTCCTCGTCGGACGGAGCGTCGAGGGCGAGGACGGAACCGGGTGAGCGCGGACGTGGCCGTCCGGCGGTGTCGGGGTGGGAGTGGCGGCGGAACCCGCCGCGCAGACGTCGTTCCTCGGAGGTCGGGCCCCGGATGCTGCGACCGAAGGCGAACAGCGGATCCTCCGCGGCGGTGACGAACGTGAGTGCTGCGACGACCACCACCAGCAGGCCGAGGAGCAATCCGGCGGTGTCGCCGGTGGAGACCGCGGTGACCGGAACGACCGCGGAGACGAGCCAGGACATGAGGACGACGAACACCGCCGCGCCGTTCCGCCAGCCGAAGAACATACCCGGCAGTCTATCCGCGACACGGCAGTGCGATCGGTGCCGGACACGGCGAGTACAGACGATCACGAGCGCGGCGGATGAGGCAGCATGAAGGCATGAGCACGCTCACCCACGTCGAAGCCGTGATCGTCGCGGGAGGCCGCGCGACCCGCATGGGAGGCGTCGACAAGCCCGCTCTGACCGTCGGCGGCCGCAGGATGCTCGACACCGCCCTGGGCGCGGTCGAGGGGTGCGCGCGGGTGACGGTGGTGGGTCCGCACCGCGACGATCTCGACCTCCACGTGCTGCAGATCCAGGAGACACCGCCCGGTGCGGGTCCGGTCGCGGCGCTGGCAGCGGCGGATCCGGTCGCCGATCTCGTGGTCACTCTCGCCGCCGACCTTCCGTTCGTCACACCGACGACGGTTGCGGCCCTGCTGGAGGCCCTGAACGAGGATGCGACGGCCGAGGCCGCCTTCGCGGTGGACGACACCGGCCGGGTGCAGTTCCTGCTCGCCGCGTGGCGGACACCGGCGCTGGCCGCGCGTCTGGACTCTCTCGGTGGAGACGTCGCGAACCGGCCCATGAAGGCGTTGTTGCCCGAGCGGTACGTCACCGTCTCGGTGTCCGAGGCGACCGACTGCGACACCCCTGCCGATCTGGAGGCGGCGCGCGCCGGATCCGCGACCGCCCGTGTGGCCGCCGATCCGGACCGGGCGCGGAGAATCCTACGGGAAGCGTTGTCGCCGTTGCCTTTCCGCACCGTCCCGGTCGAGGAGGCGCGGGGCGCCACATTGGCGGCTCCGCTCGTCGCGGTGGAGGCGTTGCCTCGCGTCCGCACCTCGGCGATGGACGGTTACGCGGTGGCGGGCGACGGACCGTGGTTGTTGCGCAACGAGATCCGCTACGCGGGCGACGGAGGCTCGCTCACGCTCGGCGACGGGGAAGCGGCCCGGATTGCGACGGGCGCCCACCTGCCGGCCGGCGCGACCGCCGTCGTGCGCGACGAGTTCGTCCGTATGGAAGGCGGTCTCGTCAGTCGCCTGCCCGATGCGCCCGTGCGCGACGACGCGCGGCGCCGCGGGGAGGACTGGGAGTCGGGGACGGTCCTCGCCGAGGCCGGCACCGCCGTGAGCCCGGCGGTCGCCTCCGCGGCCGCCAGCGGTGAGGTCACCGAACTCCGGGTGCGAGGTCCTCTACGGGTGCATATAGTGCTCACCGGCGACGAGATCCGACGCACCGGCCCTCTGCGCGAGGGGCAGACGCGCGACTCGCTGGGTCCGGTACTCCCGGACTTCGTCCGCTGGTGCGGCGCCACGGTGGTCGGTGAAGGGCATCTCCGCGACACCGCCGACGGATTCGATGCGTTGTTCACGGGCACCGATGCCGATGCGATCGTCATCGTGGGCGCGACGGGCGGTGGCGCCGCCGATCAGTTGCGCGGTGCGCTGGCGCGGGCCGGCGCGCAGGTGGTCGTCGAACGGGTGCGGTGCAAGCCCGGCGGATCACAGGTCGCGGCGACGCTGCCGGACGGCCGTGCCGTGCTGGGACTGCCCGGGAATCCGGTGGCGGCGGTGTCGACGCTGCTGGTGCTGCTGCCTGCGATCGTCGACGGCCGCACCCTCCGCACCCCGGCGACTCCTGTGACCGCTCCGCTGGCGAACGCCTCGGAGGTCGTCGGCGACATCACGCGGTTGCTCCCCGCCCGCCAGGACGTGCAGGGACGATGGTTGTGCGACAACACGATTCGTACCGCGCATCTCGCCGGCCTCATCGGGCGCAGCGCGATCGCCGTGGTGCCACCGGGAGCGGTGGACGGCGACCGCGTCGAATTGCTGCCGCTCCCCCGCTGATTCAGGCGCGGTGGCGAGCCGCTCCCACGGGAGCGAGGCGCAACGCGTCGACCGCGGAGCGGTAGCGCCGGGCCACGAGGTCGACGACGGGTTCGGCGACACCGATCGGCGCAGCGACGCCGTCGGCACCGACCTCCGCCAGGCGGTGGTGGAACAGACCGTCGGCGAGAAGATACGACGCGACGAACACCCGGTGTGCGCCGCCGGCGCGGACCTCGTCCACGACGGTCGCGACCCGCGGTTCTCCGGTGGCGATCCATCCGACGCGCACCGGGGTCTGCACGAGCGACGAGACCATGCGGGCCGTCACGTGGACGTCGTGGCGGGCGCGAGGGTCGGACGAGCCGGCGGCCGCGAGAACGACGTCGTCGCCCTCGACCCAGCCGGCCTGCCGCAACCGCTCGACGAGGACACGGGCGAGAGCAGGATCGGGACCGAGCGCGGGGGTGATCGTCACCGCGTCGTTCCCGCCGGCCGCGACCTCGCGCGGAACGTCGGTGTGCACGTGATAGCCGGAGGCGAGGAAGGCGGGGACGAGCACGGTCGGACGGCCGGTGTCGCGCAGGACCTCCGAGGGCGACGGTCCGAGGACATCGACGAAGGCGACACGGGTGGGACCGACGCGGGAGGAGACGGCATCGGCGAGCGCCGCGATCATGTCGACACCGCGCGGATTGCGGGTGCCGTGCGCGACGAGCAGCAGCGCCGGGTCGGCGTGTGTACCGGTCATGGATGCATTCCTTCCGGATCGACGGCGAGGCGGTAGCCGCGCTTGACGACGGTCTGCACGATCGCCGGTGCGCCGAGAGCCGAGCGCACCCGGGCGACCGCGGTTTCGACGGCGTGAGTGTCGCCGCCACCACCGGGCAGGGCCGCGAGGAGTTCCTCGCGGGAGACGACGAGACCGGCGCGCGCGACGAGTGTGCGCATCAGGGCCATCCCGGTAGGGGGAAGGCACCGCACGGTGCCGTCGACGATCACGCAGCGCCCTCGCGGGCTGAGTACGTGACCGCCGGCCTCGATGCGCACAGCCCGCCGGGGCAGTTCCTCGGCGATGTGCCGGGCCAGCGAGCCCAGCCGGGATCGGGTGGGCATGCTGACGGGTACGTCGAGTTCGGTGAGCGGTGCCGCGGTGACGGGACCGACGCACACCGCGGTGACGCCGGTCCGCAGCGACCGGAGCATCGGCTCGAGCCAGCCGGTCTCCTTGGCCCGCATGAGCATCGACGCGACGGCCGGTGCACTGGTGAAGCTCACGGCGTCGAGTCCGCGTTCGACGATCTGCTCGATCATCCGGTCGAGCGCGGTGAGATCCTCGGGGGCCGTCCATCGGTAGACCGGGACGGGCACGACGTCTGCGCCCGCAGCGCGCAGCGCATCGCACACGTCGGTCCCAGGCTCCCATTCGGTGCGCTCGCCGTGCAACTGCACCGCGATGCGGCGGCCAGCGACCCCCTCCTTCAGCAGAAGTTCGAGCACCTCGGCGGACGATTCCGAGGAAGGAGACCACTCCTCGCGGAGTTCGGCGGCCCGGATCGCGCCCGTGACCTTCGGGCCACGGGCGAGGATCCGGCTCGAGCCGAGTGCCTGCGCGAGGTCGTCGGCGAGTCCCCAGCCCTCCGCTGCACCCATCCACCCGCGGAATCCGATCGCCGTGGTGGCGATCGTGATGTCCGGGGGCTGCGCGACGATGCAGCGGGTGACGCGCTCGAGCTCGTCGTCGTCGGACAGCGGGATGATGCGGATGGCGGGGGCGTGCACGACCTCGGCCCCACGCCTGGTGAGGAGCGTGGCGAACTCGTCGGCACGCCGAGCGGCCGTCACGCCGATGGTGAATCCCCGCAACGGCGCGTTGTCGTCGCTCACGAACCCTCTCCGGTCGGCCCCTCGTGCCGCTGGTCACGGGGGACGAGGCTGTGGATCTGGACGACTCCCGCCCATACGCGCACCTCGTAGACGGGCAGACGCACCGACGGATCGTCGAGGTACCGGCCGTCGTCGAGGGAGAAGACCTGCTTGAGCAGCGGCGACGCCACGGTGGGCTCTCCGCCTCGGTCGCCAACGATACCGCGGGACATCACCGCGGCGCGGCCGAACGGATCGAAGTTGCTTACTGCGCGCAGCGTTCCGTCGTCGAGCAGGAACAGGGCCACCTGCTCGCCGCCGCGCAGCAGCACGGCCACGCCGCGGCCCGGAATGAGATGGCTGAGCGGACAGGCCGAGGTCCATTCCAGTCGCCCGTCGAACACGCTGTCGCGCGTCGATCCCCCTACGGTGTGCGTCTCGATGACGGTCATCGCTGTCCTCCTTGAAACTGCTGTCCTGAAGTGTGGGTGCCGGGTGTTTCGAGCGCGTTACCCGCTCGTTCCCTCGGGGTAAGCGGTCGTCACGCCCCGGTTCCGGGTCCGATGCCCGGCATACCCACGAGGACGGGGACCTTGCGGGGGCCGCTGTCGTCGAAGCGGACCGTGGGGTCGGGCTGCTCGGGCGCGTTGACGAACGAGACGAACCGCGCCAGCTTCTCCGGATCCTCCAGGACACCGGCCCACTCGTCCTTGTAGCCCTCGACATGCTTGGCCATCGCGGCCTCGAGATCGTCGGCGATGCCGAGGACATCGTCGCACACGACCTCCTCGAGGTGCGCGAGACCGCCCTCGAGTGCGTCGAGCCACGGCGCGGTGCGCTGGAGCCGGTCGGCGGTGCGGATGTAGAACATCAGGAACCGGTCGATGTAGCGGACGAGGGTCTCGTCGTCGAGACCACCGGCGAGGAGCTGTGCGTGCTTGGGCGACTGGCCGCCGTTGCCGCACACGTACAGGTTCCAGCCGTTCTCCGTCGCGATGACACCGACGTCCTTGCCGCGTGCCTCGGCGCATTCACGGGCGCAACCCGACACACCCATCTTGAGCTTGTGGGGCGATCGCAGTCCGCGGTAACGCAATTCGAGGGCGACGGCCATCCCGACCGAGTCCTGCACGCCGTAGCGGCACCAGGTGGAGCCGACACAGCTCTTGACGGTGCGCAGCGACTTGCCGTACGCCTGGCCGGATTCCATGCCGGCGTCGACGAGACGCTTCCAGATCTGCGGGAGCTGTTCGACGCGGGCACCGAACAGGTCGACGCGCTGACCGCCGGTCATCTTCACGTAGAGACCGAAATCGCGTGCCACCTCACCGATCACGATGAGCTGCTCGGGGGTGCACTCGCCACCGGGCATGCGCGGCACGACCGAGTAGGTGCCGTTCTTCTGGATGTTGGCGAGGAAGTGGTCGTTCGTGTCCTGCAGACCTGCCTGCTTCGGGTGCAGGATGTGGTCGGAGTCGGTGGACGCGAGGATCGAGGCGACCACCGGCTTACAGATGTCGCAGCCGTGTCCGGTTCCGTACTGCGCGATGAGCACGGAGAAGGTGCGGATGCCGGTGGCCTGGACGATCTCGAACAGTTCGGCGCGCGACTGCTCGAAGTGCTCGCACAGGGCCTTCGACATCTGCACACCCGACTGGGCGAGCAGTTGCTTGATGCTCGGGAGGCAGCCGCCGCAGGTGGTGCCCGCACTCGTGCACGACTTGATCTGCGCGATGTCGCAGGCGCCCTCGGAGATCGCGCCGCAGATCGCGCCCTTGGTGACACCGTTGCACGAGCACACCTCGGCGTCGTCGGGCAGCGCGCCGGCGCCCGGCTTCTCCCCCACCGGGGAGATCAGCGTGGCCGGATCACCCGGCAGTTCGCGGCCCACCAGCGGTCGCAGCGTGCCGTAGGCGGAGGCGTCGCCGACGAGGATGCCACCGAGCAGGGTCTTCGCGTCGTCGGAGACGACGAGCTTGGCGTAGGTGCCCTTCGCGGAGTCGGACAGCACGACCTCGAGGGCGCCGGGCGTCGTCGCGTGGGCGTCGCCGAAGCTCGCGACATCCACGCCGAGCAGTTTGAGCTTCGTCGACAGGTCGGCGCCGGGGAACTCGGCGGTGCCGCCGACGAGCCGGTCGGCGACGACCTCGGCGGTGCTGTAGCCGGGGGCTACGAGTCCGTAGCAGGTGCCCTCGACGGCCGCGCATTCACCGATCGCGTAGACGGCCTCGTCCGAGGTGCTCCGACAGGTGCGGTCGGTGAGCACACCGCCGCGGCCGCCGAGTTCGAGTCCGGCCTCGCGGGCGAGTTCGTCCTGGGGACGGATGCCGGCGGAGAAGATCACGAGCCCGGCCTCGAGGACGGAGCCGTCGGACAAGGTCACCTGGAGCGCCTCAGGTCCGGCCTCGATCTTCTCGGTGCCCACACCGGTGTGGGTGACGAGGCCGAGGTCGGTGACGAGACGGTCGAGGACACGGCCGCCGCCCTCGTCGACCTGGGCGGGCATGAGCCGGTTGTTGTACTCGACGACGTGCGGGGTCACGCCCAGCAGGCGCAGCGCGTTGGCGGCCTCGAGTCCGAGCAGGCCACCACCGATGACGATGCCGGCGAGGCCGGCGGCCTTGGCGCGTTCGGCGGCGGCGCGGATGCCGTCGAGATCGTCGAGCGTGCGGTAGACGAAGCAGCCGGGCAGGTCGTGGCCGGGCACGGGGGGCACGAAGGGGTACGAGCCGGTCGCGAGGACGAGGCTGTCGTAGGGCAGAACGTCGCCGCCGGCGGTGGTGACGGTGCGGGCCGCGCGGTCGATTCCCACGGCGCGGGTGCCGACACGCAGGTCGACGAGGTCGTCTGCTGCGTAGTCGTTTCCGGCGAGGGCGAGTTCCTTGCGGTCCCAGGCTCCGACGTAGGACGACAGTCCCACGCGGTCGTAGGCGGCGTCGGCCTCCTCGCCGAGCACGGTCACCGACCAGCTGTTCTGCTCGTCGCGGACGCGAAGGGCTTCGACGAAGCGGTGGGCGACCATTCCGTGTCCGACGACGACGACGTTCTTGCGGCTCATGATGTTCTCTTTCTTCGTGCCGGGGATCGGTCAGACTGCGACGCGGGCCGGGGCGGGAGCCTCGGTGGACGGCTCGCTCGTGGGGGTGGTGTGAGGGCGGCGGAGGAAGACGAACCAGGTCACCGCGATGCACACGAGGTAGAAGATCGCGAAGACCCAGAAGGCCATCGTCGCGGACTGCGCCTCGCCGCCGTAGGAGGCGCGGAAGACGAGGTTGATGCCCACGCCGCCGAGTCCGCCGATGGCACCGGCGAAGCCGATGAGGGCACCGGACATGCTGCGCGACCAGGCGGCCTTCTCGTCGCGATCCAGTTCGTCGAGATCCTGCGCACGGGCCTCGAAGATGGACGGGATCATCTTGTAGACCGAGCCGTTGCCGAGCCCGGAGAGCAGGAACAGGGCGATGAAGCCGAGCACCATGGCGGTCAGCACACCGCCGGTCGCGGCGCCGGTGGTGCGGTCGTCGAGGGTGCCGGCGACGATGAGCACCGCGGCGGCCAGGGCCATCGCGACGAAGGTGTAGAGGGTGATCTTCCCGCCGCCGATGCGGTCGGCGAGCTTTCCGCCGAGCGGGCGCGAGATGGATCCGAGGAGCGGGCCGATGAAGGCGATCTGCGCGGCGTGCAGTGCGGCCTGGGCGGGGGTGTCGCCGCCGGCGAGGAAGTTGATCTGCAGGACCTGACCGAAGGCGAAGCTGAAGCCGATGAACGAACCGAAGGTGCCGATGTAGAGGAAGGAGATGATCCACGAGTCGCGGAACTTCAGCGCGGCGCCCATGGCCCGCAGGTCGGCCTTCTGATCACGGAGGTTGTCCATGAACAGGGCGGCGCCGAGCGCGGCGACGGCGCACAGGACCAGGTAGACCGCGCACACGATCCAGGGCTCGGTGTTGCCGACGGTGGCGATGACGAGCAGGCCGATCAGCTGGACCGCCGGGACACCGATGTTCCCGCCGCCGGCGTTGAGTCCGAGGGCCCAGCCCTTCAGTCGCTGGGGGTAGAAGGCGTTGATGTTGGTCATCGACGAGGCGAAGTTGCCGCCGCCGACACCGGCAAGTGCCGCGACCAGCATGAACGTCGTGTAGGAGTGACCCGGGTTCAGCATCAGGTACAGCGCCCCGATGGTGGGGATCAGCAGTACGAGGGCACTGAAGATGGTCCAGTTGCGGCCACCGAAGCGGGCGGTGGCGACGGTGTAGGGGATGCGGAGGATCGCGCCGACGAGCGTGGGGACGGCGACCAGGAAGAACTTGCCGGCGGCGTCGATGCCGTACACCTCGGTGGGCATGAACAGCACCATCACCGACCAGATCGACCAGACGGAGAAGCCGACGTGCTCGGCGATCACCGACCAGATCAGGTTGCGCTTGGCGACCTGCTTGCCGCCGGCCTCCCACGCCTCCACATCCTCGGCGTCCCACCGCTCGATGTTGTGCTTGCGCGCGAATTTGTCTCTGAGACTTTCCTTTTCGATGAAGGTCGTCATCGCCGTTCCTCCTCGGGTCCGTGTTGATCCCCAAGGTAGGAAACGGGTGTTGCTACGGTGCTGCCCGCGGTGACCGTCGCGTCAAGAGTTGCTCACCCCGGCCCCGGCCGCCCTGTGAGGTGTTACAGGAGGAACCGCACGAGGTCGGCGGTGTGCGCCAGGCCCGGGAAGGCGTCCTCGGTCGAGCGCGGGTGCAGCGCGTGCACGGCCAAACGGAAGATGACCGCGCGCAGCAGCATCTGCGGCCATTCCGGCAGGTCCTCCCAGCGACCGATGAGCCCTTCGTCGGCACCGCCCCACGACAGTGCGTCGACGACGGCGACGGCGGCCGCCCACGAGGCCGGGCGCCAATAGGGAGTGATGTCGGTCAGACCGGGCGCCGCACGCCCGGCGAACAGGACCGTGCCGAACAGGTCGCCGTGGACGAGCTGATCAGGCAGGTGCACGGGCTTGCGGAAGGTCGCGAGCTGGTTGATCAGGTCGAGACTCTTACGGCCGTCGGGGGTCACCGTCTCGGGCGCACCCGCCGCGCGGGCGCTGCGCAGGGGCACGGTTTCCCAGGCCGCGCGGTCGGCCGCGACGAAGACGTCGACGTCCTCCCAGGGTGCGACCGGAGGCTGCATGAGGAAACGGGGACGTTCGAGCTGCGCGGTGGCGGTGTGCAGCCGCAGCGACAGCGAGACCACTTCGTCGTGCCTGGGCTCGGACGTACCGACGATGTAGGTGTCGGCGCGCCATCCGGAGACCACGTAGCGACCGTCGGTGGACCGCACCGGACGGGCCAGCCGCACACCGTCGACGGTCAGGGTCTCCCGCACTTTGGCGGACCAGGCCGCGCGAGCATGATCGGCGACTCGGGACAGCACCACGTCTCCACACCGGAAACCGCCGTCCCAGTCGGGCCCGAGCGGGACCGGTTCGACGTCGCGGAGACCGAATGTGGAGCACACGTGCTGAGGCGGTTCGAGTGAGCTCACGCAGCTCAACCTACCGCCGCACACCGCTCGGATCGGGAAGGCACTCCGCTGTTTCAGGTCACAACGAGGTCACCGTCAGTACACCGGTAGCGAGGGATCCACCTGCTGCGCCCACGCGATCACCCCGCCGTGCAGATGTGTCGCGTCCGAGAATCCGGCTCGCACAAGCACTTCGAGTGCCTCGGCCGATCGGATTCCCGTCTTGCAGTACAGCACGATCGGCGTGTTCTGCGGCAGGTCGGCGAGGACCTCACCGGAGAGGATGCAGTCCTTCGGCACGAGCCGGGCACCGTCGATACGGACGATCTCCCATTCGACAGGTTCGCGCACGTCGATCAGCGCGAGGTCGCGGCCCTCGTCGAGCATCCGGCGCAACTCGCTGGGGGTGACGGCCGATCGCGCCGACGCGGCGGCATCGGGAACGATCCCGCAGAAGGCCTCGTAGTCGACGAGTTCGGTGACCGGCACCCGTCCCGGATCGCGACGCAGGGTCACCGTCCGGAACGACATCGCAAGCGCGTCGTAGATCATGAGGCGGCCGAGCAACGGCTCACCGATCCCCGTGATGAGCTTGATCGCCTCGGTCGCCATGACGGTGCCGATCGTGCCGGGCAGGACACCGAGCACACCACCCTCGGCGCATGAGGGAACCATCCCCGGCGGCGGGGCCTCGGGGTAGAGGTCTCGGTAGTTCAGGCCGCGTCCGTCCGGAGCGTCCTCCCAGAACACCGACACCTGGCCCTCGAACCGGAAGATCGAGCCCCACACGTAGGGCTTGCCCGCGAGGACCGCGGCGTCGTTGACGAGATAGCGGGTCGCGAAGTTGTCGGTGCCGTCGAGGATGAGGTCGTACTGCTCGAACAGCTGCACGGCATTGCTCGACTCCAGGCGCGTCTCGTGCAGGCGCACAGTCACACCGTCGTTGATCGCCAGGATGCTGTCGCGGGCACTGTCCGCCTTTGGCCGTCCGACGTCGGAGCGGCCGTGGATCACCTGGCGCTGCAGGTTGGACGTCTCCACGTCGTCGAACTCGACGATGCCGATCGTGCCGACCCCCGCCGCCGCGAGATACAGCAGGGCGGGCGAACCCAGGCCGCCGGCGCCGATACACAGCACCCGCGCGTTCTTCAGGCGACGCTGGCCGGTGACCCCGACATTCGGGATGATCAGGTGACGGCTGTACCGCGCGACCTCCTCGCGACCGAGCTCCGGGCCGGGTTCCACCAACGGCGGAAGGGATCGGCGCGTCGACGGTGTCGTTGCGGTCACGGGTTCTCCTGTCGCGATGCGTCCTGCGTCACCGTCCATGGTGCCATTCCCTGCTGCGACCCCCATTCCGCCCGTCGACCGCCACCTCGCCCGTCGACTCCGCCCGGCCCGTCGACCCCGACCGGCGCCTACGCCCGCGGGTACGGCCAGGGATTGAACCGGCACCGCAGTCCGTCGGCCGGGACGGCGCCGTCCGGGTCGAGGCGGGCGATGTCGTCGTTGGCGGTTCCGAAGGTCTGCTGCATCATGATCGGCGCCAGACCACCGTCGATGGTGCAGGCGTCGTGCTGCGCCAGGCCGATGGCGTGACCGACCTCGTGATTGACGAGGTATTGGCGGTACGACCCGATGTCGCCCTGGAAGGCGACGGCACCGCGCACCCACCGCGCTTCGTTGAGGAACACCCGCTCCATCGAGGGGTTGAAGCACGATCCCTCGAGCGGGATGTCGTAGCCGCATCCTTCGCGAATGGTCATCTGCGAGGTGAGGGAGATCCGGAAGTCCGGCTCGCCGGTGTCGATCCGGCGGAAGGCGACCGCCTCGTCCCCGATCCAGCTGCGCGGGTCGGCGAGGGTCCGGTCGACCATCGACGCGAAGGCCGCGTCGCCGCCGTAGCCGGTGGTGTCGATGCCCTCCTCGAGTTCCACCGTGTAGGTGAACACACGGGTCTGCCCCGCGCCGACCTGACCCGTGGTGCCGGGCACGACCCGCCACTCCCGCGCACCGACCTCCGTGAATGGGCCGCCCTCCGGCAGCGCACCGGACTCGAGCGACTCGGGGAAGGTTCCCTCGGGTTGCGGGGCCTCGACGATGATCTCGGTGACCTCGCTCGCGTCGGTCTGGTCGGCGGGCTCCTCCGCTCCGGCGCCACGCGCGGCGTCCCACAGCACGATCAGGGTCACGACGGCGAGGATCGGAACGGCGTAGGCGCGCCAGCCGTAGGTGGCGACGAACCTGCCCACGCGGGTCTGCTTGCGGACGTCCCGTTCGGGTCGGGGTCGGCGCGGCGGCCGGTCCGGCCGTCCCACCGGGTCCCACACGGCACGCAGGGGCTGGTGCGACCGGCGACCCGCCTCGGGTCGTTCCGTTCCTCGCGACCGGGACGAACCGGGCAGCGTCGGGGAAGGATCTGTCGGCGAGGAGCCCTGCGGGCCCCTGCTCTCGCGCACTCCTCCACGCTCGATCACGGATGTCAGGATGTCATATCGAGACCATTTCGATATCCGAAGCGCCGAACCTGCGCCCCCATTCGTGCACCGGGAACGGATACTGGGCGGTAGGCCGATCCGTTCGACACGCGACTTCACCTGTAACGTGCAGAGACGAGGAGCGCCGAGGTGGTACAGGCCACGTTCGGAAGTAGTGCAGATTGGGAGTAAGCATGACCGACGTCACCGAACGAGCATCCGGCCGGGGTTCCAACGGCAAACGGGGCGCCCGGATGCCGCGTGACGAGCGTCGTGCCCAGTTGCTCGAGGCTGCCAGCGAGGTATTCGTCACACGCGGTTACCACTCGGCCGGCATGGACGAGATCGCCGAGTGTGCCGGAGTGAGCAAGCCCGTCCTGTACCAGCACTTCCCCGGCAAGCTCGAACTGTATTGCGCCGTGCTCCAGAACTACGTGGACACCCTCATCAACGGCGTACGTCAGGCCCTGCGGTCCACCACCGACAACCGTCAGCGCGTGCGCGCCGCAGTGCAGGCCTTCTTCGATTTCGTCGACAACGACAGCCAGGGATTCCGGCTCGTCTTCGAATCCGATCTGATGGGCGAACCGCAGGTGTCGCGGCGAGTGGAGCAGGCCACCGAGGCGTGCGTCGACGCCGTCTTCGACCTCGTCAGCCACGACTCCGGTCTCGATCCGTACCGGGCCCGCATCCTCGCGGTCGGCCTGGTGGGAACGAGCCAGTTCACCGCACGCTACTGGCTCGACGCCGCACGCCCGATCCCCAAGGAGGACGCCGTGGACACCACGGTCGCGCTGGCCTGGGGCGGTCTGAAGCACGTGCCGCTGCAGCCGGAACTCCGTCGTCGCTGACGACATATGAGCACCGTCGTCGCTGACGACACATACCGAGAACGACGAACGGGCCGGGGCGACATGCCCCGGCCCGTTCTCGTCGGTCGCTCTCAGTTGGCGGCGAAGCCGACCTTGCCCAGCGTGGCAGGACCGATGTCCACGTAGCTGATCTTGGCGGCCTGCACGAGAACCTTGCGGCCCTTCTCGTCGACAAGGGCGAGCACCCCGTCGTCGGCGCCGTTCAACGCGGCCCGGACGAGCTTCTCCACCTCGTCGGGCGTCTGGTCGCTGACGACGACAACTTCGCGCGGGCTGTCCGCGACGCCGATCTTGACCTCCACGGTGGACCTCCGATTCTCATGCATTGAAACCGAGCTGGTACTGCTATCAGCCCCAGGCTAATGCAGTCCGAGCACCGACATCCGCTCGGCGTGCTCGACCTGCATGCGATCGAACAGCGCGGCGATGTTCGCCAGGTCACCGGACGCGAGAATCACCAGCTCGGCGAGTTCCTCGTTCTGCGCGAGGACGTACTGCGCCTGGGTGATGGCCTCGCCGAGCAGCCGGCGTCCCCACAGCATCAGGCGGTCCTTCTGCAGCGGGCTGCGCTCGACGACCTCACGGACCTCATGCACCACGAACTCCGAGTGGCCGGTCTCGGCGAGGACCTCCCGGACCACCGTGGACACCTCGGGAGCAAGCATGTCGGCGATCTCACAGTAGAAATCTGCGGCGATCCTGTCACCGACGTATGCCTTCACGAGAACCTCGAGCCACGTCGACGGAGTGGTCGAGGCGTGGTAGGCGTCGAGGGCTTTGCGGTAGGGCTCCATCGCCGCGTAGATCTCCACACCACGATCGGTGAGCGCGGTGTGGAGCGTCTCGAAATGGCTCATCTCCGCAGCTGCCATGCTTGCGAGGGCGACCCGCCCGCGCAGGGACGGGGAGAACCGTGCGTCCTCGGCGAGCCGGTAGAACGCCGAGATCTCGCCGTACGCGAGCAACGCGAAGAGCTCTGCGACACCGGGGTGATCGGCGGGGACTGCGGGTCCGCCCGGCGTCGTGCCGGACTCGGAGGTGGACTGCGGCGTATCGGCTCCCATGACGACGAAGCGTAGTACTACCTCGTGGAATGCGCCGGAACCGGTACAATGGATCGGGAAGCCCGCGCTTCGAGCCGCCGACCGTGGCCCGCGAGCTTCCCAGATAATGTGCGCGCACTCGAACTGCGGATCGCTGCCGCGCTTCGCCGAGCCTGGTGGAAACCGCTCGCGCTGAGGTGCAGGCCGGTCGCCTTTCCCCCTCGTGCGTGCGTGCCGAGACCAGGAAGGCCGGACCCCTGAGCAAGATCACCATCGACCACGAAGACGACGCGAGCGAAACGACCGTCTCCGCACAACTCGACTCCACCCACGTACCCCCCACCTTCGGCGAACTCGGTGTCCGCGACGAGATCGTCCGCGCCCTCGCCGAGGTCGGCATCGAACGCACCTTCGCGATCCAGGAACTCACCCTGCCGCTGGCCCTCGCCGGCGACGACCTCATCGGGCAGGCCCGTACGGGTATGGGCAAGACCTTCGGCTTCGGCGTTCCGCTCCTGCATCGCATCGCCACCGAGGGCTCCGGCACGACCACCCTCGACGGCACTCCCCGTGCACTCGTGATCGTCCCGACCCGCGAGCTGTGCATCCAGGTCACCAACGACCTCGTGAACGCTTCCAAGTACCTGCCCGGCAGCCGCAAGTCGGGCCTCGAGGTCCTGTCGATCTACGGTGGGCGCCCCTACGAGCAGCAGATCGACGAACTGAAGAAGGGTGTCGACGTCGTCGTCGGTACTCCCGGCCGTCTGCTCGATCTCGCCAACCAGGGCCATCTGATCCTGGGCAAGATCGGCGTGCTCGTCATGGACGAAGCCGACGAGATGCTCGACCTCGGCTTCCTGCCCGACATCGAGCGCATCCTCACGATGGTCCCCGACCGTCGTCAGACGATGCTGTTCTCGGCCACCATGCCCGGCCCGATCATCACCCTCGCCCGCACGTTCCTGAACCGCCCGACGCACATCCGGGCCGAGGAGGCCGAATCGTCGGCCGTGCACGAGCGCACCCAGCAGTTCATCTACCGGGCGCATGCACTCGACAAGGCCGAACTCGTCGCCCGCGTACTGCAGGCCGAGGGTCGCGGCGCCACCATGGTCTTCACCCGCACCAAGCGCACGGCGCAGAAGGTGGCCGACGACCTCGTCGAGCGCGGTTTCGCGTGCGGCGCGGTGCACGGCGACCTCGGTCAGATCGCGCGTGAGAAGGCACTCGACAAGTTCCGCAGCGGCAAGATCGACGTGCTCGTCGCCACGGACGTCGCCGCCCGCGGCATCGACATCGACGACGTCACCCACGTCATCAACTATCAGTGCCCCGAGGACGAGAAGACCTACGTCCACCGCATCGGCCGTACCGGTCGCGCCGGACGCACCGGTATCGCGATCACCCTCGTCGACTGGGACGACGTGCCGCGCTGGCAGCTCATCGACAAGGCTCTCGATCTCGGTATCCCGGATCCGATCGAAACCTACTCGAGCTCCCCGCACCTGTTCGAGGAGCTGAACATCCCGTCCGACGCCACCGGACGCGTCCGCAAGGCCGCTCCCGCCGCCTCGGAGAACGGTGAGAAGCCCGAGCGCGTCGAGCGCGAGGGCGGATCCCGCCCGAAGCGCAACCGGGTCCGCCGTCGTACCGTCCGCGGAAAGTCTGCCGACGGCTCCGCAACGGATGTGGCCGCAACCGGTTCGGACGACTCGGTGAAGGTCGAGAACGAGCCTGCCGCAGCGGAGACGGGTGAGGACACCGGGGCGGCCGCTCCGGCACGTCGTCGCCGTCGTCGCCGTCGCACCCGCTCGGGCGAGGGCCCGGCCGGTCGCGCAGAGCAGCAGGACACGTCGAACGTGGAAGCGGTCTCGACGTCGTCTGCCCGATAACCACGTGCTCGCGCCCGAGCGCCGCACCCGCACCGACCTTCTCGTCGCAGCCGCACTCGTCGTCACCGCTCTGGTGGCGGCGAGTGTCGTCTGGCTGAACTCGGATGCGCGGGGCACCACGTCGACCACCTGGGACGGTCCTGTCCCCACTCTCGCTGCCGCGCAATCTCTTCCGCGCACGCTCGCCGAACTGTGGCGTGCTCCGAGTACGGCGACGACCGCACCGGTGGTGTCCGGCGGCACGGTCGCCACGGCAGACGGTGGTGCGGTCGTCGGCCGCGACCCGCAATCCGGCGAGGAACGCTGGCGGTACGACCGCGACCGGGCGTTGTGCGCGGTCACCGAGGCCTGGGGCGACGTGGTCTCGGTCTATCGCGGCCCGCGGGGATGCGGTCAGGTCACCGCGCTCGACTCGGGCAGTGGCTCTCGGGGCGCGCAACGGTCGAGCGACGCCGACGATCCGATCCGGGTCGTCGGCGCCGGTTCGCACCTGATCGCCTTCGGCGAGTCACGTCTCGAGATGTGGCGCTCCGATCTGGTGCGCACGGTCGAGTACGGGCGCGTCGACGCACCGGTGAACCCGAACGCGCAGCCACGATCGGGTTGCGAACTGCGCTCGGCGGATTCGGGCGCCGAAGTGCTGGCCGTGCTCGAGCAGTGCGCGAACGAGCCGACCAATCGGCTCACCCTTCTCGATCCCACCCCCGACGACAGCACCAAGCCCGAGGAGTTCGCGTCGTCGGTGCTGCCGGAAGCGGGCGGGGACTCCCGCATCGTCGCGGTGGTCGGCGACCGCACGGCGGTCTACCTGGCCCCGGACGACAACGACGGGCCGCGCATCGAGGTCTTCGACAGCGAGGGCGTCCTCCTCGACACGCACGCCCTGCCGCGTCCTGCCGGCGAATCGGACGACTCCGCCCTCGAGCGCGGCGGCGTGCTCGTGTGGTGGACGGGCCGCGACACCGTCGCATTGTCCACCACCGATTTCGCCCCGCAGTGGACCGTCGAGGACACTCTCGGCAACGGCGACATCATGGCCGGTTCGCTGCTCCTTCCCGTCGAGGACGCCCTCGTGGGAGTCGACTCACGGACCGGTGAACCCGGCCCGCGCATCGACGTCGAGCGCGGGACGGTCTCCACGGTGAACGTCGCCGTCGCGGGGAATGTCGTGGTCGAGCAACGCGGCGATGAGCTCGTGGCACTGCGCTGATGGCGAGCCGTCCCGGTCGGTGCTGAAAGCGAGCCGTCCCGGTCGGTGCTGAAAGCGAGCCGTCCCGGTCGGTGCTGAAAGCGAGCCGTCCCGGTCGGTGCTGACGTCTCAGTCCGCGACGGCGGTCTCGAAAGTCTCGAGTTCCGCCTCCCCCGACCAGTAGCGCAGCAGGTTCTCGGAGAGCGCCCGGTACGCCTCGGCGCCCTTGTTCTTGCGTCCCGCCAGCACCGTCGCGCCCGAGGCGGAAGCCTCCGCGAAGCGGACCGTGCGGGGTACGGGCGGGGCCAGCACCGGCAGGTCGTACCGGTCGGAGACATCGGCGAGCACGTCGCGACTGTGCGTGGTCCGCGAGTCGTACAGGGTCGGCAGCGCGCCGAGCAGTTCGA
Organism: Rhodococcus sp. GQ147; assembly: GCF_059759155.1. Taxonomy (NCBI): domain Bacteria; kingdom Bacillati; phylum Actinomycetota; class Actinomycetes; order Mycobacteriales; family Nocardiaceae; genus Rhodococcus; species Rhodococcus sp. GQ147. Next base: position 48,588 of record NZ_JCAXDU010000001.1, read on the forward strand.
GATCCGGATTGGTGATCTGTTTCACCTCGTTCACCGTGCGCAGGAGCTGCCCGACTCCCCTGTGCGCGAGCGTTTCGCACTGCAGCGGAACGAGCACGGACCGCGCCGCGGTCAGCCCGTTGAGGGTGAGGACGCCCAGAGAGGGCGGGCAGTCGATGACGACGACGTCGTAGTCGTCCTCCACCGACGCCAGCGCCCGCTTCAGGGTGTATTCACGCCCCGGCTTCATGAGCAGCATCGCCTCCGCACCCGCGAGGTCGATGGTCGCCGGCAGCAGCGACATCCCCTCCGCTGTCCCGAGCAGAACGTCCTTCGTCTCGACACCGCCCACGAGCACCTCGTGCACGGATTGTTCGAGCTTGTCGGGGTTGTGCCCGAGAGAGAAGGTCAGACACCCCTGAGGATCGAGATCGACGACGAGCACCCGCCGGCCCAGCGCCGACAGCGCGGCCCCCAACGACGCGACGGTGGTCGTCTTGGCGACGCCACCCTTCTGATTTGCCACTGCAAGTACCGTTGCCACGACCCCGATCCTCGCGCACTCGGCGGCGCAGCGCGAGGTGAATCCGCCCACGAGACCGCAGGAGGCAGCCCGCCGTGATCCGCAGAGCCACACCCGAGGACGTCCCCGCGATCACCGGGCTGATCTACGACCTCGCCGAATACGAGAAGGCCCGGCACGAGTGCACCGTGGTGCCCGAGCAGATCCACGAGGCTCTTTTCGGGCCGCAGCCCTCGGTGTACGCGCACGTCGCAGAGGAATCCGGAGAGGACGGCACCGAAGGCCGGGTCGTCGGGGTGGCGTTGTGGTTCCGGAACTTCTCCACGTGGGACGGCGTGCACGGGATCTACCTCGAAGATCTGTTCGTCCGTCCCGAACACCGCGGCAAGGGACACGGACGGGCACTGCTCGCGGCGCTCGCCCACGAATGCGTGGAGCGCGGTTACACCCGCCTGAGTTGGTCGGTGTTGGACTGGAACGAGCCGTCCATCGGTTTCTACCGATCCCTCGGTGCCGTCGCGCAGGACGAGTGGACGACCTTCAGGCTCAGCGGCCCTGCCCTGCAAGCGCTCGGCAGCTGAGCCGGATCACTCGTCGACGTCGGGCGCGTACTCGTGCGCGAGCCACCGCGACGTGGGCGGGCTGAACAGCAGCACGAGCGTGGGGACCACGACGAGCGCCAGCACAGTGCCGATGACCGGCTGGTGGGAGTCCGTCAGCAGCGACCACACCACGGGCAGCAACAACAGCTGCGCGAGTATCGCCACGGCACGTCCCCAGCGCACACCGCGCACGAGCGCGATCCCGCCGGCCAGGACCCCGCCGAACAGGATGAACAGCCACAGCGCGAAGCCGTAGCCATTGGTGACCGACTGATCGTGTTCGCCCGAGGCGGCGCGGATGATCGAGTACACCGCGAATCCCATCGCGACGACGCCCTCGAGGACGACGAGCCAACCGGCGGCACGCACGGTCGACGGAACGCTGCTGCGAGGTGTTTCGAGAGGCACCCGTCCAGCGTAGTGGACCCGCCGGGCACCACTTAGGCTGATGTTCCGTGCGCGCCCTGCTGATCGTGAACCCGAATGCGACGACGACCACCCCGGCCGGTCGCGACCGCCTCGCTCACGCCCTGAGAGGCCGGCTCGCGCTGACCGTCGCGCACACGACCCACCGCGGGCACGCCGCAGAACTGGCGCGTTCGGCGCACGCCGACGGGATGGACGTCGTCGTCGCGCACGGTGGCGACGGCACCGTCAACGAGATCGTCAACGGCCTCCTCGGCCCCTCCCCCGACCGAGGCGCCGATCCGACCCTGCCGCGACTCGCGGTGGTGCCCGGCGGCTCGGCGAACGTGTTCGCGCGATCCCTGGGACTGTCCGCCGATCCACTCGAGGCCACCGCGCAGGTACTCGAGTCGTTGCAGGAGGGCAGGACCAGCCGGATCGGCCTCGGCCACTGCGACGGGCGGTGGTTCACCTTCAACGCGGGCCTCGGTCTCGACGCCCAGGTGTGCGAGGCCATAGACCTGAGCCGCGCCGAGGGCAAGAAGGTGACGACGGCGCGCTACGTGCGGCACGCGGTGGCCCGGTTCTTCGCGTCGAAGCGGGCCGAACCGGCGCTCACGCTCGAGATGCCCGGATCCGAACCTGTTTCGGGGGTGCACTATGCGTTCGTGTCGAACTCGAGTCCGTGGACCTATCTCGAGTCCCGGCCGGTGCACACGAATCCCGGCACCTCGTTCGACACCGGTTTGGGTGTGTTTGCTATGACGACGACCCGGGTACTTCCGAGCCTGCGGGTGGTGAGACAACTTCTGGCCGCCCGCGGCGAGCCGGCGTCGCCGCATCTGGTGCGTGCGGACGATGTCGCGCGCGTGCGCGCCCGGGCCTCGCGCCCGATCGGACTTCAGGTCGACGGCGACTATCTCGGACTCCGGACCGAGGTCGAGTTCGTGTCCGTGGCGTCGATCCTCGATGTCGTCGCGCCCCGCTGACGATCCCCCCAGCGGGACAGCGACAGAAAGAGAAGCACGAATTCTGTGATTGCCACTGCCTTCTCGGCTCGAGGGGAGTAGAAAGAGGGATTGGCGAACTCGTAGCCCACACCAGCGTGAGCTTCCCCACGATCGTGGTCGATTCTATTGACTCCACGCTCGTTCGTGAAAGCATTCACAAGTAACCGCGCGGAAACACTCCGTGCCACAGGCGTGAACACGCATTGACCAATCAGCCGGTGCACACGCACCATCGAAGGAGAGTAGAAGCATGGACTGGCGCCACAAGGCCATCTGCCGCGACGAGGATCCGGAACTGTTCTTCCCCGTGGGAAACAGCGGCCCGGCTCTCGCGCAGATCGCGGATGCCAAGCTCGTGTGCAACCGTTGCCCCGTCACCGCCGAATGCCTCTCCTGGGCGCTCGAATCCGGCCAGGATGCCGGCGTCTGGGGCGGTATGAGCGAGGACGAGCGCCGCGCCCTCAAGCGTCGCAACGCCCGCACCCGCGCTCGTACGGCGGTCTGAGCAACTCCGATAGACGTTCGAAGGCCCGGCTCCCCTACGGGGGAGGCCGGGCCTTCTTACGTGCACGGTCGTAAGGACGATCAGGCGACCGGCACCTTGCCCAGCGGTAGTTGCAGGCGTGCATCGGTCCCGCCGAACTCGTTGGACGTCAACTCCAACGATCCGCCGAGCTCGGCAGCCACGAGGGTCCGGACGATCTGCAGACCGAGCCGGTTCGACGCCTCGAGGCTGAACCCCTCGGGAAGACCCTTCCCCTCGTCGCGGACCACGACGTCGAGCATGCGGGCCGAACGCTGGGCATTGACGGTGACCGTGCCGTTCACGCCCGGATCGAAGGCGTGCTCGACGGCGTTCTGGACGAGTTCGGTCAGCACCATGACCAGAGGCGTGGCGCGATCCGCGGGGAACACGCCGAGATTCCCCTCCCGCACCACCCGGATCTGGCTGCCGACCGTCGACACGTCGACGACGATGGGGATCAGCTGGTCGAACACACCGTCGAGATCGACCTCCTCGTCCACTGACATCGACAGCGCCTCATGGACCAAGGCGATGGATGTCACGCGACGGACCGCCTCCCCCAGGGCCTGCTGGGCTTCCGCGTTCCCGGTTCGGCGCGCCTGCAGTCGCAGCAGCGCGGCGACCGTCTGCAGGTTGTTCTTGACACGGTGGTGGATCTCGCGGATGGTCGCGTCCTTGCTCAGCAGTGCCCGGTCGCGTCGCTTGACCTCGGTGACGTCGCGGACGATCACCGCGGCGCCCCGGATCTTCCCTCCCGGGTTCAGGACCAACGCACGGATCAGAACGGTGGCCCCGAGGGCCTCGATCTCCATGCGCTGCCCCAGACGGCCCTCCACGGCCCCGCGGAGGTAGTCGGTGACGTCGCGACTCTCGAAGGGGTCGGTGACCAGTGCGCGGGTCGTCTCGACGAGATCCTGACCGATCAGGTCGGAGTTCAGACCCATCCGGTGATAGGCCGACAGCGCGTTGGGGCTCGCGTAGACGACCTTGCCCTTCCGGTCGAGCCGGATGAATCCGTCGCCCGCACGCGGACTCGACTTGGTGTCCGAGCGCGCCTCGGGCGTCGGGAAAGTGCCCTCGCTGATCATCCGGTAGAGGTCGTCGGCGCATTCGAGATAGGCCGTCTCGAGCGCGCTGGCCGACCGCCGCGACACGCGGGCGGCGTCGCGGCTGAGCACCGCGACGACCCGACCGTCCCAGCGCACCGGCACGGCCTGACGGATGTTGATCCCGGCGCCCGGGGACGACTTGACGTCGACGATCTCTCCGGTTTCGAAAGCCTTACGGACGTAAGGATGTTCGTTGTCGGAGACGAGCGTGCCGACGGCGTCCTCGGGGATCACCGTCGAGGCGGTGGTGGGTCGGCACTGTGCGACGCACACGATTCCGGACGGCGCCGCGTCGACCCACAGGAGGACGTCGGCGAACGACAGGTCGGCGAGCAACTGCCACTCGCCCACGACACGTTGGAGGTGATCGACGGCCGCGCCCGGAAGATCCGTGTACCTCGCGAGCAACGAACTGAGTGTGGACACGGGAACCGCTTTCGTACTCAGGAGATACCCGCCGTCAGGAGATCACGGCGATGAGGTCGCCCTGCTGGATGACATCCCCGACCGAGACTCCGACGGAGGTCACGGTGCCCGCCGACTCGGCGAGCACGGGAATCTCCATCTTCATCGACTCGAGGATCACCAGCGTGTCGCCCTCGGCCACCACGTCACCCTCTCGCACGACGACCTCGAACACGGTCGATACCATCTCCGCGCGTACGTCTTCCGCCATCGAACACCTCGTTTCACGCTCCGGCGGCGGACCTGCCGACAGGACCACTCGACCGCACGTGAAACACTGTAATGAACGAGAAAGGAGATCCCACCATGGGTAAGCGAGGTCGCAAGAAGCGCAGCCGCAAGGGTAACGCCGCCAACCACGGCAAGCGTCCCAACGCCTGAGACGCGGACAGGGGCCGGAAAGCAGCAGCTTTCCGGCCCCTGTCACGTTCGGGGGTCTCACCCAGGACTCGGTACGAGTGAACTCGCCTACGACTCGGTACGAGTGAACTCGCCTACGACTCGGTACGAGTGAACCCGCCTACGACTCGGCGCTGTCCGTCTCGGTGATCACCACGGTGCGGCGGATCTGCAGCATGAGCCGCTCCCGCAGGCCCTCGGGTGCGTGTTCCCCGCCGCACTTGCGGCTGAGCAGCGATTTGATCTTCTCCTCGATCCCGTAGGCCTCGAGGCAGGTGCCGCACTCGTCGAGGTGCCGCTGCAGCTTCTCGCGGGAACCGGCGTCGCATTCGGAGTCGAGAAGCAGGTAGACGTCCGCGATGACCGCCGAGCAGTCGAGTCGATCGAAGTCGGGTTCGCTCACTGCGGTGCTCCCTTTCCGCTCTCGGGCTGATCCGATGTTCCGGTTGTGGCGTCCACGGCCTTCTCCCGCATGAAACCGCGATCGCGCGCCACGTCGGCCAACAGGCCCCGCAGCTGCTTGCGACCCCGGTGCAGTCTCGACATCACGGTGCCGATCGGCGTCCCCATGATCTCGGCGATCTCCTTGTAGGGGAACCCTTCGACGTCGGCGTAGTAGACGGCCATGCGGAACTCCTCGGGAAGCTCCTGCAACGCCGCCTTGATGTCGTCGTCGGGAAGCGCGTCGAGTGCCTCGACTTCCGCGGACCGCAGACCGGTCGACGAATGCTCGGCCGTGGCGGCGAGCTGCCAGTCGGTGATCTCGTCGGTCGGGTACTGCGCGGGTTGCCGCTGACGCTTCCGGTACGAGTTGATGTAGGTGTTGGTGAGGATCCGGTACAGCCAGGCCTTGAGGTTGGTGCCCTCGCGGAACGACCGGAAGGCGGAGAACGCCTTGATGTAGGTCTCCTGTACGAGGTCCTCGGCGTCGGAGGGATTGCGGGTCATCCGCAGCGCAGCGCCGTAGAGCTGATCGAGCAGGGGAAGCGCGTCCCGCTCGAACCGCTCGGTCAGTTCTTCCACAGACTCCTCGATCACACCGATCCCTTCATCGACGCCTGTCGAGAAGGCTACCGGTCCGACGGCGTCCGGATCGGGGGGACGTCCGATGGCGTCCGGTCGAGGCGGGCACAGCACTGCCACGAATTCTCCGATCGTCGGGTCTCGGGTGGCCGGTGGATCCACCCGTCGGTGTGCAACGCCGTGCCCACCGCGCTTGTTCCCCACCTCCGGTTCTCTAGAGTGATCGGATGGCCTCGACATCCACTCCCGCGACGGTGTTGTTGAAGCGCGAGAAGGTCGCGCACCGGGTCCACGAATACGCACATGACCCGAGGTCGTCGTCCTTCGGCGCCGAAGCCGTCGAGGAACTCGGCACACACCTCGGGGTTTCCGCCGAACAGATCTTCAAGACGCTGGTGGTGTCGCTGTCCGACGGCAAGCTCGCCGTCGCGGTGATCCCGGTCCCGGCGACGCTGTCGCTCAAGGCCGCAGCCGGGGCGCTGGGCGGCGGCAAGGCCGTGATGGCCGATCACACCGCCGCCGAACGCGCGACCGGGTACGTCGTCGGCGGCATCTCCCCGCTCGGGCAGCGCAAGCGTCTGCGCACCGTGATCGACGTCTCCGCCGAGCAGTGGGACCGGGTGCTGTGCAGCGCGGGTCGGCGAGGGCTCGAGATCGAACTGGATCCGCACGATCTGATCCGGCTGACCGGCGCCGTCGTGGCACCGATCACGGCCGGTCCGTAGGGCCCGTCCGCTCCGGCAGCGCCTACAACAGCACCATCTGATCGCCGGCGCCGTCGTCGGGTTGCAGCAGTTCGGGGCCGTTGTTGCGGATGCTGTTGACCTTCGCGGACACGCGGCGGATCTCGATCGCCGAGATCGCCTCGACGCTCGGCACGATCAGATCCGGATGGCCGAGACTGTCGGGGTCGAGCCACGCATCCCACCGCTCCGGCGGGAGGATCAGCGGCATCCGTTCGTGCACGTTGCCGAGTTGCTCGACCGACTGAGCGGTGAGGATCGCCGTGCTCGACAGCGGCGGTGCCTTCGGGTTCCGCGGGTCGCGCCACTCCGCCCACACCCCGGCCATGCAGATCCGCGAGCCGTCGGCCGGCGCCATGAAGTACGGCACCTTGCGAGGCTTGCCGTCCGGCGCGGGTTCGACCTGCCATTCGTACCAGCCGTCCATCGGGACGAGGCACCGCTTGTAGCGCAGCGACCGCGCGAAGCTCGGCTTGATGGCGACCGATTCGGATCTCGCGTTGATCAGTGGTGCGCTTCCACCCACCTCTTCGGCGAAGTGCGGCACGAGTCCCCATCGCATGCGGCGGATACGGCGGCGGACGGGACCGTCGGGATCTTCCCCGTCGTGCCGGGCGACAACGGTGAGCACCTCGGTCGTCGGCGCGACGTTGTAGTCGGGCCCCCGCCCGTCCCGGCTGCTGTCGTCGCCGGTCTCGTCGAGTGCGTCGAGTTCGACGGCGAGCGTCGCCGGGTCGGCGGTGGAGACATACCTTCCGCACATGCCGTCGAGTGTGGCATCGCCGGGTGACGGAACCGACACCGGCGCGCACCGGGTGGGCGAGGGTGCCCGCACCGGTCCGGATGGGCGAAGATGGTCGGGTGAGTCTGTGGAGAGCACCCCGCGCCGTGTCCCCGGTTCGAGCGTCGGTGACGCTGCCGGGATCGAAGTCGATCACCAACCGTGCCCTGATCCTGGCCGCACTCGCCGACGGGCCGTCCACCCTGACCGGCGCGCTGCGCAGCCGCGACACCGACCTGATGATCGGGGCCCTGCGCACGCTCGGCACGACCGTCACCGAGCGCGACGGCGGCACCACCCTCGACGTGACCCCCGGCCCCCTGCGCGGAGGCGAGGTCGCCTGCGGACTGGCCGGCACCGTCATGCGGTTCGTACCGCCGCTGGCCGCACTGGCCGACGGCGACGTGCGGTTCGACGGCGACGAACAGGCCCGCGTCCGCCCGATGAGCACCGTGCTCGACGCCCTGCGCGCCCTCGGCGCCGACATCGACGGCGACCGGCTGCCCTTCACCGTGCACGGCCGCGGTGCGGTGCGCGGCGGTTCCGTGACCATCGACGCTTCCGCGTCCTCGCAGTTCGTCTCGGGTCTGCTGCTGTCCGGGGCCGCCTTCGACGAGGGCGTGGTGGTCCGCCACGCCGGTGAACCGGTGCCGTCGATGCCGCACATCGAGATGACGGTCGAGATGCTCCGAACGGCCGGGGTCCCCGTCGACACCTCCGAGACCGACACCTGGCGGGTGCCCCCGACGACGATCAAGGCCGTCGACGTCACCGTCGAGCCCGACCTGTCGAACGCCACGCCCTTCCTCGCGGCCGCGGCGGTCACCGGTGGTGTCGTCTCGGTGCCCCTGTGGCCCGAGTCGACCACCCAGGCCGGCGACGCGATCCGCGGCATCCTCGAGCAGATGGGCGCCGAGGTGACGTGGGCCGACGGGACGCTGACCGTGCGCGGCCCGGGCGAATTGCGAGGCATCGACGTGGACCTGCACGACGTCGGCGAGCTGGCGCCGACCGTCGCGGCCCTCGCCGCGGTCGCCGCCTCGCCCTCCGACCTGCGCGGTATCGCGCACCTGCGCGGTCACGAGACCGACCGGCTGGCGGCGCTCGCCACCGAGATCGGTCGTCTCGGGGGTTCGATCACCGAGACCGAGGACGGCCTGCACATCGAGCCGACGCCGCTGCACGGTGGTATCTGGCACTCCTACGCCGACCACCGGATGGCCACGGCCGGTGCGATCCTCGGGCTCGTCGTCGACGGGATCGAGGTCGAGGACATCGGCACCACCGCCAAGACGCTCCCCGATTTCGAAGGCCTGTGGGAGTCGCTGCTGACGGGGAGCGACTCCTGAGGCGGCGGGAGTACGACGAGTCCGACGTCCGGGTCCGCCCCGGGCGCGGCTCGCGGCCGCGCACGAAGGACCGCCCGGCCCACCGCAATGCCGAGGAGGGCATGGTCGTCTCCGTCGACCGCGGGCGGTGGGGTGTCGCGCTCGGCGGTGATCCCGACCGGATCGTGACGACGATGCGGGCACGCGAGCTCGGCCGGACCCCGATCGTGGTGGGCGATCAGGTGGGTGTCGTCGGCGATCTCTCCGGTCGCCCCGACACGCTCGCGCGCATCGTGCGGGTCGAGGACCGCAGCACCGTCCTGCGGCGCACGGCCGACGACACCGATCCGTTCGAGCGCATCGTCGTCGCCAATGCCGAACAGCTGCTCATCGTGGTCGCGCTCGCCGATCCCCCACCACGGACCGGACTCGTCGAACGCGCACTCGTCGCGGCCTATGCCGGCGGTCTCGCTCCCCTGCTGGGACTGACCAAGAGCGACCTCGCCGATCCCGACGAGTTCGCCGCGCACTTCGCGGATCTCGACATCCCGGTGCTGCTCGTCGGTCAGGACGACGATCTCACCGCCCTGCACGAGCGGATCGACGGTCGCGTGACCGCCCTGATCGGGCACTCGGGGGTCGGCAAGTCGACACTGGTGAACAGGCTCGTCCCCGACGCCGACCGCGCCACCGGCGAGGTCTCCGGGGTGGGCAAGGGACGTCACACCTCCACCCAGTCGGTGGCCCTGCATCTGCCCGAGGGCGGGTGGGTGGTCGACACCCCGGGCATCCGGTCGTTCGGGCTCGCGCACATCGGGCCCGACGACGTCGTCGCGGCGTTCGGGGACCTGGCCGAAGCGGTCGAGGACTGCCCGCGCGGGTGCACGCATCTCGGCCCGCCCGCCGATCCCGAATGTGCCTTCGACTCGTTGGAGGGCAAGTCGCACAACCGGGCGATGGCCGTGCGCGAACTGCTCACGGCGCTCGCGTCCAACGACCCCTGGTGAACCGACGAACCCCGGCCGAACGCACGAACCCCGGCACCTGTAGGTGCCGGGGTTCGTGCTCGTTCTCGTGACCGTCAGCGCATGCCGAGCGCGCGGCGGACGAATCCGCGCTTGCGTGTCTTCTCGATGGTGGTGGCCAGACCCACGCGGCGGCCGGTGGCCGGATCGATCTCCGGCGCTCCGCCGAAGCCCCGCTCGGAAGCGGTCTCCGGGGCGGCGTCGCGGTCGTCCTTGAGGTACTTGTCGGGCAGCGACAGCTTGGCGATGGTGCGCCAGGACTTCCAGTACTGCACCGCGAGCGGGCCGGTGGTGTACGGCAGGTCGTACTTCTCGCACAGCTCACGCACGCGCACCGCGATCTCCGCGTACCGGTTGGACGGCAGGTCGGGGTAGATGTGGTGCTCGATCTGGTAGCTCAGGTTGCCGGTCATGAAGTCCATGACCTTACCGCCGGAGATGTTCGCGGAGCCGAGCATCTGACGCAGGTACCACTCGGCACGCGTCTCGGTCTCGATGTCCTGCTTCGTGAACTTCTCCGCACCGTCCGGGAAGTGACCGCAGAAGATCACCGCGTTGGTCCAGATGTTGCGCACGAAGTTGGCCGTGGCGTTGGCCCTCATCGTGGACTTCCAGGACTTGCCGGTGAGCGCCGGATAGATCACGTAGTCCTTGAGGTGCTGTTTGCCGAGCTTGGCGAGCACCTCCTTGCCGCGTGCCTTGGTGAGCTCGCGGTCGTCGCGCCCCTGGACGACCTTGCCGAGCTCGAGCAGCTGGATGGCGATGCCGTACTGGAACAGCGCTGCGAGGATGGCGTTGTACGCGACGTTGCCGAGGTAGAACGGCTTCCATCGCTGGTCGCGGGTGACGCGCAGCAGGCCGTATCCCACATCGTCGTCCATGCCGAGGATGTTGGTGTACTTGTGATGCAGGTAGTTGTGGGTGATCTTCCAGTGCGCCGACGGGTCGACGTTGTCCCACTCCCAGTTGGCCGAGTGCACCTCGGGGTCGTTCATCCAGTCCCACTGCCCGTGCATCACATTGTGCCCGAGTTCCATGTTCTCGATGATCTTCGACAGGGAGAGCATGCCCGTGCCCAGCAGCCACAGCGGACGCTTGTTCGAGCCGAGCAGCACGAGGCGCCCGCCGATCTCGAGGCCGCGCTGCAGCCGGATCGTGTTGCGGACGTACCGAGCGTCGCGCTCACCGCGGGACTCCTCGATATCGTGCCGGATGGCGTCGAGTTCGCGGCCGATGGCCTCGACGTCCGCCTCCGTCAGGTGCGCGTACTCCTTGACATCCGATATCGCCATGCGGGCTACTCTACCGTAGGTTACGGTCCCGTAGGTTAGCCGGATTCGGAGCTGTGGCGCGAATCACAGAGTGACGGAAGGTCGCCGGTGACCCGATTCACCAGGCGACGACGACGTTCTGCTACCGCATGCTCGGCATGGACCCGCAGCGCCGTGAGCAGACCCCGGTGACGTCCGGTGGACGCCTCGGTGACCACCGCGGGCGCCTCCGGGCGCCACCTGTCGAACTTGCGCTCGGAGGAGGTCTCGGGGGCGTCGTCGGCCGTCGCCTTGAGGAATCGGTCGGGCAACGCGAGCTTGTGGATCGTGCGCAGGGCGAGCCAGTACTGCCGGGCGAGCGAACCGGTCGTGTACGGCAGGTCGTACTTGCCGCACAGCGCCCGTACACGGGCGGCGATCTCCGGGTAGCGGTTGCTCGGCAAGTCCGGGAACAGGTGATGCTCGATCTGATAACTGAGATTCCCGGTGAGGAAATCCATCGCACGCCCACCGGAAATGTTTGCGCTACCGAGCAACTGGCGCAGATACCACTCTCCGCGCGTCTCGTTCTCGTAGTGTTCGGTCGTGAACTTCTCTGCGCCGTCGGGGAAGTGGCCGCAGAAGATCACGAGATACGCCCAGATGTTGCGGATCACGTTCGCGGTGAGGTTCGCCGACAACGTGCTGCGCCAGGCCGGCCCGGTGAGCGCCGGGAAGAACACCAGGTCCTTGACGACCTGCCGGCCGGCCTTCGCTGCGAATTCCTTGTTGGGCCCCGAATTCCACTGCACGGGCGGGACGCCCTCGAGTTCCTTCTTCGCCGAGAGGTCGTGCAGCGCGATCCCCCACTCGAAGGTCAGCGCGAGGACGATGTTCGCGATCGGCTGCGCGAGATTGCGCGGACGCCACTTCTCGTCGCGCGTCATCCGCAGGATGCCGAATCCCACGTCCTCGTCCATGCCCACGATGTTCGTGTAGGTGTGGTGCGCGTAGTTGTGGGCGCGCTTCCAGTGCTCGGACGGACCGGTCTGATCCCATTCCCACGATGTCGAGTGGATCTCGGGGTCGTTCATCCAGTCCCACTGCCCGTGCATCACGTTGTGCCCGAGTTCCATGTTCTCGATGATCTTCGCGAGCGACAGCGCAGCGGTACCGATGATCCAGCGCGACCGTCGACGCGAACCGAACAGCGCGCAGCGTCCGACCACCTCCAGCACACGCTGCGCACGGATGACGGAATGGATGTAGCGGGCGTCCCGCGGGCCGCGCGAATTCTCCACATCCCGTCGAATCGCGTCGAATTCGTTTGCAAGAGCAACGATGTCGTCTTCGGTCAGATGAGAGAACGCGCGGATGTCGGTGATGGCCAAGCGGGATCCTTCGGAGGTTTGCTGTCGGTGTCTACACGTCCAGTGTGCAGTCGCCGGCAGCGGCGGAGATGCAGGTCTGGACGCGTTCGCCTTCTGCGTGCTCCTTGCCGGATCGCAGATCGACGACGTGCCCCTTCTCGAGCGGCACAACACAAGTCTGACAGATTCCCATGCGGCAACCGAAAGGCATCAGCGCACCGACGCTCTCACCGGCCTCGAGAATCGTCGTGGCGCCGTCCACAGTGACGGTCTTGCCGGACTTCGCGAACGTGATCGTTCCGCCCGAGCCAGAGGTGTCGGCGCGGCTGACGGCGAAGCGCTCGAGGTGGACCTGATCCTCGATGCCCTCCGCGGCCCAGTGCGCGGTGATGTCGTCGAGCATCTGCTGGGGACCGCACGCCCAGGTCTGACGCTCGCGCCAGTCGGGGCACACCTCGTCGAGCTCCGAGAGCGCGAACTTGCCCTTCTCACGGGTGTGACGCACGTGCACGCGGAAGCGATCGTGGGTGGCGTCGAAACGCTCGAGTTCGGACCGGAACATCACGTTCTCGGCCGTCGGCGCGGAGTGGATGTGCACGACGTCGGGCAGGTCGAGTTCGCGCTCGACCGCACGCCGGTCGAGCGTCCGCAGCATCGACATGATCGGCGTGATGCCACTGCCGGCCGTGAGGAAGAGGATCTTCGCCGGCGGCGGGTCGGGCAGGACGAAATCGCCCTTCGGGGCGGCGAGGCGCACGACGGTGCCCTCGGGAACCCCACCGACGAGGTGGCTGGACAGAAAACCCTCGGGCATCGCCTTCACGGCGATGGAGATGACCTTGTCGTCCCAGGTGGGCGACGAGGTCAGCGAGTAGGAGCGCCAGTGCCAGCGACCGTCGACATGCAGACCGATGCCGATGTACTGGCCGGGCGCGTATCCGAAGTCGAAGCCCCAGCCGGGACGGATGACGATCGTCGCGGAATCGGGGGTCTCCTGGCGCACCGAGACGATGCGCCCGCGCAGTTCACGGGCGGACCACAGCGGGTTGACCAGATGCAGGTAGTCGTCGGGGAGCAGAGGGGTGGTCAGCCGGGCCACCGCGCCACGCAGGACGTTGGAGAGCGACTTCTCCCCTGGCGCGACGTGTGCCGCAGGCTTCTCGATCCATTCCTTCAGGCCCATCCGACCGTTTCTCCTCACTCCGGTTACGGCTCCGTAGGTTATCAGAGGTTACGGAAGCGTAGGTTGAGCGAGAGACGGTCGTCACACCTATGACGTGGCGATATGCGAGGTCAGAGCAGTTCGAGCAGGAAGGGCAGTTCCTGGGCCGCGTACCACGCCAGTTCGTGGTCCTCCGCGTCGCCGAGGACGAACTCGGCCTCCTCGTCGCCCAGTTCGGCGGCATCGACGATCTCGCGTGCCCGCGCGACGTCGGCCTCCGCCTCCTGCAGGTCGATGTGCACCGACGCAACCGCACGCATCGTGATCGGCCCGGCGAGCTTGACGACCGCATCGTCGAGATCCGGTCGCGGCTTCACCTCGTCGACGTCGGCCGCGATCACCACCCGACGCGACGCGAAGGACGGATGATCGTTCGGCTCCTCCGACCCGAGCAACCGCAGCGACGCGCGTGCCGCCTCGGCCATAGCGACCTCGGCGAGCTCCTCGTCGTCGCCCGCCGTGTAGGCCTCGCGCAGAGCGGGGGTCACCGCGAAGGCCGTCCGGCCCACCGCGTCGACCTCACCGTCGGCGACGAGGCCCTGCAACATCGCGAGCGTTGCCGGTACATAGACACGCGTCACTTCTCACCTGCCGGCATCCGTCAACTCCTCGAGAGATTCCTGGATCAGCGTCGCTGCCACGTCCACATCGGGCATCGCATCACGATCCGCATTCAAACCGTAGTAGATCTTGCCGTCGTAGGACGTCAACGCGATGCTCAGGGCCTGATTCTTCAGCAGCGGCGAGACCGGGAAGATCTCGAGCAGCCGGGATCCGGTGAGGTAGAGCGGGTGCTGCGGACCGGGCGCATTGGTGATCATGAGGTTGAACATCCGCTGCGAGAAACCCATCGCGACCCGGGCTCCCACCGCGTGCATCGTCGCCGGGGCGAAGCCCGACAAGCGGACCATCGTCTGCGCCGCCACCCGCCGCCGCTGCCGCGAGTAGGCCTCGCCCGCATGCGCGATGTGCGACAACCGGACCACCGCGTTCGGCTCCCCCACCGGCAGATCCAGCAGGAAGGACGACACCTCGCCCTGCGGGTGCACCTGGATCGTGTCGTTGTCGCCGCAGTCGTCCGGATCCTGGGTGTACACCGACATCGGGACCATCGCCCGCACCACCGTCGCCTCGGTGACCGGCTCCCCGCGGGAGAGCAGCCAGTACCGCAACGCGCCGGCGAGGACCGCGAGCACCACGTCGTTGATCGTGCAGCCGTAGCGGGAGTGGATCTTGCGGTAGGGCTCCAGATCGGAGCGCACCACGGAGAACCGACGGCTCCTCGAGATCTGCGTGTTCAGCGGAGTCTCGGGCGCCGACTGCGCTGCCGTGCGGGCGATCCGGCCGACGGCGTCGACGGTCTCGGTGAGGGTCGCCGTGAGATCGCCCACGGCCGATCGCACGGCGGCGATCCCCTCCCCCGGGCGCGCGACGAGTTCGGCGAGCGCTCCGACGAGCAGAGCGGACTCCGACGGTTCGCGTTCGGGCATCCACAATTCCTCGGGGACCTCACGCGGCACCGGCTCCTTGTCGAAGAGCACCTGGACGATGTCGAGGGCCTCCTCGCCGTCGACGAGCGCCGAATGCGACTTCGTGAACAGCGCCACCCGATCGTTCGCGAGCCCCTCGACGAGATACATCTCCCAGAGCGGTCGCGTGCGGTCGAGCGGTCGCGAGACCAGACGCGCGACGAGGTCGTGCAGCTGTTCGTCGGAGCCGGGTTTCGGCAGCGCGGAGCGCCGCACGTGGTAGGTGATGTCGAAATCGCGGTCGTCGACCCACACGGGTCGCGAGAGCCCGAATGCGACCTCACGCACCTTCTTCCGGTAACGGGGCACCTCGGGCAGTCGCTGCTCGACCAACCGCAGCACGCTCTCGTAGTCGAGACCGCCCTCGGGGGGTTCGAGGATCGCGAGCGACCCGACGTGCATCGGCGTGTTGCTCGTCTCCAGGTAGTAGTACGACGCGTCCTGCGCCGTCATCCGGCTCGTCATCGACCCCGTTCCCCCTCCTGACCCGAACCTCCCGAACATCGCCACCACGACTCGGCGCCGTCCGTGGCTCCGCTCCCGATCTCCTCGGGATCGAGATCGAAGAGTACGGCCAGTTCGCCCGGCACGTCGTGTGAACCATCATGGTGTACGCCGACCATCCCCGCAGCGGCGGCGCCTCGCACATTGCCGACCGAATCGTCGACGAAGACGCACTCGCCGGGTTCGAGGTCCAGCAGCCGGGCGACCAGCAGGTAGCTCTCGGGGTCGGGTTTGGCGACACGTGCGTCACCCGAGAGCACCACGCGGTCGACGAACGGACCCTCGAGATCGCGCAGCCACTGCGCTCCGGGCCCACCGGGATCGTTGCTCAGCAGGGCGGTCCGCACCCCACGCGCGCGCAGGACCGTCACGGCCGCGCCAAAGGTGTCGGGGTCGCTTCCCGGCCCGACCAGGACGCCACCGACGTCGAGTACGAGTCCTCGCATCACGACACCACCGTAGGTCCTGGACGTCCTGCTCGCGCAGCGCATCCCGCGCGCGTCGAACCGGGACCGTCGCCCGGAGATGTGGCATCATGTGCGCGGTTCGTCCTCTCCCGAACCGATCCGCCGTCACGGTGTCACCGTGACGATCCGTTCTCATGCCCTTCGGGAGAGCCCATGTCGCATCACACCGGGCGCTACGTGCGCCGCCTCACCCGCCTCGAACCTCCGGTCGAGGAGAGCTGCCACCGTCCCCGCAGCCACGTCGCCCGTCGGCCCACGCCGCACGACGGACGCTCGGGACGCGCCACGCTCCGCCGCGACGGAACCGGACGTCCGGCCGAGGGCCCGAGCATCGAAGGTCCGGCCACAGGGCCGAGCGACCGACCCGCGATCGTGCTCGATCCGGGTGTCGTGCGGGTCGCGGAGACGGCGGTGCGCCTGGTCCTCGAGGTCGTCGACGGCCGCCGTCCCGCGGTGCAGTCCACCACGGTCCTCGATCCGCGTCTCGTCGCGACGATCACCGCGGGCCGGCCTCCGCGTGCCGGACGCAGCACCGCGATACTGCTGCGGACGCGGGTGCGTCCCGTCGACGCCGACACCGTGGAACTGTTCGGCAGCTACGGTCGCGGGGACCGGGTGTTCGCCTTCGCCGGCCGGATGGTGCGCAAGCGTCCCCGTCCTCGTGCTCCGCACCGCTGGACGATCACGACCCTGTGGCTCGGGTGAGCCACAGGGTCGTGGGGTGATCGTGAGTCCTCGACTCAGCGCCTACGTGAGCCTTCGACTCAGCGCCTACGTGAGCCTTCGACTCAGCGCCTACGTGAGCCTTCGACTCAGCGCCTACGTGAGCCTTCGACTCAGCGCCTACGTGAGCCTTCGACTCAGCGCCTACGTGAGTCTTCGACTCAGCGCGTTCAGCGTCGCCGGTTGGTCTTCGCATCGCGCCGGGCCGCGGCACGACGCTCCTTGCGGGTGCCCGCCTGCCTGGGCGCGGAGCGCGCGTCGGAACCGGCGGTCGTACGCGCGACGTGGGCGCGGCCGTCCTCGTCGGGACCGGTGTAGGTCAGACGCCGCTCGGTCTCGTCGAGACCCTTGGCCCGCAGCGCGGCCGGTGCGGGCTCCGCCTGCGCCGCCGGAGCCGGCTGTGCCTGTTGTGCCGCCGGCTGTGCCTGTTGTGCCGGCTGTGCCTGTTGTGCCGCCGGGGCCGGCTGTGCGGGTCGGGCGGGAGCAGCCTTGGCGAGGCTCGGGGCCGCCTGCGCGGCGGCCGCCGCAGAGGCCGGCGTGACCGCCACACCCGCGGACTGCTGCTGTTGCGCGGCCTCGACCTGGAGGTTGAACAGGAATCCGACCGATTCCTCCTTCAGGCCCTCGAGCATCGCGGTGAACATGTCGAAGCCCTCGCGCTGGTACTCGACGAGCGGATCACGCTGCGCCATCGCGCGCAGGCCGATGCCCTCCTTGAGGTAGTCCATCTCGTAGAGGTGCTCGCGCCACTTGCGGTCGAGAACCGACAACAGCACGCGACGCTCGAGTTCGCGCATCGCGTTCTCACCGGCAATGGCCTCGAGTTCGGCCTCGCGACGTGCGTAGGCGGCGCGGGCGTCCTCGAGAAGGACCTCGAGCAGACCGTTGCGGTCGAGGTCCTCGTTCTCGGCGACGAGCGTCTTGTGGTCGACACCCACCGGGTAGAGGGTCTTGAGCGCCGTCCACAGCTGCTCGAGATCCCAGTCCTCGACGTAGCCCTCGGCGGTCGCACCGTCGACGTAGGCGGTGATCACGTCGGTGAGCATGTGCTGCACCTGACCCTCGAGGTCCTCGCCGCGTAGGATCCGGCGACGCTCCTCGTAGATGACGGTGCGCTGCTGGTTCATCACCTCGTCGTACTTGAGGACGTTCTTGCGGATCTCGAAGTTCTGCTGCTCGACCTGCGTCTGCGCGCTCTTGATGGCCTTGGAGACCATCTTCGCCTCGATCGGCACGTCGTCGGGCAGGTTCAGTCGCGTCATGATCGACTCGAGCGCGGCGCCGTTGAAGCGTCGCATCAACTCGTCGCCGAGCGAGAGGTAGAACCGTGACTCGCCCGGATCGCCCTGACGACCGGAACGGCCACGGAGCTGGTTGTCGATACGACGCGACTCGTGCCGTTCGGTGCCGAGCACATACAGGCCACCGGCCGCTCGCACCTTCTCGGCGTCGGCCTTCGACTCGGCCTTGATCCGCTCGAGGGTCTCGTCCCAAGCCGCCTCGTACTCGTCCGGCGTGTTGACCGGGTCGAGGCCGCGCTTGCGCAGCTCGATGTCGGCGAGGATATCGGGGTTGCCGCCGAGCACGACGTCGGTACCGCGACCGGCCATGTTCGTCGCGACCGTCACCGCGCCGGACCGGCCGGCCTGCGCGATGATCTGCGCTTCCTGCTCGTGGAACTTCGCGTTGAGCACGCTGTGCGGCACACCTCGCTTGGTGAACTGCCGCGACAGGTATTCCGACCGCTCGACGCTCGTCGTACCGATGAGGACCGGCTGGCCCTTCTCGTGACGCTCGACGACGTCGTCGACGACGGCCGCGAACTTCGCTTCCTCGGTCTTGTAAATCAGATCGCCCTGGTCGACGCGCACCATCGGGCGGTTGGTCGGGATCGGGATTACACCCAGGCTGTAGATCTGGTGGAGCTCGGCGGCCTCGGTCTCGGCCGTACCGGTCATGCCCGACAGCTTGTCGTACAGGCGGAAGTAGTTCTGCAGCGTGATCGTGGCGAGCGTCTGGTTCTCGGCCTTGATCTCGACGCCTTCCTTTGCCTCGATCGCCTGGTGCATGCCCTCGTTGTAGCGGCGGCCCGACAGGACGCGGCCGGTGAACTCGTCAACGATGACGACCTCGCCGTTGCGGACGATGTAGTCCTTGTCCTTGGCGTAGAGCTCCTTGGCCTTGATGGCGTTGTTGAGGTAGCTCACCAGCGGCGAGTTGGCCGCCTCGTACAGGTTGTCGATGCCGAGCTGGTCCTCGACGAACTCGACGCCGGCCTCGTGCACACCGACGGTCCGCTTGCGGATGTCGATCTCGTAGTGCACCTCGGGCTTGAGCAACTTGGCGATGCGCGCGAACTCGGAGTACCACTTGCTCGACGCGTCGGCGGGACCCGAGATGATCAGCGGGGTCCGGGCCTCGTCGATGAGGATCGAATCGACCTCGTCGACGATCGCGAAGTTGTGGCCACGCTGGACGAGATCGTCGAGCGAGTGCGTCATGTTGTCGCGCAGGTAGTCGAAACCGAACTCGTTGTTGGTGCCGTAGGTGATGTCCGCGGAGTAGGCCGCGCGGCGCTGGGCCGGGGTCATGCCGGACAGGATCACGTCGGTCTCGAGTCCGAGGGAACGGTGCACGCGGCCCATCCACTCGGCGTCGCGCTTGGCGAGGTAGTCGTTCACGGTGACGACGTGGACGCCGTCGCCGGAGATCGCGTTGAGGTAGGCCGGCAGCACGCAGGTGAGGGTCTTGCCCTCACCGGTCTTCATCTCGGAGATGTTGCCGAAGTGCAGCGCCGCGCCACCCATGATCTGGACGAGATAGTGCTTCTGGCCGAGCACACGGAAGGACGCCTCCCGGGCGGTCGCGAAGGCTTCCGGAAGCAGATCGTCGAGCGTCTCGCCATCCTGGTAGCGGCTCCGGAACTCGTCCGTCTTGGCCCGGAGCTCGGCGTCGGTCAGGGCCTCGAAGTCCGGGGAGAGGGAATCGACATGCTCGGCGATGTGCTTGAGCCGCTTGACCATGCGACCTTCACCGATCCGGAGCAGCTTCGTCAGCGACAGCACTGGTGTGTTCGTCCTCAATCTCGGGTACCTGCACGGACAAGAAATCCGGCCGAGGCCTTATCGGACCCCGGCCGGATTCCATGGTAGGCGCTGCGCGGGAGTGACCGCGATGGCGAGGTGCCTTCGGTCACTCCCGGCAGTGTCACACGAGCCTGATCAGACCGTAGTCGAAGGCGTGTCGCCGGTAGACCACGGACGGCTTGTCCGTCTCCTTGTCGTGGAACAGGTAGAAGTCGTGACCGACGAGTTCCATCTCGTAGAGGGCGTCGTCGACGGTCATCGGCGCAGCGTTGTGTTCCTTCGTCCGGACGATGCGACCGGGACCGTCCTGAGGCTCCTTCTCGCTGTCGCCGAGCGACAGGTCGGGCGAGATCGCGAGCTCGTCATCCTGGGCGAGGGCCGCGGTGGCTTCCGCCACGGACACGGGCGTCTTCTCACCGTAGGAGACCTTGCGGCGCTCCTTCGTCCGTCGCAGGCGCGATTCGAGCTTGCTGATCACAGACTCGAAGGCAGCGTAGAAGCTGTCGGCACTGGCCTCGGCGCGTACGACAGGTCCCTTTCCGCGGGCAGTGATCTCGACCCGCTGACAACTCTTCCTCTGACGCCTGTTGCGTTCGTGTTGCAACTCGACGTCGAAGATGAAGATCGTCGGATCGAAACGTTCGAGCCGAGCGAGTTTCTCGGAGACGTAGATCCGGAAGTGATCGGGGACCTCGACGTTGCGTCCTTTCACGACAACGTCGGCACGTGGGCCTTCCGTGGCTGCATCGGCCTCTGCAACGGAACCTCTGGACTTCGAAGGGGTCGTCACGCGTACCTCCCGAGTTACGGCCGGCGCAGCCCGCGCGCCGGCATGATGTATGAGCGCGAGAGCGCGCTCACCCGGAATCGGAAGAACAGGCGTTTCCACCCGTCTACCTTGTTGTTTCCGGGTCTGATGGCGACGGTAGTACGTAACGCGGAGGTGTGCCACCGTTCCCGCGCGATTTCCCATCGCGTCGCCTTCCGGTCACTCGGTGAGGTACTTTCCGGGCCCGTCCGCGGGCTCACGCGTGGGCGACCACGAGCACTCCGAGAGGGTCGAATCCGGCGCGTCGGAGTGCCCGCACCGACTCGCGCGCGGTGGTTCCGGTGGTGAGCACGTCGTCGACGACGAGGACCGGGATCGTGCGCGGCAGACCGTCGGCGCGCACCCCGACACGGCCGGCGAGGTTGCGCTGCCTGTCGGCTGCCGAGAGCCCCACCGAATCACGCACCCCGGCCGCCACACTCAGGATCGGATGCACGTGGAGGCGACGGTCGTGGGTCGCGGCGGCCCGGGCGGCACGCGTGACGGGATCGCCTCCGCGTGCCCGCGCCGCACGCGTCCGGGTGGGGGCGGGCGTCACGATCAAGGGACCCTCGGGCAGCTCGCTCCATCGGCGCAGCCGCGCGATCGCGACGGCCCACGCGAGCCCGAGCGGCTCGGCGAGATCCCGGCGGGCACGCTCCTTCGCGACGATCACCGCGCGGCGCCTGGGGCCGGTGTACGGGCCCAGGCTCCACACCGGGGTCCCGGGGTCGACGCGCGGCGCGACGGCCACGGGGTGATCGGAGAGCTCGCGTGCGCACGCCCGGCACCAGCTCGCTCCGAGAGCGGCGCACCCACCGCACCGGGCGGGCAGGACGAGATCGAGAAAGGCGGTGAGCACACCGGGAGTGTGCCCGAAGTCACCGACGCCTGGGCGTCACCGTCGGCACGCTCTAGCCGGGAAGGACCGGGATCGCCGCCATCCCGGCCAGTCCGGGTACCTCGCGCCAGTACCGGTCGCCCGCGGGATCGCGGTTGTTGAGCTGGAAGACCGTCCGGGAATCGGCGACGAACTCGCTGGCCGTCGACGCCTCCACGGCCACCACCGGAGGGGTGAGATTGCGGCTCGGGAGTGCGTCGATGCGTGAGCCGTCCACCGCGACCTGCACGACGGGCACGTCGGCCGACGCGCGGGAGACGACGATCGTGTCGGCCGTGCTCCAGTCCAAGGCGAGCGCGGGACCACCGAGACCGAAGCCGATCTCGCGCGGATTGGTGAGCGAGTACTCGCCGGTCGTGGTCGGCACGACGGTCGCGACGAAGACCCGCCCGTCGATGATCATGGCGGCGCGGACACCGTCGCGCGACAGGCGCAGTTCGGTGATGCGGTCGCCGAGACCGCGGACCGCGCCCGCCTCCACCCCGACGACGGTGACCCGCCCGGTGCCGGGTTCGCGCACCGCGCGCACCACCGAGGTCCCGTTGACGACCGCCCACACCGAATTGTTGTTGGGAGACCAGGACGGCCGGGTGATCGACTCGCCGTCGACCGCCGGCTCGGCACCGCCCTCGCTGTAGGCCCCCACCATGAGTTGCACGGCCGGTTCCGGTGCCGGTTTGCCGGTGTTCTCGACTGCGGCGACGAGCTCTCCGTCCAGCGACAGGGCGACCGACTGCAGGTCGTCGGACGCACCGAAGAAGCTGCGTACGGGGGTCACACCCGTCTCTGCGACGCTCACCAGCGCGCCGTCGAGCAGCGCGTGCAGGCCCACCGTCACGCTCGATGCGGCAAGGGGGTTCATCGATGCCACGTCGGCGGTGGTCCACCCGTTCGGGAACCGTTCGTCGAGGGGCTGGCCGTCGGCGAGGAGCTGGTACGGGCCGCTGATGTCTGCGTTGGCGAGGGTCCAGATCACCTGCGCGGCGAGCAATTCGCGATCCTGCCGGCCCATCGAGCCGACCCCCTGGAAGTCGATGCGGATACCGCCGAGTCCGACGCCGACGTCGGTCGTGCGGCCGTCCGCCTTCGTCACCGAGCCGATGACGGTGACGTCCTCGAGGAGATTCTTGACCGCAGGCGCGAGGACCTCTTTCGGCCCTTCGACGAGCAACCCGATCAACTGCGACGCCGTCTGTTCGGGGGTACCCGTGATCCAGCGGGGGTCGGGGACGACGGCGGTGCCGGTCGGGTCGAGGAAGTACAGCGAGCGGCGCTGATAGGTGTTGAGGAAGCGCGGGCGGTCCATGATGACGCCGGCCGGCAACCGGTCGATGCGCCACTCCCCGTCCGTGCGGACCAGGGAGAACCGCGCCTCGAACTCCCCGTCGGCGGGACGGTAGATGCCGCCCTCCTCGAGGTAGCCGACGGTGCTGGCCCGCACCACGTAGGTGGCGCTGTCGCCGTCGCGTTCCTCGACGAGGACGTCGACCTTGTCGACGATCGTCGCGCTCGCCGCGTCGTCCCAGGACTCGGACATCGTGGGGGTGAGGAACTGCCGGGCCGCGCGGTGGCGGTTGGTCGGATCCGTGCTCGCCTGCAGGAAGTCGCGCAGGAGCAGGTCGGGCTCGCGACCGGGCACGGGAGCGGCGACCTCGGTGGTCGCGGGGCCGCGTTCAAGGGTTCCGATGGCCTGCGGTGACGACGAATCTGGCAGCGTGGCGCATCCCGACAGCACGAGTCCGGCCACGGTCAGGAGTACGACGAGCACGCCCGCTGCACGCGGAGTCGAGCGGCTCATGTATTGGCTCCTTCGGACGATGTGCTCGCAGGGTCGGTCGGGATCTCTCCCGTCGAAGGCCGCTCCGGGGTGTCGTCACCCGGCGGGGGCTTGCCCTGCACGGCCTTCGCGGCGCTGGGTACGAGAGGCAGGGGGCTGCGACCCACCTTACGTCCGCGTTCGCGCGGGAGGGTGAGCCGGAAGCTGGCACCTCGTCCCGGTTCGCCCCACGCTTCGAGCTTGCCGTTGTGCAGGTTGGCGTCCTCGACGCTGATCGCGAGACCGAGGCCGGTGCCGCCGGAGCGCCGGACCCGCGACGGATCGGAGCGCCAGAACCGGTTGAAGACGAGTTTCTCCTCCCCCGGTCGCAGGCCCACGCCCTGATCGCGCACGACGAAGGCCGCGGCCGCGTCGTCGGCGCGCAACCGCAGCAGGATGGGTTTGCCCTCGCCGTGATCGATCGCGTTGGCGAGCAGGTTGCGCAGGATGCGTTCGACGCGGCGCGGATCGACGTCGGCCTCGACGGACTCGTCCGGAAGGTCGACGATGAGCTCGGTGGCGGTCTCGCGGGCGAGGTGCCGCACGGTCGAGACGGCGGCACGCGCGCACATCCGCAGATCGAGTCGTTCGGAGGCGAGTTCGGCGACACCCGCGTCGTGCCGGCTGATCTCGAGCAGATCGTTGAGGAGGCCCTCGAAGCGGTCGAGTTCGGCGACGAGCAGTTCGGAGGACCGCTTGAGGACGGGGTCGAGCTCGTTGCTGCCGTCGTGGATGAGGTCGGCGGCCATACGGACGGTCGTGAGCGGGGTGCGCAGTTCGTGGCTCACATCGGAGGTGAACCGTTTCTGCAGGTTGCCGTACTCCTCGAGCTGGGTGATCTGCCGCGACAGGCTCTCGGCCATCTCGTTGAACGACATCGCCAGGCGCGCCATGTCGTCCTCACCGCGGACCGGCATGCGTTCCTTGAGCCGTCCGTCGGCGAAGCGCACGGCGATCCGGGAGGCCGACCGGATGGGCAGCACGACTTGCCGCGCGACGATCATCGAGATCGCGGCCAGCAGCACGAGCAGGACCACGGCACCGACGAGCAGGGTGCCGCGGACGAGGGCGAGGGTGCGTTCCTCACCGCCGAGCGGGAAGACGAGATACAGCTCGAGTGTCGAGATGTCGGAGTCGGTGGGGCTGCCCATGATCAGGGCCGGCCCGGTGTAGCCGTCGGGATCGGCGACCGTCGCGAACTGGTACGCGATCTGCCCGTTCTGGACGAAGGCACGCAGGTTCTGCGGGATCTGGTCGGCGGGCCCGCTCGAGGTGGGGGCCCGCGGACCGTCGCCGGGAACGATCAGGACGGGGTCGAAGGTTCCGGCGACGCCGGTGTCCTGTCCCCCGTCGCTGCCACGGCTGGTGAGGATCGCCGCGGCACCGTCGAGGCGGACCGCGAGCGAACCGGAGTCGTCGGCGCCCGCGAGTTGTCCCTCGACGAGTGCGCGCGAGCGATCCATTTCCTCGGTCGCCGCGTCGATCTTCACTTCGAGCAGTCGGTCGGTGATCTGGCTCGTGAGTACCACTCCGAGCACGAACATGACGATCAGCGACAGCGTGAGGGTCGAGGTCACGACCCGGAGCTGCAGGGATCGTCGCCAGGTGTGCGCGAGTCGGCTGCTCATCGACCGCGACCACCTCACCAGCGGCAGCGTCCTACGCGTGATACGCCGCCGAAGCCGGTAGGTTCGAATCACGGCGGTCCGGCCTTGTAGCCGACCCCCCGCACCGTGAGCACCGCCTCGGGATTCTCGGGATCCTTCTCGACCTTCGCGCGCAGACGCTGGACGTGGACGTTCACGAGCCGGGTGTCGGCGGCGTGCCGGTAGCCCCAGACCTGCTCGAGCAGGACCTCACGGGTGAACACCTGGCGCGGCTTGCGTGCGAGCGCCACGAGCAGGTCGAACTCGAGGGGCGTGAGCGAGATCGCCTCGTCGCCGCGGGTGACCTTGTGGGCGGGGACGTCGATGGTGATGTCCCCGATGTTCAGGACCTCCGCCGGTTCCTGCTCGGTGCGACGCAGCCGGGCCCGCACGCGTGCGACGAGCTCCTTCGGCTTGAACGGCTTGACGATGTAGTCGTCGGCGCCCGATTCGAGGCCGAGCACGACGTCGACGGTGTCGGACTTGGCGGTGAGCATCACGATCGGCACACCGGAATCCGCGCGGAGCACACGGCACACGTCGATGCCGTTCATGCCGGGGAGCATGAGATCGAGCAGGACGAGGTCGGGCCGGATCTCGCGCACGGCACCCAGCGCCTGAGTGCCGTCCCCCACCACGAACGGTTCGAATCCCTCGCCGCGCAGCACGATCGTGAGCATCTCGGCCAGCGCGGTGTCGTCGTCGACTACCAGAATCCTCGGCTTCATAGCCTCTATCGTGTCACCCCTCGAGCGTCGTGAAGCAGATTTGAGATGTCAACGGCGAGTTGTCTCGGGGAGGTCTGCGGGCCTGCGACCTCCCACGGAGACATCCATTGCTGCTGCGCGAGCCCGTCGTAGACCGCGCCGGTGCGCTCCTGCAGACCGGCATCGCGCTCGTAGGCGTCGCGATCGCGGTCGACCTCGGTCGCGGCGCGGTTACGGGCACGCTCGGCGGCGAGGGCGACCGGAACGCGGAGCAGCACCTGCAGATCGGGCACCGGAAGCCCCAACCGTTCGAACTCGAGACGGCGGATCCACTCCACCGCCGGGCCGGTCGCATCCTGGTTCCGGCGCGCCGCGGTGTACGCGGCGTTGGACGCGACGTACCGGTCGAGCAGCACGATATCGTTGTCGGCGAGCAGCTTCCGCAGCTCGTCGGCAGCATCGCGACGGTCGAGCGCCCACAGCAACGCCATCGCCTCGACGCTCGAGGCGGTGTCGCCGTGCTGCCCGCGCAACGCCTCCGCGCCCAGATCGGCGTGGATCGACTGCCCGTACCGCGGGAAGGCCAGCGTCGCGACCTTCCGTCCGGCCTCGCGCCAGGTCTCGACGAGACCGGCGGACAAGGTCCGCTTGCCGGCCCCATCGAGACCCTCGACGACGATCAGATCACCCATGTGCCCTGTGATTTCCGATCACTCATGCGCTCTGCGTTCCCGTCGCGTTGCCGGGATCAGTAGCGGTAGTGCTCGGGCTTGTACGGGCCCTCGACGTCGACGCCGATGTACTCGGCCTGCTCCTTGGTCAGCTTCGTGATCTGTCCGCCGAGTGCCTCGACGTGGATCTTCGCGACCTTCTCGTCGAGGTGCTTGGGCAGGCGGTAGACCTCGTTGTCGTACTGGTCGGGCTTGGTCCACAGCTCGATCTGGGCGATCACCTGGTTGGCGAACGAGTTGCTCATCACGAAGGAGGGGTGGCCCGTGGCGTTGCCCAGGTTGAGCAGGCGGCCCTCCGACAGGACGATGATCGAATGGCCGTCGGCGAAGGTGAACTCGTCGACCTGCGGCTTGATGTTGATCCGCGTGACGTCGGCGGCCCGCTCGAGGCCGGCCATGTCGATCTCGTTGTCGAAGTGGCCGATGTTGCCGAGGATGGCCTGGTGCTTCATCGCCTTCATGTGCTCGAAGGTGATGATGTCCTTGTTGCCCGTGGCGGTGATGACGATGTCGGCCTGGCCGATGAAGTCCTCGACCGTCACGACGTCGTAGCCGTCCATCATGGCCTGCAGGGCGTTGATCGGGTCGACCTCGGTGACCGAGACGCGTGCGCCCTGGCCGCGCAGGGCCTCGGCGCAGCCCTTGCCGACGTCGCCGTAACCGCACACGAGCGCGGCCTTGCCGCCGATGAGGACGTCGGTGCCGCGGTTGATGCCGTCGAGCAGCGAGTGCCGGGTGCCGTACTTGTTGTCGAACTTGCTCTTGGTGACCGAGTCGTTGACGTTGATCGCGGGGAACGCGAGCTCGCCGGCCGCGGAGAGCTGGTACAGGCGCAGGACGCCCGTGGTGGTCTCCTCCGTGACGCCCTTGACGGACTCGGCGACGGTGGTCCACTTCTTCGAGTCGGCCGCGAGCGAGCGGCGCAGCAGCTCGAGGAAGACCTTGTACTCTGCGGAGTCCTGCTCTTCGTCGCTCGGCGGGACGACGCCGGCCTTCTCGAACTGGGCGCCCTTGAGCACGAGCATCGTGGCGTCGCCGCCGTCGTCGAGGATCATGTTGGCGGGTTCGCCGGGCCAGGTGAGCATCTGCTCGGCCGCCCACCAGTACTCTTCGAGGGTCTCGCCCTTCCAGGCGAACACCGGGACGCCCTTGGGCTCCTCGGGGGTGCCGTGCGGGCCGACGACGACGGCCGCGGCGGCGTGGTCCTGGGTGGAGAAGATGTTGCATGACGCCCAGCGCACCTGCGCGCCGAGGGAGACGAGCGTTTCGATGAGCACAGCGGTCTGGACCGTCATGTGCAGCGAGCCGGAGATCCGTGCGCCCTTCAGCGGCTGCACCTCCGCGTACTCGCGACGCAGCGCCATCAGGCCCGGCATCTCGTGTTCGGCGAGCCGGATCTCCTTGCGCCCGAACTCGGCGAGGGACAGATCGGCGACCTTGAAATCGAGACCGTTGACCCGGTCGGCTACGAGCGTGGTGTCAGACACGTGCAGATGCCTCTTCCTGTCGGCAGACGATGTTGGTTCCAGGCTATACAACCTGCGCAAGAAGAGGCCCGGCAGATCGTCCCCCGACGGGATCCGTCCACCGCACCTTCCGGTACGACGCCCGGACGTCAACCGCGTATGGCGGCCCGTTCGACGAACGGCACGAGCAGATCGGCGAGGTCGGCGGCGACATCACGCCCCGAGGCCGGGGGCATCGAGACGAAGCTCAGCGCGACCCGCACGACAGCGCGCGCGAGGATCCCCGCGTCGGATTCGGACGCCGCGATCCAGCTGTGGTGGAAGGTCTCCGTGAGGCGACCGGCGCCCCGCTCGAGGATGGGGGCGGCGTCGGTGGTGATCAACCGCAGCAGGTCGGGTTTGGCCTCCCCGCTCAGCAGCGACTGCACCAGGGGGTCGGCGGCGGACGCCTCGAAGAAGAAGGTGAATCCGTCCACGAGCGCGGCCCGCGCGTCGCCGACGTGGGCGTACACCGAATCGGCCACCGCATCGACGAACTCGTCGACCAGACGCAGCGCATATCCCTGGGCGAGCCCCTGCCGGGAGGAGAACTCCTTGTACAGGGTCTGCCGGCTGATACCGGCGGCTCGGGCGACGTCGCTCATGGTGACGGCCGACCAGTCGCGTTCGTGTAGCAGCTCGCGCATGGCGTCGAGGATCGTCGAGCGCAGCAGCACCCGACTTGCCTCGTGGAAGGGAACCCGCGCGTTCGGCATGGTGGGAACGCTCTCACGCACGGATGTGCTCGTCAAAGCAAGACGGGTAGTGATCCCCCGTGCAGCGGTTCACCGGCGGACGATCTCGACCATCTCGAAGTCGGCCTTGGCGGCGCCGCAGTCCGGGCACGACCAGTCGTCGGGGATGTCCTCCCACCGGGTGCCGGGTCCGATGCCCTCGTCGGGCCACCCTTCGGCCTCGTCGTATTCGAATCCGCAGACGAGACAACGGAACAGACGGTAGTCGGTACTCACTGGGTGTACTCCTCGAAATCGGTCTTCTCCCGGACTCCGCAGTCGGGACACGGCCAGTCGTCGGGCACGTCGGACCACGGGGTGCCGGCCGGAAAGCCCTCACGGGGAACGCCGGCGGTCTCGTCGTACACGAACTCACAGACGGGACAGCGGTAGGACGCCACGATCACTCCCCTTCCGCAGTAGTGGGATCCGATGCTCCGTAGCGGGTCAGGATCTTCTCGCGTCGACGCGGTTCGATGTTGACGCGGGTGATGTCGCCGTCGTAGTGGTCGAGCACGCGGTGGTCCATGACCTTGCGCCACAGCGGCGGGATGTAGGCGAGGGTGATCATCGTCGCGTAACCCGCGGGCAGTTGCGGTGAGATCTCCATGCTGCGCAGGGTCTGGTAGCGCCGCGTGGGGTTGGCGTGATGGTCGCTGTGCCGCTGCAGGTGGTACAGGAAGATGTTCGTCACCAGGTGGTCACTGTTCCAGCTGTGCGCGGGCGAGCAGCGCTCGTAGCGCCCCTTCGCGGTCTTCTGCCGCAGCAGACCGTAGTGCTCGAGATAGTTCACGGCCTCGAGCAACGAGAACCCGAACACCGCCTGGATCACGAGATACGGCGCGATCGACAGACCGAAGACACCGAGGAGCACCGCGTACAGCGCGACGGAGATCGCCCACGCGTTGAGGACGTCGTTGTGCACGCTCCACACCGGCTTGTCGAGCCGTTCGAGGCGGGCCCGTTCGAGGCGCCACGCCGACCGCAGGCTGCCGACGACGCTGCGGGGCAGGAATCGCCAGAAGCTCTCCCCGAACCGGGCAGAGGCCGGATCCTCCGGGGTGGCGACCCGCACGTGGTGGCCGCGATTGTGCTCGATGTAGAAGTGCCCGTAGAACGACGGGGCGAGCGCCCACTTCGACAGTCGCCGTTCGAATTCGATCTTCTTGTGGCCGAGTTCGTGTGCCGTGTTGATACCGATGCCCGCGACCACGCCGACCGAGATCGCGAGTCCGATCTTCGACATCACGCCGAGCCCGCCGTCGATGCCGAGCCAGGACAGGTCGTCGGCCGACCAGAGGTAGCAGGCGAAGACCAGCGACGCGAACTGGAAGGGCAAGTAGAGGTAGGTGCAGTAGCGGTAGAAGCGGTCGTTCTCGAGTTGCTCGAACAACTCGTCGGGTGGGTTCTCGCCGTCGGGGCCGACGAACAGGTCGAGCAGCGGGACGAGGACGTAGATCAGCAGGGGGCCTATCCACCACAGGACCGGGGTGACGCTCTGCAGACCGAGTTCGTTACCGCCCCACACCAGGGCGGCTGCGACGAACAGCGCCGTCGGGGGCACCAGCCCCAGAAGCCACAGATGGCGTTTCCGGTCGCGCCACTGAAGGTCGGGTCGATCCACCGAATCCGCGGATGCCGTACTCATGTCGGGTCTCCTTCGTCACCGTTGATGGCGCCGGGCACGCCACCGCACGGTGACGCACACCACTCATATCTTGACTCTAGGCCACTGTTCGTCCTAGGTCTAGACATATAGCCGATTTTGTAAATCTCACGAAGGTGCATCCGGAAACGACGAAGGCGAGCCCGTGCGGGCTCGCCTTCGGTTCGATTCCGTCCCTACCGGGACTCTGCTTCAAGACTCGTCGGTCGCCGATCCCGGTATCTCCCCGAGCCGGGCCCGGAAGACCTGGGTGTCCGCGGCACAACCGTGGACGGTCGGATTCCGGTCGCACGCCGACAACCACGCCGAGTCGCCGGGCCTCAGCGTCACCGACTCGCCGTCGCACTCGACGCGGGCATCGCCTGCGGTGCACAGCAGGATCTGTGGTCCGTCGGCACCGACCCCGAGGGCGTCGCCCGCGCCGAGATCGATGCGGGACAACGCGAACTCCGGTGCCGGGGTGCGGTAGCGGCGTTCGATCGGACTCTGCCCCGACCCGGTCTCCGCCGAGGCCTCCGGCACGGCTTCGAGAATCGGCACCGAGGCCGCACCGAAGTCGAGCACCCGCAGCAGTTCGGGCACGTCCACGTGCTTCGGGGTGAGACCACCGCGCAGCACGTTGTCGGAGTTCGCCATGACCTCGACACCCATGCCGTGCAGGTAGGCGTGCAGATTTCCCGCGTCGAGGTACAGGCCCTCGCCCGGCTGCAGGGTGATGCGGTTGAGCAGCAGCGAGGCGAGCACTCCGGCGTCGCCGGGATAGAAGTCCGCCAGCTGCAGGGCCGTGCGTACCTCCGGAACGAAATCGCGTTCGCCGTCCCGTCCGGCCGCGAGATAGGTGACGCAACCGTCGAGCACACGCGGCAGCAACGCTGCGAGAGCGGGCGGGGGCAACGTGATCCAGGTGGTGAACAGCGCCCGCAGACCGCTCGAATCGGGTTGGCCCGCGAGCAGTCCCACATAGGGGTCGAGTTCCGGCACGGCCAGCGCCTCGAACAGCTCCACGGTCCGTTTCGGGTCACGGAAGCCGGCCAGGGCCTCGAACCGGGTCAGCGCCACCACGAGTTCGGGCTTGTGGCTGGCGTCCTTGTAGTTGCGGACGGGCGAGTCGATCGGGATGCCGAGTGCTTCCTCACGAGCGAAGCCCTCGGCCGCCTGGCCGGCGCTGGGATGCGCCTGCAGCGACAGCGGCTCCTCCGCCGCCAGTAGCTTGAGCAGGAAGGGCAGGCGGGGACCGAACGCCCCCACCGTGCGATCACCGAGGTGTCGCTGCGGATCGGCCGACAACACGTCGAGCAGCGAGTGCTCGTCGCCGTCCGGATCCACCAGCCTGGCGGGATCGGCCGGGTGCGCACCGAGCCACAACTCGGCCTCGGGATGATGGGACGGCACATTGCGGCCACGCAGGGTGGCGATCGCGGTCCGCGATCCCCAGGCGTACGAGCGCACCGCACCTTCGAGTCGGTGCACTATCTCCCCCCTGCCAATCCGAGATATGCGGCCGCCATCTCTGTGCGGACGGTCAACACTGCCACCTGTTCCAGCACGGTCGGAACCGTGCTCGATTCGAATTCTCCGATCA
The DNA here is from genome assembly GCF_059759155.1 of Rhodococcus sp. GQ147. NCBI lineage: Bacteria > Bacillati > Actinomycetota > Actinomycetes > Mycobacteriales > Nocardiaceae > Rhodococcus > Rhodococcus sp. GQ147. Next base: position 80,753 of record NZ_JCAXDU010000001.1, read on the forward strand.
CGGACATCAATTCCACATCCGGAAGTGCCGCCGTCCTGCGCTGCGCCGCCGAGCGGTCGGGGTCGGTGCTGAGCACGAACACCCGTGCCGGTGCGATCGGCGCCGGTCCGTCCAGCTCCTCGTCGTGGAAGAACGGGTCGTAGTTCTCACCGCTCGCGGTGACCACATTCGTGAGCCGGTCGCGCGCGACCAGCACGTCGCTCAGTGCCGCAGCGCCGGCGACCACACCCGCCTCCTGGAGCAGGGCCTCCGACGCGTGCCGTGCGAGCACCGTCGTCGCGGCGGAGTCTCCCGCGAACGCCACGCGACGCGACTGCATGCGCACCGCGAGCGACTTTGCGGGATTGTGGAAGACCTCGTTCGCCGGATGATTGCGCGCCGCTTCCTCGTCGGCCGTGTCGGCGACCTCGGCGAGCGTCGGGACACCGGTGATCCGGACGGCGCGCTGCAACACGCCGAGCACCGCACAGAACACCGCGACGTGCCGGGCGAGCACGTACCGGGTCTGGACCCGGACGCGCGGCGGCAACAACATCGCGCGACCGGCCGAGACCGCCCGCACCGGACCTTCGTCGGGGGCGTCGACGACGACCTCAGCGCTGCGACGCAGTCCGGCGTCGATGCTGCGCGCCAGCTCTGGATCGCCGGCGTCGTTTCCCGAGACCACCACGACATCGAGCGCGCCGACCCACGGCGGTGTGGTCGGCGCGGAGATCAGCGGTACACCGGCCTGCCCACCGAACATCGCGACGACCAGTTCCGCGGCCGAGCGGGCGCGGGCGTCGGTGCCGACGAAGACCACACTGCGTGGGTGCATGTCGGTGAGCCGGCCGAGCAGACCTTCGTCGACCGCCGCGGCGACCGCGCGGATCTGGGCGCCACCGAGGGCCGCGCTCCTGAGGATGCCGTCGACATCGGCGGCGAGAACACCGCCCGCATCGTCGAAGTCGAACAGCGGTGAGGGTGCCGTCACGACCGCATCACCTTCCTTCCGCCGCCGCGACCTCGGCGAGCCGGCTGACAGGGCCCGGTGGGGCCACCGACCCGAGATCGGTGCTCCGCCGAACCGACACCGGCACGACCTGTCCCGGCACTTCGATTATTCCCGTTGTCCCTCCGCCTACGCACGAACGACGGAAAGGATCTCCTTCACCAATGCCTCGACCTCACCGTCCGTGCGGGCCTCCACGTTGAGCCGCAGCAACGGCTCGGTGTTGGACGCACGCAGGTTGAACCAGGCGTTGTCGGGCAGGTCGACGGTGACACCGTCGAGCCGGTCGATCGATACCGCGCGGTCCTCGAACGCCGCGACGACGGCCTCGGTGCGCTCGGCAGCATCGGCTACCGTCGAGTTGATCTCGCCCGACGCCGCGTACCGGTTGTAGGAGCTCATCAACTCGGAGAGCGGACCGTCCTGCGAGGCGAGTGCGGCGAGGACGTGCAGCGCCGCGAGCATGCCGGAGTCGGCACCCCAGAAGTCGCGGAAGTAGTAGTGCGCCGAGTGTTCCCCGCCGAAGACGGCACCGGTCTCGGCCATCTGCTGCTTGATGAACGAATGCCCGACCCGGGTGCGCACCGGCTTGCCGCCCTGCTCGGCGACGAGTTCGGGCACCACGCGCGAGGTGATGAGGTTGTGGATGATCGTCGAGCCGGGTTCCTTGGCGAGTTCGCGGGCGGCGACGAGCGCCGTGACCGCGGACGGGGTGACCGGCTCGCCGCGCTCGTCGACGACGAAGCAGCGGTCGGCGTCGCCGTCGAAGGCCAGGCCCACGTCGGCACCGGACTCGACGACCAGACGCTGGAGGTCGACGAGGTTGGCGGGGTCGAGGGGGTTGGCCTCGTGGTTCGGGAAGGTGCCGTCGAGATCGAAGTACAGCGGCACGAGATCGACGGGCAGGGCACCGAAGACGGCGGGGACGGTGTGGCCTCCCATGCCGTTGCCGGCGTCGACCGCCACCTTCAGCGGACGCATCTCCGCGAGATCGACCAGGCCGCGGACGAACGAGGCGTAGTCCTCGAGGACGTCCTGCTCGGTGATGTTGCCGCGCTCGCCGTCGTAGGCGGGCACCCCCTCGACGAGGTCGGCGGAGATCTGCGCCAGACCGGTGTCCTGACCGACGGGCTTGGCACCGGCACGGCAGAGCTTGATGCCGTTGTACTTCGCGGGATTGTGGCTGGCCGTGAACATCGCGCCGGGTGCGTCGAGCAGGCCCGACGCGAAGTAGAGCTGGTCGGTGGATGCGAGGCCGATCAGCACCACGTCGAGTCCCTGGGCGGTGACCCCGTCGGCGAAGGCCTGCGAGAGCGAGGGGGACGAGGCGCGCATGTCGTGCCCGATCACCACACGGTCCGCGCTGCCCTCACTGCGCAACAGGCGTGCGAACGACGCTCCGACCTCGCGGACGAACTCTTCGTCGATCTGCTCTCCGACGACACCCCGTACGTCGTAGGCCTTGATGACTGCTGACACCGACTCGGCAGCTCTCGCCACTGTATTAGCTCCTGAACTCGACTCGTGCGATACCGTCCTCCGCGACATCGCACTCGCTCAGCCTAGTGCGAACGGCTCAGGACGTGGGATCGGGAAGAACACGCAGGTGACCGCGTCGGCCGGTGCGTGCGGTGGGAGGCACGACGGCCCGTTGGGGTTGCTCGGCGTCGTCGTCGCTCGCGTCGGAACGGGAACGCTCCCCCAGGCCGGCCTCGCGTACGGCCTCGGCGAGGGCGGTCAGATCGTCCTCGTCGGGGGTGGCCGACGAGAACGCTCCCTCGTATCGGACGAGTTCCCAGCCCTTGGGTGCCGTGATGCGCGAACCGTGCATCTCGCAGAGATCCCACGAGTGCGGTTCCGCGACGGTCGCCAGGGGACCGACAACGGCAGTGGAGTCCGAGTACACGTAGGTCAGCGTCGCAACAGCAGGGTTCTTGCACCCAGGCCGGCAGCATCGACGCAGTGTTCTCACGACTGGGAGCGTAGCGCGCCGGACGCGCCAGGACTATTCGGACACACCGAAAGGGTGGAGCGATTTTCGTGTCGTAGTGTCCATGGCATGGTCCGCGCACGACGTTCCCGCCCTGTGTCGTCCCGTGCCGTGGCACGCCGCGGCAGGGGAATCCGCGGTCCCCTGTTCCCGCAGAGCCTGCCGGCGTGGAAGACACGCGCAGAGAAATTCGACCTGCTCGTATTGGGGGCGTTCGCGCCGATCGACGCGCGCTGGCACGACCGCCTCACCAAACTCGACATCGCCGTCGACGAGGTCCCGAAGATCCGGGCACGCGACCCCGACTCGGTCAACTGGCCGGACGAGGTGGTTGCCGACGGGCCGGTGCCGCTGTCCCGGCTCGTGCCGGCGGGGATCGATCGACGAGGCGCTGCCACCCGGGCGCGGATCGTGTTGTTCCGCCGACCTCTCGAGGTGCGCGCGAAGGATCCGGACGATCTGACGGATCTGGTGCACGACGTCCTCGTGCACCAGGTGGCCACCTATCTCGGCGTCGAACCGGAAGTGGTGGATCCGACACTCGACGAGGACGACGAGGACTGAGAAACGTTCCGGATACATGACGAAGGCCGGGTTGCTCGTCCCCCACGGCCGCAACCCGGCCTTCGTCATCCGATTCGGTGTTTCACTCGGTCCCGCACTCCCCGTACCGGGCCGAACTCCTCGTCAGACTATTCCGCGCTTGAGGCGACGGCGTTCCCTCTCGGAGAGCCCGCCCCAGATACCGAACCGCTCGTCGTGAGCGAGAGCGTATTCGAGACATTCGTCCCGGACCTCACACCCCATGCAGATGCGCTTGGCCTCTCTGGTGGAGCCACCCTTCTCGGGGAAGAATGCCTCCGGATCGGTCTGCGCACAGAGCGCACGCTCCTGCCACTGCTCCTCGCCGTCCGCTGGGTCACCGAATCCCGAGATCAAACTCAGGACGGGCACCCCGACGTCCGGGTAGTCACAGACAGCCTCGACTGCAGTATCGCTTCGAGTGAGCTCGAAGCTGTCGCGCTCGCCGGCCATTGTCCCTCCTCACCTGCAGCGCCGAATCATGACCGGGGATCAACCCGCTGCCATCCTTCGAATACTCGTTCGAATGCGGGTTCACCGCAAGGGATCTCGAATTCGATTATCGAATGACATGTATGTGATTAGACACTTCGGGTGTGTCGCGGTCAAGCGGAGCGGCGTTGTTCACATATCATCGGCCGCTTTGCCGAAACGCGTTTCGGACGGTGCGCGACCGGGTAGGCGACGCACCGCTTAGGCTTGGGCCGTGAATGTGACTGTATTGGTCGGAGGTGTCGGTGGGGCGCGTTTTCTCTCAGGTTTGCGCCGGCTTCTCGATATTTCTCCGGGCGTGGAGCCGAATCCGGACGCGGCACACCGCATCACCGCGATCGTCAACGTCGGCGACGACGTGTGGATGCACGGCCTGAGGATCTGTCCGGATCTCGACACCTGCATGTACACCCTCGGCGGTGGGATCGACACCGAACGCGGCTGGGGCCGCGCCGGTGAGACCTGGAACGCCAAGGAGGAACTCGCCGCCTACGGGGCGATCCCCGACTGGTTCGGTCTCGGCGACCGCGACATCGCCACCCACCTCATCCGGACGCAGATGCTGCGGACCGGCTATCCGCTCTCCGCGATCACCGAAGCACTGTGCACGCGGTGGAAGCCGGGTGTGACCCTGCTGCCGGTCTCCGACGACCGCAGCGAGACCCACGTCGTCATCACCGATCCTGAGGACGGTGAACAGCGGGCCGTGCACTTCGAGGAATGGTGGGTCCGCCACCGCGCCCAGGTGCCCACCCACAGCTTCGCCCACATCGGCGCGGAAGAGGCAGAGCCCGCTCCCGGTGTGCTCGAGGCGATCGAGAACGCCGATGCCGTCGTTCTGGCCCCGTCGAACCCCGTCGTGAGCGTCGGAGCGATCCTCGCGATCCCCGGTATCCGTGGGGCGCTGCGCACCACGTCGGCGAAGGTCGTCGGCCTGTCCCCCGTCATCGACGGCAAGCCCCTGCGCGGCATGGCCGATGCGTGCCTGGACGTCATCGGAGTGGAGACCACCGCCGAGGCGGTCGGCCGGTACTACGGCGCCCGCTCGGGCACAGGCATTCTCGACGGCTGGCTCGTGCACTCGACCGACAACGCCGAGGTGCCAGGCGTCGAGGTCCGATCCGTTCCCCTGCTCATGACCGACACCGACGCGACGGCCGAGATGGCCCGCGCCGCCCTCGACCTCGCCGGAGTGACCCTGTGATGCCGGACGCCGTCGCCGACCCTGCAGTGCGCGACCACGCGCCGGGCGGCCCGATCGAGATCCTGCCCGTCGCCGGGCTTCCCGAATTCCGGCCCGGCGACGACCTGGCCGCAGCCGTCGCTCAGGCCGCACCGTGGCTGGCCGACGGGGACGTCCTCGTCGTCACCAGCAAAGTGGTCTCGAAGGTCGAGGGACGGATCGTGGCCGCGCCCACCGATCCCGACGCCCGCGACGCGCTCCGCCGGCGCCTGGTGAACCAGGAAGCGGTGCGCGTGCTGGCACGCAAGGGCCGCACCCTCATCACCGAGAACAAGCTCGGCATCGTGCAGGCAGCCTCCGGCATCGACGGATCCAATGTCGACAGCGCCGAACTCGCGCTGCTGCCCGAGAACCCCGATGCGAGCGCAGCGGCGCTCCGCGAACGGATCGGTGCGCTGCTCGGCGTCCGGGTCGCCGTGGTGGTCACCGACACCATGGGCCGCGCCTGGCGCAACGGCCAGACCGACGCCGCGATCGGCTCGTCCGGGCTTCCAGTCCTGCACGGCTACGCCGGCTCCCATGACTCGCAGGGCAACGAACTGCAGGTGACGTCCGTGGCGGTCGCCGACGAGATCGCCGCCGCAGGCGATCTGGTCAAGGGCAAGCTCGGCGGTGTGCCCGTCGCCGTGGTACGCGGACTCGGCCTGCCCGACGACGGATCCACCGCCCGCGCCCTGATCCGCAGCGGCGAGGACGACCTGTTCTGGCTCGGCACCGAGGAGGCTCTCGAACGCGGTCGGCGCGAGGCGCTGCTGCTGCGCCGGTCGGTGCGGCAGTTCGCCTCCGAGCCCGTCGATCCCGAGGATCTGCGCGAGGCGGTCGCCGAGGCCCTCACCGCACCCGCACCTCATCACACCCGTCCGGTCCGGTTCGTGTGGGTGCGCACCGAGCAGGTGCGCCGCCGGCTCCTCGACCGCATGCGCGACAGGTGGGCCGAGGATCTCCACGGCGACGGACTCGACCCGGTGGCCGTCGAACGCCGGATCTCCCGCGGCGCGATCCTCTACGACGCACCCGAGGTGATCGTCCCCTTCTGGGTGCCCGACGGCGCACACCATTATCCGGATGCCCGTCGCACCGCGGCCGAGGCGACGATGTTCACCGTCGCCGCCGGCGCCGCGGTGCAGGGCCTGCTCGTGTCCCTGGCCACCCGCGGGCTCGGCAGCTGCTGGATCGGTTCGACGATCTTCGCTCCCGAGGTGGTCCGCGAGGAACTCGGTCTTCCTGCCGAGTGGTCGCCGCTCGGGGCGGTCGCCGTCGGTTACCCGCTCACCGAACCGGAACCGCGCGAACCCGCGGACCCGGGCGACGCCCTCGTGGAGCTGTAGTCGTGTCGGCGCGTTCCCTGCACGCCTCGGCGATCGACCGGCTCACCGCCTGGCGCACCGACTCGGAAGACGCCGAATCGCTGCGGCACACGATGCTGGCGTTCCTCGATTCAGCGCCCGACGGGTGCCTGCGCGAACACGTGCCCGGCCACATCACGGCGTCGTCGATCGTGCTCGACGCCGACCACCGCAACGTGTTGCTCACCCTGCATCCGCGGGTGGGGCGGTGGATCCAGCTCGGCGGTCACTGCGAGCCGTCGGACGACACGGTCGTCGACGCGGCCCTGCGCGAGGCCACCGAGGAATCCGGCATCGCCGATCTGGTGATCGATCCGGAACTGCTGTCGGCGCACACGCATCCGATCACGTGCTCCCTCGGCGTGCCCACCCGTCACCTCGACCTGCGGTTCCTGGTGACCGCACCCGTCGGTGCCCGGCCGGTGCGCAGCGACGAATCCACCGACCTGCAGTGGTGGCCCGTCGACGCGCTTCCGCCGGAGGCCGAGCACGAGACCATCGCGCACATGGTCCGGCTCGCCGCGGCCCGACGGGCCTGAGACGACCACGCTCGTCCCGGTGGGTTGCCGGGACGAGCGTGAGGTCGGAACCGGGCCGTGAGGTCAGAACCGGACAGGGCCGAGGTCGGGGTATTTCGGGGTGATGCCGTCGCCGGAGGATACTCCGCGCAGCCGCCGGCCCACCCAGGGGACGAGGAACTCGCGCATCCACGCGCGGTCCGCGGCGCGTTCCTGGGCCCGTGTGAGGACGGGTGCCTCGTCGAACTCCACCGGTCCGAGACCGTGTGCGACGCCCAGCAGATCGAGCACGCGGATCGCCATGTTGTGGTGGCCGGCCGCGGACATGTGCAGCCGGTCGAAGTCCCACATGCGCAGATCGCGGTACTCGTCGAACCGCCAGAAGTCGACGATGGTCGCCCCGTGTCGATCGGCGATCGCCCGGACGAGTTCGTTGTACACGGCCCAGCGGCCGCGCAGCATCCCGAAGACCGGCGCCCAGCTGCCGTCGTAGGCCGTCCACATCAGGATGCGGGCGCCGGTCGCGGCGAGCTTGCCGATCGCCTCGTCGTATTCCGCCGCGAGCGCGTCGAGGTCGAGCTTCGGACGCATGAGGTTGTTGCCGCCGGCATAGATCGTCACGAGATCGGGACGCATCGCCACGGCGGTCTCGAGCTGCTCGTCGATGATCGGTCGCAGCAACCGGCCCCGGATGGCGAGGTTCGCGTACGCGAAGCTCTCCGAGTGCCGCGCCAGCTCACCGGCGACGAGATCGGCCCAACCGCGCAGCCCGTTGGCACGCGCCGGATCCGGGTCGCCGACTCCCTCGGTGAACGAATCACCGAGGGCCACGTATCTTTCGAAACCCACTTCGACCTCTCGACTCACACGTCGGTACTGAACCGGATACCGCCGTCGGGGATCTTCACTCCCGGCCACACCCGGGCACCGCGCAGCAGCTCGCATCGCGCACCGATATCGGCGCCGTCACCGATCACACCGTCGCGGATCAAGGCCCGCGGACCGACCCGTACACCGAAACCGATGATGCTCCGTTCGACCACCGCACCGGCCTCGACCCGCGCACCGTCGAAGATCACCGCGCCGTCCAGGCGGGCACCCGCACCGATCTCGGCGCCGCGGCCGACGACCGTGCCGCCGATGAGCAGGGCGCCCGGGGCCACGGAGGCACCCGGATGCACGAGCGACTCGCCGCGCTGCGGCGGGAGCGCCGGGGACGGAGCGATACCGCGGACCAGATCGGCCGAGCCGCGGACGAAATCCTCCGGGGTGCCCATGTCGCGCCAATAGGCCGCGTCGACGTGCCCGAACACCTTCTTGCCCTCGGTCAGCAGCGCCGGGAACACCTCGCGCTCCACCGACACCGGACGGCCTTCGGGGATCTGCTCGATGATCTCGCGGCGGAAGACGTAGCAACCGGCGTTGATCTGATCGGTCGGCGGATCCTGAGTCTTCTCGAGGAAGGCGGTCACCCGGCCGTCCTCGTCGGTCGGCACACAGCCGAAGGCACGCGGATCGCTCACCCGCACCAGGTGCAGGGTCACGTCCGCCTCGGTCCGCACGTGGGTGTCGAGCACCGCACCGAGATCGGTGCCACCGAGCACGTCGCCGTTGAAGACCATCACGTTGTCGGCGCGCAGCCTCGGCAGCACGTTGCGGATACCGCCGCCGGTGCCGAGCGGCTCGGTCTCGGTGACGTACTCGATCTCGAGACCGAAGTCGGAACCGTCGGCGAAGTGCTGCTCGAAGACCTCGGCCTTGAACGAGGTGCCGAGGACGACGTGTTTGATGCCTGCCTCACGGATCCGCGCGAGCAGATGGGTGAGGAAAGGCACCCCCGCGGTGGGCAGCATCGGCTTGGGTGCCGACAGCGTCAACGGGCGTAGCCGCGTGCCCTGTCCGCCGACCAGAATCACCGCATCGGTGTGCGGTGCCGACTCACTCGTCATCGTCTCCCCTGTTCACTGTCGTGCCGACCCGAATGTTCCGGTCGGTCCTCCCGTTCCGACGCTCCCGCACGGCCGCTGCGACCGCCACTCGCGATCGCACCGCGAGCCCGGCCCGCAGAGCCCACCGCAGCGGTGCCTGCCACCCGTGGGGGTGACGGTCCGCCTGGAAGCGGTAGGCACTCTCATGATGTGCCGGAAGCATCAGTTCGGGGTGCCGTCCGGCCGCGTGGCCCTTGGCGTGCGTGACCACCGCGGACGGCACGTACACGTTGAGCCAGCCCGCTCGTCCGAGCCGGTCGCCCAGGTCCACGTCCTCCATGTACATGAAGTACCGTGAATCGAAGCCGTCGATCGAATCGAAGGCCGCTCGCCGTAGCAGCAGGCACGATCCGGACAGCCAGCCCACGGGGCGTTCGCTGATCTCCTCGTTCTCCTGCCGGTAGCGACGCGTCCACGGATTGGCCGGCCAGACGGTGCCGAGCAGCGCGTGACCGGCACCGGAGGCGAGGGTGGGGACGGTGCGTGCCGAGGGGTAGACGCTTCCGTCGGGTTCGTGGATCAGCGGCCCGAGCGAGCCGGCTCGCGGCCAGCGACGCGCCGCCTCGAGCAGTTCGTCGATCGAACCGGGGTGCCACCGGACGTCCGGGTTCGCGACGATCACGAACTCCGCGGACGGGTCGATCTCGGCGACCGCGCGATTGATCGCCCCGCCGTATCCGATGTTTCCCCCGGTCCGGAGCAGTCGCACGTTCTCGTGTGCCGCGTCGGCGGCCTCGGGAGCACCGTCGATCGAACCGTTGTCGGCCAGGATCACCTGCGTCGGCAGAACGGTCGCGGAGGTGAGCGAGGTGAGAAAGTTCTCGAGGTGCTCACCGGGCGAATAGGTCACCGTCACCACGGCCAGCGTCGAATCCACGCCGGTCACCTTAGCGACCTCGACGGTGTGCGACACCTCACGGGCCGTTTCCTCCCACGTCATCGCGCGGGCGGCACGGTTCCGCTACCGGCGATCGCCTCGTGCAGTGCCTCCCGCCACGGACGGAAGCGCGTCAGGCCGGCACCGATCCAGGCACTGTCGTCGAGCACCGAATAGGCCGGCCGCGGCGCGGGGCGGACGAACTCGTCGCTGCCACAGGGTTGCACCCGCTCCGGGTCGGCGCCGATCTCCTCGAAGACCGCCCGGGCGAGGTCGAACCACGTCGCTTCTCCGGCGTTCGTGGCATGCAGAATCCCACCGGGGATCCGGTCACCGTGCTCGGCGAGTTCGATCAGTCCGTCGGCCAGGTCGCGCGCGTAGGTGGGGCAACCGCGTTGGTCGTCGACGACGCGCAGGGTCTCCCGCTCGCCCTCGAGCCGCCGCATGGTCGCGACGAAGTCGTTGCCGTCGCCGGTGTACACCCAGGCGGTGCGCACGACGTGCGCGGTGGGAAGCACCTCCAGCACCGCCCGTTCACCGGCGAGTTTGGTGCGGCCGTAGGCCGTGCGCGGGCCGGTCGGCGCGTCCACGCAGTAGGGCTCGGTCGCGTCGCCGGCGAAGACGTAGTCGGTGGAGACATGGACGAGACGGGCACCTTTGTCGGCACAGACGGCGGCCAACACGCCCGGGCCCGTGCCGTTCACCACAGCGGCCCGGTCCTCGTCGGTCTCGGCCGCGTCGACGGCGGTGTACGCGGCGGCGTTGATCACCACGGATCCCGGTTCGACCGCGGCGGCCACGGCCTGTGGATCGGTGATGTCCACCTCGGACGATCCGACACCGCGGATCGGTATCCCCGCCGCGGTGCCGCGGTTCACGAGATGACGGCCGAGCTGGCCACGGGCTCCGGTGACGAGAACGCTACGCACCCGGAGAAGTCTGGCACGCCGGAGTGGTGCGCGCCGGGCGAGCGTCCCCACCAGTAGCCTTCAACCGAGAGCTACATCCACAGACCCCGTACCACCCACAGGAGGAGTACCAGGTGCCGCCAGAGCCGCGTCGCCGCACCGGCCGACGTCCCGCCCCCACGGGACGTCGCACCCGCGCGGGCGATCCGACAGCTGCCGACGGCAGGTACGGGTCGGATCCCGGTCCCCGGCAGTCCCGGCGTTCCGCGCGTCGCGAGCCGCCCTCACGCAGCCCCGGAGCACCGGCGGAGGCACGGGTGTACAGCGGAAGGCCGTGGCAGATCGCCGTCGCGATCGCGGCGTGCCTCGTGCTGGTCGTCACCGGTGCGGCGTGGCGCAGCGTCGACGCGCTGCAGTCGTCGCTGGCCTCGGTCCGCGGCCTGGCCCTCGGCGACGGCGAGGACGGCGCCGTCGACATCCTGCTGGTGGGCACGGACAGCCGCACCGACGCGCACGGCAATCCTCTCTCCCAGCGCGAGCTCGACGCGTTGCGCGCCGGCGAAGAAGTAGCGAACAACACCGACACGATCATCCTGATCCGCGTGCCGAACGACGGCCGGTCGGCCACTGCGATGTCGATCCCCCGCGACACCTACGTCGAGGTGCCCGAGATCGGGATGTCGAAGATCAACGCGGCCTACGGCGCCACGAAGGCGAACCGGCGCGCCGAGCTCGTCGAAGCGGACGCCGACGCGACCGAGGCCGAACTCGAGAAGGAATCGACCCAGGCAGGCCGGGAGGCGCTCATCGAGTCGGTCGCCGACCTGACGGGTGTGACGGTCGACCACTACGCCGAGGTCGGACTCCTCGGCTTCGTGCTGCTCACCGACGCCGTCGGCGGTGTCGAGGTGTGCCTGAACGCACCGGTCGACGAGCCGCTGTCGGGTGCCCGTTTCGATGCCGGTGAGCAGACCCTGCAGGGTTCGGACGCACTGAGCTTCGTCCGCCAGCGTCACGACCTGCCGCGCGGCGATCTCGACCGGATCGTGCGGCAGCAGGTGTTCATGGCGTCGCTGGCACAGAAGGTGCTCAGCGCCAAGACGTTGTCCAACCCGTCGAAGGTGAGTCAGCTGACCGCCGCAGTGCAGCGCTCGGTGGTGCTCGACTCCGATTGGGACATCATGGCGCTCGCGACGCAGTTGCAGGGCCTCGCCGGTGGCGACGTGACCTTCTCGACGATCCCGGTGCAGGACATCAACGCGATGACCGACTACGGCGAGTCGGTCGTGCAGGTCGATCCGGACGAGGTGCGCTCCTTCGTCGCCGAGTTGATCGGCCGCGAACCGGACGGCAGCGAGACCACCTCGACCCCGGTGCCCGCTCCCGACATCGACGCGTCGACCGTTACGGTCGACGTCGCGAACGCCGGATCCGTGTCCGGCCTGGCCTCCCAGGTCTCCACGGCTCTGTCCGAGGAGGGCTACGTCGAGGGCGAGGTGGGCAACTACACCGGTTCCGGTGTGGGCACGTCGACGGTCTTCGGTGCCGATGAGGACTCCGACGAGACCCGCGCGGTGGCCGCGGCGCTCGGTGGTCTCGCCACCGAGTCCGATCCCTCGCTCCCGGCCGGCACCGTGCGGGTCGTGCTCGCCGGCGACTACACCGGCCCCGGCTCGTCGTCGTACTCCGGTTCGTCCACCGCCGCATCCGCCTCCGACATCGGCGTGAGCCCGGCCGGTGGCACCGCCACCCCGGCTCCCGCCGCACCGCCCATCGATGCGGGCTCCGACGGCCCGCGCTGCGTGAACTGACACCTGTGTGAACCGACAGTCGCGCGAACAGAATCCGAGAAGAAGGACATCGTGACCACCCTGACCGACGCACTGCTCGACCCGATCCTCGCCGAAGATCCGGCGGGTCCGCGGATCACCTGGTACGACGACGCGACCGGCGCGCGGATCGAACTGTCGGCGCTCACCCTCGCCAACTGGGCTGCCAAGACGGCCAATATGATTCGCGACCAGTTCGGAGTCCTTCCGGGAGGTCGGGTGGCGGTGCTGCTTCCCGCCCACTGGCAGAGCGCCGCGGTCCTGCTGGGCGTGTGGTGGGCAGGGGCCGAGGTCGTCCTCGACGCCGACCCGGATGCCGATCTCGCTCTCGTCACCCCCGACCGGTTGGACGAAGTCGACACGGTTGCCGAGGTCGCGGCGTTGTCGCTCGACGCCTTCGGTGCCCCCGTGCGCGACCTGCCGCCAGGGATCACGGACTATGCGACGGACGTGCGGATGCACGGCGACCAGTTCCGACCCTCCGGTGCGGGCGACGCCGTGCTCGCCGGACGTTCGCAGTCGGACGTGCTCGCTGCCGCCACGGAGTCGGCGTCGGCGGCGGGTATCGGCAGCGGCGACCGCGTGTTGTCGTCCCGGTCCTGGTCGCAGCCCGACGCTCTCGTCGCCGGACTGCTCGCGGTGCTCGCGGCCCGGGCGTCGCTTGTACAGGTGAGCAATCCCGACCCGGAGGCCACCGAACGCCGCGTCGCGAGCGAGAAGATCACGGTTCGTCTGGACGGGTGATCCCGCGCTCCGCGCGGTAGCCGCCATCGGCGAGTCCCGCCTCGATCTCGAACCTGTTGCGAGAGCCCGGGTTGCGGAGTTCCTCCCACAGATAACGCACCGCGAAGCCGATGCCGTAACGGGCCCACTGGTCCGCGTGCACGGATTCGTGGCGCAGCAGCGCCCGCGTCGGTGGCCTACGGGTGAGGAAGACACCGCCGACGGTGGTGCCGCCGCGCGCGAAGCCACCGCGCATACCGCTGCAGACGAACAAGCCGAACTCGTCGTCGAAGGACACCGAGCCGCCCCAGGCCCTGCCCCACACCGTCGCGAGCGCGGTGACGAACCGCACCGACGGGACCCCGCGCGACACCCGTATCGCCCTGGCACGCTTCCGGTCCCGTCCCGACACGGCTCGAGCCTACGCCGACTCGATCGGTCCGATCCTCTGCCGACTTCGTCGGCCTAGTTCTCGGCCGGTCGTCTCGAACCGCCGATTCGACGACGAACGCCCCCGAGCCGCGGAAGGACTCGGGCGCGTTCCGGTCGACCGGGAGCACCGTCGGGCGGAGGACCGACCGTCACCCCGCCATCGCCGCGACCGGCGACACCCGGCTCGCGCGCTGGGCGGGGACGAGCGAGGCGACGACGCCCGCCACACCGCCCACCAGGACGATCGCCGCGAGCTGCCACCACGGCACCGAACCTGGTGCGATGTGGCCCGGGCCGATTACCGAGGCCGTGCCGGCCGCCCCGAGCAGCAGGCCGAGCACCACGCCGAGCAGCGACGCCACGCCGGCTATGATCGACGCCTCCCGCACGAGCAGACTCCGCACACCGGCCCGCGAGAGACCCACCGAGCGCAGCATCGCGGTCTCCCGTCGCCGCTCGAGCACGGACAACGCCATCGTGTTGCCCACGCCGATCAGGGCGATCACCACGGCCACGGACAGCAGCCCGCCGACGATCAGCAGCATCGTGTCGAGGATCTTCTCGAGCATCTGCCGCATCTGCACCGCACCGACCACCTCGCTGCCCGGAACCTCGGCCGCGGCGACCCGAGACAGGTCGTCGGAAACGGCGACGAGGTCCTCGTCCGACATTCCTCGATCGAGTTTCAGCCACACGGTGTCCGCCGTGACGGGGCCGGCGACGGCGGTCAGGTCGCTCCACTCGATCATGTCGGGCATCCCCGGCTCGGTCGTGGCGACGGTCAGCTCGCGGGTGCCCGCCGGGCCGCCGACGGTGATGACGGCTCCGTCGTCCACGCCCACCGACCTCGCCAGAGAGCGTTCGAGCACGATCGTCCCGGCCTCGGGCAGGCGCACGTCGGTCCGGACGGTCGAGGCCATCGCCGCGGGATCGACGCCGAGGACCGACGCCTCCGTGCCGCCGATCGTGAGGTCGACCGCCGCGAGTTCGGCGCCGCTGCTCACCCGGTCGACCGCCGTCAGCCGCGCGGTCACCTCCGGTGCGAGCCCGTCGCGTTCGGGCGCGGTCACGGCCATGTCGACGGGGAACTGCTCGTCGATCACGTCCGGCGCCCCGGCCTCGAGCGTGCCGATCCCCACGACGAGGGTCGAGGTCAACGTCACGCCGATGAACAGCGCGGTGGCCGTCGACGCGGTGCGGCGCGGATTGCGCCGGGCGTTGCCGGCGGCGAGCACCGCGAGCGGGCCACCGGCACGGGCGAGCACGTCCCCCACCGCACCGACCGCGGCGGGCACGAGACGGCGGGAGGCGAGCACCACACCGACGAACAGCAGCAGTCCACCCGGGCACGCGACGAGCACGTTCGCCATGACGACCCCGAGACCGAGCAGGGCCGTGCCCCCGACGATCGCCAGCGCGGCACAGATGCGGCGCACCCACGAATCGCGCACCGGTTCGGGGCGGGTCTCGAGGGGCTGCAGGGCCGCGAGCGCCCGCACGCGGGTCGCCGCCCGCGCGGCACCGTTCGCGGCGACCACCGTCATGCCCGTTCCCACGATCAGACCCGCGATCACCGTGGTGGCCGTCACCGAGACCGACGTGAGCGGGATCGGGGCGTCCACGGCCCGCGCCGCGGACACCACGGCCGCGGCGAGTCCGGACCCGCCGAGCACACCGAGGACGGCCGCGACGAGGCCGACGACGAACGCCTCGCCGCGGACACTGCGGCGGACCTGGGTGGACGTCACGCCCACGCAGCGCATCAGGGCCAGTTCGCGGGTGCGCGCGGCGAGCAGGACGGAGAAGGTGTTGGCGATGACCAGGCCGGCCACGACCACCGAGATCGCCGCGAAGCACAACAGGACGTTGCGCAGCAGGGCGACGTCCCCGACGTAGTCGTCGGCGACCGCCGTGGCGCGATCGGCACCCGGCACGACGTCGACGCCCGGCACCGGCGCGAGTGCCGCTCGCACGGCGTCGGCGTCACCGACTGCACGGACCTCCCAGTCCGTCGTGTCCCCGGACCACGACCGCACCTGCGCGGCGTCGCCGAAGACCGATCCCGGGCTCAGGGCGAGCGGTGATCCGTCGAGATCGACGACACCGACGACCTCCACGGTGGTCGGGGGGACGGAACCCGTCGGGCCGGCGACGGTGATCTCGTCACCGATCGCCCGGCCGGACGACGAGCCGACGGCGACCTCACCCGGGTTCGACGGCCAGCGTCCGTCCCCGAGCTGCTGCCACCGCAGGGCGCCCTCGGGTGCGATGCTCGTCGCGGTGCCGTTCGAGGACGACCCGTCGGCTCCGATCAGCCGGACGGGACCGCTGACGTCGAGCGCCGCCGCCTCGACGCCCGGTGTCGTAGCGACCAGCGTGAGCACCTCGTCGGGTGCGACGGTGGAGTCGGCGGGAAGAGCGACTGCCGCGACCCCCTCATACCGGGCCGCCGTGGATTTCGAGACCGACGCACTCACCGTGTCGCCGAGCACGAGGGTGGTGACGACGAACGCGACCGCGACGAAGACCGCCAGCACGGACGCGACGTACCGCCCCCGATGGGCGCGGGCCTGGGCCAGGACGAGATGCCTCATCGGACCGGCACCACCGTTCGGGAGGTGCGCAGGTCGCGCATCGCATCGATCACCGAATCCGCTGTGGGTTGCGCGATCTCACCGGCGAGCCGGCCGTCGGCGAGCAGCACCACCCGATCGGAGTAGGAGGCCGCGACCGGATCGTGCGTCACCATCACCACGGTCTGACCGGTCTCCCGCACGCTCGACCGGAGCATCGAGAGCACCTCCCCGCCGGACTGCGAGTCGAGGTTTCCGGTGGGTTCGTCGGCGAAGATCACGTCGGGCTGCGGCAGGAGCGCCCGCGCGACGGCGACGCGTTGCTGCTGACCGCCGGACATCTCGTGGGGAAGGTGGTCGAGCCGGTCGGTCAGACCGAGCCGGCCGGTCACCTCGTCGAACCACTCGGGCGTCGGGCGCGAGCCGGCCAGCCGCATCGGCAGCAGGATGTTGTCGCGGGCGGTGAGCACGGGCAGCAGATTGAACGCTTGGAAGACGAATCCGATGCGGTCGCGGCGCAGTTCGGTGAGCACCGCATCGGGGGCGGTGCTGATCTCGACGTCCGCGCGGCGGCCGTCGCCGTGGAGGATCACGCGCCCGGAATCGACACCGTCGAGACCGGCGAGGGTGTGCATGAGTGTCGACTTGCCGGATCCGGACGGTCCCATGATCGCGGTGAAGCGTCCCCGCGCGAAGGCGACGGACACCCCGTCGAGGGCACGCACCTCGGCGTCGCCGCGCCCGTAGACGCGGGCGACCCCCTGAGCCGAACATGCCGGTACGAAAGAGCTGATCGAAGTCATGCTTCGACGCTAGAAACGATGCGGCGCACGCACATCGACCCGCGAGTCGATCTTCGCCGCCCCGGTGTCCTACCCCGGGAGGACCGGTCGTCTCCGGGATGGCACCACGGTCCTACTCCCCCGAGCCGAGCAGATCGTCGGGATGCACGAGACCGGCGCGGAAGGCGAACAGCACCGCCTGCACGCGGTCGCGCGATCCCGTCTTCGCCAGCACCCGGCCCACGTGGGTCTTGACGGTCGTCTCGGAGAGCACGAACCGCTCGGCGATCTCCCCGTTGGTCAGGCCGTGTGCCATCGCGACGAGCACCTCGAGTTCGCGTGGAGTCAGATCCTCGGGCACCGCGACCGGCACCGCGCGCCGCTCCGCACCGTCGAGCAACGGCGAGACATGGTGCAGCAGTGAGCGGGTGGCGCGCGGGGCCATCACGGCGTCACCGCGGTGCACCGTCCGTACCGCGGCCAGCAGGTCCTCGGGCGGCGCGTCCTTGAGCAGGAAGCCGCTCGCACCGGCGGCGATCGCCTGGACGATGTAGTCGTCGTTGTCGAAGGTTGTGAGCACCACGACCTTCGGCGCGTCGGCCGAGCGCAGCAACGACCGCGTCGCCGAGATCCCGTCGACCCGCGGCATCTGCACGTCCATCAGCACGACGTCGGCGCGGACCCGTTCGAGTTCGGCGACGGCGGCCTCGCCGTCGGACGCCTCGACGACGACCTCGATGTCCGGCTGCGATTCGAGCACCATGCGGAAACCGGCGCGCACGAGTTGCTGGTCGTCGACGAGCCCGATACGGATGGTCGTGTCGGATCGGGTGTCGCGGGCGGGTTCGGTCACGGACGCCACCCTAGGGGGGAGACCGCCGGTGCGGGCAGTTCGGCACGGACCCGGTAGCCGCCACCGTCCCTCGGACCGGCCGCCGCGCGACCGCCGTGCAGCCGGGCCCGCTCCTCGATACCGGTCAGCCCCTGCCCACCCGGGCGGGCCTCGACGAGCGCCGCCGCTCCCCTGCCGTCGTCGACGATCTCGACGACGAGCGTGTCGGGCCGCCAGTCGAGACGGACGTGGGTGCGGGCGCGGGGACCCGCGTGCTTGAGGACATTGGTGAGCGATTCCTGCACGATCCGGTAAACCGACAGCCCCAGTCCCTCGGGCACCTCGCGGCTCTGCCCGTCGACCGAGAACTCGACCTCGAGCCCGCTCGTGCGCATCTGCTCGACGAGCGCCGGCACGTCGCCGACGCCTGGTGTGGTGGTGAACTCGCGCGGCGTGTCCTCACGGAGCACCGACAGCAACCCGCGCATGTCGGTCAACGCGCGACGCCCGGTCTCGGCGATGGTGGTCAACGCCCCTGCGGCCGCCTCCGGGTTCGTCGCGGCGGCGTAGCGACCACCGTCGGCCTGCGCGATGATCGCCGTGAGCGAGTGCGCGACGATGTCGTGCATCTCCCGGGCGATGCGGGTGCGCTCCTGGGTGGCGGCCAGTTCGGCCTCCTTGAGGCGTTCGAGTTCGAGCAACCGGTTGCGCTCGGTGAGCGAATCCATCTCGCGCAAACGCAACCCGCGGACCCGGCCGAACGCCCACACACCAGCGAGGAAGACCGCGACGAAGGTGGCCGTCACGAACGCTTCGAGCGCGGTGCGGCCGTCGTAGCCGAAATAGAGCACTCCGGCGAGTGCGCCCCCAACCACCGCGACGGGCAGCGCGGTGTTGGCGGCCCACCGCGGAGCGTAGGCGGCGAGCGCGTACACCGCGATCGGCACCGCGATCGCCGCGATCGGCAGGACCTCCGGCAGGACGAGCAGGTGCGCGTAGGCGGCGAGCGCGACGAGCGAACCCGCCACCACCGGGCGGGTCCTGCGCCAGGCCAGCGGCAGCGTGAGCGCGAGGGTGACGAACAGACCCGCCACCGATCGCGCGTCCGCCACGTGCAGGGCGACCCCGAACAGGGCGAGCACCGCGGCCAACGCCCCGTCGATCACTCCGGTGTGCCCGCGGGCCCACCGGTTCCAGCGTTCGAGCAGCGGGGTCGTCTGCACGGCGACGCTCCGTCAGCCGAGCAGCTTCTGCCGCAGCGCCTCGTCCTTCTCGAGCACCATCTGCTCGAGACCCGCCTGGAACTTCTCCATCTGCTCGCGCAGCGCCGGATCGGAGGCACCGAGGATGCGCGCGGCGAGCAGACCCGCGTTGCGGGCGCCGCCGATCGAGACGGTGGCGACGGGGACACCGGCGGGCATCTGCACGATCGACAGGAGCGAGTCCATACCGTCGAGGTACTTCAGCGGCACCGGAACGCCGATCACCGGCAGCGGGGTCGCCGAGGCGACCATGCCGGGTAGGTGGGCGGCGCCGCCGGCGCCCGCGATGATGACCTTGATCCCGCGGCCGGCGGCGTCCTTGGCGTAGTCGAGCATCCGCTGCGGCGTGCGGTGCGCCGAGACGACACCCACCTCGAAGCGGATCCCGAACTCGACCAGCGCCTCGGCCGCGGCCTGCATGGTCGGCCAGTCCGAGTCGCTGCCCATGATCAGGCCGACCTGTGCACACTGTGCCACGTCACTCACCGATTTCTCCCGTGTGTTCGTTCCAACCGTCGGTCCACACCGCGTGCGAGAGCCAGTGCGCCGCGCGTTCCGCGCGTTCGCGCACGGCGGCGACGTACTCGGGATCGTCGATCGACCCGGACGGCGCGCCGAGCACGTTGACGTGGCCGATCTTGCGGTCCTTGCGCTCACCCTTGCCGTAGAGGTGCACGTGCACGTCGGGCATCCGGGCGAACAGGTGGTGCAGTCGCTCGTCCATGCTCATCGCCGGCGCCTCGGGCGCGCCGAGCACGTTCGCCATCACTGTCACCGGCGCGATCGGGCTCGTGTCGCCGAGCGGGTAGTCGAGCACGGCGCGCAGGTGCTGTTCGAACTGGCCGGTGCGGGCACCGTCCATGCCCCAGTGACCGGAGTTGTGCGGACGCATCGCCAGTTCGTTGACGATCAGCTCACCGGAGCGCGTCTCGAACAGCTCGACCGCCATGACACCGACGACGCCGAGCTCACCGGCGATGCGCAGCGCGAGCTGCTCGGCGGCGGTGGCGACGTCCTCGGGCAGGTTCGGGGCGGGTGCGATGACGACGGCGCACTGGCCGTCGCGCTGGACGGTCTCGACGACCGGCCACGACGCGCCCTGGCCGAACGGGGACCGCGCGACCATCGCCGACAGCTCGCGCGTCCACTCGACCTTCTCCTCGGCGAGGAGCGGGACACCGGCAGCGAGCTGGTCGGCGACGACCCGCTCGAGTTCGGCGTGGTCGTCGAGAATCCACACGCCACGGCCGTCGTAGCCACCGCGTGCGGCCTTGAGCACGTACGGATCGCCGAGCGCGTCGAGGGCGGCGCGGGCATCCTCGACGGAGGTGATCTCCGCGAACTTCGGCATCGGTGCGCCGAGCTCACCGAGCCGCTTGCGCATCGCGATCTTGTCCTGGGCGTAGATCAGGGCCTGCGGGGGCGGCAGCACCGCGACGCCTTCGCGCTGCAGGACCTCGAGATGTTCGGTCGGGACACCCTCGTGATCGAAGGTCAGCGCGTGCGCGCCGGTCGCGGCGCGGCGGAGGGCGTCGAGGTCGTCATGGCTGCCGAGCACCACATTCGGGCTGACCTGCGCGGCGGGTTCGTCGGCGCTCCCGGCGAGGACGCGGAGCGTCTGGCCGAGCGCGATCGCCGCCTGATGGGTCATCCGCGCGAGCTGTCCACCACCGATCATCGTGACGACCGGCATGCCCGTCGTCAGGGTGCGGGGCGTATCGGATCTGGGGGACGATTCAGGTCTGCCTGTCACGGCTGTCCATGGTGTCACAGCATGTCGTGACGTCGTTCCGCTGCTCCCCCGCCGAGCGTCGAGGGACCTCCCACCGGCCCGCCCAGCGGTGTGGGAATGCCGACATGTGCGGTCGGGTTTCGGAAATCCACCTCTTCGTTTCGTACACTTCTCCAAGTGACAATCGTCGATGAAGCGTTGAGCAGAGTTCCCCAGCCTTTCCGGGGGCTGTTGCTCCGGCATCGCGAATTGATCAAATTCGCCATCGTCGGCGGCACCACCTTCGTGATCGACTCGGCGATCTTCTACACGCTCAAGCTCACAGTTCTGTCCGAGAAGCCGGTGACCGCCAAGATCATCGCCGGTGTCGTCGCGGTGATCTGCTCGTACATCCTCAACCGCGAATGGTCCTTCCGTAATCGCGGCGGTCGCGAGCGCGCCCACGAGGCGTTCCTGTTCTTCTTCGTCAGCGGTATCGGCGTCGTGCTCTCTTTCATCCCGCTATGGATCTCGAGTTACGTCTTCGACCTGCGCGTACCCGAGGTGAGCCTCGCGACGGAGAACATCGCCGACTTCGTCAGCGCGTACATCATCGGCAACCTGCTGCAGATGATCTTCCGCTTCTACTGCTTCAAGAAGTTCGTCTTTCCGGAGGAGATGGTCCCGGACGCTCCCCTGGGCGAGCCCAGCGAGCAGCTCGACCGCTCCTGACGGGAAGAAGGTCTAGCGGGGTTCGCGCGTGCCGGTCGGCGTACAGGTGTCCCGATCGCGGGGCGCGCCGAGGAACAGCGCAAACAGTGCCGGCCGGCGTCGCTGCAGTTCGAGGCGACCGCCGTCGGCCTCCGCGAGGGCACGTGCGAGCGCCAGTCCCACCCCGGTCGACCCGCCCCCGGAGAAGCCGCGGTCGAAGACGTACGGCGCGACCTCGTCGCTGACACCCTCTCCCTCGTCGGCCACCTCGACACACACCGTGACGTCGCCGCGGGTCGCGACCTGTCGCACCGAGACCGTGCACGTGCCTCCTCCGTGCACGAGCGCGTTGTCGACCAGCACCGCCACCGCCTCACGCAACCGCGAACCGGTCACCGCCGCCCGCAACGACGGATCGCCGCGCAACACCAGCTCCCGTCCCGCCTCCTCGTAGGGACCGCGCCAGTCGGCGACGACACCGGTGAGTTCGCCGACCACCGAGACGTCGGTGCGCTGGTCGGCACTGCTGTCGCGGGACTGGCGCACGAGACCGTCGATCGCGGTGGTCAGCCGGTCCACCTGTGCCATGGCCGCCTCGGCCTCCTCCACCACGGCAGGATCCTCGTGGGTGGACAACTCGTCGAGCCGCAGCCGGATCGCGGTCATCCGGGAGCGGAGCTGATGCGAGACGTCGCCGACGAGCGCGTGCTCGCGCTGCAGGCGGTGCGAAATCTCGACGGCGGCCGAATCCAGCACGTCGGAGACGCGATCGAGTTCGGGGATACCGTGCCGCCGGGCCACCGGGCGGAAGTCGCCCTCGGCGAGACGGGCCGCGCGGTTCGCCACGTCGCGCAGCGGGTCGGCGAGTCTTCGGGCGGTCGCCACCGCGACCAGCGCCCCCGCCGCGACGGACAGCAGCACCAGCAGGCTCACCGCGGCGAGCACCTGCTGCTGCAGAGTTCGCATGCTCTCCGAGGGCACCTCGATGAGCAGCGAGCCGGACGTCCCCATCGACAACGACTCGACGATCGACGCCCCGAGCACCGGCGTGCCGATGTCCAGCCGCGCCGCGACGTTCTCGGGTGTCGGGTAGACCACGACAGCCCGCCCGTCGGTGGGGACGAGCAGACGCAGGGAACTCGTGTCGAGACCACCGACGACGAATCCGTCGGTGCCCTCCTGGGCGATGATCTCGTCGGCCATGCGTTCGAGCCGGTTCTGCAGGTCGCGGCGGGCGGTGTCCTCGACGAACAGGAACGCCGTGTAGGCCAGCGGAATGCCGAGCAACAGCGCGACGAGCAGCACGGTCGCCAGGACGGCGTTGAGGATGCGGCTGCGCACGCCGGAGACGCTAGTCGGTGTTCAGCCGGAAACCGACACCGCGCACCGTGGCGATGCGACGTTCCCCGGCCGGCCCCTCGTCGCCGATCTTGCGGCGCAACCACGACATGTGCATGTCGAGCGTCTTCGAACCGCGCAGGTCGGCGTCGCCCCACACCTCCTCGAGGATCGCGTCGCGGGAGACGACCTGCCCCGCGTGTTCGAGCAGCACACGCAGGAGCTCGTACTCCTTGTTGGCGAGCGTCACCTCGGAGCCGTCCACGAGGACACGGCGCGCGGCACGTTCGAGCCGGATCCCGGCGACGTCCACGATGTCGTCGTTCTCCGGGCCGCCGCGCCGGCGCAACAGCGCGCGCACACGCGCCATGAGCTCAGCGAGACGGAACGGTTTGCCGACGTAGTCGTCGGCGCCGGCATCGAGACCGACGACGAAGTCGACCTCGTCGGTGCGGGCGGTGAGCATGAGCACGGCCAGATCGGAGCGGCTCGCCCGGATCTGGCGACACACTTCGAGTCCGTCCATCCCAGGTAGACCGAGGTCGAGGATGAGCAGTTCGAACCTGCCCGACAGTGCCTGTTCGAGCGCGGCCGGACCGTTGTCCTCGACGGTCACGTCGTACCCTTCGCGTCCCAGTGCGCGGGACAGCGGTGCAGCGATTGCGTCGTCGTCTTCGGCGAGTAGAACGGCAGTCACCACGCCAGCGTACGGATCGCGGTTCGCTTTGTCGGGATTACCGGCGGGTCGTGTCGGCGCACCTGCGACTCGCCTCGGCGCACCTGCGACTCGCGTCGGCGCACCTGCGACTCGCGGTCACCACCCCTTGCGGTGCTCATGCCCGTGCTCGTCGCGCCGGTAGCGGGTGGTGTGATGGTCACCGGGGCGCTGGTTCTGCGCGTCGAAGGCCTGCCGGTAGAGCAGGGCGTGCACCTGCTGGACGTCAGGGATGTCGTCGAACTCGATGGGATCGTCGGCGGCGGACACCACGACGAGCGTGCCGGTCCGGAGCATCCGGTCGACGAGGCCGTGCCGGAACTGGACGTTGCTGATCCGGCCCATCGGGATGTCGATACCCGTGTGGGTGAGCACACCGGTGCGGACGAGGACGCGCCGGTCGGTGACGATGAAGTGCGTGGTGAGCCACCCGACGAAGGGAGGGACGCACCGCCAGCCGACGAGGCCGATCCACGCCGCGGCCACGGCGAGGCCACACCAGGTCGCGGCGGCACCGTCGAGCCGCGCCTGGACGAGTCCCACCAGGAAACCGGCGACCATCGTCGACACGAGGAAGGTGGCCGTCGGCAGTACGAGAGACTTCCAGTGCGGATGCCGGTGCAGCAGCAACTCTTCCTCGGGTGCGAGGGCGTCCTCCGGGTATCCCATACCGCCCACGATGGCATATGTCGGTCTTGTACCGATGCGAGCAGTCGCAGGGTGCTCAGACCGGTCGCAGATGTGTGATGTCGCCCGCAGCGACCGCCACGGACTCTTCCCCGCCGTCGGGGCGGATCACGATCCGTCCCTGGTCGTCGACGTCGGTCGCGACGCCGTGCAGATCGGTGTCGCCGGGCAGGATCGCACGGACGCGCTGCCCGACCGTGCCGCATCGTTCGCGGTAGGCCGCGGCGAGTTCGGTGGTGTCCCATCCCGCCCGGGCCCACGCCCGGATCCGCTCGCCGAAGCCGGCGAGCAGCGCCTGCGCGAGCGGCGTGCGATCGAGTTCGGTGGCGTCCTCGAGCAGCAGCGAGGTGGCGGTGGGGACGGGCAGTTCGTCGCGTCCGAGGGTGGCGTTGATGCCGATGCCAGCGACGACCGTGGGCACCGGCGAGGTGGCCGCGACCTCCACGAGGATCCCGGCGAGCTTGCGTCCGTCGACGAGGACGTCGTTGGGCCACTTCAGTTGTGCCGCAACGCCGGTCACGGATCGCACAGCGTCGACGGCGGCGATGCCGCACAACAGCGGGAGCCAACCGAGGTTCTGCAGGGGGCACTCGGGCAGCCGCAGCAGGACCGACACGATGACCTGCGCGCCGGGCACACCGTTCCAGGTGCGGGAGTGGCGACCGCGGCCGCCGTGCTGGAACTCGGCGAGCAGCACGCGACGGTCGTCGCCGGTCGCGGCGACGGCGAGCAGATCCGCGTTCGTCGAGGCCGTGTCGGCGACGACGTCGAGACGTGTGTAGAAACCTTCGCGCTCGACGCCGACGAGGGCATCGCGCAACGCCGCCTCGTCGAGCGGTGTGCGGAGGGCGAGGAGATCGGTCGTGGGCCGGTCGGATGCCATGTAGACAGCCTAAAGTGGGCCTTCGCCACCTACCCGCCGGTAGGTCCGGAGCGGTGGTCCGGCCTTCGGGACCTCGATGCAGCGGCCTTGTATGACGATCGCTAAGCTGACTGGCCATGACCACTGTCCAGGAGCCGTCCGCGCCCGAGGCGGCGAGTACGCCCGATATCCACACCACCGCCGGCAAGCTGGCCGACCTGCGCAACCGTCAAGCACAGGCCAAGGTCCCGGTCGGTGAGGCCGCAGTCGAGAAGGTTCACGCCAAGGGCAAGCTGACCGCTCGCGAGCGCATCCAGGCGCTGCTCGACGAAGGATCGTTCGTCGAACTCGACGCCCTCGCTCGCCACCGCAGCACCAACTTC
Organism: Rhodococcus sp. GQ147; assembly: GCF_059759155.1. Taxonomy (NCBI): domain Bacteria; kingdom Bacillati; phylum Actinomycetota; class Actinomycetes; order Mycobacteriales; family Nocardiaceae; genus Rhodococcus; species Rhodococcus sp. GQ147. The sequence goes on from NZ_JCAXDU010000001.1 coordinate 106,528, forward strand.
GGCCTGGCCGACAACCGTCCGCTCGGCGACGGCGTCGTCACCGGCTACGGCACGATCGACGGCCGCGACGTCTGCGTCTTCTCGCAGGACGCCACCGTCTTCGGCGGCAGCCTCGGCGAGGTCTACGGCGAGAAGATCGTCAAGGTCATGGACCTGGCCCTCAAGACCGGCCGTCCGCTGATCGGCATCAACGAAGGCGCCGGCGCGCGCATCCAGGAAGGTGTCGTCTCCCTCGGTCTCTACGGTGAGATCTTCCACCGCAACGTGCAGGCCTCCGGTGTCATCCCGCAGATCTCGCTGATCATGGGCCCCGCGGCCGGTGGTCACGTCTACTCCCCCGCACTCACCGACTTCGTCGTGATGGTCGACCAGACCAGCCAGATGTTCGTCACCGGCCCGGACGTCATCAAGACCGTCACCGGCGAGGACGTCACGATGGAGGACCTCGGCGGCGCCCACACCCACATGGTCAAGTCGGGTGTCGCGCACTACGTCGCCGACGGCGAGCAGGACGCCCTGGACTACGTCAAGGACCTGCTGTCCTACCTGCCGAGCAACAACCAGGCCGCTGCACCGCGCCTCGCGCCGAGCGACCCGATCGAGGGTGCGATCGAGGACTCCCTCACCGCCGAGGACATCGAGCTCGACACGCTCATCCCGGATTCACCGAACCAGCCGTACGACATGCACGAGGTCATTCGTCGCCTGCTCGACGACGACGAGTTCCTCGAGGTCCAGGCCGAGCGCGCGAAGAACATCATCGTCGGCTTCGGGCGCGTCGACGGCCGCAGCGTCGGCATCGTCGCCAACCAGCCCACGCAGTTCGCCGGCTGCCTCGACATCGACGCGTCCGAGAAGGCCGCGCGCTTCGTCCGCACCTGCGACGCGTTCAACGTGCCGATCATCACGCTCGTCGACGTTCCCGGCTTCCTGCCCGGCACCGAGCAGGAGTACAACGGCATCATCCGCCGCGGCGCCAAGCTGCTCTACGCCTACGGCGAGGCGACCGTCGGCAAGATCACGGTCATCACCCGCAAGGCCTACGGCGGCGCGTACGACGTCATGGGTTCCAAGCACATGGGTGCCGACGTCAACCTCGCATGGCCCACCGCGCAGATCGCCGTCATGGGTGCCTCCGGCGCCGTCGGCTTCGTCTACCGCAAGCGCCTGCTCGAGGCCGCCAAGAACGGTCAGGACGTCGACGCGCTGCGCCTCGAGCTGCAGAACGAGTACGAGGACACCCTGGTGAACCCGTACGTCGCCGCCGAGCGCGGTTACGTCGATGCGGTGATCCCGCCGTCGCACACGCGCGGACAGATCGTCTCCGCGCTGCGCCTGCTCGAGCGGAAGATGGTTTCGCTCCCGCCGAAGAAGCATGGAAACATTCCGCTGTGACGCTCGGCGGCAGGACCGGGCGCAGCTCGGTCCTGCCGCGACCGTACGGCGTAGCACGTCGCCGACGACGTGCGATGAACCCGAGAGAGGGATCGACATGACAGCGACCCGGTGGGCATCCGATGCCTGTGTGGACGCGTACCCGGGGGGTGCCCTGTGACAGCGACGGCAGAGGACAAGATCATCACCGAGTTCGAAGTCGAAGAGCAGCCGCCCGCGGTCGAGGCCACGGCCGCCGACGACGCGACCGAAGCCGCCCAGGAGAGCACCGCGGTCGCCGAAACCGCGGCTGCCATCCGCATCGTCAAGGGCAACCCCTCCGACGAGGAGATCGCGGCTCTCGTCGCCGTGCTCGCCGCTGCCGCTGCGTCGGCGGGCGACGAGGTGGTCGACACCCGGCCGCCCGAGACCTGGGGCGATCCGACGCGGACGCACCGGCAGTGGGCGCCGTTCTCGCCGTATTCGTACCCGAACCGCGGCTGACATGCCCCGGCTCGTTCTGGCCTCGGCTTCACCCGCCCGCCTCGCGGTTCTCCACGCGGCGGGCGTGAAGCCGTTGGTGCAGGTGTCGGAGGTCGACGAGGACGCGCTCATCGCGTCCCTCGGCCCCGGCACGCCGCCGGCGCAGGTGGTCACCGAGCTTGCCCGCGCCAAGGCCACCGACATCCTGCCCGTCCTGCGCGAGCAGAAGCTGCGCGACGCCGTCGTCATCGGCTGCGACTCGATGCTGCTGATCGACGGCGCTCTGCAGGGCAAGCCCGGCACCGTCGAGGCGGCCCGCGAGCGCTGGCGGGCGATGGCAGGCCGCAGCGGCGAGCTGCTCACCGGTCATGCCGTGCTCCGTCTCCGCGACGACGAGGTCGTCGCGGAGGCCGCCGACCACAGCGGCACCGTGGTGCACTTCGGCATCCCCACGGACGAGGAACTCGAGGCCTATCTCGACAGCGGTGAGCCGCTCGAGGTGGCCGGGGCCTTCACGCTCGACGGTCACGGGGGCTGGTTCGTCGAGGGCATCGAAGGCGATCCGTCGTCGGTGATCGGCATCGGGCTCCCGCTGGTGCGGCGCCTCCTCGCCGAGGTCGGCATCTCCGTCGCCCGGTTGTGGGCCGAGAACGCCGCGATCCCCGTCGAGGCGCTCGAGAACTGAGCCGTACCCGGCACTATCGGGCCGTGCCGCCGTACAAGGTCTTCTGCAACGAGCTCACCATCGCCTCGGCCTTGGTCTTCGCACGTTCGGCATCCACACCGTGGAACATCTCGTCCACGGTCCCGCACCACAACTGCAACCACCGCTCGAACCGGGCGGGGGTCAGTCCGTGGTGTCCGTGCAGCGCCCGGTGCACCGGCACGAACGCTCCGCGATAGCGGGTGGTGCGGAAGAGGATCTGCTCCCAGAAGTCGCCGACCACTACCAGATGGTCGTCGAGTCCGATCACGGCGAGGACGTCGAAGGCCGGCGCGAGCACGGGATCGTCGAGGGCCCGTTCGTAGAACCGCCGGACCAGCAGGTCGATGTGCTCCCGCGATGCGAGCTCGATTGGGGCCGGCCGGTCGCCGTGGGTGTCACTGCGGGTCACGTCCCGTCACGGTACCGCCTAGAATCGACGGCGCACCTGCCACCACAGCCTCAGGAGCCCATGTGCCCGTCGCACCCGATAGCAACCCTTCGTTCGCGGTATACGCCGATCCCAACCGTCTCGTGTCGACGGAGTGGTTGTCCGCTCATCTCGGTCATCCCGAAGTGAAGGTCGTAGAGTCCGACGAGGACGTCCTGCTCTACGACGTGGGGCACATCCCCGGTGCGGTGAAGATCGACTGGCATCTCGATCTCAACGACCCCGTCACCCGCGACTACATCGACGGCGAGCAGTTCGCCGCGCTCATGGATCGCAAGGGCATCCGCCGCACCGACACCGTGATCATCTACGGCGACAAGTCCAACTGGTGGGCCGCCTACGCACTGTGGGTCTTCACCCTCTTCGGCCACGAGGACGTCCGCCTGCTCGACGGTGGACGCGACGCGTGGATCTCCGAGAACCGCGACACCACCCTCGACATCCCCGCCGCCACGACGAGCGGTTACCCGGTCGTCGAGCGCAACGACGCCCGGATCCGCGCATTCAAGGACGATGTCCTCGCGCACCTGGGCAAGGGCCCGCTGGTCGACGTGCGGTCGCCGCAGGAGTACACCGGCGAGCGCACCCACATGCCCGACTACCCGGAGGAAGGCGCCCTGCGCGGTGGCCACATCCCCACCGCGGTGTCGATCCCGTGGGCGAAGGCAGCGGCGCCCGACGGCCGGTTCCGTGCGCGGCCCGAACTCGAGGAGATCTACGGCGACATCGACCAGGACGCCGACGTGATCGCCTACTGCCGGATCGGCGAGCGCTCGAGCCACACCTGGTTCGTCCTCACCTACCTGCTCGGATACTCGAACGTGCGCAACTACGACGGTTCGTGGACCGAGTGGGGCAACGCCGTCCGCGTGCCCATCGCCAAGGGCGACGAGCCCGGAGAAGCGCCGGCCGCATGAGCATTCCCGCCCCCCTCGCCGAGATCGTCGACGACTTCGCTGCCGTCGAAGGTCAGGACAAGCTGCAGTTGCTTCTCGAATTCAGCCGCGAGCTCCCGCCGCTTCCCGCCGAACTCGAGGAAGCGGCGATGGAGCCGGTGCCCGAGTGCCAGTCGCCGCTGTTCCTGTCCGTCGACGCATCCGACCGGTCGCAGGTGAAGCTCCACTTCAGCGCACCCGCCGAAGCCCCGACCACCCGCGGATTCGCATCGATCCTGCAGCAGGGACTCGACGGTCTCAGCGCACAGGAGATCCTCGACGTGCCCGACGACTTCTATGCCTCGCTCGGTCTCGCCGAGGCGGTCAGCCCGCTGCGGCTGCGAGGGATGAGCGCGATGCTCACGCGCATCAAGCGGCATCTCCGAACCTGACGCGGTCATGGAGTTCACCGAGCTCGCCGACTACCGGATCCCCCCGGGCGTTCTCACCGAATGGCTGCCGTGTGCGGCCGAGGACGACTGGCGCGAGGACCCTCGTCCCGCCTCGTACATCCACGAGGCGCATCTCAGGCGCACCTCGGGGGTCCGGTACGGCGGGGGCCGCGACTCCTGGCTCGGCACGGCCTTCGAGGTCCCCGGGCCCCTCGACACCGAGCGGTTCCGGCGGGCCCTGCAGCGCTGGATCGATCGGCACGAACCGCTGCGCAGCCACGCGCACCTCGACGAGGAGCAGAGCGGCGGCGGTCTGGTGCGGCGCACCGCTCCCCCCGGCCGGGTGTCGGTGCGACCCATCCGGCACGATCCCGCCGATCCCGACACCATCCACGAGCACCTGCTCGGTCTGTTCGACGACTACACGACCCCGCACTTGTGGCCGTCCTACGTCTTCGCGACGCTCGAGCGGACACCGGACGGGGATCCCGACAGCGCAGAAAGCGCGAAGGACACCGACGAGCGGTTCACAGTCTTCTTCGGCGCCGACCACTCCATCATCGACGGGTACTCGGTGGTGCTCGTGGCGCACGAGATCTCGGCGCTCTACGAGGAGGAGCGCACCGGTCGCGCCGCCGACCTGTTCCCGGTGGGCAGCTACATCGACTTCGGCGCCGCCGAACGCGACGAGTCCGCGCATCTCGACGACGACGACGAGGCCGTGCAGATCTGGCGGCGGACCCTCACCGAATGCGGCGGCGAACCGCCCGCCTTCCCCCTCCCGATCGGGGCGCGACCCGCGCACGCCACACCCCAGCAACGACTGTCGGAACGCTGGTTCGACGACGACGAGGCGAGCGCCTTCTCCGCATGCTGCCGACGCGCCGGGACGGGATTCTTCGCCGGCGTGCTGGCGTGCTTCGGCCGGGCGACGGCCGAACTCACCGGTGCGGATCGGTTCCGGACCGTCGCGCCCGCGCACACCCGCGCCGGGCCGATCTGGGCGGGTTCGCTCGGATGGTTCGTCGGCCTGCGTCCGATCGATCTGAAACTCACGGACACAACGGATTTCGAGACCCTGGCGATGCGGGCCGGCGACGAACTGCACCGCACCCGCGCGAGCGCACGAGTGCCGTTCGCGCGGGTGGGCGAACTCCTCGGCGTGCCCATCCGTCCACGTTTCGTCGTCTCGTACATGGACGTGCGGTTCGTACCGATGGCCGCCCAGTGGCCCGAATGGAACGCTCAGGCGCTGCGCAGCCGCAGCTTCACCCACGACGTCTACGTCTGGATCAACCGCACGCCCGAGGGTGTGAACATGTCGGCGCGATTTCCAGACAATACGGTCGCGGATAAGAACGTCCCGAGCCTTCTGACGCGCACCCGCGAACTGATGCACGAGGTCGCGGTGGGTGGACCGTGGATCGCACGGCCGGAAACGGCGGCAGTCCCACCTACCGGTGAGTAGCATTGTGCGCTCGAACGGCCGCCGTAATGTATACGGGCATCCGGTTACATCGTCGATCCGAATGGCGCTTAGACTGCCCGTCGACGGAAATAACCTAACGATCGATCAACAGGAGGCTCCGTGCCCAGTCATGCCAGCGCGCAGATCACGAAGGTGCTCGTCGCGAACCGCGGCGAAATCGCTGTGCGGGTCATCCGAGCCGCCAAGGACGCAGGCTACGGCAGTGTCGCCGTCTACGCCGAACCGGACGCAGACGCACAGTTCGTGAAGCTCGCCGACGAGGCGTTCGCACTGGGCGGCAACACCTCGGCCGAGTCCTACCTGGTGTTCGACAAGATCCTCGACGCCGCGGCCAAGTCCGGCGCCGACGCCATCCACCCCGGCTACGGCTTCCTCTCCGAGAACGCCGACTTCGCCCAGGCCGTGATCGACGCCGGCCTCATCTGGATCGGCCCCTCGCCGCAGTCCATCCGCGACCTCGGCGACAAGGTCACCGCCCGCCACATCGCCGAGCGCGCCAAGGCTCCGATGGCGGCCGGCACCAAGGACCCGGTCAAGAACGCCGACGAGGTCGTCGAGTTCGCCGAGAAGTACGGCGTGCCGGTCGCGATCAAGGCCGCTTTCGGCGGTGGTGGACGCGGAATGAAGGTCGCGCAGACCATCGAGGAGATCCCCGAGCTGTTCGAGTCGGCTACCCGTGAGGCCGTCGCCGCCTTCGGTCGCGGCGAGTGCTTCGTCGAGCAGTACCTCGACAAGGCCCGCCACGTCGAGGCCCAGGTCATCGCCGACCAGCACGGCAACGTCATCGTCGCCGGCACCCGCGACTGCTCGCTGCAGCGCCGCTTCCAGAAGCTCGTCGAGGAGGCCCCCGCGCCGTTCCTGACCGACGAGCAGCGCAAGCGCATCCACGACTCCGCCAAGGCCATCTGCCGCGAGGCCGGTTACTACGGCGCCGGCACGGTCGAGTACCTCGTGCAGGGCGACACCGTCTCCTTCCTCGAGGTCAACACCCGCCTGCAGGTCGAGCACCCGGTCACCGAGGAGACCGCCGGCATCGACCTCGTGCGTCAGCAGTTCCGCATCGCCAACGGCGAGAAGCTCGAGCTCACCGAGGACCCGACCCCGCGCGGCCACAGCTTCGAGTTCCGCATCAACGGTGAGGACGCCGGTCGCGGCTTCCTCCCCGCTCCCGGCCCGATCACCGTCTACAAGGAGCCCACGGGCCCCGGCGTGCGTGTCGACTCGGGTGTCGTCGCCGGCGACGTCATCGGCGGCCAGTTCGACTCGATGCTCGCCAAGCTGATCGTCACCGGTGAGACCCGCGAGCAGGCGCTGCAGCGTGCTGCCCGCGCGCTGGCCGAGTTCGAGGTCGAGGGCCTGGCCACGGTCATCCCGTTCCACCGCCACATCGTCGAGAACCCGGCGTTCGTGGGCGACGGCGAGAAGTTCGACGTCTACACCAAGTGGATCGAGAACGAGTGGGACAACACCATCGAGCCGTACACCGGTGGTGCCCCGATCGAGGACGAGGACGAGGCCCTGCCGCGGCAGAACGTCGTCGTCGAGGTCGGCGGACGCCGCGTCGAGGTGTCGCTGCCCGGGCAGTTCTCGCTCGGCGGTAATGGCGGCGGCGCCGGCGTGATCCGCAAGAAGCCCAAGCCCCGCAAGCGCGGTGGCGGCGGCGCCGGCAAGGCGTCGGGCGACGCGGTGACCGCACCCATGCAGGGCACCGTCGTCAAGGTCGCGGTTGCCGAGGGCCAGGAGGTCGCCGAGGGCGAGCTCATCGCCGTGCTCGAGGCCATGAAGATGGAGAACCCGGTCAACGCCCACAAGGCGGGCGTCGTCACCGGCCTGGCGGTCGAGCCGGGCGCCGCGGTCACCCAGGGCACCGTGCTCACCGAGATCAAGTAGGACCCCGCCCGAGCAACGCTCGAGCAGTACGGCCGACGGTCCCCCGCATCGCTCACGATGCGGGGGACCTCGCCGTATCGGGCCCCCGTGACCGGCTCATGCGCGCGAAAAACCACTAGCCTGGAGTCATGGCCGACCGCCCCGACATCCGCATCGGCACCGCCGAGCGTGAAGAAGCCGTAGCGCTGCTCGGCGAGCACTTCGCCGCGGGCCGTCTCAGCCTGGCGGAATTCGACGAGCGGGTCGCACTCGCCACGCAGGCCACGGTGCGTGGCGACCTGATCCCCTTGTTCGCCGACCTGCCCTCGGCGCCGGCCGCGATGGCCACCACCGGGCCACGCGATCTGGCGGAACAGCTGCTCACGTTGGTTCCGTTCATCCTGGTCGCGCTGCTCGTGATCGTCGTCTTCCGGCACCCGATCGCGCTGCTCATCGCCTTCGGTGTGCTGTTCGTCGCGGGTCGCCGGGCCTACCGGCTCCTCGGCGAGGGCCGCGGGCCGTCCTGACCTCGCGGTACCCGGCCGCGTCCTTCTGCTGTTGCAGAGATCCTGTAGCGGATATCACAGCTCTTCGAGAGGTGCCCGTGGCTGTTGCCGGTCCGACGGCACAGGTTAGTGTGGCCGGCATGCCCGAACACCCCGACGTCCGGATCGGCAACGCAGAACGCAGTGAGGCTCTCGACCTGCTCGGCGAGCACTTCGCGCTCGGCCGGCTGACGCTGTCGGAGTTCGACGAACGCAGCGCGATGGCGTCGGCGGCCGGGACGCGCGGTGATCTCGACGTGCTGTTCACCGACCTGCCCGCCCACCTCACCGATAGCTCGGCCACGACCCGGGACGATCTTCCGGTGATCATCCCGAAGAAGGATCCCGAGCGGTGGCGCGAGGTCGTGATGGGCCTGACGCCGCTGGTCGCGCTCGTGCTGTTCTTCACCTTCGACACGTGGTTGTTCTTCCTGCTGATCCCCGCCGTGGGCATCGTCCTGTTCGCCGGTCGCGACCGGCACGGCCACAGCACCGACAGCGGCGCCAACGCCCGGCGGGACGAGAAGTAGAACGCCTGAACCGTGCCGTCCACGCTCCTCCGGCATCGTGCTCTGCCCCTGATCCTCGCGGTCGTCGTCATCACCGCGATGCTGCTCTCCCCCGGCAGCACGGTGCCGAGCGGCCCGCCGCACGCCGACAAGGTCACACACGCGCTGATGTTCCTTGCGCTCGCGCTCTGCTCCCGCTACGCACGGATCTCCCCCGTCGTCACGGTGGTGTGGCTGGGCCTTTACGGCGTGTTGACAGAGATCCTCCAGGCCACCGTCGCTGTCCGGCGTTCCGGCTCGTTCTGGGACTGGTGCGCCGATCTCGCCGGCGTTGCGATCGGCCTCGCCGTCGCGGCCCTCGTCGGCTCACGTTCTCGCGTACGGTCGAAACCGTAAGCATCAACCCGTGATTCGTCACAAAACCTGCCGCTGGTAGCCTCCTTCGCGCCGACAGTCCGACGGGGGATCGGACAGGCTGCTCACGGGGGAACGAATGTCGCAGGAACAGGTCGCGGACGCACTACCGACGGTGCTCCCGCCGTATCTCTATCTACCGTGCGCGGACGCGGTCCCGGATCCGGCCGATGCCACCGTCGACTATCGGTATCTCAGCGACGGCCGCATCGCGCTGCTCGCCTACACGGCGCTCGACCGTCTCCACTCCTGCTGCGGCGCCGGGCAACCGTGGCTGGTGCTGCCCACGCACGTGCTCCCGCGACTGCGGGAGGCACAGCCGTGGGATTCGCTGCTGCTCGACGTCCCGATACCCGAAGCGGAACGTCGACACCCGGCCTACGGAGACGCGAGATGAGCCTGTACGTCGATCCCGACGAACTCGATCGGGCCGCGGGCATCTACACGGGTGCGGCCACCGACACCGCGGATCTCGCCGATACCTGCCCCACGAGCGTGGACGCGGGTCTTGCGACCGGCCCACTCACCGGCATGCTGGCGCAGATCGTCACCGACCTCGCCGGCACGGTCGAGGTGCTCGGCGGAACGGGTGGCCTGCTGACGACCACAGCGCAGACGTACCGGGAAGCCGACGACGAGGCCGCCGCCGCGCTCGTCCGGACCTGGTCGGAGTGACCGTGCCGATCGACACCTTCATCGCCGGCAACCCCACCGATATCCGACGGGTCGAGGACTGGATCCGCACGACGCTGGGCACCACGATCGGGAACGTCGCCGACGCCGCAGCCCGGGCGCGTCGCATCGCCGACGACGCCTGGGAGGGCGACGCTTCCGAGACCTACCTCGACAGGTCGAGCGAACACGTCCACGCCGTCGACGATTTCCACGAGCGGACATCGAGGACCGCCGATGTCTTCGCGGGCCTGGCGGGCGAACTGTCGCGGGCCCTGTCCGACATGGCCGGCATCCGGGCTCGCGCCGCGGCCGCGGGACTGCCGGTCGTGGGCAACACGATCGGTGATCCTCCCCCGGGTGACGACGAAGTCGCTTTCCGAAGGGCCTCGGCATATCAGGAGGCGAATGACGCCGCCGAGGCGGTGCACGCTCGATGGTCGGTCGCAATCGCAACTGCCGTGAACACCTGGATCGGACACGTGTGGTCCGCGACTTTTCTGACAACCACCGGGTTCGACTCCGCCGACCTGTACCGGAGTGGTCGGGTGAAGGCATTGCTCGAGCTTCGGGAGAGTCTTCGTAACGCAGCACTCCTGTCGATGGAACGATTTCTCGCACTGCCGGACGGCACACCCTACGGTGAACTGCGACGTCTGTTCGATATCGCTCAGCATCCGCTTCAAGACCTCGCCGACACAGGCAGACACCTCGACGACGCGGTACCGCTGTCCCGAACTGCCGCCAGAGTCGCAGGGGCCGCAAACGCTCTCGGTTTCGTCGCCGGCGTAGGGCTGGACTATTTCGCCGGCGGCGAGTCGCTCGAACAGGCTGTGGCCTCCAACAGCGCGGGTCTGATGGCATCGATGACGACCGGCGCCGCGGTAGGAGCCGCAGTCGGATCGGTCGTTCCCATTGCCGGCACCGCTGTCGGCACTGTGATCGGTGTGCTGGCGGGAACCGCCGGCGGAATCTTCACATCCGGCATGGTCGACCACATCTACGAGTCGGGCACGAGCTCCGCCTTGGGAACGGTCATGGCCGGGGTGAACGAACTCGGAGGTGCAGCAGACGCTACGGCGGATCTCCTCGACGCGACCGTCGGTGGAGTGACGCGACTGGGACGAGGAGTTCTCGATGCAGTTTTCTGACGGTTCCGACCTCCGCACCTACGGAAATCCGCGGGCACTGTACGTCATCGTGTTCACAGCCGTCGTCGGCCTGTTGTTCCCCGCACTTCTCGTCGGCGTCTTCGTCGAACAGGCAACAGCAGGAATGCCACTCGAAGCACCCACCGGCACGACCTTCCTGTTGGCTCTGGGGGCAACGGTTCTGGTGTATCCGGTGATCGGTTTCCTCATGTACAGCCCACGCACCCGAGCGGAGCACATCGTCGCGGAAACCGAAACCGACTCCCCGGCCTTGGTTCTGCGACAGTCACCTTCGGTCTTCTGGGCCGCTCCCGCTCAGATCGGGATGCTGACGCTGATGTTGCTCGCCGCCGTCTGGACGACCCCGAACGCCGGAGACCGGACGAGCGAGAACGTGATCATGACGATCGTCATCTGCTCGTGGCAGGTCGGTTTCTACTTCTTCGTCGCCCGGCGGACGCTGCGCCCCGGCCGGATCGCACTCTCCGTGGACGGAATCCGCTTCAGCGATCACGCCACCGACACCTGGATACCCTGGAACGCCACGGCATCCGGCGTTCAACCCGATCCCCTGTACGTCGTGCTGGTCGCCCTGCCGCAGTGGGGCGCCGTGACGAGCGCACGAGTTCCGTTGCCGTGGCGGATCATCGACGACCGCAAGGACAGCGACCTACGTCCCTCACCCCGACGCCACCCCGGTCATACTGCCCGCATCGACCGGCGCCGGTTCGAGATCGCTCCCGAACTCCTCGACGCCGTGCTCGACCACTATCTCCGCGACCCCGACGCTCGCGCCGAACTCGCCGATCCCGACGCTGTCGCACGCCGAGTCGACGAGCTGCGCTCCTACGCACCCGGACCGCGGTGGCGACGCTACGGTCCGGTCCCCGTGCCGACCCTGAGCACGCCGGCGCCGAGGTGACGGTCAGGCGGTCGCGTCCGGATCGACGAGCCGGGTCCGCAGGGCCTGCAGGGTGTCGTCGTCGAGACCGAGTCCGGCGGCGAAGTACTGCTCGATGGTTCCGTAGCGCGACAGCGCCTCCTCGATCGCCACCTCGAGGTACTCGCGACGCACACCGAGCAGGGGTGTGATCAGTTCCGGATCGCCGCCGAGCGATGCGAACCGGGCGAAGAAGTCGTCGAAATGCGGGAGCAGTTCGTCGTTCGTGCGCAGGTAGTCGGCGAAGACGGCCTCCTGGTCGGCGCCGGCGAACAGGAGCAGCGACGCCGCCGCCCACCCGGTGCGGTCCTTGCCGGCACTGCAGTGCACGAGCCCCGGAACGTCGCCGTGCGCGACGGTGTCGGCCAGGGTCCGGTACGACGCCACTGCGCTCGGAAGAGTGACGAAATCGCGGTAGCTCTGACGTAGGTAGTCGGTGGCGCGACCGTCCCCGAGTATCTGCGACACCAACTCCGGATTCGACACGAGTTGCGGCAGCGCCGCCGCGATCGATCCGCCTTCACGATCAGCGAGGACGTCGAGGCCGAGGTGCCGGGCGCCGTCGGGGACGCGATCGGGACGGGCCTGCTGCTCCTCGAGCGTGCGCAGGTCGAAGACCGTCGCAATACTCAGGGCATCGAGGGTCTCGAGGTCGGTGTCGGTCAGGCGGCTGAGGTCGGTGGAGCGGAAGACCACCCCGGTGCGGACCACGCCGCTGAACGAACTACGGCAACCGCCGATGTCCCTCAGGTTGGCGAGCGACGGAATCGCGAAGGACTCGCCGCCGGTCACGGTCTCGTCCAGTGCATCGGCCATATCCGACAAGCTACCGCCGTGCGGCCCCGAACAGGGGGACCCGCCCCGTCATTCGTACTGCGAGGTCACCCTGTCGAGCGCGTCGAGGACCTCGTCGAGCTCGTGGGTGGTGACGATCAGCGGCGGCCGGAAGCGGATGCCGCGCGTGCCCGTCCCGATCACGAGGACGTGCTCGTCGCGGTACAGCCGTCGCAGCACCTCGTCGCGGATCTCCGGAGTCGGGAGGTCGACGGCGCACATCAGTCCGCGTCCGCGCGGCTCGGTGACGACCGGTCGTCGCGCTGCGAGCTGCTGCAACCCCGACAGCAGGTGCGCCCCACTCAACCGTGCACGGTCGATCAGCCGGTCGTGCTCGACGACCTCGAGGATGCGGCGGGCCCGCACCATGTCGGTGAGGTTGCCGCCCCACGTCGAGTTGATCCGCGAACTCACGGCGAACACGTTGTCGGGCACCTCGTCGATACGTTCGCCGGCCATGATCCCGCACACCTGAGTCTTCTTGCCGAAGGCGACGATGTCGGGGGTGACGCCGAGCTGCTGGTAGGCCCATGCGGTGCCGGTCGTGCCGGCGCCGGTCTGCACCTCGTCGAAGATCAGCAGGGCGTCGTTCTCCCGGCACAGCTGTGCGATCGACCGGAAGAACTCGGGACGGAAGTGGTGGTCGCCGCCTTCCCCCTGGATCGGTTCGGCGATGAAGCATGCGATGTCGTGGGCGCGTTCGGCGAAGGCTCGTCGGGCCTGTTCGAGGGCCTTCTCCTCGGCCGCGGCGACATCACGGCCCTCGACAAGATAGGGCGCGTCGATCCGCGGCCAGTCGAACTTGGGGAACCGATCGGTCTTGACCGGATCGGTGTTGGTCAGCGACAGGGTGTACCCGGTGCGGCCGTGGAAGGCCCCGGTCAGGTGCAGCACCGAACCGCCCGGGTGGGCGGACAGACCGCGGGACTCGTTGAGGCGGCTCTTCCAGTCGAACGCCACCTTGAGCGCGTTCTCCACAGCGAGCCCGCCGCCGTCGACGAAGAACAGGTGCGGGAGCGCCGGGTCGCCGAGGACGCGCACGAAGGTCTCGACGAAGCGTGCCATGGGCACGGTGTAGATGTCGGAGTTGCTGGGCTTGTTCGCCGCGACGGCGGCGAGTTCGTGCGCTGCCTCCGGATCGGTCAGCGCGGGATGGTTCATCCCGAGCGTGGACGACGCGAAAAACCCGAACATGTCGAGATAGGTCGTTCCGTCCCGGGCGTCGACGAGGCGGACTCCCCGGGAGCGGTCGAGATCGAGGACGAGGTCGAAACCGTCGGCGAGCATGTGCCGGCCGAGGATGCTGTGTACCCGGTCGGGGGCGAGATTCTCGGCACCGTCCGGGTTTCGGAATGCAGTGCTCATGACCCCACCGTACGCGAGACTCAACGGGACAAACCCGGTATCACAGCAACATTTACGGCGCAGAGGCCTATCGTTCGTAAAATGTTTGCAGAACGACGGTGCTGCGGGTGGCGACATTGGCGGTCGCCCGGATCTCCTGCAGCAACCGCTCGAGAGCGCGAGGAGACTCGACACGCACGAGGAGGATGTAGCTTTCGTCGCCTGCCACCGAATGACACGATTCGATCGCGGAGATGTGCCGGAGGCGGGCCGGCGCGTCGTCGGGTTGCGACGGATCGAGAGGGGTGATCGCCACGAACGCCGACAGCATCAGCCCGAGCGCTTCGGGATCGACGCGCGCACTGTATCCGCGGATCACGCTGCGCGCTTCGAGCCGGCGCACCCGCGACTGCACGGCCGAGACGGACAGCCCTGCCTTCTCGGCGAGCGCCGCGAGTGTCGCGCGACCGTCGGCGACCAGTTCGCGCAGCAACATCCGATCGATGTCGTCCAGCGACTCCTTCGACGAGTCGTTTCTCGAGGATTCGGGCACCAGCGCAGGGTATCCGAGCAGCAAAGGAGCTCACCGATGAATGCGACCACCGATCTCGCCGACCGCGCGGCGACCGCGCTGAGGCAGTGCGGCGCCGACGCCGTGCCCGACAGCGCCCTGCCCGCCGGCGTGACACTCGCGGTGACCAGCCCGATCGACGGCAGCGTGCTCGGGCACGTACCCGTCCACTCGGCCACCGAGGTCGATGCGACGATCACCGCGGCGGCACGGGCCTTCGAGCAGTGGCGCCACGTCCCCGCCCCGGTGCGCGGCCGCGTGGTGCGACGGCTCGGCGAACTGCTCGTCGAGCACAAGCGGCATCTCGCCGAGCTCGTCACCCTGGAGGCGGGGAAGATCCCGTCGGAGGCCGCGGGCGAGGTGCAGGAGATGATCGACGTCTGTGAGTTCGCCGTCGGTCTGTCGCGACAGCTCTACGGGCGGACGATGCCGTCCGAGCGGCCCGGGCACCGGCTCATGGAGATCTGGCATCCGCTCGGCGTGGTGGGCGTGATCTCCGCGTTCAACTTTCCCGTGGCGGTGTGGTCGTGGAACACCGCGATCGCGCTGGTGTGCGGCGACCCGGTGGTGTGGAAACCGTCGGAGACCACCCCGCTCACCGCCCTCGCCTGCGACGCGCTGCTGCGCCGCGCCGCCGCCGACGTCGGCGCCCCCGGCGGTCTCCATCACCTGCTCCTCGGCGACCACAGGGTGGGTGAGGCGCTCGTCGACGATCCCCGTATCGCCCTGGTGAGTGCGACCGGCTCCACCCGGATGGGGCGGATCGTCGGGCCGCGGGTCGCGGCGAGGTTCGGTCGCTGCCTGCTCGAACTCGGCGGCAACAACGCGGCGATCGTCGCTCCGTCCGCCGATCAGGACCTCGCCGTCCGGGGCGTCGTGTTCGCCGCAGCCGGCACGGCGGGCCAGCGCTGCACCAGCCTGCGTCGGCTGATCGTGCACCGATCGATCGCCGACGAAGTCGTCGAGCGGATCGCGAAGGCGTACTCGCATCTGCGAGTGGGGAATCCGCTCGACGAGGGTGTGCTCGTGGGTCCGCTCATCTCCGAACGGTCCTACGAGGCGATGACCGCGGCGCTCGACCGCGCGCAGACCGACGGGGGCACGCTCGTCGTCGGCGGCGAACGGGTGGGGGTCACCGGTGGTGGCGTGTACGTCTCCCCCGCACTGGTCCGGATGCCGGCGCAGACCGAGGTGGTGTGCGAAGAGACGTTCGCCCCGATCCTGTACGTCCTCGACTACGACGACCTCGACGAGGCGATCGCCTTGCACAACGGTGTTCCACAGGGCCTGTCGTCGGCGATATTCACGCTCGACCAGCGCGAGGCGGAACTGTTCCTCGCCCGATCGGACTGCGGGATCGCCAACGTCAACATCGGCACCTCGGGTGCCGAGATCGGTGGCGCGTTCGGTGGGGAGAAGCACACCGGTGGCGGGCGCGAATCCGGATCGGATGCGTGGAAGGCATACATGCGGCGGGCGACGAACACCGTCAACTACTCGACGGAGCTGCCCCTCGCCCAGGGTGTCGAATTCGGCTGATCCCGAACTCGGGGGTCCGGGCGGCTGGCTAATGGTTGCGCAGTGCGTCGACGAGTTCGTCCTTCTTCATGTCGGAGTAACCGGTCATGCCCAGTTCCTTCGCACGCTTCTTCAGGTCGTCGACCGTCCAGTCGTCGTAGGAGCCGGACTTGCCACCCTTCTTCCCGACCTGCGACTTACCCTCGTTCGCAGCCGCGTTGGAGATCCGGGCCGCCTTCTCCTTGGAGGCACCGTCCTCGCGCAGGTCCTCGTACATCTTCTCGTTCTTGATCGACGGATTCGGCATCGTCTTCTCCTTTCCGTGTCCTGCGGAAGGGGTACCCGACGACACTTCACCCAATCAGAGGATCTATGGCCTGTGACACATCCTGTGGTAGACCTGGGGCGTGTATCCGGGGAACCTGCTCGACGAACTCCGCGGGCAGCTGCCCGCCGGCGCACTGATCATCGATCCCGACATCCTCGCCGGCTACCGGCAGGACCGGGCGCAGGACCCGGACGCCGCGGTTCCCCTCGCGCTCGTACGGGCCACATCCACCGCGGACGTGCAGGCGACACTGCGGTGGGCGAACGCCCACCGGGTGCCGGTAGTGCCCCGCGGTGCCGGCACGAGTCTGTCCGGCGGGTCCGGCGGGCTCGCCGACGGGATCGTGCTCAGCACCGAGAAGATGCGGGCGATCACCGTCGACACCGCGACCCGCACCGCCGTCGTCCAGCCCGGTCTGCTCAACGTCGAGGTGAAGCAGGCCGCGGCCGAACACGGACTCTGGTATCCACCCGATCCGTCGTCGTTCGAGATCTGCACGATCGGCGGCAACGCGGCCACCAATGCCGGTGGGCTGTGTTGCGTGAAGTACGGGGTGACGACCGACTACGTGCTCGGACTCGAGGTGGTCCTCGCCGACGGTACCGCGGTGCGGCTCGGCGGTCCGCGGGTCAAGGACGTCGCGGGCCTGTCGCTGACGAAGCTGTTCGTCGGCAGCGAGGGCACTCTCGGGGTCATCACCGAGGTGACCTTGCGCCTCGTCCCACCGCCGCCACCGGCGTCCACGATGGTCGCGACCTTCGCCACCGTGCAGGCCGCTGCCGACGCGGTCGTCGCGATCACCGCGGTCCTGCGACCGGCGATGCTCGAATTCATGGACAGGGCGTCGATCGGGGCGGTGGAGGACATGCTGCGCATGGGACTCGACCGCACCGCCGAGGCCATGCTCATCGCACGCTCCGACGCACCCGGCAACGCGGCCGCGGAGGAGATCGAGATCATGGTGCGGGCCTGCCGCGAGGCCGGCGCCGACGACGTCTTCGCGACCGACGACCCCGAGGAGGGTGAGGCGTTCACCGTCGCCCGCCGCATGGCGATCCCGGCCGTCGAGCGCACCGGCAGCCTGTTGCTCGAGGACGTCGGGGTGCCGATCCCCGCACTGCCGGAACTGGTGAGCAGAATCGCCGATCTCGCAACCCGACACGACGTCACCGTCGCCGTGATCGCCCACGCCGGGGACGGCAACACCCACCCGCTGATCGTCTACGACCCCGCCGACGAGGACATGACGGCGCGGGCGCAGACGGTCTTCGGGAAGATCATGGATCTCGCGATCGAACTCGGCGGCACCATCACCGGTGAACACGGTGTCGGCCGGCTCAAGAAGGCCTGGCTACCCGATCAGGTGGGACCGGACGTGATGGCGTTGACCGAGCGGATCAAAGCCGCGCTCGACCCGAACGCGATCCTGAATCCCGGCGTGGTGATCTGATGACCCACACCACATCGGCTGCGGTCATAATCGTCGCGTGAACACCCGTGTGCCCCCGTCAACGACCGCCCTGCCGCTGCGCGAGACCAAGTACCGCGAGCTCGAACAGTATCCCGAGTTCGGCTCCGTCACGGCCTGGCTCCGCGACGTCGTGTCGTCGATCGTGCCCAACGCCCGCATGAGCGAATGCGAGTACTGGTCCGTCGTGTGTCTTCCCGCCGGCGAGCCGGACGACCTGCGGAAGCCGCTGGTGTCGGTGCACGCCGGCAACATGGCGGTCGCAGGGATGTTCCTCGACCTCTCCGACGGGCAGCGGAGCCTCGCCGGCTACGTCCGTGTGTCGGGGGCCGAGCTGGAGAAGGCGTCGGGTTCGACCCGCGAGCAGCTCGCGGCGGACTCCCCCGGCCTCTCCTTCATCGACGAGGGCTCCGTGGTGTCCGTGGTGTGGAGCGACGAACCCGCCGCGCGGGAGCAGTTCGAGGCGCTGCCGTGGCGGGCCCCGGCGCGGGCGCTCGTGACGGAACTGATGCGCGGCGGCCGCAACTCCTGGGCCGACGATCACTGCCGGCAGATCGCCCGGTTCGCGTACGACGACTGAGCGGGTTCACGTGCGGCGACTGAGTGGGTTCACGTGCGGCGACTGAGTGTGTCGGTCGGCGGGTAGACGATGGGATGGTGACCGACATCCTCGATCGTTTCTCCGCGCCGACCCGGGCGTGGTTCGCCGGGGCGTTCGAGTCCCCGACCCCGGCCCAGCTCGGCGCGTGGGATTCGATCTCCTCGGGAGCCCACACGCTCGTCGTCGCCCCCACCGGCTCGGGCAAGACCCTGTCGGCGTTCCTGTGGTCGCTCGACCGGCTCTCGTCCACCCCGGCCGACGAGCACGCCGCGCGCGAGCACCGCACCCGCGTGCTGTACGTCTCGCCGCTCAAGGCCCTCGCCGTCGACGTCGAGCGCAACCTGCGGTCTCCGCTCGTCGGCATCACCCAGACCGCGAAACGGCTCGGTCTGACGCCACCCGACATCACCGTCGGTGTGCGTTCCGGCGACACCTCCCAGGCCGATCGTCGCGCCATGGCGCGCACGCCACCGGACATCCTCATCACGACGCCCGAGTCGCTCTTCCTCATGCTCACCTCGTCCGCGCGGGAGAACCTCGTCGGTGTCGAGACGGTGATCGTCGACGAGGTCCACGCGGTGGCGGGGACGAAACGCGGGGCGCATCTCGCGCTGTCGCTCGAGCGTCTCGACCAGCTCCTGCGCGCGCCGGCCCAACGCATCGGGTTGTCGGCCACCGTGCGACCGCACGAGGAGGTCGGCCGGTTCCTCGCCGGTTCCGCCCCCATCCGGATCGTCGCGCCGCCCTCGGCGAAGACGTGGGATCTCGCGGTGCGCGTACCGGTCGAGGACATGACCGAACTCGGGGTTTCCGAGCCCGACGAGGAATCGTTCTCACCCACACCGCAGGCCGGGTCGATCTGGCCGCACGTCGAGGAGCAGATCGTCGATCTCATCACCGAGCACCGGTCGACGATCGTGTTCGCCAATTCCCGGCGACTGTCCGAACGTCTCACCGCCCGGCTCAACGAGATCCAGGCCGAACGCCTCGGCGAGCAGGTGGACCGCGAGGGCGCACCGCCTTCGCAGCTCGGATCGCCCACCGAGACCACCGCCGGCGCTGCACCCGTGCTCGCCCGCGCCCACCACGGGTCGGTGAGCAAGGACCAGCGCGCTCTGATCGAGGACGATCTCAAGTCGGGCCGGATGCGGTGCGTGGTGGCGACGTCGAGTCTCGAACTCGGCATCGACATGGGTGCGGTCGATCTCGTGATCCAGGTCGAGGCTCCGCCCTCGGTGGCCAGCGGTCTGCAGCGCGTCGGTCGCGCCGGGCACCAGGTGGGCGAGACCTCACGCGGCGTGCTGTTCCCCAAGCACCGCACCGATCTCGTGCACTGCGCGGTGACCGTCGAGCGGATGGTCGAGGGACACATCGAGGCGCTGCAGGTCCCGGCGAATCCACTGGACGTGCTCGCCCAGCAGACGGTCGCGGCCACGGCCCTCGAACCCGTCGACGTCGACGACTGGTTCGACACGGTGCGGCGCAGCGGATCGTTCGCGACGCTCTCCCGCGGCGTCTACGAATCCGTCCTCGACCTGCTCGCCGGCCGCTATCCGTCCGACGAGTTCGCCGAGCTCCGTCCCCGGGTGGTATGGGACCGCACGGCCGGCACCCTCATCGGCAGGCCCGGCGCCCAACGGCTCGCCGTCACCTCCGGCGGCACGATCCCCGACCGCGGCCTGTTCACCGTGTACATGGTCGGCGAGAAGAACACGCGGGTGGGCGAACTCGACGAGGAGATGGTCTACGAGTCGCGAGTGGGTGACGTCTTCGCGCTCGGTGCCACCAGCTGGCGGATCGAGGAGATCACCTTCGACCGGGTGCTGGTCTCCCCCGCCTACGGCCGGCCCGGCCGGTTGCCCTTCTGGCACGGCGACAGTCAGGGTCGACCCGCCGAACTCGGTGCCGCGCTCGGCGCATTCCTGCGCGAGATGGGCCACGCCTCGCCGGAGGACGCCGAGACCCGCTGCCGCAAAGGTGGTCTCGACGACTACGCCACCGGAAATCTCATCCGTCTGCTCGACGAGCAGCGCACCGCCACCGGTCACCTGCCCACCGACCGAACACTCGTCGTCGAACGGTTCCGCGACGAACTCGGCGACTGGCGGCTGGTGCTGCACTCGCCGTTCGGGTTGCGAGTGCACGCGCCGTGGGCGCTCGCGGTGGGCGCGCGGCTGCTCGAACGCTACGGCATCGAATCGCACCCCACCCCGTCCGACGACGGCATCATCGTCCGACTGCCCGACACCGACGACGCCCCGCCCGGCTCGGAGATCTTCGTCTTCGACACCGAGGAGATCGACGACATCGTCACCGAACAGGTCGGCGGCTCCGCGTTGTTCGCGTCCCGCTTCCGGGAGTGCGCGGCGCGGGCCCTGCTCCTGCCCCGCCGCAACCCGGGCAAGCGCGCCCCGCTGTGGCAGCAGCGCCAACGATCGGCGCAACTGCTCGACGTCGCTCGCCGCTTTCCCGACTTCCCGATCCTGCTCGAGACGGTGCGCGAGTGCCTGCAGGACGTCTACGACCTGCCTGCTCTGCGCGACCTGCTCGGCAGCATCGCCCAGCGCAAGATCCGGCTGGTGGAGGTCGAGACTCCCACGGCCTCACCGTTCGCGACGTCGCTGCTGTTCTCCTATGTGGGTGAGTTCCTGTACGAGGGCGACAGCCCGCTCGCCGAACGTCGGGCCGCGGCACTGTCGCTCGACTCGACGCTGCTCGCCGAACTTCTCGGCCGGGTCGAGCTGCGCGAACTGCTCGACGCCGACGTCATCACCGAGGCCGAGCACGAACTGCAACGCCTGACCCCGCAGCGACGCGCACGCGACGCCGAGGGCGTCGCCGATCTGCTGCGTCTGCTCGGTCCGCTCACCGAGGCCGAGCTGCGCGAGCGCACCACCGACGACCCGACGTCCTGGATCGAGGATCTCGAAGCGCAACGCCGCGCGTTGCGTGTCTCGTACGCGGGTGAGCACCGATGGGCGGCGGTCGAGGACGCCTCACGCCTGCGCGACGCGCTGGGCGTGCCCCTGCCGATCGGGGTCCCGACGGTGTTCGTCGAACCGGTCCCCGACCCGCTCGGCGATCTGATCGCCCGGCACGCCCGCACCCACGGCCCGTTCACCACCGCGCAGGCCGCCGCCCGGTTCGGACTGGGCACGGCGGTCGTCG
The DNA here is from genome assembly GCF_059759155.1 of Rhodococcus sp. GQ147. Taxonomy (NCBI): domain Bacteria; kingdom Bacillati; phylum Actinomycetota; class Actinomycetes; order Mycobacteriales; family Nocardiaceae; genus Rhodococcus; species Rhodococcus sp. GQ147. Next base: position 128,287 of record NZ_JCAXDU010000001.1, read on the forward strand.
AATCCGTCCTCGGCCGGCTCGCGTCCGAGAAGCGCGTCACGGCAGGCGAATTCCGCCCGGGTGCGAGCGGATCGGAATGGTGCGACACGGAGGTGCTCCGAAGGCTGCGGCGCCGGTCGCTCGCCGCCGCCCGGCAGGACGTCGAACCCGTCAGCACCACGACCCTCGGACGATTCCTGCCCGACTGGCACCACCTCGGCACCGGCCCGGGCACGAGTGCGCTCTACGGTATCGACGGTGTCCTCACCGTCGTCGAACAACTCGCCGGGGTACCGGTGCCCGCGAGCGCCCTCGAACCGCTGATCCTCGCTCCCCGCGTGCGCGACTACACCCCGACGATGCTCGACGAACTCACCACGACCGGTGAGGTCCTGTGGTCGGGTGCCGGGTCCATCTCCGGGAAGGACGGCTGGGTGGCACTGCATCCGGCCGATCTGGCCCCGGCGAGCCTCGCTCCGGTCGACGACATCGAGCTGGGGCCGGTGCACCGGGCGATCCTCGAGTCGCTCTCGGGCGGCGGCGCGTACTTCTTCCGGCAACTCGTCGACGCCGTCACCGTCCTCCACACCACGGCGAGTGACACGACGGTCGCCGACGCCCTGTGGGAGCTGGTGTGGAGCGGGCATATCGCGGGCGACACCCTCGCCCCGCTGCGCGCCCTGATCGGCGACACCTCCCGTGCCAAGCCCGCCCACCGCACCCCGCGCCGGGCGCCGCGCGCCCGGATGTACCGGGCCCGGCCCACGCTGCCGAGCCGCACCGGGCCACCGACCGTGAGCGGGCGCTGGTCGATGCTGCCCGAACGCGAGACCGACGCGACGGTCCGCGCACACACCACCGCCGAACTGCTGCTCGAGCGGTACGGCGTGGTCACCCGCGGTGTCGTCGTCGGCGAGGGTGTGCCCGGCGGATTCGCGACGATGTACAAGGTGCTCAGCCGGTTCGAGGAGACGGGCCGGTGCCGCCGCGGTTACTTCGTCGATTCGCTGGGCGGAGCGCAGTTCTCGACACCGTCGGTCGTCGACCGTCTCCGGTCGTTCTCGGATTCGATCGAGGGCCGGCACTCGGAGACCGCGGCCGTCACCCTCGCGGCGTGCGATCCGGCCAACCCGTACGGTGCGGCACTGCCGTGGCCGAAGTCGTCGGCCGACGACGACGCGCCGCGGCACCGGCCGGGCCGCAAGGCCGGTGGACTCGTGGTGCTCGTCGACGGGGCGCTCGTGCTGTTCGTCGAACGCGGCGGACGCACGCTGCTCACCTTCGACGACGATCCGGGCCGGTTGCGCAGCGCATGCGCGTCGCTCGCTGCGAGCGTCAAACGCGGTGGTGTCGACAAGATCGTCGTCGAGAAGGTCGACGGTGAGACGATCCATGGGCACGAGTTCGCCGGATATCTTGCCGAAGCGGGATTCTCGGCGACCCCGCGCGGCTACCGGCTGAGGTTCTGACGTGCCCGAGGGAGACACCGTGTTCCGCGCCGCGCACCGCCTCCGAACGGCACTGGAGGGAAAGGTGCTCACAGAGACGGACTTCCGCGTTCCGCGTTTCGCCACGGCCGATTTCACCGGGTGCACGGTCGACGAAGTGGTCTCGCGGGGCAAGCACCTACTCGTCCGCGTCGCCGACGTCTCGATCCATTCGCACCTGAAGATGGAAGGCGAATGGCACGTCTATCCGCGCGGAACACGGTGGCGCAAGCCCGGATACAAGGCGCGCATCGTGCTCGGCACCGAGGACGTGCAGGCGGTGGGTTTCGAACTCGGCATCGTCGAGGTGCTCGCCCGTGACCGGGAGGACGACGCCGTGGGCCATCTCGGGCCGGATCTGCTCGGTCCCGATTGGGATCCCGAGCGTGCGGCGGCGAATCTCGTGCGCGACCCGGACCGTCCGATCGGGGTGGCCCTGCTCGATCAGCGCATCATGGCCGGCGTCGGGAACGTGTACCGCTCCGAATTGTGCTTCCTGCGGGGCGTCGATCCGTGGACCCCGGTCGCGCAGGCCGGGGATCCCGCTGCGTGGGTCGACCTCACGCATCGGTTGCTGGTCGCGAACCGCGACCGGACGACCCGTATCACCACCGGCGACCGTCGTCCGGGCCGCAATCTGTGGGTCTACGGGCGTCGCGGGAAGCCGTGCAGACGCTGCCATACCCCGATCCGGTTCGGCGAGATCGGCACCGCGACCGATCCCGAGCGGGTGGTCTACCGGTGCCGGCGATGTCAGCCGCGCCCGGAAGGATCCCCGCCCTGATCGCCCTGCAGACACGCCGCCCTGCCGGCGTCCTCGACGAGCGCGACGCAGTGCCGGACGAGGGTGTCTCGCGACACGGCGAGGTCGCCTTCGAGGTACCTCATGAACAGGCTGGTGAGGGCGCCGACGGCACCCACGGCCACCATGTGGCGCTGTCCCTCGTCGCCACCCGGGGGTAGTTGGTCGCGGACCAGCGCGACGAAGGCCGGGGCGAGTTCGATACCGCGCCGACTGATTGTGGGTTCGCGCAGCGGGGCGAGGAGGAGCACGCGTCCCTTCGCGGGGTCGTCGACCATGAGCTCGACGAACGCCCGCACCGCGGCCTCGGCCCGGCCGAGGGTGGGGGCGGACAGTACCGCCTCGGTCAGCGCGTCGCGGGCGCGGTCGGCGACGTGGTCGTAGACCTCGCGGACGAAGGTGTCGCGGTCGGTGAAGCTCTCGTAGAAGTACCGTTCGGTGAGTTCGGCGGCCCGGCACACGGCCCTGACGTTCGCTGCCGCGCCGTCGGGCGGTCCGAGCAGGTCGACGCCCACCGCGAGGAGGCGTTCCCTGCGCAGCCGACGGCGTTCGTCGATGCCGACGCCCGCCCAGCTGCGGCGCGTGGTGTCCACCTTGTCGCTTCCCGTCGTTGACTGCATGCCCGACGGACCCCTGACAACATGCGTAGTCAGGGGTCCGTCGGGCCGGACACCGCCGAGTCGTCGCACCACGCGGCACCGCGCCCTGCGCGGCCGGAACCACCGGAACCCCTGGGCCCCGATTCGTTGACCTGGCGATACTTCGGCGGCCGGCGCGGCATGCTCTTCGGGCCGTGGACGGGGTCGATGCAGAACATGCATCCCGGACTCGGCGCCGGGGTCGAGGAGCACTCGAAGTTCTTCGACGAACGGTGGGAACGGCTCTACCGATCGCTGTACCCGATCTACGGCGTCGTCTTCGACGGTCCCCGCGCCCCGGAGACCGCAGCGAAGGTGCGCGGCTACCACAACACCATCAAGGGGATCGACAAGAAGGGCCGCAGGTACCACACACTCGACCCCGACACCTTCTACTGGGCGCACGCGACCTTCTTCTACAGCCTCGTCGTCTCCATCGAGTGGTTCGACGGCCCGCTCACCCTCGAACAGAAGCACCGCCTGTTCGACGAGCACGTGCAGTGGTACCGGCTGTACGGCATGCCGATGCACTCGGTCCCCGCATCCTGGGAGGACTTCCTCGAGTACTGGGACCGCGGTGCCGCACCGTGCTCGAGGACAACAAGGCCACCCGAGACGTGCTCGACCTGTCGAATCTCGACCGTCCGCCCTTCCTGCGGTGGTTCCCCGAAGAGGTGTGGAAGTTGATCCGCCGCTGGTGACGGCCGGTTTCCTGTGGCTCACCGTCGGGTTGTACGACCCGCCGGTGCGCGAGCTGCTCGGCTACCGATGGAGCCGACCGGAGGCGGCACCGCACGCTCTCGTCGGTCGCGCCATCGGACTCGGCACGAAACTCGTTCCGTGGCGATACCGCTACCACCCGCGGATGCACTACAGCCCGAAGGTGACGGATCGCCACCGTCCCACTTCTGTTTCACCCTGACGCACCCTTCCGGTAGCGGCGTCGACGAGGGCGTTCTGTGTCACGCTAGCGAGGTGTCCACGCCCTCGTACCTGTCGTCCGGACGGCGCCGCCCTCTGTCCCCGGAGTCGGCGGCCTCCCGCATCAGCGCCTACGTCTACGGCAACATCCTGGTGCTGGCCGCGCTCGTCCCCATCACGACCTCGCCCGAGTACATCGGGATCGCGATCGTGATCGGCACCGCACTCTCGACGTTCATCGCCCATGTCTTCGCGGAGTCGGTCGCTCAGTCCGTTCGTTCGGGTGCTCAACTCACGCGCAGCGAACGCATCGAGGAACTCCGCGACTCCGTTCCCATCCTGTCGTCGGCGGTATTGCCCTGTCTCGTGCTCGCCACGGCCTGGGTCGGCTGGCTCGAGCCCCGGACGGCCCACATCCTCGCCGAGGTCGCCGTGCTGATCCGTATCGGCTCGACCGTATTCGTCGTGCGCCGGTTACAGAATCGCAGCCCGACCCACCGGACCGTGGCGGCCGCGGTGGGGGTGGCTCTGATCGCGACGGTCGTGGTCGTCGTGAAGGTCGTGCTCACGCACTGACCGCCGCGAAGGCGGTGTCACGCACTGACCGCCGAGAAGGCGGTGTCACGCACCGACACCCGTCACGAACCACCCGCGGCTACGTGATGGGCACCGGTTCGAGGATCTCCGGCCGGGCCTCAGGGGCCGCTGCCCGGAGCGCGTCCGCGGATTCGTCGTCGGGTCGGTTCTGCGACTCGATCTCCGCCTCGACGCGCGCCCGGTAGGTCGCGACCTCCCGGTCGATCGTCGCGTCGTCCCAGCCGAGGACCGGAGCGACCAGCCGGGCCGTCTGCTCCGCACAGTGCAGCCCGCGGTGCGGGTATTCGATCGAGATCCGGGTCCGGCGCGCCAGGAGGTCCTCGAGATGTAGGGCTCCTTCGGCCGCAGCGCCGTAGACCATCTCGACCTGCAGGTACTGGGGGGCATCGGTCAGCGGTTCGAGCAACTCGGGCCGGCCCTTCGCGAGGCTCAGCACGTCCTCGACGAGGGAGCCGTAGCGGTCGAGCAGATGCTTGACGCGGTAGGGATGCAGACCGTACTGCTCGGCGAGATGCATGGTCTGGTTGACCAGCGCGAAGTACCCGTCGGCCCCGACGAGGGGCACCTTCTCGGTGATCGACGACGCGATCCGGGCCGGGATGTCCTCGGCCGCGAGATCGACGGCGTCCTCGGCCATGACGCGGTAGGTCGTGTACTTGCCACCGGCGATCGCCACGAGCCCCGGCGCCACCCGCGCGACGGCGTGTTCACGCGAGAGCTTGGACGTCTCGTCGCTCTCCCCCGCCAGCAGCGGGCGCAGACCAGCGTAGACACCGTCGATGTCGTCGTGGGTGAGCGGGACGACGAGTACGCGGTTGACGTGGTCGAGGATGTAGTCGATGTCGGCCTTCGTCGCTGCCGGGTGCGCCAGGTCGAGATTCCAGTCGGTGTCGGTGGTGCCGATGATCCAGTGGTTGCCCCACGGGATGACGAACAGCACCGACTTCTCGGTACGCAGGATGATCGCCGAATCGCTGACGATCCGGTCGCGGGGCACGACGATGTGCACGCCCTTCGACGCGCGGACCCGGAATCGGCCGCGCTGCCGGGACAACGACTGGATCTCGTCGGTCCACACACCGGTCGCGTTGATCACCGCGTGCGCCCGCACCTCGGTGACCGAACCGTCCTCGCTGTCGCGCACCCGCACACCCGACACGCGGTCGGCCTCGCGCAGGAAACCGACGACCTGCGTCGACGTACGCACCACCGCACCGTAGTGCGCGGCCGTCCGCGCGACGGTCATGGTGTGCCGGGCGTCGTCGACGACCGTGTCGTAGTAGCGGATTCCGCCGACGAGCGAATTGCGCTTGAGACCGGGAACCATCCGCAGGGCGCCCGAGCGGGTCAGGTGCTTCTGCGCCGGAACGGACTTCGCGCCGCCGAGACGGTCGTAGAGGAAGATACCCGCCGCGACGTAGGGCCGCTCCCACACCCGATGGGTGAGCGGGAAGAGGAACTTCAACGGCCTGACCAGGTGCGGGGCTAGGGTCGTCAATGCGAGTTCGCGCTCGCGCAAGGCTTCTCGCACCAGACCGAATTCGAGCTGTTCGAGATAGCGCAGGCCGCCGTGGAACATCTTCGACGACCGGCTCGACGTGCCGGACGCGAAGTCGCGGGCCTCGACGAGAGCGACTCGCAGGCCCCGGGTTGCGGCGTCGAGCGCTGCTCCCGCCCCGACGACACCACCGCCGATGACGACGACGTCGAACTGTTCGGTGGCGAGACGACGCCAGGCGTCGGCGCGCTGTTGCGGTCCGAGGAGTTGCACACCCGATTGGTTGGTCACCGCACCTGCTCCCGTGAGTCGTCGACGTATCCCGATCAAGGGTAGTAGCTTCGGACCCGCAGCGCGCAGCGGAAGCGTTGCCGAACCGAGCCGTCCCCTTCACCCGAGGATCACCTGTGAACCAGTTCATCGCGGCGATCGACCAGGGCACCACGTCCAGCCGGTGCATCATCTTCGACCACGACGGGCGCATCGTCTCGCTCGCGCAGAAGGAACACCGCCAGTTCTTCCCGCGGTCGGGATGGGTCGAACACGACCCGGAAGAGCTGTGGCTCAACACCCGTGAGGTGGGAGCCGCGGCGCTTGCCAAAGCGGATCTGCGACGCAACGACGTCGCGGCGATCGGCCTGACGAACCAGCGCGAGACCACGGTGGTGTGGGACCGCACCACCGGAAAACCGGTGTACAACGCGATCGTCTGGCAGGACACCCGCACCGACAGGCTCGTCGAGGAGCTTGCCGGCGACGCCGGGCCCGACCGCTACCGCGAGATCACCGGACTACCGCTGTCGACCTATTTCGCCGGACCGAAGGTGCGGTGGATCCTCGACAACGTCGACGGTGCCCGAGAGCGCGCCGAGGCCGGCGACCTCGCGTTCGGCACCATCGACAGCTGGATCCTGTGGAATCTCACCGGTGGTGTCGGCGAGGAGGGTCAGCCACCCGGACTGCACATCACCGATGTGACCAACGCGTCCCGGACGCTGCTGATGAATCTCGGGACACAGCAGTGGGATCCGGCGATCTGTGCCGAACTCGGCATCCCGGAGTCGATGCTGCCGGAGATCCGCAGTTCGTCGGAGGTGTACGGGCACGCCCGCGAGCGCGGACCGCTCGCCGGGGTCCCGGTCGCCGGCATCCTCGGCGACCAGCAGGCCGCGACCTTCGGCCAGGGCTGCCTGTCCCCCGGCGAGGCGAAGAACACCTACGGCACCGGCAACTTCCTGCTGCTCAACACCGGCACGACCCCGGTCCGCAGCGAGCACGGCTTGATCACCACCGTCTGTTATCGCATAGGTGACGCCCCCGCGGTCTACGCCCTCGAAGGTTCGGTGGCCGTGACCGGTTCGCTCGTGCAGTGGCTGCGCGACAATCTCGGGTTGATCCGGTCCGCCGACGAGATCGAAGCGCTCGCCACGAGCGTCCCCGACAACGGCGGGGCGTATTTCGTGCCGGCCTTCTCGGGATTGTTCGCGCCGCGCTGGCGACCCGACGCCCGCGGCGTCATCGCCGGCCTGACGCGCTTCGTCGAGAAGGGCCACCTCGCGCGGGCGGCGCTCGAGGCGACGGCCTACCAGACGCGGGAGGTCATCGAGGCGATGAACGCCGACTCCGGGGTCGACCTGCGCACCCTCAAGGTCGACGGCGGCATGGTCGCCAACGATCTGCTCATGCAATTCCAGTCCGACATCCTCGGTGTGCCGGTGGTACGACCCACCGTTTCCGAGACCACCGCACTCGGCGCCGCCTACGCGGCCGGTCTCGCCGTCGGCTTCTGGGAGGACGAGGAGGACATCCGCCGCAACTGGACCGCGGACCGCACGTGGGAGCCGGCGATGCCGGTCGACGAACGCGAGCGCCTGTTCGGCGAATGGAACAAGGCGGTCGAACGCACCTACGACTGGGCCTGAGCAGGGCGGGATCGCCGCGAATCCCGCCCCGTCCGGTGCCTAGTCCAGATCGTCGTGGCGCATCAGCTGGCGGGCGGCCTCGGTGACCGATCCGCTCAGCGACGGGTAGACCGAGAAGGTCTGCGCGAGGTCGTTGACCGACAGGTTGTTCTGCACCGCCAACGCTATGGGAAGGATGAGCTCGGACGCGGTCGGGGCGACGACCACACCGCCGATGACCACACCGGTCGCGGGGCGGCAGAAGATCTTCACGAAACCGCGCCGCAGGCCGGACATCTTGGCGCGCGGGTTGGTGTTGAGCGGGAGCATGACTGTGCGGGCGGGCACCTCGCCCTTGTCGATCGTCGCCTGACTGACACCGACGGCGGCGATCTCGGGACGCGTGAACACTGCGGCCGCAACGGTTTTCAGCTTGATGGGGCTCACGCCTTCGCCGAGCGCGTGGTAGATCGCGATGCGGCCCTGCATGGCCGCGACCGACGCGAGCGGCAGCAGTCCGGTGCAGTCGCCCGCGGCGTAGATGCCGGGGACGGCGGTACGGGAGACGCGGTCGACGGGAAGGTAACCGCCCCGGTCGAGTTCGAGCCCGACCCTGTCGAGACCGAGATCCCGGGTGTTGGGCACCGAGCCGACGGTCATCAGCACATGGCTGCCCTCGACGATGCGGCCGTCGGCAAGGAGCACGCGGACGCCGTCCTCGGTGCGTTCGACCCGGTCGGCGCGGGCGTGCTTGACGAGGGTCACACCGCGCTCGGTGAGGACGTCCTCGAGCACGAGAGCCGCGTCCTCGTCCTCGTGCGGCAGGATCCGGTCGCGGCTCGACACGACGGTGACCTGCACGCCGACCTCGGTGTAGGCGGAGACGAACTCGGCGCCGGTGACACCCGAACCGACGACGACGAGGTGCTCGGGAAGCTTCTCGAGGTCGTAGAGCTGACGCCAGGTGAGGATCCGCTCACCGTCCGGCTCCGCGCCCGGCAGGACACGCGGGCTCGCGCCGGTGGCGATCAGCACGACGTCGGCGTCGAGCACCTTTTCCTCGCCGGTCAGCAGCTTGGCGCGCACCTGATGGGCGGCCATGCCGGGCTGCGCGTCGACGAGTTCGCCGTAACCGGAGAACAGCTTCACCCCGGCGGCCTCGAGCTTGGTGCGGATGTCGGAGGACTGCGCGCGGGCGAGGCTCTTCACACGGCCGTGCACCTGCGGCAACGACACCTCGGCACGGTCGAGTTCGATGCCCAGGTCGGCGGCGCGGCGCATGTCGGTGCGCACGCCGGTCGAGGCGATGAAGGTCTTGGAGGGGACGCAGTCGAAGAGCACGCAGGCGCCACCGATCCCGTCCGAATCGATCAGTGACACCGTCGCGCCGTACTGGGATGCCACCAGCGCCGCCTCGTATCCTGCGGGGCCGCCGCCGATGATGACGATCCGGGTCATTGTTCTCCTCTGTATCGATTCCGAAGGGTGCCGGGTCGGGCTGCACGTGAGCGCCTGGTGGGCACACACGTGGTCTCAACGCTATGCCAATGCCCCCACCTCGCGCACAGGGACCGGTGGACCCGGCACGCAACGGCCCCCCGATACTCCTCGTCCGTCCCTGCGCCGCCCCTCCGACGACTCCGGTGGACGACGGGTTAGCCTTATCCTCGTGCCGATCTACGCCGCCTACGGGTCCAACATGCATCCGGAGCAGATGCTGACGCGCTGCCCGCATTCGCCGATGGCGGGAACCGGGTGGTTGCACGGTTGGCGACTGACCTTCGCCGGCGCCGACATCGGCTGGGAGGGCGCCCTCGCGACGGTCGTCGAGGATTCGGACGCGAAGGTGTTCGTCGTGCTCTACGACGTGCCGGAGGACGACGAACGCAGCCTCGACCGCTGGGAGGGAGCCGAACTCGGTTTCCACCGCAAGATCCGCGTGCGCGTCGACACGGCCGACGGTCCGGTCCTCGCGTGGCTGTACGTCGTCGACGGATACGAGGGCGGCCTGCCGTCGGCACGCTATCTGGGCGTGATGGCCGACGCGGCCGAGATCGCCGGGGCCCCCGCCGAATACGTTCGGGATCTGCGTACCCGCAACAGTCGCAATGTGGGTCCGGGGCGTCCCGACGGCTTCTAGACGCCGGCCTTCCTACCCTCCGGGATAGAAGGGCACCGGTCGCCGGACGCTCACCGTCACCGGGTCGCCCGCCTGCAGACCGTGCAGGGTGGTGCACAGGGCACGGACGGCGATTCCCATCCCCTCGACCCGCACTTCGCTGTGTGCGCCGCCGAATGCCGTGTCGCGCACAGTGAACGATCCGGCAGCAGGGCACTTCGTCGGCGCTGCCCCGACTTCGATCTGTTCCGGTCGCAGCAGGACGCGACCCACGCCGTGTCCGGGTGAGACGAGCTGAACCTTCCCGAGCGGGGTCTGCGCGCAGTCGCCGAACGCCTCGGCCTCGAGTACGATCGCCTCCCCCACGAACTCGCCCACCGCGACGGATGCCGGCCTCCCGTAGACCTCCTCGGGCGAGCCCACCTGGGCGATCCGGCCGTCGAGCATCACCGCCAGCCTGTCGGCCATGGCCAAGGCCTCCGTCTGGTCGTGGGTCACGAGCACCGCCGCGACCGACTGTTCGCGCAGCAGCGTACGGACATCCGCGCGCAGACTCGCGCGCAGACCGGCGTCGAGCGCGCTGAACGGCTCGTCGAGCAGGACCACGGACGGTCGCGGTGCCAGTGCACGAGCCAGAGCGATCCGCTGCTGTTGCCCGCCGGAGAGCGCGCTCGGCTTACGGTGCCCGACTCGCGGAAGACCGACGAGATCCAGTAGTTCCTCGACCCGGCGTCGATGTTCCTCCCGCGCACCTCCGCGCCACGGCCGGTTCGCTCGCCCCAGACCGTAGCCGATGTTGCGCGCCACGTTCAGATGCGGGAACAACGCGCCTTCCTGCGGCACGAGGCCCACCCCGCGACGTTCGGGTGGCACGTCGGTCACGGTCACGTCGTCTACGGAGACCCGTCCCGACGCTGCGGGATGCAGCCCAGCCGCCACTCGCAACAGCGTGGTCTTGCCGCCACCCGACGGTCCGAGGACGGCGAGCAGATCGCCGCGCGGCACGTCGAGGGTCACATCGGTGACGACTTCGGCGGCGCCGTATCGCGCGGATACATTCTCGATGGTCAGACCGGTCACTCTTCGCCTCCACTTTCCGCGCCGACCCGGCCGCGCAACAGACGTCCCAGCACGAGCGACGGCAGTGCCGCGATGAGGACGAGGATTACCGCATAGGGTGCTGCCGAGCCGTACGCGAGGGTTTCGGTATGTCGCCACATCCCAGTCGCGAGCGTGTCGTGCCCGATGGGGACGAGCAGCAGCGTCGCAGGCAGTTCCTTGGCGATGGTCAGGAATGCCAATGCCGCACCGGCGACCACGCCGGGTGCGGCGATCGGGATCGTCACCCGCAGTCCGGTGAGCAATCGTCCGGAACCGAGAGTCGCGGACGCATCTTCGAGACCCCGGGGGATCGCGGCGATTGCCGCATGGATCGACCCCACCGCGAGAGGGAGGAACAGGACCGCGTAGGCGATCACCAGCATCGGGGTCTGCTGGTACCACTGCGGGAGCAGTCGGATGCCGAAGAACACGAGCGCCAGACCGACGGTGATGCCGGGCAGCGCGAAGCCGATGTAGGCGGCGCTCTCGGTGAAGCGGGACAATCGGGAGTGCGACCGTGCGGCGTAGATGCCCACCGGAAGTGCGAGCACCGTGGTCAGCAACGCACCGAGCGCGGACACCCACAGAGTGTAGGTGGTGGCGGTCCAGATACCGGACCAGTCGACCGCGATCTGCTGTGACCTCCACAACCAGCGGGCCAGGCCCGCGACCGGAACTCCCACGCTCACGACGAGCAGAGCGACGAGGAAGCCGATCGCCGGCCATCGCCGTGAGCCGAGCATCACGGGTTCGGCCGTGCGCGCGGTACCGGATCCGATCCGCGCGGTGGCGCCGCGGCGCGCGCTCCGTTCGGCGACCGTCAGCACCACGGCGATCGCGACCAGCACGAGGCCGAAGACAGCGGCGGGCGTGCGATCGAGAAGTCCCCGGTAACTTCCGTAGATCGCCAGGGTGAACGCTTCGTAGCGCATCAATGCGACGGCGCCGAAATCGCTGAGCGTGTAGAGCGCGACGAGCAGTCCGCCCGCCGCCGCGGTCGGCCAAACCTGCCGCAAGGTGACGGTGAGGATGGCGGTCAGCCGGGACCGGCCGAGAGTGCGGGCCACTTCCTCGAGCCCCGGGTCGGCCGAGGCGAGTGCCGCCGCCACAGGCAGATAGACGTAAGGAAAGGACGCGCAGGTCAGGACGAGGGCAGCACCGACGAAACCTTCGAGCGCGGGGAACTGGGCGATCCAGACGAAGCCCGACACGTACGAGGGGATCGCCAAGGGCAGACTCAGGGCCAACGCGAACCAGCGACGGCCGGGGAGATCCGTGCGGGTCGTCAACCATGCGGCGGCGAGCCCCAGGATCAGGCATGCCACCGTGACCGTCACGGCGAGCGCGCCGCTGCGCCACACCAGTTCGAGAGTGCGTGGACGGAACACGAGCGAGACGACCCGTTCGGGTCCGTCCGCGAACGCGCGCATCACCAGGTGCGCGACGGGTGCGAGCGCGAACACGGCAACACCCAGCGCGGCCGTGGCAAGGATCGGCCGGCCGCGTCGGGTACCGACGCGCGGCGTCGCGAGGGTGATCAGATGAATTCCAGTTCCTGCAGGAGCGCCTGTGTTTCGGCCAGGGACGCCAGTTCGGCCAGTTCGATGTCGGAGGTCCCGATCTCGGAGAGCGGGCGCAGGTCGGTCTGGGTTTCGGTCCCCTCGACGACCGGATACTCCGCGGTCTCGTCGGCGAAATAGGTCTGCGACTCGGGCGAGAGCAACGCTGCCACGAACTGCTCGGCCTGCTCGCGCTGGTCGGTAGTGGCGAGCACCGCGGCGCCGGCGATGTTCACCAGGGCACCGGGATCGCCCGCGTCGAAGAAGTGGAGCTGCACGGCAAGGTTGTCGGCGCCCTTCTCGTCCGCGAGCCCGTACCAGTAGTAGTGATTGGTGAGGCCGAGGGTCACCTGGCCGGTGTCGACGCCCTCCATGAGAGGTCCGTTGCCTTCGAAGGCGACCGGTTCGTTGGCCTTGAACGCCTCGAGCCATTCGCGGGCACCGTCCTCGCCCCGGGAGACACGGAGTCCGGTCACGAACGACTGGAACGACGCATTGGTCGGCGCGAAGCCCACCTGGCCCTTCCACTTCGGGTCGAGGAGCCCGTCGATTCCGCTCGGCAGGTCCTGCGGCTGCACCTTGTCGTCGTTGTAGACCAGGACGCGAGCCCGTGCAGAGGTGGCGACCCAGGTGCCGTCCTCCGCGCGGTAGTTCTCGGGCACCTGATTCGTCACACTCGCGGGCAGCTGCTCGAGCAGACCCGAACGGTCGAGCAGACCGAGCGCGCCGGCATCCTGGCTGAAGACCACATCGGCGGGCGATGCGGCACCTTCTTCGACGAGCTTGCCCGTGATCTCCGGCGTGCCGCCGTAGACGACGTCGATCGGGAAACCGAGAGTGCCTTCGAGTTGTTCGACGAGCGGGCCCACCAGGTTCTCGCTACGCCCGGAATAGAGCGTGAGCGCCTCCCCGTTCGAAGCGTCCGGGGTGGTATCGCCCGAGCCGCTGTCGCTGCACGCGGCGAGAACGGCGACGAGCGCGGCTGCCGTCAGCCCTGCGCCGATCCGGTGTCGAAGGGACATTGATTCCTCCTGGTATGGGTGAGCTCACACATCCTACCGTTCAGGTAAGCCTGAGCTTACTTCGGACTGCGTCACGCAGCGCCGAGAACCAGATTCGTCATCACCCGCACACCCACGGCCAGCGCCCGCTCGTCGAGATCGAAGGTGGGCTGGTGGATGTCGAGTTCGGGCCCGACCCCCGGCCATACCCCGAGCCGCCCCATGGCGCCGGGGACGTGTTCGAGATACCACGAGAAGTCTTCTCCCCCACCGGATTGTGGGGTGTCCGCGAGGGCGTCGGGGCCGGTCGCGCGGATCGCGTCCTCGAACATGCGGGCCGACACCTCGTCGTTGACCACCGGCGGCACGCCGCGGCGATAGTTCAGTTCGTAGCTGACACCGGTGGGCGCGAGCAGACCGTGCACGATCTCGCGGACCATCGGTTCGAGCAGCTGCCAGGTGTCGTGGTCGCCGGTGCGGACGGTGCCCGCGAGCATGCCGGTGCGCGGGATCGCGTTCGGTGCCTTGCCGGCGCTGACCGCACCCCACACCATGACGGTGCCGGTGCGCGGATCGATGCGACGGCTGAGCATGCCGGGAAGACCCGTGATGACGGCACCGAGGCCGTAGACGAGATCGCCGGTCAGGTGCGGCCGGGAGGTGTGCCCACCGGGTGAGTCGAGGACGAGTTCGACAGTGTCGGCCGCCGAGGTGATCGCCCCGACCCGCATACCGACCTTGCCCGCCTCGAGACGCGGGTCGCAGTGCAAGGCGAAGATTCGCGCGACCCCGTCGAGTCCGCCCGCCGCGACGACGTCGAGCGCCCCGCCCGGCATGACCTCCTCCGCGGGCTGGAAGACCAGCCGGACACCGATCGGCAATTCGGGCATCGAGGCCAGCGCCAGACCTGCACCGAGCACGACGGTGGTGTGGGCGTCGTGCCCACACACGTGCGAGACACCGGGGACGGTGGATTCGAACGGCAGGCCGGTGGCCTCCTGCATCGGCAGGGCGTCCATGTCTGCACGCAGGGCGATGCGCGGTCCGCCGGTCGGACCGAGATCGCAGATCAGGCCGGTGCCGCGAGGCAGGACCTTCGGCTCCAGTCCGGCCGCGCGCAGGTGCTTCGCGACGAACTCGGTGGTGGCGTACTCCTGCCGGGCGAGCTCGGGATTCGCATGGATGTGACGGCGCCAGAGCGAGAGGTCCTCGGTGTGGCGGTCCAACCACTTCTCGACGTAGGGGTTCATCGACGGCCGGCCTGTTCGAGGAGCCGTGCCCGGTGGACCGGATCGGTCGCCGCGCGTACGGCGGTCGCTGCGAGCGCACGCGCTCCGTCGAGTACTGCCCGATCGGCCGACTCGGTGACACACGCGGCCGCGAATGCAGCCTGATGTGTCACCGCGCCACCGGAGTCGAGTCCGATGACCGGATGGATTCCCGGCACCACGTTCGTCACGTTTCCCATGTCGGTACTGCCCAGGGGGCGCGCTCCTTCCTCCTCGACGGGCAGCGGTCGGCGCCCGAGATCGATGATCTCCTCACGATATGCCTGCACCAGCCACGGATCGGGAGTGAGTTCGGTATAGGTCGGCGAGACCGTCCGGATCCGGTGGTTGCATCCGGTGGCCAGCGCCCCGGCGGCGAAGCAGTTGCGTGCGCGGTCGACGAGGTCGTCGAGGAGTTCGCTCGTCCCGGCCCGCAGGTAGTACAGCAGTTCGGTGTGGCTGGGCACGATGTTCGGTGCCGTCCCGCCCTGCGCGACGATGCCGTGGATCTGTTGCCCGGGATGCAGGTGCTGCCGCAGCAGTCCGACCGCGACCTGGGCGACGGTCGCAGCGTCGGCAGCGTTGAGCCCGTATTCGGGGGCCGCGGAGGCGTGCGCCTCGCGGCCGTCGTACTCGACGGCGATGTCGGCGAGGGCGAGCGACGTCGCCCCGGTGATGTCGAACGGGCCGGGATGCACCATCATCGCCGCACCGACGCCGTCGAAGACGCCGCGTTCGAGCATGAGGACCTTGCCGCCGCCGGTTTCCTCCGCGGGGGTTCCGACGACGCGGACGGTCACGTCGAGTTCGTCGGCGAGCGCAGCGAGACCGATCCCGGCGCCCACGGCCGACGCCGCGATGATGTTGTGGCCGCACGCGTGCCCGATGCCCGGCAGTGCGTCGTACTCGGCGCAGAACGCGAGGACGAGTTCGCCGCTGCCGAACCGCGCATCGAAGGCGGTGGGCAGGTCGGCGATGCCGGTGGTGACCTCGAAATCGTGGTCGCGCAGCACCTCGACGATCTTCGCGGCGCTCCGGTGTTCCTCGAACGCGAGTTCCGGTTCGGCATGGATGGAATGCGACAGGCCGACGAGGGTGTCGGAAGCAGCCTCGATCGCCGTGGCGTAGTCGGTCGTCACGGGGTCCAGTCTGTCATGCTCACCGCGTCCCGATCGATCGGCGCGTACGACCGGTTCGTCGACTTCGCGGCGGGGCGATCAGCCGAACCGGAAGTTCGACGCGTCGGTCCGGATCTCCAGTGCCGAGATCAGCGGCGCGTGCAGACCGCGCTTGATACCCGACAGATTCGGCCCGCGGGTGGCGGTGAGCGCCGCTGCGCGCTCGACCGCCGTTGAGAGCACGGCGTCACCGGTGACGGCCTGCTCGGCGATGCCCGCGGCCACGGCGTCCTCACCGCCGTAGCGACGGCCGGTGGTGATGGCCTCGACCGCCGTCTGGATCGGCAGGCGGGAACGGATCAGCGCGGACATCCCGACGGTGAACGGCATGTTCAGCTGCACCTCGGGCAGACACCAGTAGCCGCGGTCGCCGCGCATCACCCGGAAGTCGTGCACGAGCGCGAGCATCGCGCCGGCACCGAAGGCGTGCCCCTGCACGGCCGCGACCGTCGCCGCCGGGAAGGTGAGCAGCCGCACATAGAGGGCGTGGACGGAGTCCAGATAGCCCGGCAGATCCGGCAGGTTCGCGCCGACCCAGTCGATGTCGAGTCCGTTGCTCCAGAACTTTCCGGTCGCCGCGGTCACGAGGGCGGCGGGTCCGTCGTGCGCTTCCACCTCGTCGAGGAGGGAGTGGATCGCGGCGAGACGATCGGGGTGGAACCGGTTCTCGGAGACCTCCGCGTCACGGTCACCGAGATGCAGGACGAAGACGTCGCCGTCACGTTCGAGGTAAGGCATGCGCGTCAGCATACCGCGCCTACTTACCCACGAGTAACAAGCTGTGAGCGATTAGGGTCCGATGCCATGGGAGAACCCGATCACGTCTTCGACCCCACCGCGGCCGCCGACGCCGCAGCCGCCGCTCTCGCCGAACGGACGGGGGTCGCCGAACACTCCGTCGCCGTCGTCCTCGGGTCCGGCTGGCGGGCCGCAGTCGAGAGTTTCGGCATCCCCGTCGCCACGATCCCGATGAGCGAGCTGCCCGGCTTCGCACCGCCGACGGCGGCAGGGCATGCCGGGAACATCCACTCCGTGCGCGCCGGTGACAACGCCGTCCTCGTCCTCGCCGGCCGCATCCACGCCTACGAGGGGCACGACCTCGCCCGCGTCGTCCATCCCGTGCGCACGGCAGTCGCAGCGGGTGCCCGCACCGTCGTCCTCACCAATGCGGCGGGCGGCATCGATCCCGAGTTCTCCGTGGGACAACCGGTTCTCATCTCGGACCACCTCAATCTCACCGGTCGCTCGCCGCTGGTGGGTGCCCAGTTCGTCGACCTCGTCGACGCCTACTCGCCGGATCTTCGTGCACTCGCCTGCGAGATCGATCCGTCGCTGCGCGAAGGGGTCTACGCCGGTCTGCCCGGGCCGCACTACGAGACCCCGGCGGAGATCCGGATGCTGCGCACCCTCGGCGCCGACCTCGTCGGCATGTCCACGGTCCACGAGACCATCGCGGCGCGCGCGGCCGGAGCGCGCGTGCTCGCGGTCTCGCTGGTGACCAACGCCGCGGCCGGCATCACCGGCGCTCCCCTCGACCACACCGAGGTACTGGCCGCGGGTCGTGCGGCCGCGACCCGGATGGGCGATCTTCTGCGCGATCTGGCGGCCCGGCTGTGACGCTGCGATTCGGCACCGCGGGGTTGCGCGGCCCGGTCGGCGACGGACCGGACTGCATGAACGTACCCGTCGTCGTCCGCACCACCGCCGGACTCGCGGCGTGGCTCGAGGCGAACGGGCAGGGCGACGGCACCGTCGTCGTCGGCCGCGACGCCCGTACGGGCTCGGCGGAATTCCACACCGCCGCGGCAGAGGTTCTCGCCGCGGCCGGCTTCGAGGTCGTCGCCTTCGGAGAGCCGCTCCCCACCCCGGTGACCGCCTTCGCGGTACGGGCGCTGGGCGCCGTTGCGGGCGTGCAGATCACGGCATCGCACAATCCCGCCGCCGACAACGGGTACAAGGTCTATCTCGCCGACGGAGCGCAACTGGCCGCACCCGCCGATCGGGAGATCGAAACGGCGATCGACGCCGTCGGTTCCGCCGCGGACGTGCCCCGGATGCCGGTCGCGCCGTCGGGTGACGACCTCGTCGACCGCTATCTCGCCCGGGTCGCGTCGCTCCCCCGCTCACCGCACCGAGGCATGCGCATCGCCCTGACGGCACTGCACGGTGTCGGCGGCGAGACGGCAGTCGCGGCCCTGCGTTCCGCGGGATTCGACGACATCCACGTCGTGGCGTCCCAGTTCGCACCCGACCCGGCGTTTCCCACCGTCGCCTTCCCCAACCCCGAGGAACCGGGCGCAACAGAGGCTCTGCTCGCGCTGGCGGCCGAGGTCGACGCCGACATCGCCCTGGCGCTCGATCCCGATGCCGATCGTTGCGCCGTCGGTGTCCCGGGCCCGCGGGGATGGACGATGCTGCGCGGCGACGAGACCGGGGTCCTGCTCGGCGACCGGATCCTCGCGTCGTCACCGCCCGGCTCACTGGTCGCGACCACCATTGTCTCGTCGACCATGCTGGGGCGACTCGCTACCGCACGCGGCGCGCGATATGCGCAGACGCTCACGGGTTTCAAGTGGCTCGCCCGCGCCGGTGACGGCCTCGTCTACGCGTACGAGGAGGCGATCGGGCACTGCGTCGATCCGGACGCTGTGCGCGACAAGGACGGCATCGCGACCGCCGTAATGGTCGCCGACTACGCGGCCGATTTGAAGCAGGCCGGCCGGACACTGCTCGACGCACTCGACGACCTGCATCGCGAACTCGGTGTCCACGTCGGCGATCAGGTGTCGATCCGCGTCGACGACCTACAGCGCATCGGCACCGTGATGACGCGACTGCGTGCGGAGCCGCCGACGACCCTCGCGGGTCTGGAGGTGACCGCGACCGATCTCGCCGAGAGCCCGGGACCGATGCACACCGACGCTCTCGTCTTCGAGAGTCGCGAGGACGTCGCGGGCGGGCCGAGGGTGCGCGTGGTGGTGCGCCCCTCGGGCACCGAACCGAAGCTCAAGGTCTACCTGGAGGTGGTCACGGAGCGGGACCGCCCGGCCGCGGAAGCGATACTCGACGCCCTGCGCGGATGGGCGGCCTCGCTCGGTGACGAGAACCCCTGACCCGGCCGGATCCGGCCGGGTCAGGACCCGATTCGATCAGACCTGCTGCCGCAATCAAACCTGCTGCGGCACACCGTAAGTGACGACGGTGTTCCGGTCGGCGGTGACAGCCTTCAGGTACGGACGGATCATCACCGGCCCGATGGCTCCCGAGACCGAGCCATGCACGCCGGCGATCCGGATGGTCGTCGAGCTGCCGTCGAACTCGAAGCCCTCGACGATCGGGACGGACGTGATGCCGCCCGGCTCGAGCGGGATCTCGATCTCCTGGGACGGGATGATGTCGCCGCTGAGCGAACCACCCGCCTCCAGGCCGAGATCGAGCGAGGCACCACCTTCGTTGTCGAGCGAGAGGCCGATGGCCGCACCGTTGTCCACACCCCAGGACAGGCTCGGAGTGATGACGGTGACCGTCGCCCCCGGCAGCGCGACCGGGTAGCCGACCTGGAAACCGACCTCCACCGCCGTCCCGACGAAGTTCGCCGCGTTCGGACCGGTGATCCGAACAGTAGCAATCTCGTCGTGGAAGAACTCGACACTCAGCGGTGAGCTGTCGAGCGGCGGCACCGACTGTGTCGAGGTGTCGGCCTGGATCACTTCGATCGCGTGCCCTCCGTCCAACGGGAGGATGCGCGAGTTGTCGACAGCGGCCGCAGCCGTGCCGTGACTCGTCACTGCGGCGAGGACGGCGACCGCGCCCACCGAAGCCGCTCTGACACTTCCACGAATCAGATTGCGGGAGAAGATTCTTGCCATTCCGCCGACCCCATCTCTGGCTGTACCTACGCAGTGGACTTCACACGGAGCACACCGAGCGTAAGAAGAAATCGAGACCTGCGGGTTGTTTTTCGATAACGAGATGACTGCGGTCGGGTGTCACATCCGTACCGTCAGTCACACGAGTAACACACGACGTGCGGTTTATCGCGGCCCGAACTGCCTGTCCCCCGCATCGCCGAGACCCGGCACGATGTACTTGTTCTCGTTGAGACCTTCATCGACCGACGCCGTGACCAACCGGACCGGATGACCCGAGGCAGCAAGGGCCTCGACGCCCTGCGGCGCCGCGACCACACAGATCGCGGTGATATCCGTGGCACCGCGCTGGGCGAGGATGTCGAGGGTGTGCACCATCGACCCCCCGGTCGCGAGCATCGGGTCGAGCACGAAGACGGGAAGACCCGACAGGTCCTCCGGCAACGACTCCAGATAGGGCACCGGCTCGAAGGTCTTCTCGTCACGAGCGAGACCGACGAAACCGACCTGCGCCTGGGGAATCAGGGCGTGGGCCTGTTCGACCATGCCGAGGCCGGCGCGAAGAACCGGGACGAGCAGCGGAGGCTGCTGCAACCGTACCCCCGTCGTCACCGCGACCGGCGTCTTGACGTCGAACGTCTCGGTGGGCGCATCGCGCACCGCCTCGTAGACGAGCATCTGGGTGAGCCGCCTCAACGCGTGCCGGAAGGCAGCGTTGTCGCTGCGTTCGTCGCGAAGGATGGTCAGGAGCGAAGCAGCGAGCGGATGGTCGACGACGAGCGAATCCATGTCCGAAGGATAGAACGACGGAACCGATCGGCAGTCGGGTGCGTCGAACCAGGCAGGGACGGAACCCTCCGAAGGTGCCGAATCCCACATCAACGACGCGAGAGGCGACGAGGTGACCGAGAACTCCGGTAGGGACGCGTTACGGATCGACACGAGTGCCGTCGGGAGGTTCGGCGACGACGCCGTCGAACTCGCCGCGCGCCTGCACGAGGCCGCCGAACAGACACGGCACGGCGACCCCTCGGCGCTGAGCGCCGCACTGGGTCCGATCGGGGCACCCGTGCTCGCCGCTCTCACCGCGACCCACTCCGCGCACGTGCGCGATCTCGGCCGGCTCGGCGACCTGCTCGGCGGAATGGGAGACGCCGCGAAGGCCTCCGTGGCCGCCTACGAGCACACCACCGACGACACCGCCGCACGACTCGACTCCGTCGTGGAGTCACTGTGATCGGAGGGGATCTGCTCGTCGCTCCGCTGACCGGCCTGCTCGACGCGTTCGGCACCGCGCTGCCACCCGGCGTCGATCCGGGCGAGATGGTGCGCATCGGTGCGCAGTGGGCCGAGGAGGTACATGCGACCGGGCGCGACGCCGTCGCCGAGCTCGCCTGGGCCTGGGGTGGCCCGGCCGCCTCGCAGGCGATCGCGAGTGCCGAGCAGGTCCTCGCCGACGTCCTCGCGGCGGCCGATCGTGGGTCGGCACTGGCCGGGATCGCGCTCGAGGCGACCGTCACGGTGGTCACCGGTGCGGCCGAGATCGCTCGTCTCGTCGACTCGTTCGTCACCTTCGCCGAGCAGGCCGCACCCGCGACGTCGCTTCCACAGGGGCAGCTCGCGCTCCTCGCAGTGGCGATCGACCACCTCGTCGCCGGGCTGGACGTGCTGACACAGGTGACCGGAACGCTCGCGGAGCTGACCGATCGGGCGTCCGCACTCCTTCCACCCGAGCCCTCCGCTCCCCCGATCGACTCCGGTCACCATCCCGGCCCCGACCCGGCCGGCGACGAGCCACGTTCGCTCCACACCTTCGGTGGAGGGCTCTCGACGGGCGTGGAGGTGCGGCTTCCGGACGGCAGCGTCAGCCTGGCACCGAACGAGACCGCTGCGGCAGCGGTGCGTCACGCCCTCGCCCAGCAGGGCACCCCGTACGTGTGGGGCGGCACGAGTCCCGGCTCCGGCCTCGACTGCAGCGGACTGACGCAGTACGCCTACGCGCAGGCCGGGGTCGAACTGCCGCGGTTGGCCCAGGAACAGGACGTCGGCACACGGGTGGATCCTGCGGCCGCCCTGCCCGGAGACCTCGTCGTGTGGGACGGGCACGTGGCGATGGTGGTGGGCAACGGCCTCATGGTCGAGGCGGGCGACCCCGTCTCCGTGACGCCGATGCGCACCAGCAACGGTGGAATGGCCTTCCACGGTGTCTACCGCCCGACCGCCGGCTGATTCCGGAGAATCTCCGCACCGGGAGGGAACCGGCCGGGCTCGCGCTGCGTCCAACCCGATATGGACAGCACGACGACGGAACCGATCACGGCCACCGCCCACAACCGGGCCGGGACGATCTCGGTGCGCACAACGGACGGTGGACTACCCGTGGACCTTCGCATCGACCCCCGCGAGTTGCGTTACGGAGCACGGCAACTGGCCGATCAGATCCTCGCCCTGAACCGGCAGGCCGCTCTCGAGGCCGCGGTGGTCCGCGGCGAACGCCTCGCCGCCGAAGGTGTCCCCCGCGAGATCCTCGACCGGATGCGGCTGCCGTCCCGCGCCGACCTGGCGGACGGACCGACCGATCGTCGTGAAAGTCTCGTTCGATGAGCAAACCGATGGTGGAGGCGATCGTCGACCGAGCCCACGTCCGGCTCGATGCGCTCGAACGCACGGTGGAGAGGCTCGGCGCGGTCCGGGGCACCGCGAGCAGTCCCGACGGACGCGTGACCGCCCGTGTGGACGGTTCGGGAGCGCTCGAAGGACTCGAGCTGGCCGAGCCGATCGGCGGCACCGACCCCCGCGAACTGGCCGCGGTGATTCTCGCGACCGTGCACGACGCCGCACGGCAGGCCGCTGCCGCGCGCGTCTCCGCGATGGACGAGCTCCGCGCGGCCCTCGACGCGAGCGACGCCGGTCCGGTCGCCGTCGGTCACCACCCGGTCACCGTCGGCGACCGTCCGGTAACGCGATGAAACCGATAGCGAGCCGCCCCCGGCTATATTCTCGGCGCCGACATGGCTAGGCTTCGCGCCATGGCTGGAGACATCGTCCCGATCGAGCTCGGTCTCACCGACGGCAACCTCGTGACGCTCTGGGCGCCGCGCTGGCGCGAAGGCGACGACGAGTGGGAGGCATTCCTCGGCCACGGCGACGATCTGTACGCCTTCCCGTCGGTCCCCGAGCTCGTCGCGTTCGTGCGTTCGGGTGCCGACAACGACCTCGTCGAGCACGAGGCGTGGCCGATCGTGTCCAAGCTTGCGGCCTCGGAGTTCGAACCCGACGAACCGCACACCTACGACCTCGTCGGCGTCCCCGAACTCGTGGCCGACGATCCGGATCCCGTGTCGGTGTCCGAGCTGCAGGACACCTTCGACATCGTGAGCATCCTCGGCGACGTCTGCGATCTCGACGTCGTGACGAAGTTCTTCGAACGCGAGGAGATCGACCTCCTGTTGCAGCACGGTGTCTCGGCCTTCCGCACGCGTGAGGGCCTCGACCTGTGGAATCGCGTCGGGACCGCGGTCGCGCAGGACTGGGACGGCGTGATCGACGCGCTCGACGCCGTGATCTCCACTCCCGACGTCGATGCTGCCGTGGTCGCCGAGATCGAATCCGAGCTCGTCGCGGTCGACGAGAACGAGGTCGAGGCCGACGACACGGTCGAGGACGTCGACGCCGACGACGAGTACGAGTTCATCGACACCGATGACGAGGACGACGGCTACGAGTTCTGGGCCCGGGTCGGCATCGATCCCATCCGGATCATCACGACCGACGGCACCTGGTACTCGCTGCGGTGCTACGTGAACGACGACGCCGTCTTCCTCGGCCACGACGGCACGATCGACGTCTTCCCGTCCGAACGCGCGCTGGCCCGCCACCTCGCCGACAACCACGACCACGACCTCGCGACGCTCGAGCCGTACACGGAGATCCAGCTCGCCGCCGTCGACGGATCGCTCGACGTGACGGTCACCGACGACAACGTCTATGTGCTCACCGGGATCGCCGACGACATCGCTCAGGGTGTTGCGGCCGTCGACCCCGACCAGCTCGAACTCGCGGTCGAGTTGTTCGTCGACGCAGCGAACTTCGCGGACGACGACTCGACGGAGGCCGCGCTCGCCGCGTCCACGGAACTCGGCTGGTTCGTCAACCACGTGATCGAACCCGACTCGGGACGAACGGCACCCAAGCCGCCGTTCGACACCGAATCCCTCGCCTGGCGCGAGCTCGAGCGCGAGTTCGAAGCGCGACTGCGTCGGCACTGACGCGCGTCGCGTCGGGTCGGCACTGACGGCAGCTCCACTTGGGCACTCCGGCGCGCGAAGTGGTCACAAGAGCGCGTTGTAACGCGCTCCGATGACCATTTCCCGCCCCGCGCACCCATAGAGGTATCTGCGGGTCGCGGTCTCTACCCGACGAGGACGGCGTATCCAGGCTTGATGACGTCGTCGATCAGTTCCAGTCGCTGGTCGAACGGGAGGAAGGCCGACTTCATCGCGTTGATCGTGAACCGTTCGAGGTCGACCCAGCTGTAGTCGAAGGTCTCGACGAGCCGCACCATCTCCTGCGTCATCGTGGTGTCGCTCATCAACCGGTTGTCGGTGTTGACGGTGACGCGGAAGCGCAGGCGGGCCAGCAGGTCGAAGGGATGCTCGGCGAGCGTGCGCACCGCGCCGGTCTGCACGTTCGACGACGGGCACAGTTCGAGGGGGATGCGCTTGTCGCGGATGTAGTTCGCGAGCCGGCCCAGAGTGGCGGTTCCGTCGTCGTGCACTTCGATGTCGTCGACGATGCGCACACCGTGGCCGAGTCTGTCGGTGCCGCAGAAGGCGACCGCTTCGTGGATGGACGGGAGCCCGAACGCCTCACCGGCGTGGATCGTGAAGTGCGCGTTGGCCGCGCGGGTGTACTCGAAGGCGTCGAGATGACGGCTGGGCGGGTTGCCCGCTTCGGCGCCGGCGATGTCGAATCCCGCCACGCCGCGGTCCCGGAAGCGCACGGCGAGTTCGGCGATCTCCAACGAGCGTGCAGCGTGCCGCATCGCAGTGAGCAGGCAGCGCACCCGGATGCGACGACCACCGGCGGCCACCTCCGATTCCCCGGCTCGGAAGCCTTCGAGGACGCGCTCGACGACCTCGTCCAGAGACAGTCCCTTCTCCAGGTGCTGCTCGGGCGCGAACCGCACCTCGGCGTACACCACGCCGTCGTCGGCGAGGTCGAGGACGCACTCGCGTGCGACGCGTTCGAGTCCTTCTGCCGTCTGCATCACGGCGACGGTGTGCTCGAAGGTCTCGAGATAGCGCTCGAGCGACCCACTGTCGGCGGATTCGCGGAACCAGCGGGCGAGATCCGCTTCGGTGTCCGCGGGCAACGACCACCCGCACGCGTCCGCGAGTTCGAGGACCGTCCGGGGACGGAGTCCGCCGTCCAGGTGATCGTGTAGGACCACTTTGGGTGCGGTGCGAACGAGTTCGGGAGTCAGACGGCCGTTCATGATCGGGACGGTAGTCGGCGGCGGCCGGTTCCGCTCGGTCTCCGGCCACCGAGCCCCTACGCCCGGATCCGTTCGATCACGAGCGGCTGCCGAACGGGGGCCGTGTCGGAGATTCGGACACCGCCGCGGAGGGCGGCGAGCGCGTCGGGGATACGTCCCGGAGTGTCGGTGTGCAGCGTCGCGATCGGCTGCCCCGCGCGGACGCGATCACCGAGGACCGCGTGCAGTTCGATACCGGCCCCGGGCTGCACGTCCTGACCCTGCCGTTCGCGACCGGCTCCGAGCCGCCAGGCGGCGATACCGACCTTGTACGCGTCGAGTTCGGAGACCACCCCGTCCGCGTCGGCGTGGAAGGTCTCGGTGTGGGTCGCGACCGGCAACGGCGCCGCGGGGTCGCCGCCCTGGGCGACGATCATCGCGTTCCACCGGTCCATTGCGGTGCCGTCGCGCAGTCGGTCGGCGGGATCGACATCGTCGACACCGGCGGCGGCGAGCATCTCGCGGGCCAGGGCCAGGGTCAGCTCGACGACGTCGTCGGGTCCGCCGCCGGCGAGCACCTCGACGGCCTCCCGGACCTCGAGCGCGTTGCCCGCCGTGCGCCCGAGCGGGCTGTCCATGCGGGTGAGCAGGGCCGTCGTGGGCAGCCCTTCGTCGGTGCCGAGTTCGACCATGGTGCGCGCCAGCTCGCGGGCCTCGCCGAGTTCCTTCATGAAGGCGCCGCTGCCGACCTTCACATCGAGGACGAGGGCTCCGGTGCCCTCGGCGATCTTCTTGCTCATGATCGAGCTGGCGATGAGCGGGATCGACTCGACGGTCCCGGTGACGTCGCGCAGCGCGTAGAGCTTGCGGTCGGCGGGGGCGAGATCGGCACTCGCCGCGCACACGACCGCACCGACGGCCGGGTCGCTGAGGATCTCGGCGATCTCCGCGGTGGTCAGATCGGCCTTCCAGCCGGGGATCGCCTCGAGCTTGTCCAGGGTGCCGCCGGTGTGACCGAGACCGCGGCCCGACAATTGCGGGACCGCGACGCCGCAGGCCGCGACGAGCGGTGCGAGCGGCAGTGTGATCTTGTCCCCCACACCGCCTGTCGAGTGTTTGTCGACGGTGCGCAGGCCGAGAGCGGAGAAATCGAGACGACGACCGGAGTCGATCATGGCGGTGGTCCAGCGTGCTGTCTCGGCCCGACTCATGCCGCGGAACCAGACTGCCATCGCCAGGGCCGACATCTGGGCGTCGGAGACGATCCCGTGGGTGAACGCCTCGATGACCCAGTCGATCTCGGCGCCGGAGAGCTCGTGTCCGTCGCGCTTGCGGCGGATGACGGTGACGATGTCAGGCACGGCGGTCCTCGTTCTCCCGCACGGCCGCCAGATCGTCGGGGCCGAACGCGTCGGGGAGGAGCTCGCAGAGGCGACGCGGGCCACCCTGGGCGTCGACCTCGAGATCGCGACCGCCGTGTTCGAGGAGCACCTGCCGACACCGGCCGCACGGGGTCAGGACGTGGCCTCGGGAGTCGCAGACGGCGACGGCCCGCAGACGCCCTCCACCCTGGGCGAACAAGTTACCGACGAGTACACATTCGGCACACAGCCCCAGTCCGTGTGAGACATTTTCCACATTGCACCCAAGGACCATCCGACCGTCGACGGTGAGGCCGGCAGCCCCCACCGGGAACCCGGAGTAGGGGGCGTAGGCTCGACCCATCACCTCATGTGCTTTGGCGCGCAACATTTTCCAGTCGATGTCCGGCATGGTTCCCCATCCTGTCACGGTGGCGTGGACGACGATAGGCGACCCCCACTGCGCCAGATCACAGTTGGAAAGGCAAACCTAACTTCGCTTTTGGGGCCTGTACGAATGGCGCAGGAGATTGGTTCCCGAGTTTGGGATGGGTCTAGAGTCGATCCAAGTCGGTTCAGGTTCACGTCGGGCCCGTACTGCGGAATCCCCCACAGGTAGGAGCAGCTCGACGCGTCCACCATTGACGTTGGAGGCACAGCACTCGATGAGCAGCACGACTGAAGCCGCCCCCGCAAAGGCGGGGCGCACACGGTCGCTTTACCGGGGAGACCCCGGCATGTGGTCCTGGGTATTGCACCGGATCACGGGCGTGGCGACATTCTTCTTCCTTTTCGTCCACGTCCTCGACACCGCACTCGTCCGGGTCAACCCCGAGACCTACGACGCGGTGATCGATACGTACAAGAACCCGATCGTCGGCCTCATGGAGCTCGGCCTGGTCGCGATGGTCCTGTACCACGCACTCAACGGCCTGCGGGTCATGCTCGTGGACTTCTGGTCGAAGGGCCCGAAGTACCAGCGCGTGATGCTCTGGACGATCCTCGCGATCTGGTTCGTGGTGATGATCCCCGCGGCCGTTCGCATCCTCTTCAACACGTTTGCGGGGCACTGACATGACCGAAGCGAAGACTCTGGGTAAGGAATACGACCGGCCCGCAGGCCTCGACAACCCGCGCACGCCGCGGCGTGCCGCGAAGAACAACTTCGAGCTCTACGCCTGGTTGTTCATGCGCCTGTCCGGCCTGGCCCTGATCATCCTGGTCCTCGGTCACCTCTTCATCATGCTGATGCTCGATGACGGCGTGCACCGCATCAACTTCGCGTTCGTCGCAGGCCGCTGGTCCAGCCCGTTCTGGCAGTTCTGGGACCTGTCGATGCTGTGGCTCGCACAGCTCCACGGCGGTAACGGTCTGCGCACCGTCATCGCGGACTACGCACGTAAGGACTCCACCCGGTTCTGGCTCAACACGATCCTCGTCGTGTCGATGATCCTGATCATGGGCCTGGGCACCTACGTGATCTTCACCTTCGACCCGAACATCACGGCGAGCTAGGGGAGCCGAACCTTCATGCAGGAACATCGTTACGACGTAGTCATCGTCGGCGCCGGCGGCGCCGGCATGCGTGCGGCCATCGAAGCCGGCCCGCGTGCGCGCACCGCAGTGCTCACGAAGCTCTACCCCACCCGCAGCCACACCGGCGCCGCTCAGGGTGGCATGTGCGCCGCCCTCGCGAACGTCGAAGAGGACAACTGGGAGTGGCACACCTTCGACACCGTCAAGGGTGGCGACTACCTGGTCGACCAGGACGCTGCGGAGATCATGGCCAAGGAGGCCATCGACGCCGTTCTCGACCTCGAGAAGATGGGTCTTCCGTTCAACCGGACGCCCGAGGGCAAGATCGACCAGCGTCGCTTCGGTGGTCACACCCGCGACCACGGTAAGGCCCCGGTCCGTCGCGCGTGCTACGCCGCAGACCGCACTGGCCACATGATTCTGCAGACGCTGTACCAGAACTGCGTCAAGCACGACGTCGAGTTCTTCAACGAGTTCTACGCACTCGACATCACCCTCACCGAGACCGAGAACGGTCCCGTCGCGACGGGTGTCATCGCGTACGAGCTCGCGACCGGCGAGATCCACGTCTTCCACGCCAAGGCCATCGTCTTCGCGACGGGCGGCTCGGGCCGTATGTACAAGACGACGTCGAACGCCCACACCCTCACCGGTGACGGCCTCGGCATCATCTTCCGCAAGGGCCTCCCGCTCGAGGACATGGAGTTCCACCAGTTCCATCCGACGGGCCTGGCCGGTCTCGGCATCCTCATCTCGGAGGCCGTGCGCGGTGAGGGCGGCATCCTCCGCAACGCCGACGGCGAGCGGTTCATGGAGCGCTACGCCCCCACCATCAAGGACCTCGCGCCCCGCGACATCGTCGCCCGCTCGATGGTGCTCGAGGTGCTCGAGGGTCGCGGCGCCGGACCGAACAAGGATTACGTCTACATCGACGTGACCCACCTCGGCGAGGACGTCCTCGAGGAGAAGCTCCCCGACATCACCGAGTTCTCCCGCACCTACCTCGGTGTCGACCCCGTCACCGAGCTCGTGCCCGTGTTCCCGACCTGCCACTACGTCATGGGCGGTATCCCGACCAACGTCGACGGCGAGGTCCTCCGCGACAACGAGAACGTCGTGCCCGGCCTGTACGCGGCCGGCGAGTGCGCGTGCGTGTCCGTCCACGGCGCCAACCGTCTCGGCACCAACTCGCTGCTCGACATCAACGTCTTCGGTCGTCGCGCCGGCATCGCCGCCGCGGAGTACGCCAACAGCACGAAGCACGTCGAGATGCCCGAGCAGCCGACGAAGTACGTCGACGACTGGCTCGATCTGATCCTGCACCAGGGCGGCAAGGAGCGGGTGGCCGACATCCGCACCGAGCTGCAGCAGACGATGGACAACAACGCGTCGGTGTTCCGCACCGAGGAGACGTTGACGCAGGCGCTCAACGACATCCACGAGCTGAAGAAGCGCTACAAGGAGATCACGGTCCACGACAAGGGCAAGCGCTACAACAGCGACCTGCTCGAGGCGCTGGAGCTCGGCTTCCTCCTCGAGATGGCCGAGGTCACCGTCGTCGGCGCGCTGAACCGCAAGGAATCGCGTGGCGGACACGCCCGCGAGGACTACCCGAAGCGCGACGACGAGAACTTCCTCAAGCACACCATGGCGTACAAGGTGGGCGAGGAACTGATCTCCGACATTCGCCTGGACTACAAGCCGGTGGTCCAGACCCGGTACGAGCCCATGGAGCGTAAGTACTGATGACAACCATCGAGAAGACCGACACGGGCGCGTCGACACTGCCACCCGTGCCCGAGGGCGCGACGATGGTCACCCTCAAGATCGCCCGGTTCAACCCGGAGGACGACAAGGGTCAGCACTGGGATTCGTTCCAGGTGCCGGCGCTGCCGTCCGACCGTCTGCTCAACCTGTTGGGCTACGTCAAGGGTTACCTCGACGGCACGCTCACTTTCCGTCGCAGCTGCGCCCACGGCGTGTGCGGCTCGGACGCGATGCGTGTCAACGGCGTCAACCGTCTCGCCTGCAAGATCCTCATGAAGGACATGCTGGACAAGAACGGCAAGGACGTCACGATCACGATCGAGCCGATCCGTGGCCTTCCGGTCGAGAAGGACCTCGTCGTCGACATGGAACCCTTCTTCGACGCCTACCGCGCCGTGAAGCCGTTCCTCATCGCCTCCGGCAACGAGCCGACCCGCGAGCGTATCCAGTCGCAGGCCGACCGTGCCCGGTTCGACGACACCACCAAGTGCATCCTGTGCGCGTGCTGCACCACCTCGTGCCCGGTGTATTGGAGCGACGGCAGCTACTTCGGTCCCGCCGCGATCGTCAACGCGCACCGGTTCATCTTCGATTCGCGTGACGAGGGTGCCTCCGAGCGGCTGGACATCCTCAACGACAAGGAAGGCGTGTGGCGCTGCCGCACCACCTTCAACTGCACCGACGCGTGCCCCCGTGGCATCCAGGTGACGAAGGCGATCCAGGAGGTCAAGCGCGCGCTCATGTTCGCTCGCTGATCACCTCGCACGACAGCAGGTCCGTCCCTTCGGGGACGGGCCTGCTGTCGTCGGTGCCCACTCCGCTGTGCCCACTCCCCTGTGCTCCGTTGCCGGTGGCCGCACCGATGCGGATCAGCGTCCGCGTGCGAACAGGAAGCCCGCGACCCACCCGACCGCGAAGATGATGACGAGCACCAGCCACAGCGGTGCCTGCAGCGAGATCCAGAAGAGGTCGATGCTCGTACTGTTGCGGTTCTGGAGAACGAACAGCGCAGCGAGCAGGACCAGGACGGCCGCGAGCGCTCTGCGCGGAGTCACCCGGAACGCGCGTTGGGGCGCGGCGGATCGCGTCTGTTTTGCCACGCCTCCATCGTCGCCCGTCCGCGGCACGATCGGCACCCCCGAACCGAGTTTTCACCCCGGGAGTTCGCTCATTTCCTCCGGAAGCGCAGCCCGGCGAGGAGTCCACCGACCAGGCCCGCACCGAGGATTGCGGCGCCGCGGCGCGCGTCGAGACCCTCGTGCACCTCGAGGCGAGGCGTGATGACCGCCCCTGTGGGCGCGGGATGGTGTGCGAGTGCGAGGCTCGCTCGGGACGTCGCTGCGAACGCGGTGCAGAAGAGCACCAGGCGGGCCGTGAGGTTACCGAACACGAGGATGCCGAGGATCGGGCCGAAGGCGACGCCCGCCGGGCCGTTGAGCACACGTTCGAGGTAGATCGAACCCGTCTGCTTGAGCAGTTCGAAACCGATCCCGGCGATCGCACCCGCGACGAGCGCGCTGCGGAACGGAACGGGTTCGCGGGGCAGGCGAGCGATCACCCAGGTGAACACCAGACCGGTGGCGGCAGTGGCCGCCACCAGAGCCAGAATTCGCAGACCCACGCCGATGCCGACGAGATTCTCCATGTTGAGCAGCTCGACGATCCTGCGCGCGATCGGCCCGCTGCTCAGCGCCGAGAGCCCCAACGACACGGTCATCGCGAGTCCGAGACTGAGAAGTGCGCCCCCGTCGCGCAACTTCACTACGAGGAAGTTGCCCTTGTCGCGCGGGTGCTCCCACATGGCGGTGAGGGCTTCGCGAAGATTCGTGATCCAGCCCAGACCGGCATACGAGGCGGTGAGCAGGCCGATGAGGCCGACCGCGCCGCGGGATTCGATCGCCGAGTCGATCAGGCTCTGCACGGTGCCGCCGAGCTGACCGGGAATGTTCTCGGAGATGATCTGCCGGATCTGGTCGAGCAGTTCGGGTCGCCCGGCGAGCACGAAACCGGCCAGAGAGAACACGACCATGATGATCGGGACGATCGCCAGCACCGTGAAGTAGGTCAGGCCGGCCGCGTAGTAGTCGCCCTTGTTCTCCTGGTACCGCACCCCGGCCCGAAGGACGCGGTCGAGCACCGGATGGGCCGCGCGTTGACGTTCGAGAAACCCCGGCTTCTCGTCGGGTTCGCCGGCCATCCGGGTGCTCCTTCGTCTAGGTCCGCGGCAGGAAACCCACCTTGTCATAGACCTGCGCCAAGGTGCGGGATGCGACCTCGCGAGCGCGGTCCGCGCCGCCCGCGAGAATGCGGTTCAGTTCGGCCGGGTCGGCCAGGTACTCGTCGACCTTGGTGCGGATCGGGGTGACGAACTCGGTGAGGACCTCTGCGGTGTCGGCCTTCAGATCGCCGTAACCCTTGCCCTCGTAGCCGGCGACGAGTTCGTCGATGCTGCGACCCGACAGCGCCGACTGGATGGTGAGCAGGTTCGACACTCCGGGCTTGTTCTCGCGGTCGAAACGGATCTCACGCTCGTTGTCGGTCACCGCGGAGCGGATCTTCTTCGCCGAGACCTTCGGATCGTCGAGCAGGTTGATCAGGCCCGCGTCGGTCGCCGCGGACTTGCTCATCTTCGACGTCGGATCCTGCAGGTCGTAGATCTTCGCGGTCTCCTTCACGATCGTCGGCTCGGGGACGACGAAGGTCTTGCCGAAGCGGGAGTTGAAGCGCTGCGCGAGATCTCGCGTGAGTTCGAGGTGCTGACGCTGGTCCTCCCCCACCGGCACGTGGCTCGCGCGGTAGAGCAGGATGTCGGCGGCCATGAGGATCGGATAGGTGAACAGGCCGACGCCGGCGTGCTCGGTGCCCTGCTTGGCCGACTTGTCCTTGAACTGCGTCATCCGGCTGGCCTCACCGAAACCGGTGATGCAGCTCAGGACCCAGGCGAGCTCGGCGTGCTCGGGCACCTGGCTCTGCACGAACAGCACGGACTTCTCCGGATCGATACCGATCGCGAGCAACTGCGCCACGGAGACGAGCACTCGCTTGCGCAGCAGCTTCGGCTCGTGCGGAACGGTGATCGCGTGCAGATCGGGGATGAAGTAGAAGGCGTCGTTCTCGTCCTGCGCCGGAACCCACTGCGCCAGTGCCCCGAGGAAGTTCCCGAGGTGGAACGAATCCGAGGTGGGCTGGATGCCGGACAGCACACGGGGGCGGGCCTTCGGCTTCGTGGCGTTCTGTTCTGCAGTGCTCGACATGCCGTCGATGATTCCACGCAGGCCACGCCGCGCTGCGACCGAGGTGGGCACTTCTGCGCCGATCCGCAGAAGCGGTCAGCGATCGAAGGTCACGGTCACCGGTGCATGGTCGGACCAGCGCTGGTCGTAGCTCGCTGCGCGTTCGACGCGGGCCTCGCTCGCGCGGGCCGCCAGGCCCGGGGTCACGAGGTGGTAGTCGATGCGCCAGCCTGCGTCGGTGTCGAATGCCTTGCCGCGGTACGACCACCACGAATAGGGGCCCGCGACGTCGCCGTGGAGGTCGCGCACCACGTCGCGCCAGCCGGTCTCGAGGAGGTCGCCGACCCACGCGCGCTCCTCGGGCAGGAAGCCGGACTTCTTGACGTTGCCCTTCCAGTTCTTGATGTCTCGCTCGGTAGGGGCGATGTTCCAGTCGCCGCACACCACCATGTCGCGACCTGCGGCCGTCACCGCGGCGTACCGTTCGGCGAGGTAGGTCGCGAAGCTCTTCATGAAGTGTTCCTTCTCGTCCTGCTTCGGCGTCTGTGCTTCACCGGTCGGCAGGTAGAGGCTTCCCACCGTGACGTCGCCGAAGTCGGCCTCGATGTAGCGGCCGGCCGAGGCGAACTCGTCGACGTCGAATCCGACGCGGACGGCGTCCGCCGGGACACGCGAGAGGATCGCCACCCCGGCGCGGCCCTTGGCCGAGGACTCTGCGCCGACACAGTGCCATCCGGCCTCCAGCGCCGGGGCGATCGCGGCGTGGAACTGCTTCTCGGTGGCCCGCACCTCCTGCAGGCACACGATGTCGGCGGCCGACGAGGCGAGCCAGTCGACGAGACCCTTGGCTGCGGCTGCGCGCACGCCGTTGACGTTCACGGTGGTGATCACGAGAGGCACCGGGTCACCGTAGCCGACGCCGGCGATGCCACTGCTCCACCGTGGAAGGAGCCTGCCGTGAGAGTGGCTCACCCCACGACCGCGAGTTCCACAAGACGGAACACATTCACCAATTTCTCTCATTCAGCGGAACGTCCCGAGAGTATTAAACTAGGTGAAGTCGGTGACCCACTTCCGGTTCGGCACCTCGGCGGTGAAGTCACGATCGACCAGGTCAGGCGCCCGATCTGCCTTCCGGCCGCCGGGGATCGTAGTCCGATCCCGGCGCCCACGAGTCACACCGGACAGGCCCTCGTCGCGCATCAACCGATCCACCGTGTGCTTGCCGACCTCGTGGCCCTGGTTGCGCAGGTGCACGGTCATCTTGCGGCGCCCGTACAGCCCCTCCGCGGCGCCGACGGTGCCGAGCAATGCATTCGTGACATGCGCGTCGGCGACGGTCCGTTCCGACGGCGGAGCGGTTTTCCAGTTCCGGTACGTGCGTGGGGCGACCTTGACGGGCCGCTGCCGCCCAACCGGTCCGGTCCTTGCCCGTCGTGCAGTGGATGAGCGCCGGCCGTACCTCGGGGTCGGCGAGCGCGGTGTACAGATGCCGGTATGCGGCCAGTGCGCTGTCGGATCCGACTATGTCGCGGTAACTTTCGGCGAGTAGCTGTTCCGCCCGTCCGTCGGGGCGTCGGCGAGCACGTCGACCACCACGTGAGCGGTGCCCTCGGGAAGTCGGTCCGGCTGCGCCGCCCGCTCCATCTCCGTGCGCAGGTCGAACACGGTGTGCACGCCGAGCGCAGCGACGCGGCGACACCGACGTCGCTGAGGCGGTTGAGTTCGACCGAGCGGTACAGGGCACCCCGACGAACGTGGCTGCCGTCGGAGACCGGCCATCCACCGATGTCGCGGAGATTCGGCAGGCCGTCTATCACGATGAGTTCGCCGGCGGCGCGTTTCACGTTGCGTCTCGCAATCTGTCGGGATCGGTCGTGGGGAAGCCGGGACCGCGGCTTCCCCCACGACGGTCAGTGGGCGAAGTGCGTCTTCGCCGGTCGATCGGTGTTCTTGCCTCGCAGCTCCCCGGTCACGCTGTCGAGGGCGTCCGCCAGCTTGGCGGCCAGGTCGCGACTGAAGCCTTCGCGCAGCACGATCCGCAGAACCGCGACGTCCTCGGCATCCGCGGGCATCGTGTAGGCCGGGACCTGGAATCCGCGGGCGCGCAGTTCGTGTGAGACGTCGAAGACGGTGAATCCCGGGTCGTCGACGATTTCGAAAGACAGAACGGGAATGGCGGTGCCGTCGGTGATGACATGCATGTTGTCGATCTTGGAGATCCGTTCGGAGAGCATCAGTGCGGTGTCGCGCAGGGACTCCATGATCGCGGTGTAGCCGGCGACACCGAGTCGGATGAAGTTGTAGTACTGGCCGACGACCTGGTTTCCGGGGCGCGAGAAGTTGAGGGTGAACGTCGGCATGTCTCCGCCGAGGTAGTTGACCCGGAACACCAGGTCCTCGGGCAGGTGCTCCTTCGAGCGCCAGACGACGAATCCGATGCCCGGGTAGGTCATGCCGTACTTGTGGCCGCTGACGTTGATCGACACCACACGGGGAATCCGGAAGTCCCACTGCAGTTCCGGGTGCAGGAACGGAACCACGAAGCCACCACTCGCCGCGTCCACGTGCACCGGGACGTCGGGCCCGCCTGCGGCGGCGATCTCGTCCAGCGCCTCGGCGATCTCGGCGACGGGTTCGAGCTCCCCGGTGAAGGTGGTGCCGAGGATCGCGACGACACCGATGGTGTTCTCGTCGACTGCATCCCGGACCTGTTCCGGGGTGATGACGTAGCGCCCCTTCTCCATGGGCAGGTACTTCGGTTCGACGTCGAAGTAGCGGCAGAACTTCTCCCACACGACCTGTACGTTGCTGCCGAGGATGAGGTTCGGACGGGTGGCGTCCTCTCCCGCCTCCTGACGCTTCTGCCGCCACTGCCACTTCAGGGCCAGACCTGCGAGCATCACCGCCTCGGACGATCCCACGGTCGACACACCGGTTGCCGACGCGGGATCGGCGGTGAGGTTCTCCGCGTGGAACAGGTCGGCCACCATGTTCACGCAGCGGGTCTCGATCTCCGCGGTGGCCGGGTACTCGTCCTTGTCGATCATGTTCTTGTCGAAGGTCTCGGCCATCAGACGATCGGCCTGCGGGTCCATCCAGGTGGTGACGAACGTGGCCAGGTTCAGCCGTGAACTGCCGTCGAGCATCAGCTCGTCGTGAATGAACCGGTAGGCCGCCTCGGGGTCGGTTTCGGACTTCGGAAGGCGGAGCGCGGGGACCGGGTCGGTCCCGAGCCGTCCGGTGTATGCCGGGGCGAGAGTCTCCGCGGGGGCCGAGTTGCGTTCTGACATCTGTTCCTCCACCGGGTCGAACGGACGATCCTTGGCGTGTACGGGTCGAGCGGGGGGTGGCCGGTTCGGGGTGGATCAGACCTCGATCGGGGGGTAGAGGCGTTCCATCGTGTAGCGGCGGTTGCGTCGCACGGACACGGCGCTGGCCGTGAGCGTGACGAGGAGGATGCCGGTGAGTACCGCGATCGCGATCCGCAGCCTGGAGTCGACGTGACCGGCGACGGTGGGCTGCCGGAGCCCGTTCACCGTGTAGGTCATCGGGTCGAACGGGTGGATGCACTGGAATGGTTTCGCGGTGGTCGGCACCGGATAGATGCCGCCGGCCCGGATTCCTTCACCCGGGGCACCATCCGGTACCACGGGGAATCCCCAGCGCAGCTGTTCTGTGACCAGGTAGCGGACGGTGACGGACGGCTGTACTTCTTCGAGTTCGTTCACGCACGCGATCGACGACTGCGCGAACACCGTCGTCTGCTTGTCGTTGCCGAGGACGGTCAACGAACCGGCATTGAGTCGCATCCGGCCGCACAGTGCCATCAGCAGTGCGGTTCGGACTGCACCGGCCTGGGCGGCGATGAC
Source organism: Rhodococcus sp. GQ147 (assembly GCF_059759155.1). Lineage (NCBI taxonomy): Bacteria > Bacillati > Actinomycetota > Actinomycetes > Mycobacteriales > Nocardiaceae > Rhodococcus > Rhodococcus sp. GQ147. Next base: position 165,450 of record NZ_JCAXDU010000001.1, read on the forward strand.
GCTGACCCCGCCGAGGTCGATGTCGAGGTCGAGTGGGCCGAACACGTGCCCCCACGGCCCGTGCAGTTCGATGCTGCGGGCTGATACCAGGGTTCCTGCGGTGTTCGTGACGATTGGCGGCGGTGGCTGCCAACTCTCGGACTGCATGTCGACCAACTCGACCTCCGGATTCGGGTACAACGCACTGACCGATTCCGGCCACGTCACCCGGAATCGGATGTCTGTTAACGTGCGCTACTGGAGAAGGTTCTTGACCACGTTGCCGTTCTTGACGATGACGGAGAGGTGTTTCGCGGGGTCGGCCAGCAAGCTGAGATCTTCGAGTGGATTGCCGTCGACCAGCAGGACGTCCGCCCACGCGCCCTCGGCGATCACCCCGAACGGGGCCTGCCGGTACGGATCTCGCTCGCCGGCGAGCCGGAACAATTCGGCGTTGCCCGAGGTGAGCATCCGGAGGGCGTCGGCGTTGCTGTAGTGATCGCCGAGGCGTGCTGCCATCTCACTCTGCCGGTGCGCAAGCTGAGGTTCGAGCAGGAGATCAGTGCCCCATGCGGTCTTGACGCCGTGCTTGCGCGCCCACTCGTATACGTTGTCCGTTCCCGAGCAGATCTCCTTGTCCTTGTCGGCTCGGTTCGGATCCGGGTAGTGGTGATCTCCCAACGCGAACGGCTGCATCGACAGCCAGACATCCTTCTCCGCCAGCAGGGCGATGGTCTCCTCGTCGGCGAGGTGGCCATGCTCGATCGACTTCACCCCTGCCGCGACCGCCCGGCGGATGCCCGTGACGTTGTAGACGTGCGTGGCGACGTAGGTTCCGTAGTCGGTGGCGGCGTGCACAGCCGCACGAAGTTCGGGATCGGTGAACTGGACGGTGTAGAGCGGGTCGTACATGGACGCGGCACCACCGCCGACCATCACCTTGATCTGGGATGCGCCCTTCTTGAGCTGCTCACGGACGGCGGCGAGGACGCGATCCGGCCCGTCAGCCACCCGCATGAACCCGATTTCCTCTGCGCGACTTTGATTTCCGCCGAGCGCTGTCGGACACTCGTAGACGAATCCGAAGTCGCCGTGCCCGCCGGTCTAGGAGATCGCGGCCTGCGACGGATAGATGCGAGGTCCCTCGAAGAGTCCGCGGTCGATCACCGACTTGATACTCCCGGTGTCGCCGGCCATGTCGCGCACCGCGGTGAATCCGCGGTGCAGCATGTTCTTGGCTTCGGCGAGACCGTTGAGTGCGATGTGGGATTCGGTTCCCGCCACCATGTCGACGTAGGAGTTGGCATTTCCGACCAGATGCACGTGGGCGTCACTCATGCCCGGCATCAGGACACGATTTCCACCGTCGATGACGATGGTTTCCCGGCTCGGATCTTCGCCGACAGGGGAGCTGGACACCCCCGCGATGGTCGCCCCGTCGATCAGGACGTCACCGGTGACGAGTGACGGCGACACGCCGTCGTATACACGAACGTTACGGAACAGCAAACGAGTACCAGCGTCCGATTTGGGTGGCATGGGCCGACCGTAACACCGAGGAAGCCGTCCTGCTCGCCACGGCGCGGGCAACCCGTTCCGTGTCGACCCGAGGGGCGCGATTCGTCGAATCACACGAGGTTGTCGTGTCGACAAATGGACCGAGTGTCGTGCTGAAAGTATCTGGGATTCTAACTATCATGCGGCGCATGTTGATTCACCGGACACTGCGAATGCAGTCCTGGGGCTTCGTGATCGGCTCCGCCCTCTTCGCGCTCGGTTCGGCGCCGTATCTGTCTGCTGTCTTCGGGGGTCATGCTCGCGAACGTCTTCTTCTTCGCGGGATCCTGGTTCTTCACCGCAGCCGCGTTCCTACAGCTAACGTTGAGTCAACCGGCCACCGTCGTCGACGCCGGCCGTCCCGCGGTCCGCGCGCTGTGGCTGGCTGCCGCAGTCCAGCTACTCGGGACGATCCTGTTCAACATCAGCACCGGCTCCGCACTCCACGCCCACACCGTGAAAGGGGAGATGCACCTGGTCTGGAATCCGAACGCGGAAGGCTCCATCGCCTTCCTCGTTTCAAGCGCCCTCGCCGTACTCATTCTGTTCAGAGCCGGAACCTACTGGGCACCGAAGTCGAGGGACTGGCAGAGCGTCTGGCTCAACACCCTCGGTTCGATCGCGTTCGGCATCTCCGCAGTCGGAGCATTCGTCCTGCACCACGGGACCTCGCTCGACCCCAACTTGGCCAACGTGGGCACGTTCGTCGGCGCAGTGTGCTTCCTCCTGGCGTCTGCAGTCTTCCTCGGTCGCAGGAAATCGGCGCCGGAGCCGCTCCCGGTGTCGTGATTCCGCGGTGTCCATCCCGCTTCCGCCGCGACAGTGTTCGCCGAGCGATCATCGAGGCGACCGCAGACGTGCCCGGCAAGTACCCGTTCGAGACAACCAATCAGGCCGCACACGCGGCCTGAACCGCTCAACCCCACGAGTCAACTGAAGTGGGGGAAGTCCCTTATCCACGGTGCGATCCATGAATGCCCATACAGCTAAGCGGGGAAAGTGCATGCGCAACGCCTACAAGGTGCTTCGTCGTGACCTCACGCGTATCCGTCGGGCTCCGAAGTCGTGGGCGATCATCATCGGACTGCTGGTGCTGCCCTCGCTCTACGCCTGGGTCAACATCATCGCGTTCTGGGATCCGTATGGGAACGCGGACCACATCAAGGTCGCCGTCGTCAACCAGGACGAGGGAGCCAGTACCGAGCTGACCGGTGAAGTGAACGTCGGCGAGCAGGTGGTGGCCCAGCTCAAGTCGAACGACCAGCTCGGCTGGCAGTTCATGGATGAGGACGCGGCCATGGAATCGGTCAGGTCCGGCGAGAGCTACGCCGCGATCGTCATGCCCCCCGATTTCAGCAAGAACCTCCTCACCATCGTCACCGGCGACTTCGTCCGGCCGGAACTCGAGTACTACACCAACGAGAAGGCCAACGCGATCGCCCCGAAGATCACCGAGGTCGGTGCGTCCACGCTCGACACGCAGATCAACTCGAACTTCGTCTCCACCGTCGCACAGACCATCGCTAAGGAAGCCGAGCAGGCCGGGGTCGATGCGGGAGACTGGCTGGTCGATTCGCGCAGCCAGACGCTGACCGCGTTGGACCAGGCCCTCGCGACGGTCCAGGCCACCCGCACGACCCTGACCGAGTTGAACGGCACGCTCGAGCCCGGGGCGGCGGCGCTCACCGATGCCAGGCGAGCCCTGGAGCGGGTGGACGCGGCCATCGGGGACGTCACCGCAGCGGTCTCCGACGCGCAGGGCCTCGTCAACGAGGTCCAGGGCGACCTGGTCAAGTTCTCCGACACCCTGACCGGCGCCTACGTCTCCGGCACGGCGAACCTCACGGGCGCCACCACCCGCCTCAACGAGAGCGTCGGGCAGGTCGCGGTCGGCGCCGACGCGGCCCGGTCGGCTCTCAGCACAGCTCAGCGTGATGTGCAGGCGGTGATCACCGCAAATCAGGCGCTACTCGCCACCATGCTTCCTCTCGTCGCCGCCACCCCTGACGGGCTGCCGCTCAAGAACCAGCTGAACCAGGTGATCGGCGCGCTCGAAGCGCAGACGGTCCGCGATCAGGAGCTCCTGGCGACCCTGGAGGCCGCGCAGGCTGGTGTGTCCACGGTGGCCGATCAGACGGCCGCCGCGTCGGAGGCCATGGCCGCCGCCCAGCGTTCCTCCGGCGCGCTGCAGAGTGTGTTGTCGGGGACCTTCCCGGGGCTCAACCAGTCCATGTCGTCGCTGTCCGCGACCGTCGGGGCGTTCTCCTCGGCGCTCGATTCGCAGCGTGTGCTCGTGGGCGAGGCCGTTGGCATGCTCACCGAACTGGAATCGGTCATGGATGAGACCGGCACCGCAGTGTCGTCGCTGGACGGGAACCTCGCGGACGTGCAATCGGATCTCATCGCCCTGCAGACCGACCTCAGTGCGATCAGTGCCACGGACCTCATCAACCAGGTGAGCACACTGACCTCGCTCGACCCGGACACGATCGCCGAATTCATGGCGGGGCCCGTGGTGGTCCACGAGAACGACCTGTTCCCGGTGCCGGCCTACGGCTCGTCGATGGCGCCCCTGTTCACCAACCTGTCGCTGTGGATCGCCGGGTTCGTGTTGATGGTGCTGTTCAAGCTCGAGGTCGACGACGAGGATGTCGAGGGCCTGACGGTGCGGCAGGCGTACTTCGGGCGCTGGCTGCTGTTCGCGGTGATGAACGTCATCCAGGCGCTGCTGGTGAGCATCGGCAATGTGGTGATCGGCGTCCAGACGGTCAACCCCGTCGTGTTCGTCGCCACGGCGGTGTTCATCGGCCTCGTCTACATGTCCATCATCTATGCGCTCTCGGTGTCCTTCGGCTACATCGGTAAGGGCATAGCCGTGTTGCTGGTGATCATGCAGATTCCCGGCGCCTCGGGAATCTATCCGATCGAGATGATGCCGGACTTCTTCCGGGCGTTGTTCCCGTTCTTCCCGTTCACGTACGGGATCGACGCGCTGCGCGAGACCATCGGCGGCTTTTACGGCTTGCACTACCTCCGGTACATGGCCGTACTCGTACTCTTGGCCGCGCTGGCCTTCATCCTCGGGCTGTTCCTCCGCCAGCGGCTGGGCAACTTCGCTCGATTGTTCAACAGCAAGTTGGCCGATACCGGTCTGTTCCTGAGCGAGGACGTGCAGATCCTCGGCTCCCGTCACAGGCTCACCCAGTTGGTGCAGGCCCTGACCGATCGGGACAAGTTCCGGGAGGACAACGCCCGCAAGCGTCGTTGGCTGGACACCAACCACAAGGCCGCGCAGCGCGCCGCACTGTTCGCCGGCCTGATCGGGGCCGTGGTTCTCTTCGTGATCGGGTCCGTCTTCCCCGATGAGAAGGCCACAGTCCTCGGACTGTGGGGGCTCCTGTGCCTTCTCGTTATGGGTTCGATCGTGGTGGTCGAGTACATCAACCAGAACGTCCTGTACGGCGCAGAGGTCAGCGATCTTCCAGACGATGCGTTGAAGCGAGCTCTGGCACAGGAAGATATCGCGATCAGGTCGGACGCCCGACTCGACCAGCTTGAGAAGCAGGGACAGAACGCGTGAACAACATCATCACCCTGATCCGTCATGACTTCCGTCAGGCCACCAGCAACGTGGTCGCGGCGGTGGTGCTCGTCGGCGTCATACTGATCCCCTCCTTCTTCGCGTGGTTCAACGTGTTGTCGAGCTGGGACCCGTTCGACAACGTCAATAACCTCAAGGTTGCGGTCGCCAGCGCCGACGAGGGTTTCGAGAGCGACCTGTTCCCGATGCGCGTGAACGTGGGCGACCAGGTGGTCTCGCAGCTGCGCGCCAACAGCGACATCGACTGGCAGTTCGTCTCGGAGGAAGAAGCGATCGAGGGCACCAAGTCCGAGGAGTACTACGCAGCGATCGTGCTGCCGAAGGACTTCAGCCAGAAGATGCTGACCTTCATCGCCCCCGGCGCCTCGCCGGCGGAGATCGACCTCTACGTCAACGAGAAGAAGAACGCACTCTCCTCGCTGATCACCGGCGAGGCCGCGACGGAGGTATCGACGCAGATCAACACCAGCTTTACCAAGACCCTCAACGAGGTCGGCCTGGCGCTGGTGTCGTCATTGGCCACCTATCTCGAGGGCTCCGAGACGCAGCAGACTCTGGACCGGCTGCAGGCTTCGGTGGGCGGGATCTCCACCCAGCTGAATTCGGCAGCCGGCACTGCCGACATCTTCGCAGTGGTGCTCTCGTCTGCCGACAGTCTGCTCTCCAGCGCCGGTTCGCTCGCCACCGCATCGTCCGATGCCGTGCGGGACACCTCCGGAGCGATCGGACAGGGTGCCGGCGCCGTCACCTCCGCCCGGGACGTCCTCGCATCGACGTCCGAGCGACTCTCGCAGGCCTTCAGCGCCAGCGCCGGAAGCTTCGAGGCTCTTCGTGCCGAGGTCGACCGGATCTTGGGCAACTCGCCGTCGCCGCAGTCCGTGGCGACGCTGTCGCAGGCCTCCTGGATAGTCGGGCAGCAGGCCGAGTCGTACGCCCAGCTTCGTGATCGGTTGCGGGACCAGGCATCGGCGGCAGGTCTGGACCCTGTGACCCGGGACGCTGTGAATCTTCTCGCCAATCGAGTCGCTGGCATCGTCGACCGTCAGGAGGCTCTCGAGCAGCGCCTCGACGCGGCGGCGGCCGGTCCCCAGTCGACGGGTGACGTTGCCGCGGCGCGCAGCGCAATCCTGCGGGACGTGGATGCCGTACAGGCAGCGATCGTCGGGGCGCGGGACCAGTACACCAACAGCCTGCGGCCGAAGCTCGACCGACTCGCAGGCGACCTCTCCACATTGGAGGGGAACTTCGCGGGTATCGGTCAGGATCTGCGAGCAGCGGAGCAGTCGCTGTCCTCCGGGGCGGGTTCGCTGAGTGCCGGCCTCTCCGACGCGGAGACCGCGGTCCGGCTGCTCGCGAGCGATCTCCGTGGGACCTCGGATATCTTTGCCGATCTCGAGGCGGCCCTCGCGCGTGCCGAGAACACCGGTGACCTCAGCAAGGTGACCGAGATCATCGGCTCGAACCCGGCGACGTTCGCCTCCCAGCTCGCCTCTCCGGTGAACCTCAAGGAAATCCCGGTGTTCAAGGTCGACAACTTCGGTTCGCAGATGGCGCCGCTGTACACGGTCCTCGGGCTCTGGGTGGGTTCGCTGCTGCTCGCGGTGCTCATCCGCACCGAGGTCTCGCGCGAGTCGCTTCCACCGCTCGATAAGCCGCTCAAGCCGTGGCAGGAGTATTTCGGCCACTACGCGATCTTCGGCGGGATGGCTCTTCTGCAGAGCACGATCCTCTTCGTGGGCCTTATCGGCTTCGTCGGGGTTCGTCCGGCGCACCCGTTCCTGTTGATCCTCGCCGGGTGGGTGATGTCGTTCGTCTTCTCGCTCATCACGTACACGCTTGTGCTTGCATTTGGCGAGGCGGGTAAGGCAATAGGGGTGCTCCTGCTGGTCGTGCAGATCTCCGCGGGTGGGGGTGCGTATCCGTTGGCGGTCCTGCCGGAGTGGTTCCAGAACATCAGCCCGTTCGTCCCGGTCTCCCATGCCACGACAGCGGTGCGCGCGGCTATCGCGGGAATTTACGATGCCGACTACTGGAAGGCGCTAGGCTTCCTGCTGCTGTTCACTCTGCCGGTCCTGCTGATCGGTTTGGTCTTGCGCCTGGCGGTGAAGAATTTCAACGATGATCTGAATTCGTCGTTGGAGGGGACCAAGCTCCTGAGCGTGTGAGCGCTCAGCACCCGACTACTGCTTCAGGAGATCAGCCACCTCATCAGAGATGGCGACTGCACGGTTAAATCTACTGGGGAAACACTCATGTGTTCCATTCTGCGGATTGTTCGGACTGTTCTGTGGGCCTGGAGTGACTCGCATGACACAGGCATCGACGGTCGCTGGAGCCGACGGCGGCGTGCGGAGCGTCGCCCGCGCGTTCGATCTGCTCAACGCATTCGACGCCGAGCACCCGATCCGGACGCTGCGCGAACTCGTCGGGATCACCGGGCTCCCCAAGTCGACGGTGGTGGACTGGCCGCTCTCGGATCGACCACCGAGATCACCGTCCGGGTCCGCCGTGCAGGCGAGATCGTGTGGGAGGGCACGGCGCTCTCCCGGATCGACACTCCCCTCGAGTGGGAATGGCTGCGCGCCGGGGGTCTGTTCGGCCACCTGCTGACCGAGCAGACGGAGCGGCAGCGCGCTACGCACCGCGATCCGGTGGGCGCGCACCGGTAGACGAGTGGATCGACGGGGCCGTCCTCCGAGGAGGACGTCCCCGTCGTCATGTCCGGTCCGCCGGAGCGACACGGGCGACGGTGCGCGCCCGCACGATCAGATGACGGAGCGGCGGGACGGAACCCTCCGCTCGACCGTTTCTCCGACCACCGTCGAGCTCGGCGCGCCGCACCCGGTACCGCTCGCGCAGCACCGCGGCGCGCAGGGCGGCGGTGACACCCGGAAAGCGACCCCGACGGCCCACCCCGACGGTGCCGAGGAGCAGGACGGCGGCCGGCAGGATTATCCAGGCGTACAGGACGGCGGCGGAGGCGATCGCCTCGGCGACGGCGTCCTCGTCGAGTGCCGCCCACACGATTCCCGCACCGACCACGACGTAGAGGGTGCCACCCAACGCCGCGGCCAGGACCGCGCCGACGTATCGGCGGAGCAACCAGCAGCGGACCGTCCACAGCACGAGGACGACGGCCGTGAACATCGTGATCGCGGACGTGACCACCACGAAGACCATGTCCGAGGAATCCAGGAAGGGCCCGGAGCCCGACTCGTCGTCGAACACCACGATCATGAGGAGCCCCGTCACCACCGTGACGACGGCCAGGACCGCGAGTTCGACGGCGAGCGCCGCGAAGGGGTGGCCGGCGACCCGCGGGTCGCCCGGTCGCAGCCTCGCCGCCGTGGCGAGCAGTTCACGTCGGCGCAGCAGCGACGCCTCCCGGCGCAGACGACGGCGGGCACCGACGCCGCGTTGGGTCGCGAGGAACAGGTCCTGGCTGAGTACCACGATCACGAAGACCGCCGGGAACAGCAGCAGCGCCGCCAGATCCACGGAGTGCGGGAGACCGTCGAGCAGCGCTGCGACGAAGGTCATCGTCGCTCCCACTCCGAAGACCGACCCGCACAGTTCGAGGTGCTCGAGGCGCAACGCCTCGGTCGATCGGGACGAACCCTCGGCGGCGATGACCGGTCCGAGCGACCACGCGATGAGATTGAGCGCGATGACGAGGGCGGCGAGCACCCCGAGGACGGCGGCGGCCTCACCCATCGTGAGGGTGGTGAGCACGCCGCTGCGCACCGGCGTGGACCGGTCGTAGGCCAGTTCGTCGGTGCGGCGGGCGATCGCGTGGATCAGATTCGGCGCGAGCGCGACGGGCAGGTAGGCCAGCGCCGAGCCGAACATCAGCGCCCACACCCGGGTCCAGAAGCGCCGGCGGGCATGCGCCCCGCCGCGACCTTCGGAGTCGGCACCAGTGGTGGTCACGGCCGTCCTCCTCCCGGGCACTACGGCGGTGATGCGACTGACAGTGGTACACGGAACGGTAGCCCGTGCCCGGAGTGCTCGGGAAACACGACACGGGACGCCCGGTGCGGGCGTCCCGTGTTCGTGCTGCCGAGAAACGAGCCGAAGGTCAGGCGCGAGCCTTCTGCAGGTTCTCGTCGAGTGCGCCGAGGAACTCCTCGGTGGTCAGCCAGCCCTGCTCCGGGCCGACGAGCAGTGCGAGGTCCTTGGTCATCTGACCGGCTTCGACGGTCTTGATGACGACGTCCTCGAGCTGCTGCGCGAACTCGATGACCTCGGGGGTGTTGTCCAGCTTGCCGCGGTGCTCGAGGCCGCGGGTCCAGGCGAAGATCGACGCGATCGGGTTGGTCGACGTCGGCTTGCCCTGCTGATGCTGGCGGTAGTGCCGCGTGACGGTGCCGTGTGCGGCCTCCGCCTCGACGGTCTTGCCATCCGGGGTCATCAGGACGGAGGTCATCAGCCCCAGCGAGCCGTAGCCCTGGGCAACGGTGTCGGACTGGACGTCGCCGTCGTAGTTCTTGCAGGCCCAGACGTAGCCGCCCTCCCACTTGAGGGACGATGCGACCATGTCGTCGATGAGGCGGTGCTCGTAGGTGAGACCGGCGGCGTCGAACTCCGCCTTGAACTCTTCCTCGTAGATCCGCTGGAACTCGTCCTTGAACATGCCGTCGTAGGCCTTCAGGATCGTGTTCTTGGTCGACAGGTAGACCGGGTAGTTGCGCTGCAGGCCGTACGAGAGCGAGGCGCGCGCGAAGTCCTGGATGGACTTCTTGTAGTTGTACATACCCATGACGACGCCGCCGTCCTCGGGGATCCGGCAGACCTCGTGCTGGATCGGCTCGCTGCCGTCCTCGGGCGTGAAGGTGATGGTGACGGTGCCCGGGCGGTCGACCTTGAAGTCGGTGGCGCGGTACTGGTCGCCGAACGCGTGGCGGCCGACGATGACGGGCTTGGTCCAGCCCGGAACCAGACGCGGCACGTTCGAGATGATGATGGGCGCGCGGAAGATGGTGCCGCCGAGGATGTTACGGATGGTGCCGTTGGGCGACCGCCACATCTTCTTCAGGCCGAACTCCTCGACACGCGCTTCGTCGGGGGTGATGGTGGCGCACTTGACGCCGACGTTGTGCTTCTTGATGGCGTTCGCCGCATCGACCGTCACCTGGTCGTCGGTGGCGTCGCGGTTCTCCACGCCGAGGTCGTAGTACTCGAGATCCACGTCCAGGTACGGGTGGATCAGCTTGTCCTTGATGAACTGCCAGATGATGCGGGTCATCTCGTCGCCGTCGAGTTCGACGACCTTACCTTCAACCTTGATCTTGGACATATGCGTTTCGTGTCCTCCTAGGACGTTTCTGTAGGTCCCCAATCGACCGCACTTTGTGGGTGCGGTCGCCGTCGGCTCGCGAGCAGCGAGCATGGCCGTGTCCACGTCCTGAACCGCGGCCAAACATGACAAGCGTACTGCTATTACCGACGACCGCAAAGCGCCTCGTTCCACCCTCACGCCCTACCGACCGGTAACTTTCCTGCTGGTCAGGGATGTTCAGAGGGTGCATAAAGACCCTGCAACGGAGAGTCGCTAGACTGCCGGGAAAGTCATGAGTGCCAGCGTCAAGCCCCGGCTTGCTGGCCGGCAACCCTCCGACCGGGGTGGGGTGCTCCGGGTGATGACACGGTCGGTGGAACCCCACCGACAAGCCTGTTGTCGGGAGGACTGAGATGATGATGTGCTGTCGCACCCAAGCCACGATCACACCTCCCATCACCGCCGGAAGGACACGATGACCGACATCCGCAGCCGGCGCTGCCAGCCCACCGCGAGCCTCGAGGCGGTCATCTCTTGACGGCGGGCACCGAGCGGCGTCGCGTCGAACTGCCCCCGGCAGACGGACGCCTCGACACCATCGACATCGGCGATCTCGCGCTCGAGAGCGGCGAGACGCTGCCGAACGTCACCGTCGCCGTGCAGAGGTGGGGCGAACTGTCCCCCGCCCGCGACAACGTGGTGCTCGTCGAACACGCCCTCACCGGCGACTCGCACGTCACCGGCCCCGCCGGACCGGACCATCCGTCCCCCGGCTGGTGGTCGGGCATGGTCGGCCCCGGTGCTCCGATCGACACCGACCGCTGGTGCGTGGTTTCGACGAACATTCTCGGCGGGTGCCGCGGCACCACCGGCCCCGGCAGCACCGCACCCGACGGCAAGGCCTGGGGATCCCGCTTCCCGCTGATCACCGTGCGCGACCAGGTGGCGGCCGAGGTGGCGCTGCTCGACAGGCTCGGCATCGACGTCCTCGCCGCCGTGACCGGCGGATCGATGGGTGGCATGCGCACCCTCGAGTGGATCATCGCGTACCCGGAGCGGGTGCGAGCGTCGCTCGTCCTCGCCACCGGTGCCCGCGCGACCGCCGACCAGATCGGCACCCAGACCGCGCAGATGGCTGCCATCACGGCCGACCCCGACTGGCAGGGCGGCGACTACTACGGCACGGGGCGGCGTCCCGAAGCCGGACTCGCCATCGCCCGGACCATCGCGCACCTCACCTACCGGACCGAACTCGAACTCGACACGCGCTTCGGGAATCTACCCCAGGACGACGAGGACCCGTGGCGCGGCGGCCGGTACGCCGTGCAGAGCTATCTCGAGCACCAGGCGCGTAAGCTCGTCGCGCGTTTCGATCCCGGTACCTACGTGGTGTTGTCCGACGTGATGAACCGGCACGACGTCGGGCGCGGACGCGGCGGCGTCGAGGCCGCACTCGCGTCCACCCCGGTCCCGACGATCGTCGCCGGCGTCGACTCCGACCGCCTGTACCCGCTGCGCCTGCAGCAGGAGATCGCCGATCTGCTCCCGGGATCGGGCGACCTGCGTGTGCTCGTCTCCCGCGACGGACACGACGGATTCCTCACCGAGGCCGACGAGGTCGCGAAGCTCCTCGTCGAACTGATGAAGCTCGCCGAGGGCTAGTCGGTTCCCAGCGGGTCGATCGACGCGGCGAGCGCCACCACGATTCCGCCGACGACCATCATCGAGGCGACGTCGAACGCCTTGCCGCGTACCGCGAGGACACCGACCTTGTCCTCGTCGAGAGCCCAGCGGAACAGGCCGGCGAGGATGGTGGCGCCGCCGAAGACGAACGCTCCGCGTCGCCACCGGTCGGCGATCACCAAGATCACCGCTGCCGCGATCACCAGGGTGACCGCGAGCAGCGGCAGGTTCAGACGCGTGAATCGCATAGCCTGAGCCATCTCGTCTCCCGGGGTCGTCGACCCGCTTATCGGGTCGCGAGCAGCTCGGCCCGCTCCACGACGTTGGTCAGCAGGAAGGCGCGGGTGAGCGGTCCGACGCCACCGGGGTTCGGGGACACGAAGCCCGCGACCTCGCGCACGTCCGCGGCGACGTCGCCGCGCAGTCCGTCCTCGGTGCGGGAGACACCCACGTCCAGCACAGCGGCGCCGGGCTTGACCATGTCCGCCGTCACCAGCCCGGGAACACCTGCGGCGGCGACGATGATGTCGGCGCGACGCACCTCTGCAGCGAGATCACGAGTGCCGGTGTGGCAGAGGGTGACCGTCGCGTTCTCCGAACGACGGGTCAGCAGCAGACCGATCGGGCGGCCGACGGTGACGCCACGACCGACCACCACCACGTGCGCGCCGGCGATCTCCACGTCGTAGCGGCGCAGCAGGTGGATGATGCCGCGCGGCGTGCAGGGCAGCGGAGCCTCCTTGCCGAGCACGAGCCGGCCGAGGTTGACCGGGTGCAATCCGTCGGCGTCCTTGCCCGGATCCATGCGCTCGAGCGCCGCGTTCTCGTCGAGATGCTTCGGCAGCGGGAGCTGGACTATGTAGCCGGTGCAGGCAGGGTCGGCGTTGAGCTCGTCGATCGCCTCGAACAGCTGTTCCTGGGTGATGTCGGCGGGCAGATCCTTGCGGATCGACGTGATGCCGACCTTCGCGCAGTCGTTGTGCTTACCGCGCACATAGGCCGCGGATCCCGGATCGTCGCCGACGAGGATCGTGCCGAGACCGGGCGTGACGCCCTTGGCCTTCAGCGCATCCACGCGGACCTTCAGGTCCTCGAAGATTTCGTCGCGGGTTGCTTTGCCGTCCAGGATCGTCGCAGTCACGTCGTTCATTCTTCCAGGCGCCCGTCCGGCGTCGAATCGCGGCCGGTACCGGAAACCGTCCGCGCGCCGGGAGGCAGGCAGTCCCGGGATAGTTCCGCGAAGGCTTCGGCGAGGTGCCGCTCGTACTGCTCGGGGTCGGGCATGCAAGAGTCCGAGGCCAGAAAGGACAAGGTGAGAACCTCGCCGAGCGAGGTCACGGAGTGGACGAGACCGTAGTTCCGGTTGAGCATCGGAGTACCGATCGCCTCGACGGCGGGACTGCCACCGAATCGGAGGCCCTCGACCGGCCCGCGCGGCACATTCGTCACGGTGGTGTTGGCCAGCGGCACCACGTCTCCCGTGGGCCCCACCCGCCCGCGGTGCGCTCTCCGGATCGTCATCGCCAGGTCGAACGCGGGCGATGCATCCACCGCCGCAACGGAGGCAGCCGACTCCGGACGCCGGATGCGCTGTTTCTCGAGAGCAGCCGACTCGTGGACTCGGCGGAGTCGCTCGCGCGGATCAGCCCGATCGAGGTGCAGGTCGACATACATGAGCGTGACCTTGTTCTCCGACTCCGCTCCCGCTCCGTCCCGGAGGGATCCCGGAACGATCGCCGCCGGTGAATCGGTGGGAATTTCCTCGTAGGACGCGAGGTAGGCGCGTAGTCCGCCCGAGACGACCGTCAGGATCACGTCGTTCACCGAGGTATCCGTGGCGCGCGCGACGGCACGCACCTCCGGCAACGGCATACGGACGACGCCGAGCTGCCAGGCGCTGCCGGCGTCGGTGTCGAAGCGGGTGCGGGGACGCTGCGGCCGGGGGGCGGTGATCTCCCCCGATGCGGTGAGACCACCCAGTGCTCGTCGAGCGCGACGTGCTGCGACCAGAGCCGGGAGCATCCTCGCGTACCGGAAGGGCAGCGAGACCGCCGCGCGGACCGGTCCCGGCACGGCGACGACGCGTCCTCCCGTCGAAGGGGCGGCAGCCGGATCGTCGAGCAGTGCACGAGCGATCTCGACGGCTCCGAGCCCGTCGGTCACCGAGTGGTGCAGGAGCAACGCGACGATGGTGGCGCCGTCGGGGAGGTCGTCGACACCGCGGATGTCGGCCAGGACGTGCACTTCCCACGGGGGTGCGGACAGATCGAGACGGCGTTCCTTCATCGAGGCGAGCAGCCGATGCACCTCGCTGCGTGAGGTCGGGCCGATCGTCTCGTACCGGACGTGACGGTCCGGATCGACGCCGGTCTCGACCCAGTACGGAAAGTCGAGGTTCGCCGGCACCCGGTGCAGACGGCGGGTGAGCGCCGGTGTGCGGTGCAGGCGCTCCCCGATCCAGGTGACGGCGTCCTCACGGGTGCGGATGGGAGCGTCGCCCGCTCGGGCGTCGAACACGTAGACACTCACCATGGTCGACGGCGGAGCCTCGGGGGCCGTGTCCTCCACGAAGACGTGGAGTGCGTCCCGCGCGGCCAGTCGGATTCCGCGTCGGCGTGTCATCGTGATGGTTCTCTCCCGGGTCGCCCGCTGCTGATGCCCTGTCGATTGAACCAGGTACCGCTCGGGGCCACACCCGATCGGCGATTCGCGAACACGAGCCTCACGCGGTGTAATTCGGCCATGGCACACCGAGTCGGATCGACGACCGGCAGCACACGAGGCCGGGCCGCGCGTCGCGTCCTGTTCGCGTTCGCAGGCGGCCTCGGCCATCTCGCACCGATGCTCCCGATCGCCGACGTCCTGCGCGGAGCCGGCCATCGCATCGGCGTGTGTGGGGAGGCGGACGTCCTCGCAGGCACCGAAGGCTTCGACGCACACTTCCCCAAGGGGGAGACGACCTCTCCTTCCGGTCGGTCCACGGGCACGCTCGCTCCTCCCGACCTCGACCACGAGTACTCGGTGATCGGCACCCACTTCGCCGGTGTGCTCGCGGCGCGACGATTCGACCTGGTCCGCGATGTCATCGACCGCTGGCATCCGGATCTGGTGATCTGCGACGAGATGGACTTCGGTGCGATGACGGCGGCCGAGCACGCCGCCGTTCCCCGCGTGGTGGTCGCCGTCATCGCGTCCGGAGCACTCACCCGGATCGACCGCATCCGTGAGCCACTGGGACGACTACGGGCCGCCCACGACCTCCCTTCCGATCACGAGTGCTCTTTCCTGACACAGGATTTGGTCATCTCACCGTTCCCACCGTCGTTCCGTGATCCTGATGTCCCGTTGTCTCCCACAGCCGTCTCGACAGGGCCGGGCCCGTCGCTCGCATCCCGCGAACACCCTGCGATCGACTGGCTTCGAAGCGGCGAGAAGCCCCACCGCGTGTACGTCACGCTGGGTACCGTCTTCAACACCGAGTCCGGTGATCTCATCGTCCGTCTCCTCCGGGGGCTGCACCGACTACCTGCGCGCGTGCTCGTCACCGTCGGCCGGGACATCGACCCGGCCACCCTGCCGTCACCGGGCGGCAACGTCCGCATCGAGCGGTTCGTGCCCCAGTCGGCCGTGCTCCCGCACGTCGATGTCGTCGTAAACCACGGCGGATCGGGCAGCGTCATCGGTGCGCTCACCCACGGCGTTCCGGTCGTCGCGCTTCCGATGGGCGCGGACCAGGAACTCAACGCCCGACGGCTGGTCGCGCTGGGCGCAGGGACCACGGTCGATCCCGTCACCGTAACCTCGGCGGAGATCGGAGGGATCACCCTCGACGCGCTGTCCTCGCGCTCTCTCCGCCGCGGGGCCGAGCAATTGCGCGACGAGATCTCACGATTGCCTCCCCCGGCATCCGTGCTCGCGCTGCTCGAGGATCGGATGTTCCGGTCCCGGCTGCGCTGAACCTCTCCGCTCACACGACGGAATAGCCGTTCGGCAACGCCATCCGACCGGTCAATGCCCGCAGCACGGTCGTGCCGTCGCCGAGTGCCAGAGCGATTCTCGCCGCCAACAGGGCGGACTGCTCGAGAACCTCGGCGGGAGGTTCGTAGGGAACATCCGCGGCGGCGGCGATGTCGAGACCGTGGACGGCGAGTTCGAAGGTGCGTGTCGGGAGGTAGGAATGCAGCCGGATCCCCAATCCTCCGATCACCCGGATCAGACGATCCTCCCCGGTACCGAGCCGCTCGATCACCGCAGCCGACAGGGCACCGATCGTCGCCACCGGGTCGTCACCGAGGTCGGCACCGGCACGCCGTCCACGTTCGACGATGTCCTCCGCGCCGAGGACCGAGGTCAGTTCCTTGACGTGGACGTAGTACTGCTCCGCGCTCGCGAGGTCCTCGGTGTCGGCAGGACTGTCGAGATAGGTCATGACGGTCGTCAACGAGCGTGAGGTGTGTCCGATCAGTGCTCGGAGGTCCCACTCACCCAGGCCCGGACCGTCCCAGCGGCCCTCCGGCACGGCACGGACCAACTCCGCGAAGCTGCGTACCGCCGAGACATACGTCGCTACCGGCGATTCCATGACATCTCCCGCGGCCGACCGGATCGAACCCGACACGAGAATGAAAGCACGCGTCTCCCGGCTACACCGTCGGTGTGCGCACGCGGGTCGGCACGGATCGCTCGCGCAACGTGAATCCCAGCTTCTCGTAGAGCCGGATGGCGGTCATGTCAGAGACCGAGGCCGGTGCCGTGGACACCGTACTCGTCGATGACCGCGAGCTCGTCGTCGGTGAGCGGCGGGAAGCTCAGTGTCTCGAGATTGTGGTCGAGCTGCCAGGTCGAGCTCGCGCCGACGAGCGCCGAGGTCGCGGCGGGCTGCCGGAGCACCCACTGCAGCGCCAGCTGGGCCAGCGACTGCCCACGCGACCGGGCGAGCTTGTCGAGTTCGGTGACGCGCTGCCGGTAGATCTCGTCGATCACGTCCGGGGAGAGGAACGCACTGTTTACCGCTCGCGCACCGTCCGGGATGGTCTCGAGATACTTGTCCGTCAGAAGTCCCTGTGCGAGCGGCGAATACACGACGAGTCCGAAGCCGTCCTGCTCGGCCGCGTCGAGCAGACCGTTCTGCTCGATGCTGCGGTCGAAGATCGAGTAACGCGGCTGGTGGACGAGCCGTGGGACACCGGCTTCCCGCAGAAGTGTCGCGGCCTCATGCGCACGATCCGGTTGGTAGTTCGAGATGCCGACGTAGAGCGCCTTCCCCTACTCGACGGCGGAGACGAGTGCCCCGACGGTCTCCTCGAGCGGGGCCGACAGGTCGGGACTGTGACTGTAGAAGATGTCGACGTAGTCGGTGCCGAGGTCACGCAGGCTGTGCTCGAGCGAGCCCAGCAGCGACTTGCGCGACCCGCCCCTCTGGTAGGGACCGGGACCGATCGGGTTGCCGGCCTTCGTCGACAGGATGATTTCGTCCCGGTAGGGCGCGAGGTCCCTGCCGAGGATGCGGCCGAAGTTCTTCTGCGCGGCGCGGTGCGGCGGACCGTACCGGTCGGCGTTGTCGAAGTGGGTGATTCCGAGGTCGAAGGCGTGGAGGATGATCTCCCGCTGCGTCTCGAACGGGTAGTCGGTGCCGAATTTCTGCCACAGCCCGAACGAGAAGGCCGGCAGGTCGAGCCCGGACCGCCCCGAGCGCCGGTAGGGAATCGTCTCGTAACGGTTCTCGGATGCGGTGTAGGGGTTACGACGGTGCCGTGCGACATCGGGCGGGGTTCGCCTTTCGGTTCCAGCGGAAATTCGGGTCCACGACACTCGATCACGGGCACTTCCGGACTGTCACCGGTTCCGCTCAGACTGCGCACAATGCACCATCACCGGTGTTCGGATGTGACAGGCACATCCGAACACCGGAGCGCGCACTACTTGTCACAGGCGATGCCGTCCTTGTCCCTGTCGAGATGTGTGCCGTATCCGGGTTCTCCCTTCAGGATCGGGGCGACACCTGCTGCTCTCGCTTCGGCGCAGTTGTCGTACGACGCCGACGGTTGCTGAACCGGCGGCGGCGTGTACGCAGGAGCGGGCGGGGGCGTGTACTCCATCACCGGCGGCGACGTGTACTCCGTCGTCGCCGGCGGGGTGTAGGCGGGAGCGGGCGGCGGGGTGTACTCCGTCGTCGTTTCCACGACGGTCGTTCCGACCTGGGGAACCAACGGCACCACAGCAGGCGAGTCGGAGGTCGTGGTGGGCGCCGGTGTCGTCGCCCGGGGCGTGGTCGTGGCGGGCTTCGCCGTCGTCGTGGTCGGAGCCACCGAACTGCTCGTCGTGGACACCACCGAGGAGGTTTCCGTCTTCGGTTCCTCGTCACCGACAGCGGCGCCGAGCGCCACGAGTCCGACGAGGCCGGCGCCGAGCGCCCACGGCCACTTGCGCCGCTTCGACCCACCTGCAGCAGGGGGATTGCCGCCCTGGCCGACAGCCCCGAACACCCGAGTGGGGTCGCCGCTGCCCCTGGGTCTGGTCTGGTTCGTCCACTGCTGACCGTCCCAGTAGCGATCGATGGACGGGTCGTAGGGGTCGGGATGCCAACCGGCAGGAGGATTCATGCTCGATCCGTTCTGAGGAATACGTTCCGCAGAACGTCGCCGGTACCGATCGGTGTGTTACACCGCCAATTCGGAAAACTCACCGAGGCAGGTGGGTGGGCGGGGCGTGCGAGCCGGGCCACACAGTGCCGACTTGTTAACCTGCATCGTGTTCAGAGTGATGTTCCACGAGCCGCGCATTCCCCCCAACACCGGCAATGCCATACGCATGGTCGCCGCGACCGGCGCGGAACTGCACCTGGTGGAACCCCTCGGTTTCGACCTGTCCGAGCCGAAGCTGCGCCGCGCAGGCCTGGACTACCACGATCTCGCGTCGGTCACCGTGCACAGCAGCCTCGAGGCGGCGTGGGCGGCGCTGGTCCCCGAGCGGGTGCTCGCGTTCACCGCGCACGGCACGTCGAGTTATGCGGAGATCGAGTACCGGGCCGGCGACGTGCTGCTGTTCGGACCCGAACCGACAGGGCTGTCGCCAGAGGTGCTCGCCGACCCGCACATCACCGAGCAGATCCGTATCCCCATGCTGCCCGGGCGGCGTTCGCTGAATCTGTCGAACGCCGCAGCCGTCGCCTGCTACGAGGCGTGGCGGCAGCACGGTTTCCCCGAAGGGGTTTAGGCGCCGCTCTCCACCGGACGACCCGAGCGGGCCCATCCGTCGGTGCCACCCGCGACGGACACGGCGTCGACACCGCGACCGGCGAGATACTGCGCGGCCTGCAGGCTGCGGCCACCCACGGCGCAGACGACGTAGACGGTGCCCTCGGTGGGGATCTCGTCGATCCGCGCGACGAACTCGCTGAGCGGGATGTTCGTGACGCCGGGTACGCGCACCTGGGCGTATTCGTCGCGTTCACGCACGTCGATGACGGTCGCCCCGTCGGTGAGCGCGGATTCGAGTGCGGCCAGGTCGACCTCACGCATCGCTGTCGGTCCTCTCGGTGTCGGGCGTCCCGGTGGTTCCGGACGAACGTCCCCGTCGGGTGATGAGCCGGATGACCAGGTAGAGGACACCTGCACACACGAACAGGAACGCCACCCACGGTAGCGCGGCGCCGATACCGACCACCGCTGCCCCCAGCGCGGCCCACAGGCTGTTCCATCCTGCGACCAGCCCGTCCCAGAAACTGTCCTGTTCGGAGGGAAGGCGGTCGGTGGTGATGTCGACGGTGAGCGTGGACAGTTCGATCCGGTCGCCCAGCTGCCGTCGCTGCGCCTCGAGGCTGTCGAGTTCGGCCTGTCGTTCGGCCAGCGCGGTCTCTGCAGCGATCAGCGCCTCGACGTCGGCCGACGACTCGAGCAGTGCCCGCAGGCGGTCCACCGAGGCCCGCAACGCACCCACCCGGGCTTCGAGGTCGGTGTACTGCATCGTCACGTCGTCGCGGGTGGTGCTCAGGCTGGTGACACGGCCGAGTGTGCGGATCTCGTCGACGACCTCGTCGAGCCGGTCGGCGGGCACCCGCACCGTGAGCACGCTGCTCGCCTCGGGTTGTTCGGTGAGCGAGTCGACGCGTCCACCGGCTTCCTCGACGACCGTCACGACCCGGCGGCCCGTCGCCACGGGATCGCCGGCATCCATCTCGAGGTAGCCGGTGACAACCTCCTTGCGGTCGGCCTCTTCGGGTTGCGACTCGCGGAGACCGCCGTCGACGATCGCCGGTGCCGAGATCGCAGGCGCGGACGCCGAGGAGCCCTCGCCTCCACCACCCTCGTCGCAGCCGGTGACGACCAGAGCGAACAGAGCCAACGAGACCGGCCACAGGCGTTTCACACTCGGCGATGTTAGCGAAAGTCGCGTGATCTGCTCGGCATTCGCAGATCCATGGCTTCGAGATGGTCGGCGAGGAGCGTGACCACGCCCTCGGCGTTCTGGAGCCGGCCGCGGACGAGCAGGGCGGGAGCCGTGTGGGCCACGGTCCGGTAGCGCGCCCACAGACCGACCGAGCACACCACGTTCACCATTCCGGTCTCGTCCTCGAGGTTGAGGAAGGTGACACCGGCGGCTGTTGCAGGTCGCTGCCGGTGTGTCACGGCCCCGCCGACGAGGATGCGCGTCCCGTCGGGGACCTGCCACAACTCCGCGGCCGGGATCACCCCGAGTTCGTCGAGCCGCTCGCGCAGAAACTGCGTCGGATAGCTGTCGGGCGAGATTCCCGTGGCCCAGACGTCGGCGGCGGCGAGTTCGAGAGCGCTCATCCCCGGCAGGGCCGGAGTCGGCACCGTCCCGATCCCGGGGAGCCGCCCGGGGCGTTGTGCCGCGGCCGGGGCCGCACCCCAGAGGGCTTCGCGGCGGGTGACGCCGAACGAGGAGAAAGCTCCTGCGGTGGCCAGCGCCTCGACCTGCGTGGTGGTGAGACCGACGCGGGCGGCGAGGTCGGCGGGCGAGGTGTACGGGCCGTGGGCACTGCGTTCGGTCACGATGCGTTCGGCGAGGTCGTCGCCGATGTGCCGCACCGTGGCCAGGCCGAGCCGGACCTCCTTCCCTTCGTTCTCGAGGGTGGCGTGCGCGAGACTCGCCGCGATGTCGGGGCCGTGGACGACCACACCATGACGGCGGGCATCGGCGACCAGCGATTGCGGCGAGTAGAAACCCATCGGCTGAGCACGCAGCAGGCCCGCACAGAACGCTGCGGGATGGTGCAGTTTGAACCATGCCGAATAGAACACCAGCGAGGCGAAGCTCTGCGAATGACTTTCGGGAAAACCGAAATTCGCGAAGGCGTAGAGCTTCTCGTAGATGCGGTCGGCGACGTCCCCCGTGATGCCGTGCAGGTCCCGCATGCCCTGATAGAGGCGTCCGCGCAGACGTTCCATCTTCTCCGTCGAGCGTTTCGATCCCATGGCGCGACGTAATCGATCGGCCTCCGCCGCGGTGAATCCCGCGGCGTCGACGGCCATCTGCATGAGTTGCTCCTGGAAGAGCGGAACGCCGAGGGTGCGTTCGAGGGCCTTCTCGAGGCAGGGATGGTCGTAGGTGACGGGTTCGAGACCGTTGCGCCGCCGGATGTAGGGGTGCACCGAACCGCCCTGGATGGGGCCGGGCCGGATGATGGCCACCTCGATGACCAGATCGTAGAAGCATCGCGGCTTCAACCGCGGCAGAGTGGCCATCTGCGCCCGCGACTCCACCTGGAAGACCCCCACCGAGTCGGCGCGGCACAACATCTCGTAGACCCCCGGCTCGGAGAGATCGAGGTGTGCGAGGTCGACTCGGACGCCTTCGTGTTCGTCGACGAGGTCGATCATGTAATGCAACGCGGAGAGCATGCCGAGGCCGAGCAGATCGAACTTCACGAGACCCGCTGCAGCACAGTCGTCCTTGTCCCACTGCAGGACGGTGCGCCCTTCCATCCGCGCCCATTCGACGGGGCACACGTCGGCGACGGCCCGGTCGCAGATCACCATTCCGCCCGAGTGGATGCCGAGATGCCGTGGGAGACCTTCGATCTGTTCGGCGAGATCGAGAACCGTCTCCGGGATCCGTTCGTCGGTCTCGACCCGCACCCCACCCCACCGGCCGATGAGCTTGCTCCACGCGTCCTGCTGTCCCTGCGAGTATCCGAGGGCACGGGCCATGTCGCGGACAGCGGAGCGACCGCGGTAGGTGATGACGTTCGCGACCTGCGCGGCATTGATCCGCCCGTACTTGCGGTAGACGTACTGGATCGCCTCCTCGCGCCGGTCGGATTCGATGTCGAGGTCGATGTCGGGTGGGCCGTCGCGTTCGGGCGACAGGAAGCGTTCGAACAGCAGCTTGTTGCCGACGGGATCGACGTTGGTGATGCCGATCGCGTAGCAGACCGCCGAGTTGGCGGCTGATCCTCTTCCCTGGCACAGGATGTCGTTTCGCTTGCAGAAGTCGACGATGTCGTGGACGACGAGGAAGTATCCCGGAAATCCCAGCCGGCCGACGACATCGAGTTCGTGTTCGATCTGCCGATAGGCGTCGGGGCGGCGCTCGACCGGACCGTAGCGGCGATGCGCCCCGTCGTAGGTGAGTTCGCGCAGCCAGGTGAACTCGGTGTGCCCGTCGGGAACATCGAAGGGCGGCAGTTTCGGGGCGACGAGACGCAGGTCGAAGGCGCATTCACGGCCGAGTTCGGCGGCACGGTGCACGACACCCGGAAAGGCCTCGAACAGCCACGCCATCTCCTCCCCCGACCGCAGGTGTCCGCCTCCGGTCGGCGGGATCCGGCCGACGGCGTCGTCGAGGCTCTGCCGGTCGGAGATCGCCGCCACGGCCATTGCCAGGCGTCGCCGACGGGGGTGCGCGAAGTGCGCTGCCGTGCTCGCGATGCACGGAATTCCGTGTCGCCCGGCAAGTTCGAAGAGGGCTGCGTTGCGTTCGTGGTCGTCGGGATATCCGTGACGGGTGAGTTCGACGGTCACGCGGTCGGCACCGAACCGGTCGACGAGATCGAGCAATGCCGCTTCGGCGGCGGGGATCCCGCCCGTGGCGAATGCTTGTCGGAAGTGCCCCCGGCGACAACCGGTGAGGATCTGCCAGTGCCCACAGGCGGCGTCGGTGAGCGCGTCGTAGTCGTACGTCGGGTTGTTCTTCTCCCCTCCTGCGAGGTGGGCGTCGGCGATCTGCCGCGACAGGCGTCGATAACCCTCCTGACCGCGGGCGAGGACGAGCAGGTGCGCATCGTCGAGGCCCAGCTCGGCTCCGAAGACGGTGCGGATGTCGAGTTCGCGTGCGGCTTCGGCGAATCGCACCGCTCCGTACAGTCCGTCGTGGTCGGTCACCGCGAGGGCCTCGAGTCCGAGTCGTGCCGCCTCCTCGGCGAGTTCCTCCGGCGTGGAGGCACCGTCGAGGAAGCTGAACGCGGAGTGGGTGTGCAGTTCGGCGTAGGGCACGACCGGCCCCTCGGGACGTCGGACCCGCGCCTCGTACTCGGCGCGGGTGCGCGACCACGCCGGGCTGTCGCTCCCGTCGCCGGGATGTTCGGTATCGCGACGGGAAGTGCCGGGTCGTCCCGAGAGCACGCGCTCCATCTCCGACCAGGTCGGCGGACCGTTTCCCCATCCCACTCCGGCACCTCCTCGACCGGTTCAGTATCGCACATGTGTTCGAGTTCGATGCTCGAACGCGTGCAGATCTCGTCGATGCATCCAGGCATGTCGACGAGAACTGCACAATCGACTGCAACCAGGGGGTTGCACCATGGGCGATAGGGGTGCAACCCTGGAGTTGCATTCCCATCGGAGGAGACAGTCATGACCGACGAACTCGACCGCATCGAACGCGACATCACCATCGACGCCCCTGTGGACCGGGTATGGACACTCGTGGCCGAACCCGGCTGGTACATCAACGACAACGAGTGGACCGAGCACCGCATCGAACACGACGGAGATCTCACCACCGTGCACGATCCGGTCCACGGCGCCTTCGTCTTCCGCACCGTGACCCTCGACGAACCGCACTACGCCGCCTTCCGCTGGCTCGCCGACCACACCGATCCCGACAGCCCGTCCACCCTCGTCGAGTTCCGGCTCACCGCCCTCGACACCGGCACGACCGAATTACGAGTCACGGAAAGCGGATTCGACTCCCTGCCCGGCGACGCGAGCGAACGCCGCACCCGCTTCGAGGAGAACTCCCGCGGCTGGACGGCCGAACTGGAAATCGCCAAGCACCATCTCGAGAAGGACGGAAGCGTTGCCCGACGCTGAGTTCTCCGCCGATCTGCATCCCGTTTTCGCGGCCCTGGCCGACGACACCCGATGGCGCATCCTGCAGCGACTGGGCCGGTCTCCGGCGTCGGCGTCCGGACTCGCGGCCGAGTTCACGGTCTCCCGTCAGGCCATCGCTAAGCATCTGGCGGTGCTCGAACGGTGCGGTCTCGTGACCTCCGAGCGCGCCGGACGGGAGATCCGCTTCTCCGCCGTCGGATCGCGGCTGAGCGCGGTCGGGCGTGCGATCGACGCCGTGGGGACAGGCTGGGACCGTCGCCTGTCCGCGATCAAGAAGGCGGCCGAACGGCCTCAGTAACCCGCGTTCGGATCGACCCGGGCGATCAACTCCTCGCCCGCGACGAACCGGCGCACGTTCTCCTCGAGGGTCGGCGCGAACGTCTGCGTCAGCCGGCTGCGTGTATTGGCGATGTGCGGTGTGATCACGGCGTTGTCGAGATCCCACAGCGGATGACCCTCGGGCAACGGTTCGGGATCGGTCACGTCGAGAACCGCCCCGGCGATCGTACCGTCCCCGAGCGCCTTCACCAGCGCGTCGGTGTCGACGAGGTTGCCCCGCGCGACGTTCACGAGCCACGCCGACCCGGGCATCGCCGCGAGCGCGGCAGCGTCGACGAGATGATCGGTCTCGGCGGTCGCGGGTGCGGCGACGACGAAGTGATCGGCCATCGACCACACCTCCGGCGTGCGGTCGGCCGGCAGCGTGACCTTCGCGCCGTCGACGGGACGGCCCGAACGATTGACCGCGACGACGTCCGCGCCGAGGGCGTGCAGGCGCGGGATCATCGCCCGGCCGATACCGCCGCATCCGACGATGGCCACGGTCGAGCCGTGGAGGTTCTGCACCCGCGGGTCGAGAACGTCCTTGGTCCACCGCTTCGCGGCGACCGAGGCGTGGAACTGGCGCAACCCCACGAGCAGTGCTCCCACCGCGTACTCGGCCACGTTGTCGGCGTACACACCGGACGCGTTCGCCCACACCCGCCGGTCGTCGATCAGACCGGCCCGGAAGAACGGTTCGATGCCGGCATAGGTGAGCTGCACCCACCGCACGGTGTCGGGCAGGTCGGGGAACTCCTCGGCGCTGCCGTCCCACACCAGGGCATCGGCGTCGTGCAGTTCGGAGAGGGTTCCGCCGCCGGAGACGATCGCTGCGGCGAGGTGGTCGTCGTGGCCGGGGCCGAGATGAACACGCATACCGTGACCCTAACCGCGAACGGGCGGGGACGGGATGTCGAGAATCGTGAAGCGGTTCCGTCTCCTCCATGAACGCGGCCACAATGGGCCGTACCGCACGGAGGAGAACATCATGGCCAAGTACCTGCTGCTCAAGCACTACCGCGGCGCCCCGGCAGCGGTGAACGACGTACCCATGGATCAGTGGGAACCGGAGGAGGTGTCGGCCCACGTCCGCTTCATGCAGGATTTCGCCGCCCGTCTCGAGAGCACGGGTGAGTTCGTGGACGCGCAGGCGCTCTCCCCGGAAGGCGCCTTCGTCCGCTACGACGGCGAGGGACGTCCCCCGGTCACCGACGGGCCGTTCCCGGAGACGAAGGATCTCATCGCCGGGTGGATGGTGATCGACGTCGACAGCTACGACCGGGCACTGGAACTGGCCGGCGAACTGTCGGCCGCGCCGGGAGCCGGCGGGAAGCCGATCTACGAATGGCTGGAGGTGCGCCCGTTCATGTCCGAGCCGCCGACCGTCACGGAGTGACGCCGTGGACACCGTCACGGAGTAGACGTGGACGAGGCTCTACTGCGCACACTCGTCCCCACCGTGATCGGCATCCTCGTCCGCCGCGGAGCGGATTTCGCGTCGGCCGAGGATGCCGTGCAGGACGCGCTCGTCGAAGCCCTGCGGGTGTGGCCGGAGGATCCGCCGCGCGACCCGAAGGGCTGGCTGGTCGCGGTGGCGTGGCGCAGATTCCTCGACGCCGTGCGCGCCGACGCGTCTCGTCGACGCCGCGAGATCCTCGTCGACGCCGAGCCCCGGCCGGGTCCGGGCACACCGGTGGACGACACGCTCGCGTTGTACTTCCTGTGTGCCCACCCGTCGCTCACGCCCGGGTCGGCGGTCGCGCTCACGCTGCGTGCCGTCGGCGGGTTGACCACCCGGCAGATCGCGCAGGCCTATCTCGTCCCGGAGGCGACGATGGCCCAACGCATCAGCCGGGC
The DNA here is from genome assembly GCF_059759155.1 of Rhodococcus sp. GQ147. NCBI lineage: Bacteria > Bacillati > Actinomycetota > Actinomycetes > Mycobacteriales > Nocardiaceae > Rhodococcus > Rhodococcus sp. GQ147. The sequence continues at coordinate 192,022 of NZ_JCAXDU010000001.1, forward strand.
CAAGCGCACGATCGCGGACGTCCGGCTGGATCGGCCGGGCGACGTCGCGACGGTGCTGCGGGTGCTCTATCTCGTGTTCAACGAGGGCTATTCGGGTGACGTCGACCTGGCCACCGAGGCCGTCCGGCTCACGCGCCGGCTGGCAGCGGTGATCGACCACCCCGAGGTGTCGGGTCTGCTCGCGCTGATGCTGCTCCACCACGCCCGGCGAGCGGCGCGCATCCGGTCGGACGGCAGTCTCGTCCCCCTCGCCGAACAGGACCGCAGCCTGTGGGACACGCGCATGATCTGGGAGGGCGTGGAGATCCTGCAGGCCGCACTCGCTCGCGACCGGCTCGGCGAGTTCCAGGCGCAGGCCGCCGTCGCCGCCCTGCACGCCGACGCACGCACCGCGGAGGAGACCGACTGGGTGCAGATCGTCGAGTGGTACGACGAGCTCCTGCAGTTCACCGACAACCCAGTGGTCCGCCTCAACCGTGCCGTCGCGGTCGGTGAGGCGGACGGACCCCGCGCCGGTCTCGCAGCGCTGGCCGAGCTCGACCCCAGCCTTCCCCGGTACACGGCGGCCGCGGCGTATCTCCACGAACGCGCCGGCGACACCGCGACGGCGGCCCGGCTCTATGCGGAGGCCGCGCACCTGGCGACCAGCGTGCCCGAACGCGACCATCTCGTGCGGCAGGCAGCACGACTGCACAGCGCTTCCTGAGGTTCCGTCAGGGTTCTCCCCCATTACGAAATCCGGTGCCACGCCGGATGTGCCGAGGGTGTGGGAGAACGAGCATGGATGTCGTGAAAATCCTGGTGCGTCTGCTCGCAATACCCTTCGTGCTCTTCATCGGGTTCGTGGCGGTCATCGGTGGCCTGGCCGTCCACGCGTGGACCACGCGCGCACTCGACACCACCGGACGCGTCGACTTCGACACCGCCCTGCGGATCCCTCCCGTCGAGTCGGGCACCGTCGACGCCGACGGCACGCGCGTGTTCGACCTGACCATGCAGCGCGGCACGACCGACCTCGGGCACGGCCCCGACACCCGGACGTGGGGCGTGAACGGCAGCTATCTCGGACCCACTCTCCGCGCCGTGCGCGGCGAGAACGTGCGCGTGAACGTCACGAACGAACTCGGCGAGACGAGCACGATGCACTGGCACGGCATGCACCTGCCCGCGGCGATGGACGGCGGACCGCACCAGCCGATCGAGCCGGGAACGACATGGTCGCCGTACTGGACCGTCGATCAGCCGGCCGCGACCCTCTGGTACCACCCGCACCTGCACGGTTCCACCGCCGCGCACGTGTACCGGGGCGTCGCGGGCATGTTCCTGATCGACGAGCCCGGCACGTCGCCGCTCCCCCACGACTACGGGGTCGACGACATCCCCCTCATCGTTCAGGACCGGAAGTTCGACGGCGACCAGCTCGACGACAGCAACGCGATCTTCGCCGACGTCGGCACGCTCGGCGACGAGATCCTCGTCAACGGCACACCGCGGCCGTTCCTGGACGTCGGCACCGAGACGGTCCGGCTCCGGGTGCTCAACGCGTCGAACGCGCGCGTCTACAACTTCTCGTTCGACACCGGGATGCCGTTCCTCCTCGTCGGCAGCGACGGTGGTCTGCTCGAGGAGCCGCGGGCCGTCCGCAGTCTCCAGCTGTCGCCGGGCGAGCGCGCCGAGATCGTCGTCCGGCCGGAAGCAGGTTCGAGGCATGTGCTGCGCAGCACCCCGCCCGAGCTGAAGGCCGGCTTCTGGCAGGACCGCTTCTCCGGTGGCGACGACCGCATGGACGTCCTCGAGCTGCGGGCGGCACCCGTCCTCGGGTCGTCGGCCGCGATCCCGGAGAGGCTGACCACCCTTCCGGAGCTCGGGGAACCGAGCAGCACCCGCCGCATCGACCTGACCTCGTCGACGACCATCAACGATCGCGAGATGGACATGGGCCGGATCGACGAGGTGGTCGTCGCCGGCACCACCGAACTGTGGGAGGTGCGCAATGTCAGCGGCACGATCCACAACTTCCACATCCACGACGTGCAGTTCGAGGTCCTCGGCATGACCGGGGTGAGTCCCGACCACCCGTCCCTGGCCGGTCGCAAGGACACCGTCTTCGTCCCGCCGGCGGCGACCGTGCGGCTGCTCGTTCCGTTCGGTAGCCACACCGATCCGGCGATGCCGTACATGTACCACTGTCACCTGCTCGAGCACGAGGACAGCGGCATGATGGGACAGTTCGTGGTGGTGGGCGCCGACGAGGTGCACGACGTGACGCAGGCGGCCGGCACCGCCCACCATGCCCACGACGGCGGGTGAACCCGGTCACGTCCGGCAGGGCCGGGAATGGATCCTTGCCCACCCCTGTTGAGGAGTGTGGATCGGCGCGTCGCGTACGCCCCGGAGCCAATGAGAAACCGCCTTCGTGGAATACCGTCCGGCTGGAGCCACGTTGCGCAACGTGCCGTGAGGCATCCGGCGCGTCGGTCCACCTTCTTCCTCCCCTGATCTCGCGGCCGTTCCGGCCGAGCAGGGTGAAGCCCTCCCACTCCACGCCAGTACAGTTGCCGATCGTCACAATCGTCAGCGGAACCGGGAGTGGGCATGAGTCGCTGGGCCGAGATCGTCGTCACCAGGAGCCGATGGGTACTGGCGATCGTGCTGCTCGTCGTGCTCTTCGCCGGCGCCTGGGGCGTCGGGATCTTCGGCAAGCTGACCGGCACGGGCTACTACGACCCGAACAGCGAGGCCGTCGAGGTCGAGCAGATCATCTACGAGAACTTCGGGTCGCAGGCCGCGGACATCATCGCGCTCTACACCGCACCCGAGGGACGCACGGTCGACGACATCCGTCCCGACATCGAAAGAACCCTCGCCGAGTTCCAGGACGCCGTCCCCGCCGAGTCGATCCAGACCTACTGGACCGCTCCGCCGCCGATGAACCAGCTGCTGCTGTCGACCGACCAACGCAGCGTGGCTGCCTCGATCACGCTCGGCGCGAACTCCGGGCTCACCGCCGCGAGCTTCCCCGAAGCCCTCGACCTGCTCGAGGTGCCCGGCGTGGAATCGCAGTTCGCCGGCAACACCGTGGTCGCGATCGAGTTCACCGACACCCTGGAGAGCGATCTCGTCCGGTCCGAGCTCATCGCGGTGCCCATCACGCTGGTGCTGCTGGTGTTCATCTTCGGCGGGGTGATCGCCGCCGCGGTCCCGGTCTTCGTGGGTGTGCTCGCGATCTTCTCGTCCCTCGCCACCCTGCGCCTGCTGTCGAATTTCACCGAGGTGTCGTCGTACGCGCTGAACATCACGTCGCTGATCGGTCTGGGCCTGGCGATCGACTACGGCCTGTTCATCGTCAGCCGCTACCGCGAGGAACTCGCGGCCGGTTCGGACGTCACCTCGGCGGTCAAGCGGACGATGTCCACCGCCGGTCACACCGTGATGTTCTCCGCTGCCCTGCTGATCTGCGCGTTCGCGGGCATGCTCGTCTTCCCGCAGACGGTGCTGCGGTCGCTCGGCCTCGGTGCCATGGCCGCCGTCCTCGGTGCCGCCGTCCTGTCGCTGACCGCGGTTCCCGCCCTGCTGACGATGCTCGGCCACCGCATCAACGCGTGGACCTGGGACCGTGAGACCTCCACCCGCGCCGAAGCGCGGGCACGTCGTTTCTGGGGTGGGGTCGTCCGCAAGGTCGTGCGCCGTCCCGCCCTGATCGCGGTGGTGATCACCGGCGGTCTCCTCGTACTCGCGTCGCCCCTGTTCGAAGCACGGTTCGGGGAGATCGAATACACCGCCCTGCCCGAGGACAGCCAGGCCCGCGCAGCCACCCAGACCTTGCTCGACGAGTTCCCGAGCACCGGCAACGGCGCCACGCTCGTCCTGCGTGGTGAGAACGGACAGGCCCCGGACAGCACTGCCGTGCGCACGGTGTCCACCGAGGTCGCCAAGGTCGACGGCATCTCGCAGACCGTCATCGTCGGGCAGGAGTCCGACGTGGTGGTCCTGCAAGGCCTCTACGCTCAGGGCGTGGACGGCACCGCACGGGCGAGCGAGATCACCGGCGAACTGCGCGCCCTGGACGTGCCGGACGGCACCGACCTGCTCGTCGGCGGCGGCCGGGCTCTCGTCGACGACGCCAACCAAGCCGTCTCGGATTCGCTCCCCTGGATGATCACGATCATGGTGCTCTCGACCCTGGTGCTGCTGTTCCTGGCATTCGGGTCGGTGGCACTGCCGATCAAGGCGGTGCTCATGGCGGCACTGAGCCTCGCCGCGACCTTCGGCGTGCTGACCTGGGTGTTCCAGCTGGGCCACGGTGCTTCATGGCTGCACGTCGTTCCCGCGGCGATGGAGCCGACCTTCGTCGTCCTCATCCTCGCCGTGGTGTTCGGCCTGTCGACCGACTACGAGGTGTTCCTCATGTCGCGCATGATGGAGGCCCGCGCGGCCGGAGCGACGACGGTAGAAGCCGTCGAGTACGGCATTGCCCGCACCGGACGTGTCGTCACCGCCGCTGCACTGCTGCTGATCGTGGTCACCGGGGCCTTCACCATCTCCGGCCTGTCGATCATGCGGTTCCTCGGCGTCGGCATGATCGTCGCGCTGATCATCGACGCTACAGTCGTGCGCATGCTGCTCGTGCCGTCACTGGTCAAGCTCATGGGCGAGGCCAACTGGTGGGCACCGGCGTGGATGAAGCGCGTGCACGCGAAGGTCGGACTGGGTCACTAGACCGCAGAGCGGCGGGATCACTAGACCGCAGAGCGGCCGGGTGGTCGGGGTGTCGCTACAGCGGCGTGATCGTCGTCGCGACGACGGGACGCGCCGGCTTGGCCGCGGCACCGCAGCTCGCCGGCCGGGCCGGTAGTTCCGAGGTCTCCACCCCGACCTGCCATGCCCGGCCGTCGCGATGACGCACGATCGGCTCGTCCCCGTCCTCGACCGTCACGGCGTCGATCGCGAACTCGTCGATCGCCTCGCGCACCGCGATCTCGGCGGCCTGCCCGGCCGCAACCCAGGTGCTGCGACCCCGCAGGCCACCCGCGTGGACATACCCGTTCCGGGCGTCGCGGACGGCGGCGAGACTGTCGTCCTCGTCGAGCCGCCCGTAGGTGTAACCGGTGGGCAGCATGATCATCGACGGCGCGAAACGGTGTCCGCCGGTGTGCGAGCACTCCCACACGTCCTGCCCGAACTCGGCGGTCAGAGCGGCCGCGATCGGGCGCCCCAGCACAGCGCAGCACCGGTCCCGCTTTCCGTGAGCGCACACCAGGGCGATCGGGTCCTGCACGGCCGTGCCGAAACCGGGGGCCGGACCTGCGACCACACGGGGGACGATGTCGAGCAGCTCCGCCGGCTCGGTGATCTCGAGCCGCTCGCACCAGGTGTTCTCCGGTTCGGTGCGGGCCAGCAGGACGGTCCGGGTCTCCCGCACCACGTCGCGGCCGGGTCTCCGGATGAACAGGATCCGCACGTCCGCGGCCTTCGCCCGGGCGGACAATTCGTCCGACAACTCGGCGCCGAGGGCGGTGCCGTCGAGCACGTCGCGGCCCCAGCCCGTCGGCACCTCGAGGCACACGTAGCCGGGCGCGGTGGCCGCCGTACCGGGCAGCGGCTCGTCGAGCGCGGACAGTGCGGAACAGGTGGGAACGGAGATGGTGGTCACGCGGACATTGTGGCCCGGACACCCTCGTGACGGCCCGGCACCCCGCGGTGACCGGTCAGCCGCGGCGAAGAAGCCGCTGTGCCGCACCGCCCCACATCCGCAAGAATCCCTGCGACAGGTACGCGAAACTGCCCAGCGCCAGCACCCACTTGGTGAGGCTGACGGTCGAGGCAGCCCGGACCGTCCGATCGTCGATCCGGGTGCGGTGATCCAGCAGGTACAGGCCGACGGCGTTCTCGACGTAGTCCCCCGCCGCGGCGACGACGGGCGCCGCCATCAGGATCCGACGCGTGCTCGGCGACAGCGGGCGGTGTTCGTCGAGCGATCGTGCACCGGCCCGCAATGCGATCGCGAAGGTCGCCGGATGGACCATGTCCCAGTAGTAGTGCTGCCGGTAGCGCTCGATCTCCTCAGGACCGAGATTGTCGAGGATCTTTCGGTACTTCGCGGCCGAGAAGGTGGTCTGGAGGGTGCCCACCGTCGGGGCCGTGGAGCCGAGAACCCGACCGATGTTCGCCTGGGACACGAGGAAGACTGCGGTAGCACCGATGAGGAAGCGGTCGGCCCGGGTGAGTGTCATGCTCGTGATGCTAGAGGCGGAGAATCCGCGACTCTACGGAAGGGAGACTCGTGCAGATCACCGGAGCAGTCCTGGAGGAGATCGGACGTCGACGGCGGTACGAGGAGTCCACCCCGCTCAGCGTGGACCTTCTCGAACTCGACCCACCGGGCCCGGGTGAGGCGCTGGTCGAGATCGAATGCGCCGGTGTGTGCCACTCCGATCTGTCCGTGGTCGACGGCAACCGGCCTCGTCCGGTTCCCATGCTGCTCGGGCACGAAGCGGCCGGACGCATCGTCGAACTCGGCGACGACACCACCGGATTCTCCGTCGGCGAGCGGGTCGTCATGACCTTCATGCCCCGCTGCGGTGAGTGCGAGGGCTGCGCGAGCAACGGCATCCGCCCCTGCATCCCGGGATCGGCCGCGAACGCGGCGGGAACCCTGCTGTCGGGCGCCCGGCGGCTGCACCGCGACGGGAACGACGTCCACCACCATCTGGGAGCATCGGCCTTCGCGACCCACGCCGTCGTCGACACGCGGTCGCTCGTCGGTGTCGGCGACGACGTCCCCGCCGAGGTCGCCGCGCTGATGGGTTGCGCCGTGCTGACCGGTGGCGGTGCGGTCGTCAATACTGCTCGTCCTCAGGCCGGGGACACGCTGGTCGTCGTCGGTCTCGGCGGAGTGGGGATGGCCGCGCTGCTCGTGGCGCTGGCCCACGACGGCGTCACCGTGATCGCCGTCGACACCTCCCCGGGCAAGCGCGATACGGCCCGGTCGCTGGGAGCCGAACGCGTCCTCTCACCGGACGAGGCCGTCGAACAGGGCGTGAAGGCGCGGCTGGTCATCGAGGCCGCGGGGAGCGTGCCCGCGCTCGCCACGGCGGTCGCGCTCACCGGACCGGGAGGCACTACGATCACTGTCGGCCTGCCCGCCCCCGACGCCCGGCTCGAGATCTCGCCCACCGCTCTCGTCGGCGAGGGCCGCTCACTGGTGGGCAGCTACCTCGGATCCGCCGTCCCGGCCCGCGACATCCCCCGCTTCGTGGACATGTGGCGCGAGGGGCGACTGCCGGTCGAGCGACTCGTCACCGACCGTCTGCCGCTGGGTCGGATCAACGAGGCGATGGACGCCCTGGCCGACGGAACCGCCCTCCGTCAGATCCTCACCATGGACTGACCACGAGCCCTACATATCAAGCTCAGATGCCGTAGTCCACGACAGTCACTCAGATGTCGTAGTCCACGACGACCGGCGCGTGATCGCTGATCCTCCGGTCCGGCGCCGGATCGCGGTCGGTTGCTGCGGAGATCGCGGTCCGGGCCAGTCGCGGCGTGGCGAGGTGGTAGTCGATCCGCCACCCGGAATCGGAGGCGAACGACTCCCCCAGCCACGACCACCACGAGTAGGGACCGTCGACCTCGGGATGATGCCGGCGGACGACGTCGACGAGCGTGCGCGGCGACAACAGTGAATCGAACCAGGCGCGTTCCTCGGGCAGGAAGCCCTCGGCCTGTCCGCGACGCCGCCAGTTGCGCACGTCGTAGCGCGTGTGGGCGACGTTGAAATCACCCATGATCAGGAACTCCCGCCCCTGGGCGCGCGCCGCGAGTCGGCTACGGGTCAGCTGCCGGGCGAAGGCCGACAGGAACCGCATCTTGCGTTGGTAGCGCATCCCACCGTCCGGTTCGTCGCGCATGCGCCCGGGCTTCTGGAGGTGCGCCGGGAGCCCGCCCTTCGGCAGGTACAGCGACGCCACGGTGATCGGTGCGTGGGCGAGATCCACCTCGACGTACCGCCCCTCGTGGGCGAATTCGGACAGTCCGCGTGCCAGCGCTCCCCGATCGAACTCGATCCGGTCGACGTGTTCCTCACCGGGAAGTCGCAGCAGTGCGGTGCCGCTCCAGGTGCGCACGGCGGCAGGTTCGTGCAGGGTCAGGATTCCGACGCCGTTGCGGCCGGGAAGGGTGCCCTCGTCGTAGGCGAGGTGGTACTTGCCGAAGACTCCCTGCGGGATCGCAGCCGCCGGAGCGCGTACCTCCTGCAGGGCCACCACGTCGGGGTTGCGCTCACGCAACCAGTCCTCGAATCCGCGGCGCTGTGCGGCGCGGATTCCGTTGATGTTGAAGGTCGCGATGCGCACGATCGTCCAGTCTAGGCAATCGTTCGATCCGTGAGGAACGGGACGACGGCCGCTGCGAAATCGCGGGCACGGTCGCGGTGGATGCTGTGCCCGCAGCCGATCTCCCGCACTGAGGCCGAAGGCAGCGCGTCGACTGCCGCCGTCAGCAGGCGCGGGTCGACCATGCTGCCGCGGCGCGCTCCGCGCAACAGCAGGGTCGGAGCGTCGAGGGACGGAAGATGCTTCCACCACACCGGATTCGGCGTGTGGAACTGGGCGACGACCGACGGCGTCATCGAGCGGTCGAAGGCGGTGACCGCGCGCGGGTTGAGCGCCATGCTGGTCGCGGCGTGCCACAACTCCGCGGGAGTCGGGCGGTGGGCCGGCACCTCCGGAACCGGATCCCCCTCCCGCAACGGCAGAGGTGTCTCCTCGAGGACAAGTCGCCGGACGAGGCCGGGATTCTGTTGCGCGACCAGCGATCCCACATGACCGCCGAGCGAGTGCCCGACGAGATCGACGGCCTCGACACCCAGGTGGGCGCACAGGCCGGCGACGTCGGCGGCGAACTCGTCGAAACGGTACGAGGGGGCCCGGCCGCTGCGTCCGTGCCCGCGCAGGTCGACGGTGATCACCCGTCGGCCCGCCTTCACCAGGTTTCCGGCGAACCGGGTCCATGTGCGCCCGTCACCCCCCATCCCGTGCACAAGCAGTACGGGCACGGAACGGGCGGCGGACCCCGCGGATTCGCGGGACGCAGCGTATTCGCGATACGCCAGGGCGACCCCGTTCGGCGCGACGGTGAGGACCGGAGATCTCATGATGCTCGAGCCTACTCAGTCGTAGACGCCCTCCACCCGCCAGCCGTCGGCACCGAAGAACACCAGCAGGGCCCGTGATTCCTCGAGCAGCACCTGCAGACGGGCGGCGCACCGGGCGGCGGCCGGATCCCACCAGTACTCGTCCACCGGCCACGGACCGGCCCATCCGATCACCGTCCAGCTGCGACTTCCCCATCGCAGCCGAGCAGGTGACCCGCTGAGCAGTCCGCGCTCGGTCACCGAGACCGGATTCCCCACGTCGTCGTCCAGCCGGATCGCGGGAGGTGTGTGCAACACCAGCGCGGGAGCCGGGGGCGGGAGCCGGCCCGGCCACGGTGCGTCCGGGTCGGAGTGCGGTATCGCCTCGTCGCCGACGGGCACGAGGACGATCCGTTCGGTGGGTCCCCGGCCGCCGCCGAGCACTCCGATCCGGACGGCGTCCCCACCGAGCAGGCCCTGCACTCGGACGAGCGCCCGACGTGCGCGTTCGTCCTCGTCGCCGACACCGCCCCAGAGCCCGAGCTGCAGCGCGCCGGCGGCCACGACCTCGACCGGTTCGAGACGTAGCAGCACGATTCCCGCCGTGGGCCGGTTCGTGTTGCGGCCGGTGAGCCATCCGTCGAGCTGCCATCGCACACGATCGGCCGTACCCTCGGGGGTGAGCGGCTCGGCGCAGCGCCAGGTGCGCGCGAGTTCTTCCCCTGCCCCGGTGCGTGCCGTCACGAGCAGTCGCGTGCATGCGACTCCCGCTGCCGCGAGCCTGGTGTGGAGCAGTTCGGCCAGTGCGCGACCGGCGAAGGCCGCGGCGTCGACCCGCTCCACCGGCGGGTCGCAGGGCTGCTCGACCGTCAGGTCCGGAGGGATCGGCCGCCCCGACGGGGGACGTTCCGGCAGGCCCCGTGCGCTCCGGTGCGCAGCGACGACGTCCGCGTCGAAGCGTGACGCAACATCGATCGGGGACAACGCGGCGAACGCTCCGATGGTGCGGATACCGAGACGGCGCAACAGATCCACCGTGTCGGCCCGCCGAGGAGCCGCCAGCGCCGGTTCCACCGCGAGATACGAGACCGGCAGCGGCGCCAGGAACTCGGCGCCCCTCCCCGTCGGGACCAGCGCGTTCCGGCGCGCGGCGAGGACCGCTGTGGACAACTCGTCGGCGACACCGACCTGGCATTCCACGCCGGTCGCCGCGACCGCGTCGATCAGGGCCTCCGCGGCGGCCTCCTCCGAACCGAACCACCGGACTGCACCGCGCGCGGCGAGGACCACCAGACCCGGGCGCAGCACCTCCACGCCCGGGGCCACCGCATCGATTGCGGCCACCACCGCCTCGAACGTCCGCGCTTCCAGGTCGGGATCCGAGCGGGCCACATGCAGTTCCGGGCAGCGTGCCTGCGCCTCACGTCGTCTCAGGCCGCGCCGGGCACCCGCAGCCCGCGCCGAGGCCGAGCAGGCGACGACACGATTCGCCGAGACCACCGCCACCGGGACGGTCGCGGGCAACTCCGCGGCGGTGGCGGCGGCGACGGCGGGCCAGTCGGGGCACCAGAGGGCCGCGACCCGCGCGGGCGCCCGTCGAGAGGACGAGTCGTTCACCGGACCGCTTTACGGAAATGCCCGTCCTCCAGCCGATTTCGCTCCTCACTCGCCCATTCGACGGCACTGCGGCCGGCGCACACCTCCACGCGGGTGGCGCGCGGAGGAAACGCACGCCCGTGCGCCCGGACCGACAAGCGGGTCGCGCACAGCCGGTCCCGGCCGGGACCGTCCACACCCCGATAACCGTCGACCCGCGCCTCCAGTCGCACGTGTGCACCCTCCCAGCGACCGTCCGTGACCACGAGGACGGACTGCTTGCTCCGCGCCCGGGCGGCGACCGCACGAGCGCGGGACGGCGGCACCGATGCCCCACCGAGCCCCAACACCACCAGGTCGATCCCGTCGAGCAGCACCGCGGCGATCTCCACGGGATCCGGTCCGGGATCGGGGATCACAGCCAACCGGTGCAGACGGGCTCCCATCTCCGCGGCGGCGAGCAGACCCAGCCGGCGCTGACCGATCACGGCGGCGTATCCGCCCGAGGCAGTCACGGACGCGAGCATCCCGAGGAGAAGGGAGGTGGCCCCCGAGACCGAGACGACGCTGCCACGCACCAATCCGCCCTGGGGCAACAGTTCCGCGAGCGGAGCCGGGACGGGCAGGATGCGGTCGGAGGGGGCCTCGACCCGGCCTCGCGCGACGGACTGGACCTCGCCCCGCGCCGGCACTGCCGCGATCCGACGTCGCAACGCTTCGATCCGCTCCGCGCGACCCGCTTCCTCGTCGTCCACCGGAAATTCGGCCACCTCGCCCACTGTCACCCCTGTCATCCGCCTGCCGCCTGACACACACGACCGGCCGACCACGGGGAAGTCGTGGCCCGGCTCGCACTCTATTCGAACATACTTTCGATCCCCATCAAGTAGAACCGACCCGAATCCTTCCCGTCAAGCCGGGAACACCGCCCCCGACGGTGACTACAGTGCAGCTCACACGTTTTTCGGCCGGGGCGAACACCTCCGATCGACTACTCTCGATCGAGTGGCGGAGCAGGCATGGGCAGGACGGGCCGTAGGACCGGATCACTTGGTGGCCGGTCGATATCGGCTCGACTCCAAGCTCGGCGGTGGCGGCATGGGTGCCGTCTGGCTCGCCCGCGACAACCGTCTGGGCCGCGACGTCGCCGTCAAGCAGGTGATCTCCACCGCAGACCTCGATCCCGACGAGGCCGAGGATCTTCGCCGCCGCGCGCTCCGGGAGGGCCGGGCCGCCGCCCAACTCGCCCACGAGCACGCCATCTCGATGTACGACATGGCTCTGCACTACGGCGAACCGTGGCTCGTCATGGAGCACTTGCCGTCCCGCAGCCTGGCGCAGGTGATGAACGTCGTCGACACTCTCCCGCCGTACGTGGTGGCGCAGATCGGCGCGAACGTCGCCGACGCCCTCACCGCCGCGCACGCCGCCGGGATCGTCCACCGCGACGTCAAGCCCGGCAACATCCTCATCGCTGAACGCGGCCGCGACGCCGGCATCGTGAAGATCAGCGACTTCGGCATCGCTCGCGCGAAGGGCGACAACGACCCCGACGGCGTGATCATCGGCACCCCCGCCTATTTCGCACCCGAGGTCGCGCGCGGCAACGATCCCACCGAGGCCAGCGACGTCTTCTCGCTCGGCGCCACCCTCTACACCGCGGTGGAGGGGCAACCGCCCTTCGGCTTCGAGACCGACTCGATCGCGTTGCTGCACCGGGTCGCGCGGGCGGAGATCATCATGCCCACGCACACCGGTCCGCTCACCGAGCCCCTGCTCGAGATGCTCCAGCCCGATCCGGCGCGACGCCCGACGATGGCGCAGGCGCGCGATCTCCTCGCCCGCGTGGTCCTCGGACCGAGCGGATCGGCGGCGGCCCTGCGCGGCCGTCCCATCCAGAACGAGGACGGCACGATCCCGTCGTGGGCACAGCGTTCCGCGCACTTCGCCGAACCCGCACGCCCCCGTGGTTCCTTCGTCGACCGCCCCCTCGGTGCCGCGACGCAGGCCACCGGTGGTCCGAAGAAGTCGGCGAAGGGTTTCGCCCCGGCGGATCTGCTCGACCGCCTGCTCCCGAAGGGCCCCGTGCCCGACAACCCGCAGGACCGCATCGTCGCCTATGCACCCCTGGCGATGGCGGCGATGATCGCGGTGATCCTGGTGGCGTTGCTCGTCGCCGTCATCATCGCGCTGGTCGTCTGATCCGCGCCGGCTGCGCAGTCCTCGTCGATGATTTCGCTCGCGAGCGACGAGAACTGCACGCCGCCGGCATCGGCACGACGAGCACCGGTCACGCTCAGTCGATGCGGCGGCGGTGTGCCCAACGGGTCAGCGCGTTGCGGTTCGACTGCTGCGTCTTGCGCAACACGTTCGACGCGTGCGTCTCGACGGTCTTCACCGAGATCACGAGTTCCTCGGCGATCTCACGGTAGGTGTAGCCGCGAGCGAGCAGGCGCAGCACCTCGAGTTCCCGCGGCGTCAGCGAGTCGAGCTCGGGATCGAGGGGCGGTTCCGGCGCGGCCGACCGGCCGGTGAACGAGTCGAGCACGAAACCGGCCAGACGCGGACTGAACACGGCGTCTCCCCCTGCGACCCGCCGGACGGCGTCGGCCAGATCCGGACCGGAAATCGTCTTCGTCACGTACCCGCGGGCGCCGGCGCGGATGACGGCAATGACGTCCTCGGCTGCGTCGGACACGCTGAGCGCCAGGCAGACCGGCCCGTCCGGGATCCGCTGGAGGACGGCGACGCCGCCGCCGTCGGGCATGTGGACGTCGAGGAGCACGACATCCGGCTTGGTCGCCTCGATCCCGGCGACGGCCTCGGCGACTCCCCCGGCCTCGCCGACGATCTCCATGTCGGCCTCGCGCCCCAGTTCGGCGCGCACTCCGGAGCGGAAGACCGCATGGTCGTCCACCAGGAAGACACGATAGGGACGGTTGTTCTCGGTGGCATCGGACGATGTCGCCGGAATCGAAGTCACTGTGTCTGCTCCTCGGGGTGGGGGTCGTTCACCCCCCACTCTAAGGTCGACTCGGTGTCCTGTTCGCGTTCGGTCTCCGTCCGGCCGGCGCGCGGTGCATGGATGCGCACCTCGGTTCCCTTTCCGGGACTCGACTTCACGACCGTCCGGCCGCCGCGACGTTCGATGCGCGCCCGGATCGACTTGGCCAGACCCTGCCGATCGGCCGGCACCTCGTCGGGATCGAATCCGACGCCGCGATCGCGCACGAACACGCTCACCTGATGCGGTTCCACCTCCGCGAAGAGGTCGACGCTGTCCACCCCGGCGTGCTTGGCGGCGTTGACGAGAGCCTCGCGGGTCGCGCCGAGCACGGCGGTCGCGGCCTCGGGGGTCAGATCGCTGTCATCCGGCGCGACGTCACCGACGATGACGGGTTGAACGGACAGACCGTACTGGTCCTCCACCTCCCCGGCGATGGTGCGCAGCGTCTCGGCGAGCGAGGTGCTCGGCGTCTCGTCCCCACCGAACAGCCAGCGGCGCAGTTCGCGTTCCTGGCTGCGCGCCAGTCGCACGACCTCTTGCTGGTCGCCGGCCTGCTTCTGGATGAGCGCGAGGGTCTGGAGTACCGAGTCGTGCAGGTGCGACGCGATCTCCTCGCGCTCCTCGTTGCGCACCCGGGCGGCACGCTCGGTCTCGAGGGCACGCCACATCCGGATCCACAGCGGCACCGACAGCAGGGCGGCACCGACCAGCGTGACCACCACGGCGACCAGCGACGAGCGCAGCGCCGCGACGTCGACCTGCGCGATGACCATCACTCCGAGTCCGGTGACGACGAGGGTCAGGCCGCCGAGTACGCGGGCCCATGTGAGGACCGTCGGATGTGCGGGCAGACCGAGTACCGATCGGGGGCCTTCGACGTCGAATTCACGCCATACGAGCGCCGCACCGACGACCACCACGACGATCGGCAGCACCACCCCGGCGGCACCACCACTGAACAGCCACGAAAGACCCACCGCCAGGCCGATACCCATGAAGGCGAGGCCGATGGCTCGGCGCCGTTCGGGGCCGGTGGGGCGATCGGTGTCGGAGCCCGGGGGCACGAACATCCACAGCAAGCCGTAGGCCGCGATCCCGAACCCGCCGAGGGCGGCGAGCACTGTGAACGCGACCCGCACCTTGGTGGCGTCGATGCCGAGATGGTCGGCGACACCGCCGGCCACACCGCCCACGATGCGACCGCCCACCCGTCGTTCGAGGCGGGGAACGGTCACGGGTAATCCAGGTACCGGTTGCACACCTCGATACTGGCACGGAGATCGCCGGCCCGGCATCGGGGACGAACCCTGATGTCCGGGTTCCGATCGGGCCCTCGGAAATCAGGGTTGGTCCCTGATGTGCCGCGCGCGGAAGCCCAGCAGGATGGGTGCCATGGACACGAGGAGCTTTCAGGACCAGGTGGCGGACATGTGGCGGACCCGCCCCGTGCGTCTGCCGAAGGAGGGGCACATCGCGGGTGTGTGCTCGGGTATCGGAGTGCGCTACGGCGTCGATCCCGTGCTGATCCGTGTCGTCTTCGTCGCGTCGGCGCTGTTCGGCGGTGGCGGTCTCGTCCTCTATCTGGCCGCCTGGCTGATGTTCCCCCGTCACGGCGACCAGGTCTCCTCGCTCGAATCGCTCGTCGGGCGGGGTGCGAGCTCGGACTCGACCACCAAGGTCGTCGTACTCCTCGTGGCCCTGGCGATCGCGGCGGGTGCCATCGGTCCGGTGGGTGCGGGTTCGGGCGGTTCCGGATTCATCGGAACGCTCCTGCTGCTCGGCGGTTGGTGGCTGCTCTATCAGCGGCGTCCCGAACCGCCGGTGCTGCCGGCGCCCGAGGGAACCTCCTTCCCCACCCAGGCGGCCTTTCCTCAGCCTCCGGTGACGAACGCGTACTGCTCCCCGTGGGGCGCACACACCGGTGCATGGCACATGCAGGCGGGTCCGGCGGCCACGACGACACCGGGCGGAGAGGCAGCCGGCACAAAGACAACCAGCACAGCGGCAACCCCGCCTGCGCAGACCACCGACGCGACGGAGGTCCTGAGCACCACCGACGCCTCGGACACCCCTGCTTCGGGCACCGATTCCACAGCGCCCACCGAGGCGACTGAGAGGAAGACGTCCCCGATGCCCGACCTACGCAAGGACACCGACCGCAAGGACACCGACCGCAAGGACACCGACCGCAAGGACACCGACGTTCCGCTCCCGGATGTCGACGCGCTCTCCCCCCACCGTTCGGCACCGCCGGCATGGGATCCCCTCGGGGTCGCCCCGTTCGCATGGGATCTGCCCGAACCGGCACCGAAGCACGAACCTGCAATCGTCACGAATCGACGCTCGCGCCTGACCACGACGGTTCTCGGACTGGCCGTGATCGCCGCTGCGGTGACCGGCGCGCTCGGTGCCGCCGCCGACCTGGCCTGGGTGACCCCCGCCCGGGTGGGTGCCGCGGCCCTCGCGGTCGTCGGTCTGGGCCTGCTGATCGGCGCGTTCCTGCACCGCGGGCACGGACTGCTCGTCGTCACCGGCCCCCTCCTCGGATTCGTCGTCCTCGCCTCGATCGCCGGCCCGGTCGACACCTCCAACTGGGGCGACCGGACCTGGGCTCCGACCAGTACCGATCAGCTCGAGTCCGAATACAGCTTCCAGTTCGGGGCGATGACCCTCGATCTGCGGGGACTCGAACTCACCGAGGACCGCACGGTGCAGGTCGACGGCCGGTTCGGCAGCGTCGAGGTGCTGTTGCCGGAGAACCTGGACGTCCGCGCCGACTGCACGGTCGGTCCCGGTGAGATCAGGGGATGCCCCGCCCCCGGCATCGACGGTGGTGCCGACGGAGTCGACGACGGGCCGGTCCTGGACCTGAACGCGAACATGGAATTCGGATCTCTGGAGGTGCGTCGTGGCTGATCACGAAACCGGAACACACACCGAGGATCGGACCGAGCGCACCCGCAAGGGACCGTCGCTCCTGCTCCTGCTCGCCGCACTGGCAGCGCTGGTCGTGAGCGGATGGGCCATGATCGGGCCGTTCTCCGTCGAGTTCCTCGCCGCCGTCGACCTCGGATGGGTCCTGGTGGGCGCGGCCCTGCTGATCGGAGCGGTGCTGGTCTTCCTCCCCAACCGCCGGAGATAACCACCCCCACCTACGCGACGTCCCCCGGACCTGACCGGTCCGGGGGACGTCGTCTCACCGCTTACGGCGAGCGGAAATCACTCCCACTCGATCGTTCCCGGGGGCTTGCTCGTCACGTCGAGCACCACTCGGTTGACCTCCGTCACCTCGTTGGTGATACGAGTGGAGATCCGCTCGAGGGTCTCGTAGGGCAGGCGCGTCCAGTCGGCGGTCATCGCGTCCTCGCTGGAGACCGGACGCAGCACGATCGGGTGTCCGTAGGTGCGGCCGTCGCCCTGCACGCCCACGCTGCGGACGTCGGCGAGCAGCACGACCGGGCACTGCCAGATCTGTCCGTCGAGGCCGGCGGAGGTGAGTTCCTCGCGGGCGATCGAGTCGGCGCGGCGCAGGATCTCGAGGCGTTCGCGGGTGACCTCACCGATGATGCGGATGCCGAGGCCGGGGCCGGGGAACGGCTGGCGGCCGACGATCTCCTCGGGCAGACCGAGCTGACGTCCGACCGCGCGCACCTCGTCCTTGAACAGCAGGCGCAGCGGCTCGACGAGCTCGAACTCGAGGTCCTCGGGAAGTCCACCGACGTTGTGGTGGCTCTTGATGTTCGCGGTGCCGGAACCGCCGCCGGACTCCACGACGTCCGGGTACAGGGTGCCCTGCACGAGGAACTTCACGGTCTCGCCCTTGTCGGCACCCTCGCCGAGCACCTCGGAGACCGCGCCCTCGAAGGAACGGATGAACTCGCGGCCGATGATCTTGCGCTTGGTCTCGGGGTCGGTGACGCCGGCGAGCTCGCGCAGGAAGGTCTCGGACGCGTCGACGGTGACCAGACGGGCACCCGTCGCGGCGACGAAGTCCTTCTCGACCTGCTGCCGTTCGCCCTCGCGCATGAGGCCGTGGTCGACGAACACACAGGTCAGGCGGTCGCCGATGGCGCGCTGCACCAGCGCGGCCGCCACGGCGGAGTCGACGCCGCCGGACAGGCCGCAGATGGCACGACCGTCGCCGATCTGCTCGCGGACCTGCTCGACGAGCGCGTCGGCGATGTTCGCTGCAGTCCAGTCGCCCGGGATTCCGGCGATGTCGTGCAGGAACCGGCTCAGCACCTGCTGGCCGTGGGGCGAGTGCAGCACCTCGGGGTGGTACTGGACACCGGCGAGGCGACGGGCGCGGTCCTCGAACGCCGCGACCGGGGCACCGGCGCTGGTCGCCGTGACCTCGAAGCCCTCGGGGGCCTCGGTGACGCCGTCGCCGTGGCTCATCCAGACGGGCTGCGTCTCGGGCAGACCGTCGTGCAGCACACCTCCGGAGACCGACAGCTCGGTGCGGCCGTACTCGCGCGAGCCGGTGTGCGCGACCGTGCCGCCGAGCGCCTGCGCCATCGCCTGGAAGCCGTAGCAGATGCCGAAGACGGGGACGTCGAGATCGAACAGCGTGGGATCGAGACGCGGTGCGCCCTCCTCGTACACGCTGGCGGGGCCACCGGACAGCACCACCGCGCGCGGGTTCTTCGCCGCGATCTCCTCGACACCGGCCGTGTGGGGCACGACCTCCGAGTAGACGTTGGCCTCACGAACGCGCCGAGCGATCAGTTGCGCGTACTGAGCTCCGAAATCGACGACGACGACCGGTCTGGACTGCTGGCTTTGCGACGACACCCGAACAGTCTAAGCGGCCGCGCCGGGTGTTCCCGACGCGGCCGCTCATCCGATCACTTCCGGGTCGCTACGCGACGCCGCTGTGCTTGACCTCGACGACCGGCAGTCGCAACGCACCAGGTGCGTCGACGGGCACCACGGGGTTCTTCGGTTCGATCGGCGCGATACGACGGTAGGGCTGTCCCTGCTCGGGACGCTGGTCGTCCTCACCCTTGTTGGGCCACAACGACGCAGCGCGTTCAGCCTGCGCCGCGATGGTGAGCGAGGGGTTCACACCGAGGTTCGCGGAGACCGCGGCGCCGTCGACGACGCTCAGCGTCGGGTAGCCGTGGACGCGGTGGTACGGATCGATGACCCCGTGGTCGCGATCGGATCCGATCACGGCGCCACCGAGGAAGTGTGCGGTGAGCGGAATGTTGAAGATCTCACCCCACGTGCCGCCCGCGACACCGTCGATCTTCTCGGCGATGCGGCGCGTGGCCTCGTTGCCGGCCGGGATCCAGGTGGGATTCGGCTGCCCGTGGCCCTGTTTGCTCGTGACCTTGCGGCGGCCCAACACACCCTTGGTCGTGTAGGTGGTGATGGAGTTGTCGAGGTTCTGCATCACCAGCGCGATGATGGTGCGCTCGCTCCACCGGTGCACCGAGAGCATCCGCAGCATCTTCACGGGGTTCCGCACGACCTGCCCGAGGAACTTCACCCAGCGCGGGGTGCGTCCGTCGCCGTCGGTCATGAGGGTCTGCAGCAAGCCCATCGCGTTCGATCCCTTGCCGTACCGCACGGGTTCGATGTGCGTGTCGGGGGTGGGGTGGAACGACGACGTGATCGCGACGCCCTCGGTGAGCTTCAGATCGGGATCGATCCGCATCTTCCCGGCGCCGACGATCGATTCGGAGTTGGTGCGGGTCAGTTCGCCGACCTTGTCGGACAGTTCGGGCAGCGCACCGGTGTCCTTGAGGTGGTGCAGCAGGTGCTGCGTGCCCCACGTTCCGGCGGCAAGGACGACGTGCGCGGCCGAGTAGGTGCGCCGCCGCTTGCGGACCCACGCGCCGGTGCGTTCGGTGATCACGTCCCAGGTGCCGTCGGCGGCCTGACGGAGATCGGTGACGGTGGTCAGCGGGACGATCTCGGCTCCCGCCCGCTCGGCGAGACCCAGATAGTTCTTCACGAGGGTGTTCTTGGCACCGTGGCGGCATCCCGTCATGCACTCACCGCACTCGATGCAGCCGGTGCGGTCGGGACCCACGCCACCGAAGTAGGGATCGGCGACCGTGCGGCCGGGTTCGCCGAAGAACACGCCCACGGGCGTCTGGATGAAGGTCTCGCCGACGCCCATGTCGTCGGCCACCGACTTGATCACCTTGTCGGCGTCGGTCATCCGGCCGTACTGCACCACGCCGAGCATCCGCTTCGCCTGGTCGTAGTACGGGCTCAGTTCGTCCTGCCAGTCGGTGATGTGCGCCCACTGGCGGTCCTCGAAGAACGGCGCCGGAGGCTTGTACAGGGTGTTCGCGTAGTTCAGCGACCCGCCGCCCACGCCGGCACCGGCGAGGATCAGGCAGTCGCGCAGCAGGTGCACGCGCTGAATGCCGAAGCAGCCGAGCTTGGGCGCCCAGAGGAAGCGGCGCAGGTCCCAGCTGGTCTTCGCGAAGTCGGCGTCGGCGTAGCGGCGACCGGCCTCGAGAACGCCGACCTTGTAGCCCTTCTCCACGAGGCGCAACGCCGTGACGCTCCCACCGAAACCCGATCCGACGATCAGGACGTCGTAGTCCGTGACCCGTTGCTTACCCATGGAACCTCCAGCGGCGAGAGTTGTTACCGGCAAGTATGCGCTTCGGCGGTGTGACTACAGGCACAGCCCCGACTCTACCCGTTACGTGGAGTTGCACGAAAACGAAGTGTGAGAAAAATCGATGGCCGGTCACCGCGTCCTGCGACGCTGTGACCGGCCATCGGGATGTACCGGGAAGGTCCTTATCCGCGGACCGACAGACCGACCTTCTGGAATTCCTTCAGATCGGAGTATCCGGCCTTCGCCATCGATCGACGCAGGCCGCCCACAAGATTGAGCGAACCGGAAGGGTCATCGGACGGGCCGAACAGCACCCGACCGAGGCCCGGTCGCCCGTCCTCGGCGACCCGGACCGCAGCGCCGCGCGGCATCGACGGATGCCCGGCCACGGACGGCCAGTACCAGCCCTTACCCGCGGCCTCCTCGGCGAGAGCCAGGGGCGCGCCGAGCACCACCGCGTCGGCGCCGCACGCGATCGCCTTCGCGAGGTCGCCGGCGTTCTCGATGTCGCCGTCGGCGAGCACGTGGACGTAACGGCCCCCGGTCTCGTCGAGGTAGTCGCGCCGGGCCGCAGCGGCGTCGGCGATGGCCGTGGCCATCGGGATGCCGATACCGAGCGAGGAGGACGTGGTGGTCGCCTGCTTCGTGGAGCCGAAGCCGACGATGACACCGGCCGCACCCGTGCGCATCAGATGCAGCGCGGTGCGGTGGTCGCTGACACCACCGGCGATGACCGGCACGTCGAGCTCCGAGATGAACGTCTTGAGGTTCAGCGGCTCGTCCTCACCGTGGGCCACATGCTCGGCCGAGATGATGGTGCCCTGGACGACGAGGAGATCGATGCCCGCCTTCACGAGTTCGGGCGTGAGGGCGCGCGCATTCTGCGGGCTGACGCGGACCGCGGTGGTCACCCCGGCATCCCGCACCTGTGCGACGGCCGCGGCCAGCAGATCGCCCTGCAGCGGAGCCGTGTGCAGTTCCTGCAGGTAACGGACGGCTGCGCGCGGATCCGTGCTCGCGATCTCCGCGAGACGGGTGACGACGGCGTCGACATCGGCATGACGACCCCACAGGCCCTCGCCGTTGATGACACCGAGACCGCCGGCCTTGCCCAGCTCGATCGCGAAGGTGGGCGACACCAGCGCGTCGGTGGGGTGCGCCAGCACCGGGATGTCGAAACGGTAGGCGTCGATCTGCCAGGCCGTCGACACCTCCTTCGACGACCGCGTCCGGCGCGACGGGACGATGTCGACGTCGCCCAGCTCGTACGTACGTCGGGCCGTGCGACCCATGCCGATTTCAACGAGGTCGCGCACGCGCGCCCCTTTCTCCTCTTGGACGATGCTCCCGTCCTAATCGGAACGGGACCCTGCTGCGAACGCGAAAACTACCGGACCACGTAGTTCGGCGCCTCGGCAGTGATCGTGATGTCGTGCGGGTGGCTCTCCTTGAGGCCGGCGGCGGTGATCTGCACGAACTGCGCCTCCTGCAGTTGCTCGATCGTCGTCGCGCCGGCGTAACCCATCGCTGCGCGCAGGCCACCGATGAGCTGGTGCGTGACCTGCTGCAGCGGGCCGCGGAACGGCACGCGTCCCTCGATGCCCTCGGGCACGAGCTTGTCCTCGGAGAGCACGTCGTCCTGGAAGTAGCGGTCCTTCGAGTACGACTTGGCCTCGCCGCGGCTCTGCATCGCGCCCAGCGAGCCCATGCCGCGGTAGCTCTTGAACTGCTTGCCGTTCACCAGGATCAGCTCACCCGGGGACTCCGTGGTGCCGGCGAGCAGCGAACCGAGCATCGCGGTGGACGCACCGGCCGCCAGAGCCTTGGCGACGTCGCCGGAGAACTGCATACCGCCGTCGGCGATGACCGGCACGCCGTGGGCGCGCGCCACCGTGGACGCCTCGAGGATCGCCGTGATCTGCGGCGCGCCGACACCCGCGACGACACGCGTGGTGCAGATCGAGCCGGGGCCGATACCGACCTTGACCGCGTCGACGCCGGCGTTGATGAGCGCCTCGGTGCCCTCGCGGGTCGCGACGTTGCCGCCGATGATCTGGACGCGGTCGCCGACCTCGCTCTTGAGCTTCGAGATCATCGACAGCACGTTGGCCGAGTGGCCGTGGGCGCTGTCGACGACGAGAACGTCGGCTCCGGCATCGACCAGCGTCATGGCGCGTGTCCAGGAGTCGTCGCCGACGCCCACGGCGGCACCGACGAGCAGACGGCCGTCGCGGTCCTTCGTGGCGTTGGGGTGCTGCTCGGTCTTGACGAAGTCCTTGACGGTGATCAGGCCGGTGAGCTTGCCCTGACCGTCGACGATCGGCAACTTCTCGATCTTGTGGCGACGCAGGAGACCGAGCGCGGCCTCAGCGGTGACGCCTTCGCGGGCCGTGACCAGCGGAGCCTTCGTCATGACCTCGGCGACCGGGCGGTTCTGGTCGACCTCGAAGCGCATGTCGCGGTTGGTGATGATGCCGACGAGCTGACCCTCGTCGTCGGTGACCGGCAGACCCGAGATGCGGAATCGCGCGCACTTCGCGTCGACCTCGGCCAGCGTGTCGGTCGGCTTGCAGGTGACGGGATCGGTGACCATGCCGGCCTCCGACCGCTTGACGGTCTCGACCTGCGCGGCCTGCACCTCGGTGGGCATGTTGCGGTGCAGCACGCCCATACCACCGGCCCGGGCCATCGCGATGGCCATGCGGGACTCGGTGACGGTGTCCATCGCGGAGCTGACCAGCGGGATCCGCAGGCGGATCTCGCGGGTGAGCTGACTCGACGTGTCGACCTGACTCGGGACGACGTCGGAAGCCGCGGGAAGCAGCAGCACGTCGTCGAAGGTCAGACCCAGCATTGCGACCTTGTTCGGGTCGTCACCGCCGGTGTGCACGCGCCCTCCGGTACTACTCATGCGGTTCGGACCCTCCGTGACAGTCGATGGGAGCGGACGGCAGAACCGTCCGACAGCAGGAATGAATGAAGGCTGTGCGCGCTCGTCGCACCGACGGGCGGTTGGAGAGCGGCACGCACCCCTTCATGTTATCTGTTCGGGGAACAAGCTCGGCTCCCACCCTGTTCCCCGATGTTCGTCACATCACCCCGTGTGATTTCACGGCGTGTCCCCTGGCGACCGCTGGCGCAGACCCCCTCGGTCTGCGTACCGTGGAGTCGTGCGTGATCAGTTGCCTCCCGGACTCCCACCGGACCCGTTCGCAGGAGACCCCGACGATCCGTCCGCAGCACTGGACGCGATCGAGCCGGGCCAGCCCCTGGATCCTGCGGAGCGGCTCGCGGTGGAAGAGGACCTCGCAGACCTGGCCGTCTACGAGGCGCTGTTGGCTCCCCGCGGCGTCCGCGGACTCGTGGTGTGCTGCGAGGACTGCCACCAGGACCACTACCACGACTGGGACATGCTGCGGGCGAACCTGCTGCAGCTGCTCGTCGACGGCACCGTCAGACCGCACGAGCCTGCCTTCGATCCGTCCCCCGACGCCTACGTCACCTGGGACTACTGCCGCGGCTACGCGGACGCGTCCATGAACGAGGCTCTTCCCGTCGACCCCTACGGTCTGGATTCCTGACCGACTGTTCCCCACGCGGACCACGCATCACGTCACTTCCACGAACGACCCGGGCCCGACAGCACATGCTGCCGGGCCCGGGTCGTTCTGTACTTCTAGCCGCCTTCCGAAGTGGTCACGGACCCCGGAGCGAAATCTGCTCCCGGTCCGTCCTGCGTCGACCGCGGCGACGATGCCGTCGTCGTCGGAGCGGGAGTCGGGGAAGAAGCCGAGGTCGACGGAGGAGCCTCGCTGGGCACCGACGGACCCGGCGTGCTCGACGGGGGCGGTGGCGCGGTCTGCGACGGCGTCGTGGTGTTCGAAACCGGAGGCGGCGGCGCTTGAAGGATGGTCGGATCCACCGTCGTGGAAGTGGGCGGCACGGTCGTGCCGGTTTCCGCACCGGTCGTCGGGGCAGGCTGCTGCCCATCCGTGCCGGGCTTCGTGACCGGCGGGGGCACGACGGCACCGGGAACCACCGGCACCTCGGGTGCCACCGGCGCTGCCGGCGGCGGAGGCACCTGCGGCACCAACCGGCCGAGTTCCTCGGCGAGGCGTTGCACCCAGTCGCCGAGCGCATCGCGCTCCTCCGCGTCCCGGACGTCGCCCGAACGGGACTCCGCGGACGTCAGCAACTCGCGTGCTTCCTCCGTGTTGCCCTCGGCGATGAGTTGTTCGGCACGCTCCAGGGTCGATGTGGTGTCGATCCGGGCCTCGGTGGATTGCGCCTGCTCACTGAACACGACCTGCTTGACGCCCCACAACGGGTCGCCGGGCTCGGCGCCGTAGGACACGGCGGTCGCGCTGCCGACGGCGATGGCGACGAGCGCTGCTGCACCTGCGAGCGGACGGAGCAACCGGAGTTGCCCCTTCGATCGCGGGCGCAGAGGGGTGACCTCCGGGGCCCGAGCGAGCGTTTCCCGTGTTCCCAGTTCCCGGTGGACGGCGGCGACCACTTCGTCGAGGTCGGGGCCGGCGGGCATCGGTTCGGCGAGGATCTCTGCACGCCAGTCGGCGAGCAGAGTGGCGAGTTCGTACTCCTCGTTGTCCTTCGTCTCGACGAGCCCGTTACCGGAGATCGCATCGATCAGCGCGTCGTCACGACGCACGGCGGCGAGGTCCACGGAGGTTTCGTCGTCGGGAAACTCGTCGTCGAAGCCGTCGCCCGAGAAACGCCCCCTACCCATTCCGCTCACCTGCTCTCGTGACTTCCTTCTTGAGTCTCGCGATGGCCCGGTGCTGGGCCACCCTGATCGCTCCTGCAGTACTACCCACTGCTGCGGCCGTCTCCTCGGCCGACAATCCCATGACGAGACGGAGGATGAGGATCTCGCGCTGCTTCTCCGGGAGGATGCCCAGCAGCTGCTTCATCTGCCGGCCCGCCTCGGAGTTGATCGCGTATTCCTCGGGGCTGTCGTCGAGCGACATCACCTCCGGCACATCCGCCACGGGTTCCGCGCGGTTGCGCGCCGCACTGCGGTGCGCGTCGGCGACCTTGTGAGCAGCGATCCCGTACACGAACGCCATGAAGGGGCGGCCTTGGTCCTGATATCTCGGCAAAGCGGTCATCACGGCCAGGCACACCTCCTGTGCAACGTCGTCTGCAGAGAGCTGGCCGCGCTCTGCAGATCCGACCCGTGCGCGGCAGTACCGCACGACGAGGGGCCGGACACTTGCAAGAACCTGAGCGAGAGCCGCCCGGTCGCCTTGCGCAGCCGCAGCAACCGCGGAGTCCAACTCCTCACCCATAACAGTCATCGATTGCGCAAGTCCTGGCGTTACAGACGGCACCACCCCCCCGGGCGGGCTTCCACCTGACCGTGGAACACCCCCAGAGTAACTACAACGACCGACCGGTCCGGTCACCCCCCGCGCGCGAATGGAACTCAGCAGGCAGACAAGGTCACGAAGCGACCCCCACGCCCCTTGATCACGGTCGCGCAGAAGTCACGGACGCGACCCGCATCGAGATCACGGACGCGACCCGCATCTCTCCCTGCCCCCAGCCCGTCGAGGAGCATCGCCGCGGCCCATTGCAACGGAATGAGTTCGTGTTCCTCCGCGCGCGCGAGGACGTCGGCGGCCAGATCCATAGCCGGACCATGGTCGGGCAGTCCGGTCAAAGAGGCCGACCGAACGAGGTCCGACTTCACGGAGTGCCGGATCGATCCGAATCCGTCCGCAAGTTCCACCGCGCGGTCCGCCCGGCTGCGCGCACGGGTGAAGTCGCCTGCCGCGAGAGCGGATTCGGCCCCGACCCATGCGAGACGGATCCGCTGTCGCACGAAGGCCTTCTCCCCCGCTTCCGATTCGGCAGCGTCGAGAGCGGCTGCGCATCGGTCGAGCAGCGACCCGCACACCGCGAGACGGCCCCGCCCGAGCGCATCGGCCGCCAACCCCGTGGCAGCGTCACACCATGCAGCGACAACATCGACGTCGCGCCGTGCGGCGACAGTGCCGACGTCGCGCCGTGCGGCGACAGTGCTCCCGGAGCTGGTTCGCAGCGACCCCGCCTCCGCGAGAGCACGTCCGTCCAGGACGGCGGCCGCGCGATGTCCGCCCAACTGACGGAGAAGGGAGGCCTCGGTGCTCGCTCCGAACGACGACCACACTCCTCCGGTTCCACGCACTCGGGCCAGCTCGGCCCGCGCGGCGGCGTAACGTCCCTGTCCACCGAGCGCGACGGCCCGCAACCAGTTCTGTTCGGGTCCGTGCGCCTCAGGGAGCGGATGTGCCCCCGGGGACGAGCCGAAGGCCGCGGCGACCAGGATCGCATGGCGGTCGGACGGTGTCGGTGCCGTGTACCGGCGGGCGTCGGAATGTGCCATCGCGGAATCATCGCACCAGCGGATACCGACGATACGCGGGGCTCCGGGCCGACGCCGGGCATTTGTCGGAGAGAAATTATCACCGCGAGCGCAAATAGTCTCGATGATTGGAACGCAGGGATGCACAGAAGACATTTCCGAACATTTTGTTAAACATCGAGTTAAAACATGCGTGGTGCATGTATGGTGCCGCCCCGACCTCCGAGGCCGAGTCGGAGTCCGCATCCAGCCGCCGAAAGGCCGGGTTACCAGGGAGTAAGGGGCTTTTTACCCACATCGGGAGCATAAGATACCCCGGATCACCCCCGCCCGCAGCGCACAGGCACGACTCCTCACGAAAGTAAATATTTCCGCGGTTAAATCTTGGCTGTTCGGTTATGGACTATCCCACTCATCGAAAACATTGACGACGAATCGATACAGATCCTACGGTGAGTTTGTTTGATTCGGATCACAGCGGGAATCCCGATGTGTCCACGGTCCGCTCGCACGATTCACGCGAGCTTGCTGCAAAGGAGTGCCACATGCCCGCACCACACACACTGCCCGGCCCCAACGCGGACCTCTGGGATTGGCAGATGCACGGTAAGTGTCGTGGTGTGGACTCCTCGGTGTTCTTCCACCCCGACGGAGAGCGCGGTCGTGCCCGCGCCCAGCGGGAGAACCGCGCGAAGGAGCTGTGCCGCACCTGCCCCGTGCTGGCCCGTTGCCGCGACCACGCCCTCGCCGTCGCCGAGCCGTACGGCATCTGGGGCGGCATGTCGGAGACCGAGCGGGAGATGTACACGAGGCAACGACGGCGGAAGGTCGCTGTGTGAGGCGGTCACCCGCCCCGTGACGACACCGTCACGGTCGTGACCATGTCAACACCGTCACGGTCGTGACCATGTCAACACCGTCACGGTCGTGACCATGTCAACACCGTCACGGTCGTGATCATGTCGACACGACCGTGACGGTACGACCGGGAGGCCGGTTGGAGGAGTTGCGTCGATACGACGAAGGCCCCGCAGGGAATGCGAACATTCCTTGCGGGGCCTCGCTGTATTCGTGCCGTCCGGAACGACTTTCACGTCCGGCTCGACCTACGGACCCGCCGGGCGGCGGGTCCGCGGCCCTGACCGGTCGCTCAGTGCGCGTGACCGTGGCCGTGCCCGGCCTCGGCCTCTTCCTCCGGCTTGTCGACGACGGCGCTCTCGGTGGTGAGCACCATGCGTGCGACCGACGCGGCGTTGACGACGGCGGAACGCGTCACCTTCACCGGGTCGACGACGCCCTCGGCGACGAGGTCGCCGTAGGAGAGGGTCGCGGCGTTGAAGCCCTTACCCGTCTCCTCGACCTTGCTCACGACCACCGCACCGTCGATGCCGGCGTTCGTGGCGATCCAGTACAGCGGCGCGGTGAGCGCGGTGCGCAGCGCGGCGACGCCCGTGGCGGCGTCGCCGGAGAGGGACGCCTGGAGCTCTTCGAGCGAGCGTGCGGCCTGTACGAGAGCCGACCCGCCACCGGGGACGATGCCCTCCTCGATGGCCGCCTTCGCGGCGTTGACTGCGTCCTCGACGCGGAACTTGCGCTCCTTGAGGTCCGTTTCGGTCGCCGCACCCACACGGATGACGGCGACGCCACCGGCGAGCTTCGCGAGGCGCTCTTCGAGCTTTTCGCGGTCCCAGTCGGACTCGGTGGCCTCGATCTCACGACGCAGCTGAGCGGCGCGCGCCTCGATGTCCTCGGCGGTACCGGCACCGTCGACGATCGTGGTGCTGTCCTTCGTGACGACGACGCGGCGGGCCGAGCCGAGCAGGTCGAGTCCGGCCTCCTTGAGGGACAGACCCAGATCGGAGTTGATGACCGTACCCGCGGTGACAACGGCGAGGTCTTCGAGGAAGGCCTTCCGGCGATCACCGAAGTACGGAGCCTTGACGGCAACGGCCTTGAGGGTCTTGCGGATCGCGTTGACCACCAGGGTCGACAGCGGCTCGCCCTCGATGTCCTCGGCGATGATCAGGACCGGCTTGCCGGACTCTGCGATCTTCTCGAGGAGCGGGAGGAAGTCGGGAAGCGAGCTGATCTTCTCGCGGTACAGCAGGACGAGCGCGTCCTCGAGGACAGCTTCCTGCGCGTCGATGTCCGTGATGAAGTAGGGCGACAGGAAGCCCTTGTCGAACTGCACGCCCTCGGTGACGACCAGTTCGGTGCTCAGGGTGGAGGATTCCTCGACGGTGACGACACCGTTCTCCCCGACGCGGGTCAGCGCCTCGCCGACCATCTCACCGATCTCCTCGTCGCGCGAGGACACGGTGGCGACCTGCGCGATGGCGGTCTTGCCCTCGACGGGAGTGGCGGCAGCGAGCAGAGCCTCGCTCACCTTGTCCGCACCCTGGGCGATACCGGCACCGAGCGCGATCGGATTGGCGCCTGCGGCAACGTTCTTCAGGCCGGCCTTGACGAGCGCCTGGGCGAGAACGGTCGCGGTGGTGGTGCCGTCACCCGCGACATCGTTGGTCTTGGTCGCGACACTCTTGACGAGCTGGGCGCCGAGGTTCTCGAACGGATCCTCCAGCTCGATCTCACGGGCGATGCTCACACCGTCGTTCGTGACGGTGGGACCACCGAAGGCCTTGGCGAGCACGACGTGCCGGCCACGCGGGCCGAGCGTCACCTTGACGGCGTCGGCCAGCTGGTCGACACCGCGCTCGAGAGCCCGCCGCGCGGTCTCGTTGAACTCGATTTGCTTGGACATGTTCTGCGACTACTCCTGGACTCGGATGTTCCCCAACGTATTCCGCCCCGGGTCCGAAACGGGACACCGGGGCGGAATGCAAGCGGCCTACTTGGCGACGACAGCCAGGACGTCGCGCGCAGACAGGATCAGGTACTCCTCGCCGGCGTACTTGATCTCGGTTCCGCCGTACTTGCTGTAGATGACGACGTCGCCTTCCTTGACGTCCAGCGGGATGCGCTTGTCGCCATCTTCGTCCCAGCGGCCGGGTCCGACGGCGACGACGGTGCCCTCCTGGGGCTTCTCCTTCGCCGTGTCCGGGATGACCAGGCCGGAGGCAGTCGTCGTCTCGGCCTCGTTGGCCTGGACGAGGATCTTGTCCTCGAGCGGCTTGATGTTCACGCTCGCCACGATGAGCCCTCCACTTTCAGGGGTAATGGGGTCCGAGAACCGGTGTTCTCGGACACGGGTGTGTTCAGTCATCACGGTGACTCCGCACGCGTCCCGTCGTCGCGGGTGCCGGGCCGGCGCTCGGTGTCACTAGCACTCTATACACGAGAGTGCCAGCGCTCAAGGGCAACGGGTGCAAACACGCCGACCTGCGTGGAACCCGACGTCATGTTACGGTTGAATAACGGAAACCCATGAGCGTGATCGTTCGGTGACCTCAGCCGAGGTAGGCCCTGGACGCCTGGTCGTCGATCACGCACGGAAGGTGAACAATGCCCACGTCGCTCGGCATCTCCGTCGGCGCCTCCGGCGCCGGCTCGGCCCTGCGCGTCGATGCTGCACACGCGCCCACAACGGAATTCCGCAGACTCGCCTCCGAGTCGCAGCCCGGGCGCGATCTCGGAGATCTCGTCTTCGACGCCGTCTCGCTCACGTCTCCTCGCGGAACCGCCCGCGGAGCCGACAGTCCCGCCATCATCACGGTCGCATACCGCACCGAGGAACAGGCGCACGAGATCCGCACGGCCGCCGAGCGGACGGGCCACATGGTCCGCCTCGTTCCGGAGACCACCGCCGCCCTCGAGTATCTCTACACAGTGGGGGTCCGTCGCGAACCCGGCGCGATCGCGCTCGTGGACATCGGAGCCACCGGCACGACCGTCTCCGTCCTCGACCGCGAGACCGGCACCCTGCTGCGGTCCGCACGTACCGAGACCGTCGGCGGCGACGCCCTGACCGCACGTGTGCTCGATCATGTCCGCAACGCCACCGAGCGGATGCGCACCCGGAGGCAGATCGACCCCGGCCTGCTGGCGGCCCGGTGCCAGGGCGCCCAGGAGGCACTCTCCTCGGCGACGACGACCCGCATCGACATCGCCGAGGCCGGTCCCGACGCGACGGTCACCATCACCCGAGCGCAACTGGACGAACTGACGACCGATCTCGCCGACGAAGCGGCGGCGTTCACGCGGCGCATCTGCTCGAGCACCGATCCGGTCCCCGAGACCATGGCCCTCATCGGGGGCGCGGCCGCGTCCCCCGTCCTCGCCGCGGCGATCTCGGCGGAGTTCGACGGCGAGATCGTCACCGTCCCCGAACCGGGAGCGGCTGCCGCGATCGGTGCGGCACTGTCGGCCGATTCCCCGTCCTCGGTCGGATACACCGTGGTCGGCGCCCTGTCGCGCACCGGCAACCGGTCCTCGGGTCGTGTCTCCGGTGCGGTCGCCGGGCTCCTGGTGCTCAGTGCGATCATGGCCGGCTTCGCCACCCAGCACTTCACCGAACGCGACAGCAGCGACGCCCAGGTGTCGCCGCGTTTCACGAGCGGCGACGTCCCCACGCAGGAGGCCGGTCCCGGCGAGTCGGCCGTCCCGTCCCACAACCCGCCGCCCGAACCCGTGACGTCCCGGAGCACCCGGGACGCACCCGCGCCGACGACGGTTCCCTGGCCGTTGCCGACCGTCGAGCACACCGTTCCGTCGACCCAAGATCCGTGGCCCACTGTGCCCGAGTCGTCGAGCACCACCGTGACGCCCACGCCGATCGATCAGGTGCCGACCCCCGGGTCGACAGCGGAGGAAGAGTCCGACCCGGACCGACCGTTCACGTCGCCGGATTCCGAGACCGCACCGAGGCCCGATCCCGACTCCACGGCTCCGGACTCCACGGCTCCGGACACGACCGCTCCGGACACCACGGCTCCCGACACGACGGCTCCCGACACCACCGAGCCGACCACACCGCCGGAGACGACGAGCCCTGCGCCCACCGATCCGGAGACGACCGAACCGAGCACCGGTGTGAGCCCGACACCCCCGTCGACCACCTCGCCGACCGAGACGCCGTCCGCGTCGTCCACCGGCGCATATCCGACCGACGTGTCCTCCACGATCGCGTCCGTCACGGAGGAGGGCACGACCGTGCCATCCAACGGACAGACCACGACGGGGGAAACGACCACCGGGGAGACCACCACCGGATCCGGGACCTCGGAGATCGCCCCCACCTAGGCAGCGCGCCCTCCTCGGGTGGGGGTCGGTCGGGAAAGGTCAGGCCACGACCTGCGACACCGACACCGACAGGCCCGGATCCGTCGCAGCGCCCAGCGAGGACGGCTGCGCCCCCGCGGCGATGAGATGCGCGCCCAGCGACGCGATCATGACGCCGTTGTCGGTGCACAACTTCGGCCGCGGCACGCGCAGGGTAATACCCGCAGCAGTGCACCGTTCCTCGGCGAGTGCGCGCAACCGGCTGTTGGCGGTCGCTCCACCACCGAGGACGAGCGTGTCGACACCGAGATCCTGGGCGGCCCGCACAGCTTTCATGGTGAGCACGTCCGCCACCGCCTCCTGGAAGCCCGCGGCGACATCGGCGACCGGCACCGGCTCGCCCTCACGTTCCTTCGCTTCGACGAAGCGGGCCACCGCGGTCTTGAGACCGGAGAACGAGAAGTCGTGACGCGCGTCGCGCGGACCGGTCATACCCCGCGGAAAGACGACCGCGGAGGGGTCGCCCTGGCGGGCCAGCCTGTCGACCTCGGGACCGCCCGGATAACCGAGCCCCAGCAGTCGCGCGACCTTGTCGAAGGCCTCCCCGGCGGCGTCGTCGACGGTGGTGCCGAGTTCGACGATGGGTTTGCCGAGATGTTCGACGTGCAGCAGGTGGGTGTGACCACCGGAGACGAGCAGCGCCACGCAGGGCGGCATCGGTCCGTGCTCGAGGGTGTCGACCGCGACGTGGCCCGCGAGGTGGTTGATCGCGAAGAACGGCACGTTCCACGCTGCCGCGTAGGCCTTGGCAGCGGCGACACCGACGAGAAGTGCTCCCGCGAGACCCGGCCCGATGGTTACGCACACCGCGTCCGGCTTCTCGATCCCGGCCTCGTCGAGGGCGCGCCGCATCGTCGGCACCATGGCTTCGAGGTGGGCGCGGGATGCGATCTCCGGCACCACACCACCGAAGCGGGCGTGCTCGTCCACGCTCGACGCCACGGCGTCGGCCATCAGCTCGAGGGTGCCGTCACCCACCCAGCGGACGATGCCGACACCGGTCTCGTCGCACGAACTCTCGATGCCCATCACCACGGGGCGCTCGGGCAGCTCGAATCGGGGGCTGGTGGTGCTCACGCCGGTGACTCCTCTCGCGGATCCGGACGACGCATCGTGTACGCGTCCGCGCCGCTCGGCTGGTAGTAACGCTTCCTGGTTCCGACGATCTCGAAGCCTTCGCGCCGGTACAGGGCGATCGCCGCGTCGTTGTCGGTGCGCACCTCGAGGAAGACTGGCCCTCCCCAGCGGTCGGCGACGGCCAGCAACTCCCCCAGGAGGGCTCCGCCGATCCCCCGGCGGCGCGCCACGGGGTCCACACCGATGGTGTGCACCTCGGATTCGGGTTCGATGGCCGTACCGAGTCGCGCGAGTCCCGCGTAACCGATCAGCCGGCCCTGCGGGTCGCGGGCCGCGAAGTAGCGGTTGTGGGGCGAGGCCAGCTCCGAACGGAAGGCGTCGGCGCTCCACGGGTCGTCGCCGGGGAACAGGATCTGTTCGAGTTCGGCGCAGCGGGGTGCATCCTCGGGGCGCAGTGCGTCGATGACGACCGCGTTCTCTGCGGCCGTATTCTCCTCGGGTGTGGTGTTCATGCTCGGCGGTTCGCGGTCTCCACCGCGTCGGGGCGGCGCAGGTACAGGGGCACGAGCGGCTCCGGTTCGGCGCCCGCGCGCAGGGCGTCGGCCGCGACTGTCACCAGGCCCGCCGGGGACGGCGTCTGCACGTCCACCGCCGGAAGGTCGAACAGCGCGACGTGCGACGACGAGCCCGCCACCCGCACCGACGGCTCGGCGGGCACGTCGGCGGGCTTGCGCACCTCGGGTCCTTCGACGCGGCGGCCGCCGGAATAGCGTGCCCAGTAGATCTCGCGACGACGGGCGTCGGTGACGACGAGCAGATCGTCGTCCGTACCGTGTTCCCGGTGGACGTCCGCGGCGATCGCGTCGAGGCTGCACACCCCGTGCACGGGGATGCCGAGCGCATCACCGAAGGCCGCAGCAGTGGCCATGCCGACGCGGAGACCCGTGAACGGGCCGGGTCCGATGCCGACGACGATCGCGTCGAGATCGGTGGGGGCAGCGCCGGCCTCGGCGAGGCATTCGAGGATCTGCGGAGTGAGGACTTCGGCGTGCGCTCGCGGATTGTCGAGCACGCGCGCAGCGACCGTCTCGGGTCGGGCATCGTCCCGACCGCGGTCGAGACGGACGACTCCCGAGGTCACGGCGGGGGTGGCGGTATCGACAGCGAGCACGAGCACGATGTACCAGCCTACCCCGCGCGACCTGCCCGGTCGGTGTGCAGTGACGGAAGCCACCGGCATGCGGACTGCCGGTGGCTCAGCCGATCCATTCCCACGAGGCACGACGGACGTCGGTGCCCGGGTCGCGCCGGAGCCGGACCCTCAGATGCCGTTCGGCGAGCTGTTCGACCAAGCCACCGCCCCATTCGACCACCACGACGGTGTCGGTCAGGTCGGTGTCGAGGTCGAGCGCGTCGAGTTCGTCGAGGGCGTTCGGTCCGTCGCCGAGACGGTAGGCGTCGACGTGGACGAGCCCGACCGGTTCGCGTCCCTCCGGACTACCGGGACGGTGTTCGCGGGCGATGACGAAGGTCGGGGAGGTCACGCGTCCCTCCACCCCGAGGCCGGCGGCGATTCCGCGGGTCAGCGCCGTCTTTCCCGCGCCGAGCGGCCCGTCGAGCACGACGAGGTCGCCGGCCCGCAGCCCGGCTGCAAGCCTGCACCCGAACGCCTCGGTGTCCTCCACGGTCGGCAGTTCGATGGTCTGCTCCCCCACCTGCGGCCCACTCGATTGCGAATCACCCAATTGCGATCTGCCTTCCGTTCACTCCCTGCGTGAAACTCCGCTGGATCAGACGATCGAGGGCACGGTCGACCACCTCGGGGAACTCCAGCTGCACGAGGTGCCCGGCACCACGTACCCGCTTGAGTTCGACATCGGGCAGTTGCTCCGCCAGCGCCTCGGAACTCGCGTACGGGATGACCATGTCGGCGTCGCCGGACAGCACCAGCACGGGCACGGTGCCCAGGACCGGAAGCGCCGCGGACTCGTCGTGCAGTTCGAGGGTGCGGAGGAAGTTGACGATGGTGAGCACCGACGTCTCGTCGAGCATCCGGTCGGACAACTTCACCAGGCGGGGGCTCACGACCGTGCCGTAGGACGCCGCACGCAGGATCGGCGTCACGACGGCACGGGCCGCGCCGCGCGCGAACTGCACGAATCCCGGTGCGGTACGCGCCGCGTACCGGAACGCGTCGATCACCGGGTTCTCGAGATTGCGTCCGATACCGGTCTTGCTGAGCCCTGCCGCGGTGGTCGCCAGCAGACCGACGCCCACGATGCGTTCACCGAACAGGTCGGGCCGCTGGGAGGCGAGCGCGATCGCGGTCATGCCGCCCATCGAGTGGCCCACCACCACCACCGGACCGGTGGGCGCGACTTCGTCGATCACCCGGCCCAGGTCGCGGCCGAGCTGCGCGATGGTGCACGTCGCGGCACCGGAGAAACCGGATTCGCCGTGACCACGCTGGTCGTAGAAGACGGCACGCACGTCACGCCCCCACTGTTCGCGCAGGTGGCGGTACTGCATATGCCAGGCCTGCATGCGCAGGCAGTAGCCGTGGACGAACACGACGGTGAGCCGAGCCAGGGCCGAGCCGCTCTCGCGGACCACGAGCGGGACACCGTCCTCGGTGGTCACGATGCGGCGCGGGAGCCGGAGGATCTCGTCGAAGTCCTCGTTCTGATAGATCTCATGGGCGGGCGCGCCCGCGGTCTTGACCGCGTACAGTCCCGCCGACGATGCGAGCGTCGCAAGGCTCGCACCGAGGAGTCCCATCCTGTTCACGAGGGACATGACGTCACGCTCCCTTCGCTCCGACATAGGTCCGGACGGTCCGTCCGCCGATGCCGGTCACGATCTCGTAGTTGATCGTGCCCAGCTTGTCCGCCCAGTCCTGGGCGTTCGGCTCTCCGTGACGCCCGTCACCGAAGAACAACACCTCGTCGCCCTCGCTTACTCCTGCCCCATCGGGGCCGAGGTCGACGACGACCTGATCCATGCACACGCGCCCGATCTGCGGGCACCGGCGCCCGCCGAGCTGCACCTCGATGCGCCCGCTGAGATTGCGGCGGATCCCGTCCGCATATCCCATGGGCAGCAGCGCCACCGTCGTATCCGCGGGAGCAGTCCAGGTGTGCCCGTAGGACACCCCGTCTCCCGCCTTCACCTTCTTCACCAGCACCACCCTCGCCCGCACGGTCATCACCGGCCGGAAGCCCAGGTCGCCGAGTTCCGGGATCGGTGTCAACCCGTACATCGCAATTCCGGGCCGAACCATGTCGAATCGCAGGTCGGGACGGGTGACGGTGGCCGCGGAATTCGACAGGTGCACCACTTCGGGAGCCAGATGGTGCCGCCGCAGATCCGCGACGGCCTCGCTCAGCCGGTCGCGCTGCTCGGCGTTGCCCGGATGCTCGGGTTCGTCGCCGTGGGCGAGGTGCGAAAAGGCTCCACGCAGCCGCACGACACCTTCGGCCTGTGCCCGGCCCAGGTCGCGCACCATGTCGTCCCACTCGTCGACGGCGACACCGTTGCGGTTGAGGCCGGTGTCGACCTTGACCGTGACGGTCGCGGTGACCCCGACCTGCCGCGCCGCCTCGACGACGGCCGCTAGATGCCGCGGCGAGGACACGCCCAGTTCGATCCCGGCCTCGACGGCGGGAGCGAAATCGGAGTCGGCGGTGTGCAGCCACGACAGGATCGGAGCCTCGATACCCGCGGCGCGGAGTTCGAGGGCCTCGCCGAGCGTCGTCACACCCAGTTCGCGGGCGCCTGCGGCGAGCGCGGCACGCGCGACCGGCACGGCCCCGTGGTTGTAGGCGTCGGCTTTGACGACGGCCATGACCGCAGCGGGACCCGCGTACTCCCGGAGCGCTCGTACGTTCTCCGCCACGGCATCGAGATCGATGAGGGCTTCGGCTTGGGGAAGGACGGTACGTGCAGGTCGCGGGGTGCGTTGGGTCGTGGTCACGTCTGTCGATCCTGCCACTGTGCCGTCGGACGCCGACGTCGTGTCCCCGTGTACCACGTCACGATTCGGCAATGTGGGTGCGCAGCAGACGAATCGAGTCGCCGAGTCGCGAGAGGATCGCGCTCGCCGAGGTCGGCGCCGCTCCAGGGGACTCGGGGTCCTGCGCGGCCAGGTTCGCGGCGAGGGCGTGGGCCCGAGCACCGGCCGCCGCGGCCAGGTCCACCGGCATGCCCGACGAGAGCAACGACCCGATGACACCGGCCAACACGTCCCCGGCACCCGCGGTCGACGCCCACGAACCGCCCGCATCGTTGACGAAGACGTGCCCGTCGGGCCGTGCCACGAGCGTCGCGCGCCCCTTGAGCAGCACGTGCACTCCCCAGTCGGCGGCGAGGGAACGTACCGCCGCGACCCGGTCCGGTTCGGGGCGGTTCCCGGTCAGGCGTGCGAACTCGCCGGCGTGCGGGGTGAGCAGGGTGTGCGCGGACCGGCCCCGCACGAGACCGGGTTCGCGGGCGAGGAGCGTGAGTCCGTCGGCGTCGACGAGCACCGGCAGGTCGGTGGCGAGGATGTCGCGCAGGTTCGCGCAGGCCTCATCGTCGGTACCGGCACCCGGCCCCACGACCCAGGCCTGCACCCGCCCGGTCTCGGCCACCGAGGGCGACACGACGACCTCGGGGAACCGCGCGAGCACCTCGGAGGCACCCGACCCGGCGTAGCGCACCATGCCGGAGGTCGCGGCGACGGCCGCTCCCGTGCACAGCACACCCGCCCCCGGATACCGGGCGCTGCCGGCACGGACACCCACCACACCCTGGGAGTACTTGTCGTCCTCGGCGCCGGGCACCGGCCAGATCGCGCCGATCTCGGACGGTTCCGCCGCGACCAGCCCGGCCTCCGGGAGTGTGAGTCCGATGTCGACGAGTTCGACGCGACCGCAGCGCGTGGCGCCGAGTGCATGGACCGGCTTGTAGGCGCCGAAGGTGACGGTCACCGCGGCCGTGATCGCCGGTCCGTCGACGGCACCGGTATCGGGGTCGACACCGCTCGGGATGTCGACGGCGATGATCGGCGCGGTGATCTCGTCCACGAGCGCGGCCGCCGCCGGTCGCAGCGGGCCGCGCCCGGAGATGCCGACGATGCCGTCGAGCACGAGGTCCGGGTCGCCGAGGTGCTCTGGAGTCGCCGGGACGATCCGCCCGCCGGCCTTCCGCAGTGCCCGCAGACCCGCGGGGTGCGCCCGGTCGGGGTCGAGCAGCAGTGCAGTGACGGACACGCCCCGCCGGCGCAGGAAGGTTCCCGCCCACAGCGCGTCGCCGCCGTTGTCGCCGGACCCGACGAGCAGGCTCACCCGCCGACCGGCGATCCCACCGGTGCGTTCACGCAGTTCGGAAGCCACGACCCGCGCGAGTCCGTAGGCCGCGCGCCGCATGAGGGTTCCCTCGGGGAGAGACTCCAGCAGCGGCGCCTCCGCCGCGCGGACCACGTCGGACGGGTGAAAACTGCGCATCGTCCCTCCTGCACCGGCGGGTGGGTCGCTATTCGACGGTGACCGACTTGGCGAGGTTGCGGGGCTTGTCGACGTCGTAACCACGGGCCTGCGCGACCTCCGCGGCGAAGACCTGCAACGGCACCGTCGACAACAACGGCTGCAGCAGCGACGCCGACGACGGGATCTCGACGAGGTGATCGGCGAACGGCCGGACCGTCTCGTCGCCCTCCTCGGCGATGACGACGGTGACGGCCCCGCGGGCCTGGATCTCGCGGATGTTGCTGAGCAGCTTGCTGTGCAGCACGGCGCGGCCCTTCGGCGACGGCATCACGACGATGACGGGCAGCCCGTCCTCGATCAGCGCGATCGGGCCGTGCTTGAGCTCACCGGCCGCAAAACCCTCGGCGTGCATGTACGCCAGCTCCTTGAGCTTGAGCGCACCCTCGAGCGCGACCGGGTAGCCCACGTGCCGACCCAGGAACAGCACGGCCGGCGAGGCAGACAGCTCCCGCGCCAGCGCCCGCACCGGCTCCATGCCGGTCAGCAGCTCGGCGATCTTCTCCGGCATCGCCGCCAGGTCCTGGTACTCGCGGGCCACCTCGTCGGGATACTTCGTGCCGCGCGCCTGCGCCAGCGCCAGACCCACGAGGTAGTTCGCGGCCATCTGCGCCAGGAACGCCTTCGTCGAGGCCACACCGATCTCCGGGCCGGTGCGGGTGTAGAGCACCGCGTCGGCCTCCCGCGGGATCTGCGCGCCGTTGGTGTTGCACACCGCCAGCACCCGCGCCTTCTGATCCTTGGCGTGCCGGACCGCTTCGAGGGTGTCGGCGGTCTCCCCGGACTGCGAGATCGCCACGACCAGCGTGGACCGGTCGAGCACCGGATCGCGGTAGCGGAACTCCGAGGCCAGCTCGACCTCGACGGGCAGGCGGGTCCAGTGCTCGATCGCGTACTTGGCGACCAGGCCCGAGTGGTACGAGCTGCCGCAGGCGACGACGAACACCTTGTCGATGTCGCGCAGTTCCTGATCGGACAGGCGCTGCTCGTCGAGCACGATGCACCCGTCGACGAAGTGACCGCGCAGGGTGTCGGCGACCGCGGACGGCTGCTCCTCGATCTCCTTGAGCATGAAGTAGTCGTGGCCGCCCTTCTCGGCGGCGGCAAGATCCCAGTCGATGGTGAACGGCCGCGTCGCCACGTCGGTGTTGCCGTCGAAGTCGGTGACCTCGTAGGAGTTGTTCGTGATCACCACGACCTGGTCCTGACCGAGCTCGACCGCCTCCCGGGTGAACTCGATGAACGCCGCGACGTCCGAGGCGATGAACATCTCACCGTCGCCGACCCCGACGACCAGCGGCGTCGACCGGCGCGCCGCGACGATCGTGCCCGGATGATCGGCGTGGGCGAAGACCAGTGTGAACGCACCCTGCAGGCGGCGCAGCACACTGCGAGCGCTGTCGACGAAGTTGCCCGCCGTCGGACCCTCGGCGTAGGCGCGGGCCACCAGATGCACCGCGACCTCGGTGTCGGTGTCGCTGGCCAGCTCCACACCCGACTTCTCGAGCTCCTCACGCAGCGGCGCGAAGTTCTCGATGATGCCGTTGTGCACCACCGCGACCTTGCCGGTCGCGTCGCGATGCGGATGCGCATTGCGGTCGGTGGGACGACCGTGGGTGGCCCACCGGGTATGCCCCATCCCCGCGGTACCGGCGAAGTGCTCCTCGCCGATCTCGGCGAGCTCGGCCTCCAGATTGACCAGCCGCCCCGCCTTCCGCTCGACGGCCAGACCACCCTTGCCGTCGAGGATGGCGATTCCCGCCGAGTCGTAACCCCGGTACTCCATCCGCCGCAGCGCTTCCACCACGACGTCGAGAGCACGACGGTGCCCGACATAGCCCACGATTCCGCACATGCCTAGCAGGGTACTGGTCGACCCCCGCCCGGGAACAACACACCGGTGAGCCCGTACACCTGCATCGGGGCACGCCGTCCGGTACGCACCGACCCCGGCGGGCAGCGCCATCCGCTAACGTTCAGGCCGTGGCGGCGAACCCCAAGAAACTGGCTCAGGAACTCTCCCGGCGCGGCCCGCACTCGGTGCTGCGCGGCGACCTGGCGCTCGCCGGTCAGCCGGGTGTCGTGTACACCCCAGCGGAAGGCTTCGACCTGCCCGCGATCGCGTTCGGGCACGGCTGGCTCACCGGGGTCACGAAGTACTCGAAGCTCTTCGAGCACCTCGCGTCCTGGGGAATCGTGGTAGGCGCACCCAACACCGAACGCGGACCGGTGCCGTCGGCGATCGGCTTGTCGACCGACCTGCTCACCACCCTCGACATCTGCACCGGCGTGCGTCTCGGTACCGGGCGGATCAGTGTCCATCCGTCGAAGCTCGCGCTGGTGGGCCACGGATCGGGTGCCGGGGCGGCGGTACTCGCCGCAGCGAGGCGTGAGGTCGCGGCCGTCGCCGCGCTCTACCCCTCGCCCGTCTCCCCCGCTGCCTCCGAAGCCGCGGGCCGCGTGCGGGCACCGGGCCTCGTCCTCGTCGGCGAGAAGAGCATCGGGTCGATGACCAGCGACGCCGTCGCGGTCGCCCGGGGCTGGGGCAGCGACGACGTGCAGCTGCGGGTCGTCGAGAAGGCGAACGACGAAGGACTCGTCGAGGGGCGCCGCCTGCTCGGAGTGCTCGGCGTCGGTGGTGCCGAGCGTCGCACCCAGGAACGCACTCGTGCGCTGCTCACCGGCTTCCTGCTGCACCGTCTCACGGGCGACAAGACGTACGCGATCTTCTCCGACCTCACCACGGAGCTGCCCGGCTCCACGGTGATCTCCGACCCCGACGTCGTCGATCGCGATCTCGGCACGCAGGTCAACCTGCTCCTCGGGCGCTGACGGACCTCCGTTCCGTCGTTCGCGTCACAGCGGCCCGGCTTCTGCGAGCACGACTCCCGTATCGCCCTCGTCGTTCTCGTCCTGCCGGCGGTCGTCCTCGATCGGTCCGGAGGCATGTTCGCGTCTGCGTTCGCCCGGTCGGATCCCGGGAACCGTCAGCAGTGCACCTTGATTCGGCGGGTCGCTCGGTCCGTGCTGTATCGACCCGTCGTCGACGACGGGAGCCACCGTCCCGGCACCGGATACGCCCGCGGCCGCCGCTCCGGCATCATCGGCGACGCGTTCGGTGGTCGTCGCCAGGTCGGTGACGCTGCCGGCGATCCGGCGGCCGGCCTCCTCACATGCCCCGAGCACCACGTCGACGGCGTCCCGGACCGCCGGGACCAGACGTTCCTCCATCCATCTCCGGCACTCGGCGGCAGGGTCGGCCACGTCGCCACCGGGCGGGTCGCCCAGGTTGCCACCGGGCGGGTCGCCCAGGTTGCCACCGGGCGGGTTACCGAACCAGCGGGCATGCTCCTCCGGGCTCGGTCCGTGCGGGCCACCGCTCGCTCCGGCGACGATCGTGTCGATCTCGTCCCTCGTGCGACCGTCGACGGTGCCTTCCGCGAGTTCCCCGACGACGCGGGCCTTCTCACGCAACGCTGCGGCGATCGCGGTGGCCGCCGATTCCAGCGCGACCGCGAGATCGGTCAGCGACGCACACAGCGCCACTCCGGAACGGACGGTGGCCGTCAGCTCGGCGCGAGCCCGGTCGGCGGCGGATCCGTCCCACGACTCGTCGAGTTGCTGCAGGAGGCGACGCTGTTCGTCGGTCCGACGACCGAGCGAGGTCGCGAGCGAGCGCGTCGTGGCGGCGTCGTCGGCGAGGGCGGGCAACGAGAGGGTTCGTTCCTCGTCGTAGCGTGCCCGGACGTCCGCGACGCAACAGCCGGACTCGAGCCCGAGAGTGTGCAGGGACTGCACGAGGTCGGTCAGACGGGCCAGGCCGGGCGCTCCCGCGTCGAGGATGTCGCCTGCGCTCTCGGGAGGGGTCCTCACGGCTGCCGGGTCCCTGCGTCGCCGAACCCGACGCTGTCGAGTTCGGCACCGGTCACAGCGGTGAGGGCGATGCCGGTCGCGTCGTCCTGGTGCCGGTATCTGTCTGCCGCCGCGCGCAATGCGTCGGCGTGCGCCTGCACGGTCGCCGCCCAGCTCTCACACGTCGCACGCATCCTGCGATATCCGGTCTCGACGCGAACGCCGGCCGACCGGTGCGTCGATCCGGCACCGGAGCCGTCGAAGACGAGACCGCCGAAGCCACGACGGATCTCGTCGTCGGCGTCCTCGGCGACCTCCTCGAGTCGTGCCGCGACGGCTCGCACCGCGTCGCCGTCGACCTGGATCGTGCTGTGCTGTGTGTCCATGTCCGCCCTTCACCCACCGAACCCTCTCGAAGGGTTAGGACGCAGCGCAGGACGATCCGGTTCCACCGCAGCGTGACTGCGAGCGGAAACCGGCAGCGAAGGGCAGGGACCGCGCAGGTCAGACGGCGGCGACGACTCCCGCGAGACGGTCGGCGACCGCCCGGGCGTGATCGTCGTCGGCGGCTTCGACCATGACGCGTACGAGCTGCTCGGTGCCCGACGGACGCAGCAGCACCCGGCCGGTCTCACCGAGTTCGCGCTCGGCCTCCGCGACCGCGTCCGCCACCGCAGGATCGCTCGCGACGGCGACCTTGTCGTGGACCCGCACGTTCACGAGGACCTGCGGAAGCGATGTCATCACCGAGGCGAGCTTCGCGAGCGGCAGACCCGTCGTGGCGATCCGCTCCATCAGGCGCAGGCCCGTGAGCACGCCGTCGCCGGTCGTACCGTGCGCGGGCAGGACGATGTGGCCGGACTGCTCACCGCCGAGGCCGTAGCCACCGCGGCGGAGCTCCTCGA
The DNA here is from genome assembly GCF_059759155.1 of Rhodococcus sp. GQ147. Classification (NCBI taxonomy): domain Bacteria; kingdom Bacillati; phylum Actinomycetota; class Actinomycetes; order Mycobacteriales; family Nocardiaceae; genus Rhodococcus; species Rhodococcus sp. GQ147. Next base: position 235,305 of record NZ_JCAXDU010000001.1, read on the forward strand.
GCACGTAGCGGTCGCCCACGCCGACGGTGCGCACCTGGATCCCCGCCGCGCGCATCGCGAGATGCAGACCGAGATTGCTCATCACCGTGGCGACGAGGGTGTCGTCGGGAAGTTCACCGGCTTCGTGCATGCCGAGAGCGAGGATCGCCATGATCGCGTCACCGTCGACCACCGTGCCGGTCGCATCGACGGCGAGGCAGCGGTCGGCGTCGCCGTCGTGCGCGAGACCGAGGTCGGCGCCGTGCTCGAGCACGGCCTGCTGCAGCACGGACAGGTGCGTGGATCCGCAGCCGTCGTTGATGTTCAGTCCGTCGGGTTCGGCGTTGATCGCGATGACCGTGGCACCTGCGGCCGCGTAGGCGGCCGGGCCGGCCTGCGAGGCGGCGCCGTGCGCGCAGTCGACCACTACGGTCGTACCGGTGAGCGGCTGGTGCACGGCCGTCGCGAGATGCGCGAGATAGCGGTCGAGGGCGTCGGACACGACGCGCACCCGGCCGATACCGGAGCCGGTGGGGCGTGCGGCGCTCTCGGCGTCGCCGTGCAGCACCGCTTCGATCCGGTCCTCGACCTCGTCGTCGAGCTTGTGCCCGCCGGCTGCGAAGATCTTGATGCCGTTGTCAGGCATCGGATTGTGCGACGCGGAGATCATCACGCCGAGGTCGGCGCCGTAGTCACCCGTGAGGTACGCGACCGCTGGGGTGGGCAGTACGCCCACCGACACCACGTCGACTCCGGCTGCGGTGAGTCCGGCCGTGACGGCCGCCTCGAGCATCTCCCCGCTCGCGCGTGGATCTCGACCCACGACCGCGACCGGTCGCCGCTCGGCACCCTGCGGGGCCAGGACCGCTGCCGCAGCGCCTGCCAGGCGTACTGCCAGCTCCAATGTGAGCTCGGCGTTGGCCAAGCCCCGGACTCCGTCGGTGCCGAACAACCGACCCATGTACACAGCCTCCCAGTCGTGTGCGGCCCCCGCCGCGGGTGTCGATAGAGGACAGAATGCACGAAAGCAGGCGCCGGTAGGAGATGTCTACCGACGCCTGCTCTCGTGATGGAACAGGTGCCGACTCTGACGAAATCAGCGTCGGCGGCACATCAGCGCTTGGAGTACTGCGATGCCTTACGGGCCTTCTTCAGGCCGTACTTCTTGCGCTCGACGGCACGCGGGTCACGCGTGAGGAAGCCGGCACGCTTGAGCGCGGGGCGATCCTCGGGGGTGACCTCGGTGAGTGCACGCGCGATGGCGAGACGCAGCGCGCCGGCCTGGCCGGACGGACCGCCGCCGTGCAGGCGTGCGTGGATGTCGAACGACTCGGTGCGCTCGACCGTCACCAGGGGCGACTTCACGAGCTGCTGGTGCACCTTGTTCGGGAAGTAGTCCTCGATGGTGCGGCCGTTGAGGGTGAAGTTGCCGGTGCCGGGCACGAGGCGGACGCGGACGACAGCCTCCTTACGGCGACCGACGGTCTGGACCGGACGGTCGAACACGATCGGGGCAGCAGGTGCCTCGACGACGTCCTCGACGTACTCGTCTGCAGCGACCTCGACGTTCTCGACGTACTCTTCGGGGTTCACGTTCTGTTCCTCGGGCGTCGTCACTGTGCCACCTGCTTGATCTCGAACGGCACCGGCTGCTGCGCGGCGTGGGGGTGGTTCGGGCCCGCGTAGACCTTCAGCTTCTTCGCGATGGCGCGACCGAGCTTGTTCTTCGGGAGCATGCCGGTGACGGCCTTCTCCACGAGACGGTCGGGGTTCTTCTCGAGAACCTCGCCGACGGAACGAGCCCGCAGACCGCCCGGGTGACCGGAGTGGCTGTAGAGGAACTTGTCGGTCCGCTTGTTGCCGGAGACGGCAACCTTGTCGGCGTTGATGATGACGACGAAGTCACCACCGTCGACGTGCGGCGCGAATGTGGGCTTGTGCTTGCCGCGGAGCAGGTTTGCCGCCTGCACCGCGAGGCGGCCGAGCACCACGTCGGTGGCGTCGATGACGTGCCACTGATGGGTCACGTCGCCGGCCTTCGGTGTGTACGTAGACACAGATCTTCCTCGTCTATCGTTTCGCTGCTGGCCTGCATGCCGACGGTTGCCACGCCCGGCGGCCAGTTGGGACCCGGGAGAGGTGTTCGTCGCACCACAGGGCACGACGACGTGCGACACGCCGAGGGGACACTCTACCGGGCGGACGCCGGGCCGGTCAAAGCGCCGCAGCAGCCCTGCCCTTGCGCACCCTCCGCTGGAGCACCCCGGAAGCAGCAGCACGTCCCGGCGGCCTCTCCACCACCGGGACGTGACAGCGCCGGATCGGTCCGGATCCGGCAGACCCGGATCAGCCCGGGAAGCGCTGCTGGTTCAGTCGCTCGACCTCCTGCATGTTGTCGTTACCGGTCGAGACCACCCGACCGATGTCGTGCAGCACCTGGATGAGGCCGGCCTCGGCCTCGTTCCAGCGAGCCTGCGTGGCGGCGTAGCGCTCCTGCGCCCCACTGTCCCAGGTGGCGATGAGGGGCGCCACCTGCCCCTCGATGCGGTCGAGCGTCGCCTCGATCGCCTTCTGACCGGACACGAGCTGGGCGTGCAGGTCGGCGACGCCGGCGAAGTTCTGATAGATCTCGGACACGGATCGTTCTCCTTGTTCTCGAATGTGTGCCGGAGGGCTGTGTGCCGGAGCGACCGGCGATCAGTTGAACGACCCGTTGAGCACCGAACCGCCATCGGGGTCGATCGCCGACAAGGACTGGGCCTGCTGGTCCTCGGCAGCGGCGTACGACCGTCCACTGGTGCGCACGGCTTCTGCCAGTTCGTCCAGGGCGTTCGACAGCTTGGTGTGGTTGACGTTCCAGCGCTCCATGATTCCGGCGAACTGTTCCGCCGAGCGGCTCCGCCAGACCGACGGCGCGGACTGCACCACGCCCGTCAGACGACCGAGGATCGCGTCGAGTTCGGCGCGGGAGTCCTGGAGTTGTCCCGCGACGACCTCCATCGTCGCTACATCGGTGGTGAGGTGATTCGAATTGCCGGTCGGTTGGGTCAACGGCGTACTCCTTCGCTCGTGCGTGGATCATCCGGCTCGGTGTCGAGCCGGTCCTGGCTCCTACATCTGGTTGGACGCACCCGATCCGGTATCGGTTCCGCGCCTTCCGAAATTCGTGGACCTACTTTTCTCACCCGCCCCGGAGGGTGTGGACGGCCTGCTCGCATTCACTCCGGATACGGGTCCATTCCCCCTCGAGGTACTGGCATCCCACGGAGACCTGAAGTCCGGGGAAGACCAGGACCGACCACCGCACCACCGAGTAGTCGTCGGGAACTTCGGTGTACGCCACGACCTTGCGGTCGGCGAAGGTCGTGTCGGTGTCGAGGTCGCGGACAACAGGTGCACGTTCGGCGGCCCGCTCCGCCAACGCGGAGGCGACCGAGCGCTCGTCGATCCCGTCGGGAAGATCGCGGTACACGACCAGGATCCGGCGATCGGTTCCGCCGACCGGTATCAGTTCCGCGCGCCCCTCGGGCACGGTCGCGGGGTCGCGGACGCGCCAGCCCTCCGGCAGGTCGAGGTGCAGCGGACCGGCGTCGATCCGCGTCGACGGGGAGGGACCGGCGTCGGCGGCCGACTCGGGCTCACGAGCGTCGGTCGGCGGCTCCTCTGCAGCAACGACTTCCGGCGGAGCCGGGACCTCCGCGTCTCCACCTTCTCCGGTGAGAAGCGGCCACAGGAAGATCGCAGCGGCGAGCAGGAACGGAATCACCGCCCCGGCGACGACCAGCGCGGGCACCGTGCCGGCCCGCCCGCCACGAGGGGGATCCGGGCGTGCGCGCACCTCGCTGAGCCACGGCAGTGTCCTGTCGGGTCCGTCGGTCGTCGGAGCGATGGCCGCGGCTCTCGCGGTCCCTCCGGTTCCTGCCGGTGGCGCCGGAGGGCCGGTCACGGCGCTGAGCATCTCCGAGGCCGCGACGGGCAGGACCCGCCGACCCGAACCCACGAAATCAACTGCGAGAGAGAAGAATTCGACACCGGACGGTTCGCCCGGGCCGCCGGTCACCACCACGACCTCCGGCCCAGCCCCGCCGCACACCGAGGTCAGCAGGTTCTCGAGTCGCATCGCGGCGTCCGGGGAGTGCACCGACAGACCCGGATCGCGTGCGAGTCGTTCGACGGTCGGCCCGTCGGGCCCCGGCGGAGCGATGCTCACGGCGGTGACTCCCCCGGCGGCGAATTCGAGCACCGCACACCGCTCGTGCGGCGCAGGATCGGCGGCGCGCGCGGCGGCCACCGCGGCCGGAAGCAGGATCGTATCGCCTGCGACCTGCCGCACGGCGGTCCGGAAGAGATCGCGGCGCCGCTCGTTCCACCAGGTCGGGTGTATCGCGCACGCCACCCCGCCGATGTCCGGTGCGCCCACGGTCGCTGCGGCGTAGGAGACGAGCCCGCTCAGCAGTTCTCCGAGTTCGGTTTCCCCTTCGACCGCGGCCGCATCCACGAGTTCCGTGACATCCATGAGTCCTGCGACGCCGGCCGGCTCCGACGGTTCCTCCGCTGCCGCTCCGTAGACCCGTCGGTCGCCGAGATCCGCGGCGAGAGCGGGCACGCTGCGCGTGGTTCCGGACCATCCGATGTGGACGGATCCAGGTGTCAGCGTGAACGCGACCGCGACGACCGTCTCGTCCCGGAGCGCCATCACACCTCCGGCGCCCACGCGGTCTGGACGAGCGCCGTGCCGTCGCGTCGTACGAGTGTGCCGCGGCCCGGCGGCACCGGCGACGGACGGACCGCGCCGACGAGCGCTCCCTCGTCGCGGCTACCGCTCATGATCAGACCCGGAGTCGACAACTCCCGCAGACGCCCGAGGATCGGTTCGTACATCGCGCGTCCGGCACCACCCGAGCGACGTGCGACCACCAGGTGCAGGCCGATGTCGCGTCCCTGCGGGAGATAGTCGAGCAACGGCAGCAGCGGATTCTGGCCAGAGGTGGCGACCATGTCGTAGTCGTCGATCACCACGAACACTTCGGGTCCGGTCCACCACGATCGATCGCGCAGCTGTTGTTGCGTCGTGCCGGGGCCCGGCAGCCGGCGCTCGAAGATGCCGGCGAGTTCGCGGACCATGGCTGCGAGGACCGTTGCCGACGCAGCGTATCCCCCGAGATGGTCGCCGCCCACGACACCGAGCAGCGTGCGGCGGTAGTCGCCGACGATGATCCTGGTCTGCGCACCGCTGCCGGCTTCGACCAGTCCGCGGCACAGCCCTCGCAGCAGATTGGTCTTGCCGCACTCCGAGTCGCCGAAGATCAGCAGGTGCGGATGGTCGGTGAAATCCACCGATACGGGCGCGAGTTCGGATTCGTCGATGCCGATCGGGACGGAGAGCCGGGCCGCCGGGGACGCGTCGGCCGGTGGCGGCCACCCTGAGGGCAGAGCTGTGAGAAGGTCGGGCCGGTCGATGCGTTCGGGCAGCATGCGCACCGGTGGCGCCGAACGCCCCGGCGTGGCAGCACGGACAGCCTCGACCGCCGCTGCGACGCCGACCGCGAGATCGGCCGGATCGGAGCTTCCGTCCACCCGCGGCAGCGCCCCCAGGATGTGCAGGCCATCGCGGTCGATACCGCGTCCCGGCCGCCCTTCCGGCACCATCGCCGCTCTCTTTCGGCCGTACTCGGAGTCGGACGGGTCGCCGAGGCGGAGTTCGAGCCGCGTACCCAGCAGGTCGCGCATGGCGGGCCTCACGTCACCCCAGCGCGGGGCGCTGAGCACCACGTGGATGCCGTAGGACAGACCCTGGGCGGCGAGGATCCCGATCGTCTGTTCCAGTGCCTCGAAGTCCTGCCGGATGCTCGGCCAACCGTCGACGACGAGAAAGACGTCGCCGAACGGATCGCCGGTGGCCGGTGCGACCGCGTCGGCGCGCATCCGCCGCAGCTGAGCTATGGACTCGATGCCGTTCTCGGCGAAGGACCGTTCGCGACGACGCAGCAGCGACATCATCTCCGCGACCGTGCGGCGCACCCGGTCGGTGTCGTGCCGCCCCGCGACGGAACCGACGTGCGGCAGGCCGGCCAGACCGGACAACGTGCCACCACCGAAATCGAGACCGTAGAACTGCACCTGCTCAGCGGTGTGCGTGAGGGCCATCGACAGGACGAGGCTGCGCAGCAGTGTGGACTTCCCGGACTGCGGGCCGCCGACCACCACGACGTTGCCGGCCGACCCGGACAGGTCGACCACCAGCGGGTCGCGGCGTTGCTCGAACGGCCGGTCGACGACACCGACGACGGTGCGCAAGGTTGCGTGACGCGGCACGTCGCCGGTGAGCACCGACCTGGGCAGCAGCATGTCGAGCGACGGGGAGTCGTCGAGCGGAGGAAGCCACACCTCGTGCGCCGGTGTTCCGTGCCCCCGCATCCGGTCGACGACCACCTCGAGCACGCTCCGGCCGTCGCCCGCGGGAAGAACCGGGAGCGGCTCCGTGACCGGGGCGGGCGGACCGGCGTCGACCGGCACCGCCCGCGCGGTGAAGAGCCGGGGCCGGGACGTGCCGGCCGGCACCGCCGATCGGGTGCGCCGGGTGGGGCGGCCGGGCTCGTACGGCCCCGAGACGTACGCCGCGGAGAACCGCTGGATGTCGGCGGAATCGGTCCGCAGATATCCGGCGCCGGGTGTCGACGGCAGGTGGTAGGCGTCGGGAACGCCGAGAACGCTCCGCGATTCGTTTGCGGAGAAGGTCTTCAGGCCGATGCGGTACGACAAGTGGCTGTCGAGACCGCGGAGGCGACCCTCGTCGAGTCGTTGGCTGGCGAGCAGCAGGTGCATGTGCAGCGACCGGCCCAGGCGTCCGATCGCCGCGAAGAGGTCGGCGAATTCGGGCTGTTGAGAGAGCAGTTCGGAGAACTCGTCGACCACGATGAACAGCGCGGGCAGCGGGTCGAGCGGTGCACCTGCCGCCCTGGCCTTCTCGTAGTCGCCGACGTTGGCGAAGTTGCCTGCGGTCCGGAGCAGTTCCTGGCGGCGGTTCATCTCGCCTTCGAGGGCGTCCTTCATGCGGTCGACCATCGCGATCTCGTCGGCGAGGTTGGTGATCACCGCCGCGACGTGCGAGATCCGGTCCAGACCGAGGAAGGTCGCGCCGCCCTTGAAGTCCACGAGGACCAGGTTGAGTGCCTCCGGCGGGTGCGTCGCCACGAGACCGAGGACCAGCGTCCGCAGGAACTCGCTCTTTCCCGATCCGGTTGCGCCGATGCACAGTCCGTGCGGTCCCATCCCGTTCTCGGCGGCCTCCTTGAGGTCGAGTTCGACAGGCGCACCGTCGATGCCGACACCGATCGGTACCCGCAGGCGGTCGCGCCCGCGGCGTGGCACCCATACCTGCGCGGGGTCGAAGCGGGCCACGTCCCCGAGGCCCAGCAGCTCCTGCCAGCTCGACGGCCGGTCGTCGCCGGCGCTCTCGTCCACCGCTCCGCTCGTCACCCGGTACGGCGCGAGCAGTCTGGCCAACGTCTGTGCCTGCGGAGTCCCGATGCCGTCGGCATCGGCGAAGATGTCGACGTCGGTGCCGGTGGCGACCCCGACCCGTCCTTCCTCGACCACCAGGCGCAGGCCGCGCGTCGCGCTGAGCCGCGTGGCGTAACCGGAGAGGTCGAGCACGGTCACTGCGTCGAGACCGTCGTCGAGCACCCCCGAACCCGATCCCGTGACCCCGCCGTCGACGACCACGACGAGGTGCACGGCACCCTCGGTGGCCGGGGCGTTCCGGACGAATCTGCTGCGACCGGCGAGGACCGCCGCGAGATCGGTCTCGAGTTCGAACAGCGAACCGAACACCGTGCGTGCACTGCCCGCACCGTCGCGCAGGACCGGGTTCTGCGCATGCGGCAGCCACTTGATCCATTCCCATTCCGCAGCGGTGTCGGGCCCGCACACGACGGCGACCTGCAGTGTGTCGGGACCGTGGAAGGTGCACGCCTGCGCGAGCATCCCCCGAGCGAGCGAGCGCGCCGCGCGGCGATCGCCCTCGAGGCCGATCGCCGCGAAACCCCGCAGCGACACAGCCGTGGGCAGCGCCTGCACCACCGAGTGCGCGCGCACGAACCTGCGCAGCGACAGGGCGGCGACGGGTTCGAGATCCTCGACCGGCCCGGTGTCCGGAGGCACGAGTCGGGTCGCGAGTCGCTGCCCGCCGCGCCCCACCCTGAGGTGACCGAAGTCGGGATCGGTGCTGCGCCGCTCCCACATCCGGACGGTGCCGGCGAGGGTCCACAGCAGGGCCGGGTCGGGATGCGACCATTCGAGCGCCCGACGTTGTTCGTGCGCCGTCTCGGTGACCTCGCGCCGGAGCTGGTCGAGATAGCGCAGATAGTCCTTGCGGTCCTCGTTCGCCTCGGCGGTCTTCGTTCCCCCGCTGCGACCACCGTTGGCGAGCATGCCCACCAGGGACACGACCATCATGAGCGGGAAGATCATCGCCATGGGGCTGCGTGCGGCGCCGGTGGTGAACATCAGCGCGACCATCCCGATCATCGCCGCGACCATCACGAGCGGGAGCAGTCTGGTCACCAGATTGCCGGGCGTGGCCCGGGGAATGTCCGGTGGCGGTTGGACACTCACCTCGCCGCTGGGAGCGCGCGGTGCCTCCCGCCGTGCTCTGCGTACGAAACGCACGGTACTCACGTTCGTCACCCCCCGGAACGCCGTCGGCCGCCCCCTACGGCCCCACGGTCGTGGAAGACTAACCCATGGCTGCGACCTTCCGTGCTCCTGTTCGCCCCTCGGCCCCTCGACGGACAACTCGGGCACGACACCGGTCGGGACGATGTCGTATGGTCTGCGTCGTTCGGACTGCAGTGACGGGGGGAACCGAGGCCGATGACATCTGTGCGTGCGCGATCCGAGACCCCGGGGCAGGTGGGCGCCCCGGATCTGTGCCGGATCACCGTGCTCGCCCGCCACACCGAGGTCGATCTCGCACTGCCCCTCGACGTTCCGGTGGCGCTGCTGCTCCCGGGGATCGTGAATCTCGTCGCCGGCCACCGGCCCGACAACGACTTCGACGCGACACCCGAACGCACGGAACCCGACGGCTGGGCGCTCGCCCGGATCGGTCGGGCCCCGCTGTCCGGTGCGCTGAGTCTCGACGAGCACGGCGTCCGCGACGGGGAGATCCTCGTCCTGGAGGACGCCGGATCCCCCGCTCCTCCACCGTTGTTCGACGACGTCATGTACAGCGTCGCGGCCTCGGACCGGACCACGACGCCGTGGGGTGCGGGCCCGTCGGGTCTCATCGCGGCCGTCCTGGGTCCGGTCGCCCTCGCCGCGGGCTGCGTACCGTTGCTGTTCCTGCCCGACGGCGCGAGCCGTCTCGCCCTCGGAGCCGTGTGCGCCGCGCTGCCTCTCCTGGTGCTGCTCGCCGCAGGCATCCTCGCCCGGCTCCACGACGATCGACGGACCGCGACCGCGCTGCTGTGGTGCGCCTTCCCGCTCGCAGCGACGGCCGGGGCGCTGCTCGTTCCCGGCGAATCGCCGGCGCCGCGTCTCGTCCTCGCCGCGGCACTGACCGGTGCGGTCGCAGTGCTCGCCGTGCGTGCCACCCGCATCGGCCTCGCACCGTGCACGGCGGTCGCCGCGACCGCCGCGGGCGTCGTCGTGACGGCCACCCTCGCGTCGACCACCGAACTCGAGGCGCGCGCCCTCGGAGCCGGAACGGTGGTGGTGGCGCTGCTGCTCGCCGGCACGGCACCACGCCTCGCGGCGATGCTCGCGAAACTCCCCATCCCCCCGGTCCCTGCTCCGGGCGCTCCGCTCGAACCGGAGACCCCCGAGAGCAGCGTGTCCGGGTTGCCGTCACAGGCGGAGCTCGAGCACCGTGCGAATCGAGCACGGAGCGCGCTCACCGGAATCGTCCACGCCGTCGTCCTACTCACGGCGGGCGGAGCGTGGTGCGCCGCGTTCCCGTTGGACGGAGACGTGTCCGTGCCCGCGGTAGCACTGGCCGTGGCGTCGGCCGTGGTCCTGGTCTTCCGAGGCCGCACCTACACCGCGACCGCGCAGGCGGCTCCCCTCGTGGCCGGTGGCGCGGTACTGCTGCTCGGGCTGCTCGTCGGTGCGGCAGCGAGCGGAGCGTTGCCGCCGTGGGCGGTGTTCGCATCCGCTACGGGTCTCGCGTGTGCCGGTTTCCTCTTCGGTGTGGTCGCGCCGCGACGGACGTTCACCCCGGTACAACGCCGGATCGCCGAGATCGCGGAGTACGCGACCATCGCCACCGTCGTGCCGTTGGCCTGCTGGGTCGCCGGTGTGTACGCAGCGATCCGCGGACTGTGACGGTGCGGCTGTCACACCGGTTCGCGGTCCTGGCCCTCGCCGCCCTGATAGCGACCACTACTCCGGGTCTCGCGACCGCCGCGCCCCCGGTACCCGATCCGGCGCAACTGCCCGCCGGCGCGACGCCTGCGCCTCCCGAGGCCACCGAGATGCGGGTGCTGTGCGCAGAACTGCCGGATGCTCCCGACGGACCGCAGATCCCTCGGGCACAACGCATCCTCGACTTCGCGTCCGTGTGGCCGATCACCCGGGGAGCGGGGCAGGTGGTCGCCGTCATCGACACCGGGGTCCATCCGCATCCGCGGTTGCCGGCCCCGAGGCCGGGTGGCGACTACGTGTCCACGGGTGACGGCACCGAGGACTGCGACGCGCACGGCACCCTCGTCGCCGGCCTGATCGCGGCGCGGCCGACACCCGGATCGGGTTTCGCCGGTGGCGCACCCGACGTGGGGATCATCGCCATCCGCCAGTCGAGCGGCCATTTCTCCGACCGCTCCCGATCGGACGACGATGCCGCGCGCAACGCCTCCGGATACGGCGACGTACGGACCCTCGCGGCGGCCGTCCGGCAGGCGGTGGATCTCGGCGCCACCGTCGTCAACATCTCCGAGGTCGCCTGCCGGACGGTCGCCGAAGGCCTCGTCGACGGTCCGCTGGGAGCGGCAGTGCAGTACGCGACGGATGTACACGACGCGGTCGTCGTCGCGGCGGCCGGCAACACCGACACCTGCCGCGAAGGCAATCCGCGCTCGGCGGATCCGGCCGATCCCGGTGCGGATCCGTGGGATTCGGTCGTCACCCTGGCATCACCGGCCTGGTACGACGAGTACGTCCTCACCGTCGGCGCGGTCGAGGACGACGGCACACCGGCCGGGTACAGTCTGCCCGGGCCGTGGGTCGACGTCGCCGCTCCCGGGAGCGGGCTCGTCTCACTCAATCCCGGCACCGACGGTCTGGCCGACCTGATCCCCGGCCCCCAGGGCGGCAGACCGGTGTCCGGGACGAGTTTCGCGGCGCCGCTCGTCGCGGCGACGGTCGCGCTGGTGCGCTCGCGGTACCCGCAGTTGTCCGCCCGAGAGGTGATGACGCGCATCGAGAGCACCGCCCACTCCCCCGCGGAAGGATGGAATCCTCAGGTGGGCCACGGGGTCGTCGACCCGCTCGCCGCCGTCACCGCGCCGCTGCCGGCCGGGCGCGCGGAGCCGATGCCGGCGGTTGCCGTCGCCGAGCCGACTCCTCCCCCGGTACCGGATCACCGGCCGCGCACCATCGCACTGATCTCGGCTGCGGCCGTGATCGCCGCGACCGCCCTCGTTCTCGTCCTCACTGCACCGGCACGACGACTCGCCCGATCACGGACCTGAATCAGTTGCCCGCCCCGACGGGGACCGCCTCCGGGTCGGCGGCGACACCGTCGTGTGCGAGCAGCGCCTGTTCCCGGCCGAGCGCGGGTCCCGGAGCGAGCAACTGCAGGATGGGCCACGGGACCCGGGCGGGTGGATCCGTGAAGCCGAGTGCCGCAGCGGCGTCCGCATCGGTGATGCCGTACCGCACGCCGGTGTCGGCGACGTAGAACAACGAACCGAGACGGTCGGTGTCCGAGGTCAGCGAGGTGGTCTGCACGTATCTGCCGCGGCCCGGCGGGATGTGGATCGCGTCGACCTGCGGTCCGGCATCGTCCGCCTGGGCCGGGACCACCGGCACGGCGTCCTTGCCGGTGGGCAGGGCCGTCCCCGCGGACAACCGCAGAGTCGAGCGGTGCCGGTCGTTCTCGCCTGTGCCGGGCTGCCAGGTGGAGCACGCCACAGGCCTCTCCCCCGGATCGACGATGCGCGGGACGACCTCGGGAAAGGTGTCGACCGGCAGTTCGTGCACGACCGGCGCGGCTGCGAGGACGTCGGGTGGAATCACCGGAATCTCGGGTGCTCCTTGCGAATCCGAGAAGTGGATGAGATGTGCGGTGGCCCGCGAGACCTCCTGCACACCGTTCTCGAGCACTACGTGGAAACTCTGCCCGTCCGGTTCGGACACCGCGACGACCGACCCGACTCGCACACCCGGGATCGACATGCCCGGGACACCTCCGGCGCCGGTGATGTGGGGTGCCGCCAGCTTCGGCGATTCCGGCACGGCGGCGAGCAGTCCGGGACTCGCGGGGCGCGCACGGGAGACGTCGATGCCCAGCAGGCGCACGAGCGACCGGTCGTTCGGGTCGATTTCGGCGCGTCTGCCCTCGTAGAGCAAGTGGTATCTGCCGTCCGCGGCCACGAGGAGCGCTTCGTCGTCGGCGAGCACCGAGCCTGCCCGGTGGTCGGGTGTGCCGGCGAGCACGGCGGTGGTCGAGGACTGCAGACCGTTCGGGTCGGCGACGTCGCACACCGTCCACGGCACCTCCTCTGCATCATGGACCAGGGAGGACGGCGCACCCGGGATCCCCACCAGCGGTCCGCGTGGTCGTGTCGTCAGTTCCTCGTCGGCTACGACCGCCGGTTCGGTGGGCGATCCGAGGATCAGCCGGGCCGACGCGAGATTCAGGACGGGATGGAAGGTCGTGCCGATCGCGACGTAGAGCGCACCGGAGTCGCGTCCGACGACGACGGAAGCATCACCGATCCGGTCCTGGGGGCGGAACAGGGCAAGGGCGGCACAGCCTCCCAGCACGACACACGCGACGACGGCTCCGACGACGAACGCCCGGAACTGGGAACGCATGGGATCGTGGATCATTCGTACGTCGCCCCGCACCAACGCATGATCCATGCGTCGTGCCAGGAAACGGTATCCACTGACCTGCCATCGCGTGGTCGGTTGCGCTGCCATCGATCTCCCCCCGTACGGCACGCTCTCTGGCGCAACACAGTACAGTCCAGTCGGGCGTCCACCACAGGCGCTCCGCGCGGTCAGGGGGAAGGTCGGCACCGCGCCGGAATCATTGCCGGCCGTCGTTCGGGGGGGATCGATGCAACGAACCGTCTTCGAGTCGGGGGATTCACGGGTCAGCACAGCGCCCACCGGTGCACGGGTCAGCACAGCGCCCACCGGTGCACGGATCAGCACAGCAGCAGGTGATGCGAGAAGCCGTGTCGCCGTGCGGCTCGTGGGTGCCCAGTGCGTCGCCGCCCTCGTATGGACGCTGGCGGTGGTGTCGGGGGCGTCCGTGTGGGTGGCCTGCGCGATCGCCGTGCCACCGGCCGCGCTGTGCCTCGTGCGGATCGGCGGACGCGGCACAGCCGAATGGATCGCGACCGTTCTGCGCCGACGCCCGGACGACGTCTCCGTCTCGGGTGTCCTCCGCGACTTCCACGTCGGGTCGGCAGTCCCGGTGGGGGTGCTATGGGACGGCCCGTACGCGACCGTGGTTCTCGAACCGTTCTCACCGGCCGGTGCGATCACCCGACTCGGGCGCGACAGCGAGGAGACGGGGCGAACGCTCCCCCTCGACGCGATCGCCGCCTGCCTGTACCGGCACGACGTCGTCCTGGACGGGATCGATGTCGTGGTGCAGGGGCGCCGGGTTCGCGACTCGACCCCCGCGGGGCAGGCCTACGCACAGTTGCTGGGCCCGCTTCCCGCCGCGGCCGAACGCACGGTGCGGGTGGTGCTCCGACTCGACGTCACGTCCTGCGCGGCCGCTGCCGCCCGTCGGGGCGGAGGCTCCGAGGGTGCCGCCCGGACCGTCGTCGCGGCGGCGCGGCGCGTGATCCGCGCGCTCGGCGACGCCGGGTACGGTGCGCGACTGCTCACCGCGAGCGAGATCGAACAGGCCGCGCTGCGCATCTCCCACGGGGTCCCGGCGACGGAGTGGGCCCCGACGCGCCGGCACGTCGCCCTGGCCTCCGCGTTCGACTCGGGCGGCGCCTTCGACCCACGTCGGATCGACCGCCGCCACACGGCGGCGATCTGGTCGCATCCAACTTTGGCGTCGACACTGGTCCTCCGGTTGCGACCGGGTGATGACGGGTCGGTTCGGGTCGGGGCGCTGGCACGGTTCACCACGCGCGAGGCGGACGTCCCCTCGGTGGCCGGACTGTTCCCGGCGTACGGACGTCACGCCGAACTCCTCACAGCGGCATTGCCCCTCGGGGTTCCGCAACTGGAAGACCGGGTTCCCTTGCGCGAATCGCGTAGCGGGGAACTCGACGCCCTCGCTCTTCCGGCCGGTGGGTGTGGGCAGCTCATCGGATCGGACGACGCCGGTCGCGCCGTCACCGCGCGTCTCACCGGTCCCGGAGTCCGCTCGGTCCACATCGCGGGCGAGTTGTATCTCGCCCAGCAGGTGGTCTTCCGCGCCGTAGCGGTGGGGGCGCGGGTCGTCGTCCACACCGACCGGTCCGGTGCGTGGCGCGGCCTGGTCGGATCCGCGGCCGGACCCGACCGGCTGCGTCTGGCGGGCGAGTACGCGGGCGACCACGATTTCGACACGGTCGTCTACGACGGCGTCCCGCCCACCTCGTCCATGCCGCACGCGACCGCGATCCACGTGCACATCCACCCGGACGGATGGCCGCGCGAGCGCCCCACGGTGTCGTTGCTCCAACCCGGAGCGGCCGGGGGCCGTGTGGTGCTCACGGTAGGCGGCGAACGCACGTCTCTCACCCTCGTGACGATCGCGGCGGAGAGCACCCATCTCGGCCGGTCGCGCATGCCGGATCCGGCGCCTCAGCCGGGATAGCGGTCGAGGGCGGTTCCGGCGCGGACGGTGCGGACCCACCAGGCGATCTGGTCGAGCATGCGTTCTGCGCCGTCGATCGCGGCCTCGTCCGTGGTGGTGCCGTCGGCCGCGAAGGCGTGCTTGACGCGGTGGAAGCTCACCGACTGCCGCACCGGCACCATGTGGACCTCGACGACGACCTGCCGCAACTGCTCGACCGCGCGCAATCCGCCCGACAGGCCACCGTAGGAGACGAATCCGACCGGCTTGGTGCGCCATTCGTGCTTGACGGTGTCGATGGCCGTCTTCAGCGCGGCGGGATAGCCGTGGTTGTACTCGGAGGTCACCACCACGAAGGCGTCCGCAGCACCGATGCGACCGGTGAAGGCGTCGGCGTCGGGACCGCCCGAGAGGTCGTGCGGGAGCGGAGTCTCGGCGAGATCGAGAACGCCGACGTCGAACTCGGGCCGACGCCGTGCGGTGGCCGCGAACCAGTCTGCGACGACCGGCGCGATGCGACCGGCGCGGACACTCGCGACGACGACCTCGAGGCGGATCGGATCGTTCGGTGCAGCCGTGGTCATAGGGTCGATCGTAGGTGCGGTGCGGTCGAGAGCCCGTGCGCGAGCAGTGCGGCGAGTTCCCGGTAGGCACGTGCGTCCTCGAGACCGGTTGCCTCGGCCACCTGCCGTTGCTGGATACGCACCATGACCGAGGCCACGACGTCGGCGACGAACGCCGCGTGGACGTCGCGCAGTTCGCCGGCCGCAACTCCCTCGGAGATGAGCTGGCGGACGCGGTCGGCGGCGAACCGGGTGTTGCGTTCGTAGACCTCGCGCGCGACCGGCGTGTGGGCGATGTCCTCCATGAACCGCGTGGAGGCGGGTTCGAGTTCGCGCCCCACGGCCTCGAGATAGACGCCGATGCGTGCCTGGGCGTCCGCGGCCCGCGCGACGTCGGCCTCGACCCGTTCGGCGGCACCCTTGAAGAAGTGGACGGTCGCCGCGTAGACGAGCCGGTCCTTGTTCTCCGCGAGTGTGTAGAGCGTCGATTTCGAGCAGCGCAGGCGCGCGGCGATGTCGTCGAGGGTCAGGTGTGCGAAGCCTTCTGCCAGGAACAACGCGACCAGATCGTCGAACAGTTGCGCCTGCCGGGCGGTGGGTCGCCGGCTACCGACTCTTGCCATACCGAAAACAGTACTGCAGTATCGTCCTCAGTACTATTTTCGGTCCCCAGCCTTCCAGGAGGAACCACCGTGCCCGTCGAGCGTCTGCTTCCCACCCGCGAGGCCTACGACCTGATCGACCTCACCCGCGACGTCGCCGACAAGGTACTCGCCCCGCGCGTCGACGAGCACGAGCGCAAGGAGACCTTCCCCGAGGGCGTCTTCCCCGCACTCGGCGCCGCAGGACTGCTGAGCCTGCCGTACCCCGAGGAGTTCGGCGGCGGCGACCAGCCCTACGAGGTCTACCTGCAGGTCCTCGAGGAACTCGGCGCCCGCTGGGCGGCCGTGGCGGTCGCGGTGAGCGTGCACGGGCTGTCGTGCTTCGCGCTCGCCACCCACGGCACCGACGAGCAGAAGAACAAGTGGCTCCCGGAGATGCTTGGCGGCAACACCATCGGCGCGTACAGCCTCTCCGAGCCGCAGGCCGGATCCGACGCCGCGGCCCTCGCGTGCCGCGCGAAGCCCGTCGACGGCGGCTACCGCATCACCGGCTCGAAGGCGTGGATCACCAACGGCGGCAAGGCCGACTTCTACACCCTGTTCGCCCGCACGGCCGACACCGGCAGCAAGGGCATCTCGTGCTTCCTCGTGCCCGCCGGCACCGAGGGCCTGTCCTTCGGCAAGCCCGAGGAGAAGATGGGCCTGCACGCCATCCCCACCACCTCCGCCCACTACGACGACGCCTTCGTCCCGGCCGAGCGCCGGATCGGCGCCGAGGGACAGGGACTGCCGATCGCGTTCAGCGCACTGGATTCCGGACGCCTGGGGATCGCCGCCGTCGCGACGGGTCTGGCCCAGGCCGCCCTCGACGAGGCGACGGCCTACGCCAAGGAACGGCAGGCCTTCGGCAAGCGCATCATTGACCACCAGGGCCTCGGCTTCGTTCTCGCCGACATGGCCGCCGCCGTCGACTCGGCCCGCGCCACCTATCTCGACGCTGCCCGGCGCAAGGACGCCGGCCTGCCCTACTCGCGGCAGGCGTCGGTGGCCAAGCTCGTCGCGACGGATGCCGCCATGAAGGTCACGACCGACGCTGTGCAGGTCCTCGGTGGATACGGCTACACCCGCGACTTCCCGGTCGAGCGCTTCATGCGCGACGCGAAGATCACGCAGATCTTCGAGGGCACCAATCAGATTCAGCGACTCGTGATCGCGCGGTCCCTCGCGGGGTGAACGATCACAAGCCGGAAGCGACAGGGGTTTTCGCGGCGAAAGATCGCTAGAGTGCCTTCATGCCGGACGCCCTGGAGCGGCTCACTCCACAGCAACGCCACCTGCTGACGCAGCGGTTCGGCCGCATCGTCGTGGTCTCCGACATGAGTTGGGGACTGGTGTCGACCACTGTCCTCGAGGTCGACACCGACGACGGGCTGCTGGTCGTGAAGGCGGGCGGAACTCCGGATCGGCACATCGGCCGCGAGATCAGCGCGCACGAGCGGTGGACCGCTCCGTGGGTACGGTGCGGTCGGGCCGCCCGCATGGTGTTCGCCGACCGCGCGACGAAACTCGTCGTGACGGAATACCTTCCGGGACGGCTCGTCCTGGGCACCGCCGCGTCGTCCCGTCTCGACGTCTACGAACAGGCCGGCGCGCTGCTCGCCCAGTTCCATCGCCAGGAGCATGTGGTGGACGAGGGGTACGAGCGATCGGCGAACACGAAGACGCTGCGGTGGCTCGCGGCGCCGCACCGTATCGGTCCCGACGTCGCCGGCCGATTGCGCTCGATGGTCGAGGGATGGCCGACACCGACGGCCACCCTGGTGCCCACCCACGGCGACTGGCAGAGCCGCAACTGGCTCGCCGACGACATCGGTGTGGTGAAGGTGATCGACTTCGGGCGTGCCGCGATGCGCCCGGCGGGTGAGGACTTCGAGCGGCTCGCGGTACGCGAGTTCCTCCGGGTCCCCGGTGCCGAGCAGGCCTTCCTGCGTGGCTACGGCGAGGATCCCCGTGAGGAGGACGCCTGGTTCCGCCGACGTGTCCGCGCGGCGGTCGCGGTCGCGGTGTGGGCCTTCCATGTGGGCGACGACTGCTACGAGGCCGAGGGCCACCGCATGATCGCCGAGGCGCTCGGCCGCTTCCCGGTTCGCTCGATGCGCTCATCAGCAACGTCCTCGAGTTCCTGGACTGGCTGATCCGACGAACATGTGAGAACGCCCGAGGGGGTGAGGTCGCGGACCTCACCCCCCGGGTGTCTTATCGAGCGCAGCGCTCTCGGCTCAGGCGCCGATGGCCTCGCCGAGCACGGGCCACGACTCGTGCAGGGCCTCCTGCCAGTAGCCCCAGGTGTGGGTACCGTCGGGCCGGACCGAGTAGGTCGCCTCGACCCCGGCTGCGTCCAGCGCACCGCGCAGTCGCGTCGTGCAATCGTTCACGCCGGCCTCGATGATCCCGAGCAGAGCCACATCGGGAAGGACGGCGACACCGTCCTGCTCCCATGCCTTCAATTCGTACGGGCCCGGGACACCGCTGCTCGTGGAGACGTACACGGCCTTGCCGCGCAGCTTCTCGGCGTTGAGCACGACGTCCTGTTCCGTCCAGTGCTCACCGGCGACCGGTCCCCACATGTTCTCGACCTCGCCCCCGCCGAACGCGACGACGATCTCCGCATAGCGCGAACCGATCTCCGAGGCGGTCTCGGCGCATCCGCTGTACGAACCCACCGCCTGGTAGAGATCGGGCGCCTGCTGGGCGAGCGCCAGCGCCGACGTCGCCGACATCGACACACCGGCGATCGCGTTGCGGCCGCTCGCGCCGAGCGTCTCGTCGACCACCGACGGGATCTCCTCGGTGAGGAAGGTCGTCCACTTGTTGCGTCCGAGAACGGGATCGTCCTCGAGCCAGTCGGTGTAGTAGCTGAACGCGCCACCGACCGGAGTGACGACGTTGACGTTCTTGTCGCCGAAGAACTCCACGATGTCGGTCTGCTCGCGCCAGGTCGCCCGGTCCAGTCCCCCGCCGGCACCGTTGAGCAGGTAGAAGACCGGTCGCGGCGCGCTCGTGTCGGCCGGTCGCAGCACCTGCAGCTCGATGGTGCGTTCCATCGACGGCGAGTACACGAACAGCGACCAATCGCGGTCGGTGTGCTTCTCGATGCGTTCGACAGTCGCGCTCTGCGACCGAGTCTCGCCGGTCGCGGCGGCCGGGAGATCCTCGGCGTGGGCGACCGCGGCACCGGACAGGACCAGCGACGAGACGGCGAGCGCCCCGATCGTCCCCATCAACGCAAACCGTCGTGCGCGCACATTCGTTCCCTTCATCCGCAACAGCCGGGCGTGATGGGCCCGCGCATCTCCCGCGTCGCAGCGTTGCGCGCGGCGAGTTCCTCGTCAGCAGGGTAGTCGACGCGAACCAGTGACAGGCCGTGGGCCGGTGCCACCGCGACGGACGCCGCACGTTCGCGTTCGTCGAGCAGGGCCGTCATCCACTCGACGCTGCGACGCCCCTCCCCCACGGCCAGGGCCGCGCCGACGAGGCTGCGCACCATCGACCAGCAGAAGGCGTCGGCGCTGACATAGGCGGTGAGGATGTCGCCTTCGCGGGTCCAGTCGTATCGCTGCAGTTCACGTACGGTCGTCGCACCCTCCCGCCGCTTGCAGAAGGCGGCGAAGTCGTGCAGGCCGAGCAGCGACTGCGACGCGCGTTGCATCGCATCGAGATCGACGGCCTTCGGCCACGCGACGGTGTCGCGGGCACGCAGCGGCTCGGCGCCGTACACCGCTGTGGTGAGGCGGTATTCGTAGTGGCGCCGGATCGCCGAGAAACGCGCGTCGAAATGTTCGGGGGCGACGGAGATCCCGGTGACCCGCACGTCGCGGGGCAGGAACCGTGCGAGACGGCGGACCCAGCGCGACGGATCGTCGGGCAGCACCGCGGTGGGGACGTCGACGTGGGCGACCTGCCCGGAAGCGTGCACGCCGGCGTCGGTGCGACCGGCGACGGTGAGCAGCACGGGGGTGCGGACGATCGCGGAGAGCTTTTCCTCGATCTCCCCGCACACCGTGCGACGTCCGGGCTGCCGTGCCCAGCCGGAGAAGTCGGTGCCGTCGTACGCGATGTCGAGTCGCAGACGGGTTGTCTCGTGAGAAGCCACGAGCCCGCCGCCCTCGGAAGGGTCGGCGGGCTCGTGAGCTTCAGCAGATGCCGAAACCAAGTGGATTAGTCCTTCTTGGCCTCGTCCGCCTCGGGTGCGTCGGCAGCCGTGGCGTTGGTGTCCTCGACACCCTCGACGACGGCGTCGGCGTTCGCGACCTCGGCGTCGGTGGCCTCGGCCTCGACGGCCTGGACCGCGTTGTCCTCGGCGGGTGCCTGCGAGGCGGCGACGCGGCGAGCGCGGTCGGCCTCGGAGGTGACGGTCTTCTCGCGCACCAGCTCGATGATGGCCATGGGGGCGTTGTCGCCCTTGCGCGGCATCGTCTTGATGATGCGGGTGTAACCGCCGTTGCGGTCCTCGAAGGAGGGACCGATCTCCGCGAACAGCGAGTGGACGACGTCCTTGTTGCGGATGACCTTCAGCACCTCACGACGCGAGGCCAGCGTGCCGGCCTTGGCGTGCGTGACGAGCTTCTCGGCGTACGGGCGCAGGGCCTTGGCCTTGGCCTCGGTGGTGGTGATGCGGCCGTGCTCGAAGAGCGCGGTGGCCAGGTTGGCCATGAGCGCCTTCTGATGCGAGGCCGATCCGCCGAAGCGGGCGCCCTTCTTGGGCTTGGGCATGATTTTCTCCTAGTAACGGACCGTGAGCTGCTACAGCTGCTCGGTCTCGGCGTAGTCCTCGTTGCCGTCGTTGTCACCGAAGGAGCCGGCCTCGGTATCGCTCCAGGTACCGGTCGCGGCGTCGTAGCCGGCGACGGTGCTGGGGTCGAACGATGCCGGGCTGTCCTTGAGGGACAGGCCGAGCGAGTGCAGCTTGACCTTGACCTCGTCGATGGACTTCTGGCCGAAGTTGCGGATGTCGAGCAGGTCGGATTCCGTCCGTGCCACGAGCTCGCCGACGGTGTGGACACCTTCGCGCTTGAGGCAGTTGTAGGACCGGACCGTGAGGTCGAGGTCCTCGATCGGAAGTCCGAAGGAGGCGATGTGGTCGGCCTCGGCGGGCGAGGGACCGATCTCGATGCCTTCTGCTTCGACGTTCAGCTCACGAGCCAGACCGAAGAGCTCCACGAGGGTCTTGCCCGCCGAGGCGAGCGCGTCCCGCGCGCTGATCGAGTTCTTGGTCTCCACGTCGAGAATGAGCCGATCGAAGTCGGTGCGCTGCTCGACGCGGGTCGCTTCCACCTTGTACGTCACCTTGAGCACCGGCGAGTAGATCGAGTCGACCGGGATACGGCCGATCTCGGCGCCGGACGCCTTGTTCTGCACGGCAGGAACGTAGCCGCGACCGCGCTCGACGACGAGCTCGATCTCCAGCTTGCCCTTGTCGTTCAGGGTGGCGATGTGCAGATCCGGGTTGTGGATGGTGACACCGGCCGGGGGCACGATGTCGCCGGCCGTGACGGTGCCCGGCCCCTGCTTGCGGACGTACATGGTGACCGGCTCGTCCTCTTCGGAGCTCACCACGAGACCCTTGAGGTTCAGGATGATGTCGGTGACATCCTCCTTCACCCCGGGAACGGTGGTGAACTCGTGGAGAACGCCGTCGATGCGGATGCTGGTGACAGCGGCGCCCGGGATCGACGAGAGCAGGGTGCGACGAAGCGAGTTGCCGAGGGTGTACCCGAAGCCAGGCTCGAGCGGCTCGATGACGAACTTCGAGCGGTTTTCAGCGATGACCTCTTCGGTCAGTGCGGGTCGCTGAGAGATGAGCATCTGTTGCCTCCTTGTGGGCGTCCGCCATATGACGCCCTAGTGGAATGGAGCGGTGTCCTCCCGCCCGGACGGACCGGAGGACACCACGACACCGAGGTGTCTTACTTCGAGTAGTACTCGACGATCAGCTGTTCCTGCAGCGGGATGTCGATCTGCGCGCGCTCGGGGAGCTGGTGGACCAGCACTCGCAGACGCGGGCCGACGACCTGCAGCCAACCCGGAACCGGGCGCTCGCCCTGGGTCTCGCGGGCGACCTGGAAGGGCAGCGTGCTCAGCGACTTCTCGCGGACATCGATGATGTCGTACTGCGAGACGCGGTAGCTGGGGATGTCGACCTTCTTGCCGTTGACCAGGAAGTGGCCGTGGCTCACCAGCTGGCGGGCCTGACGACGCGTGCGGGCGAGGCCGGCACGGTAGACGACGTTGTCCAGGCGCGACTCGAGGATGACCAGCAGAACCTCACCGGTCTTGCCGGGGCGGCTTGCGGCCTCTTCGTAGTAGCGACGGAACTGCTTCTCCATGACGCCGTACGAGAAGCGGGCCTTCTGCTTCTCCTGCAGCTGGAGCAGGTACTCGCTCTCCTTGATCCGCGCGCGGCCGTGCTGGCCGGGCGGGTAGGGGCGACGCTCGAAGGCCTGATCGCCTCCGACCAGGTCGACACGGAGACGACGCGACTTACGAGTAACGGGACCGGTATAACGAGCCATTTTTCTTTACCTTCCTTTCCCGTTAGACGCGACGCCGCTTGGGCGGACGGCAACCGTTGTGGGGCTGCGGGGTGACATCGGAGATGGTGCCGACCTCGAGGCCTGCGGCCTGGAGGGAACGGATCGCC
Source organism: Rhodococcus sp. GQ147 (assembly GCF_059759155.1). Classification (NCBI taxonomy): domain Bacteria; kingdom Bacillati; phylum Actinomycetota; class Actinomycetes; order Mycobacteriales; family Nocardiaceae; genus Rhodococcus; species Rhodococcus sp. GQ147. The sequence goes on from NZ_JCAXDU010000001.1 coordinate 258,126, forward strand.
GTCTCGCGGCCCGAGCCCGGGCCCTTGACGAAGACGTCGACCTTCTTGACACCGTGTTCCTGCGCCTTGCGGGCGGCGTTCTCGGCGGCGAGCTGTGCGGCGAACGGGGTCGACTTGCGCGAACCCTTGAAGCCGACGTGGCCGGAGGACGCCCAGGAGATCACGTTGCCCTGCGGGTCCGTGATGGACACGATGGTGTTGTTGAACGTGCTCTTGATGTGAGCGGCACCGTGCGGAACGTTCTTCTTGTCCCTGCGCCGTGCCTTCTGGGTCTTCTTCGGACCGGTGCTGCGTGACTTGGGAGGCATTACTTCTTCTTTCCTGCGACGGTGCGCTTCGGACCCTTGCGGGTGCGGGCGTTGGTCTTGGTGCGCTGTCCACGCACGGGCAGACCACGACGGTGTCGCAGGCCCTGGTAGCAGCCGATCTCGATCTTGCGGCGGATGTCCGCCTGAACCTCGCGACGGAGGTCACCCTCGACCTTGTAGCTCTCCTCGATGTACTCGCGGAGCTTGGCGAGGTCCTCGTCCGTCAGATCCTTGCTGCGCAGGTCCGGGTTGACACCCGTGGCCTCGAGGATCTCCTGGGAGCGGGTACGGCCGATGCCGTAGATGTACGTGAGTGCGATCTCCATCCGCTTTTCGCGGGGAAGATCGACACCTGCGAGACGTGCCATGTGGCATTCCTATTCGGTGTGCGGAGGTCTGCTCCCAGCCCGTCCCCTGCGTCGAAGAACTGTGTGATTCAAAAACACAGTGGGGCCCCGGCCTCCGTACCGGGGGTTGATCGCGCAGCTCCTCGACGGATCGAGGATCGTAACCACGCGACTGGTGCTGGAAGGTCTTCGTGCTTGTTGCCAAGCAGATCTTCGAGACGAAGGTGGATCTAGCCCTGACGCTGCTTGTGACGCAGGTTCTCGCAGATCACCATGACCCGACCGTTACGGCGGATCACCTTGCACTTCTCGCAGATCTTCTTGACGCTAGGCTGAACCTTCACGTAAGTCCGATCTCCTGTATGTGCGCCGCCGGACACGGCAGAGCCGGCCCGGCGACATGATTCTCCCCGACCGTGTGGCCGGGGAAGCTTCGTTACTTGTAGCGGTAGACGATGCGTCCACGCGTGAGGTCGTAGGGAGAAAGCTCCACGACAACGCGGTCCTCGGGAAGGATACGAATGTAGTGCTGACGCATCTTTCCGCTGATGTGGGCGAGAACCTTGTGCCCGTTCTCCAGCTCGATGCGGAACATCGCATTGGGCAGCGGTTCGATTACCCGGCCCTCGACCTCGATTGCCCCGTCTTTCTTAGCCATATCCTCCGCGATCCGTTGTTCGGCGTTGTGGTTGCATCGGCATCCGTTACCGTGACGCTCGGCAACTCCGGGACCGGACACGAACCGAGATTCGAAGGAATTCGACACGGGACCGATCGGAGCGCAGCGCGCACCACCGATCAATGGTACGGGAAGTTGACCGTCCAGGACAAATGAGCTCCGGCACACTCGTGCCCACGACCAGGAGGAGGACCGCACGTGCGGGCGTTGATCCAGCGGGTGACCACGGCGGCGGTGGCGGTCGACGGAGCCGAGGTGGCCCGCATCACGCCGGCCGAAGACGGTCACGGTCTGCTCGTGCTGGTCGGCGTCACGCACGACGACGACGAGACCAAGGCCGCGACGCTCGCCCGGAAGGTGTGGACGATGCGCATCCTCGAGGACGAGCGATCCGCCTCCGACGTCGACGCCCCGATCCTGGTGGTCAGCCAGTTCACGCTCATGGCCGACACGAGGAAGAGCAGGCGTCCGTCGTGGTCGGCCGCCGCTCCCCGCCCGATCGCCGAACCTCTCGTCGATGCGTTCGCGAACGCTCTACGAGATCTCGGCGCGACGGTGGAGACCGGGAAGTTCGGGGCCCACATGGAGGTGAGCCTCGTCAACGACGGACCGGTCACGCTCCTCGTCGACGTATGACGCCGCGGAGTACGACCGCTCGCGTCACTCCGGCCGGACGGTGAGGATACGGGGGCCGTCCTCGGTGACCGCTACCGTGTGCTCCCAGTGCGCGGCCCGGCTGCCGTCGACGGTCACCACCGTCCACTCGTCGTCGAGGACCTCGGTCTCGTAGGTACCGAGGGTGAGCATCGGCTCGACGGCGAGCACCGATCCGACGACGAGCTTCGGGCCCTTGCCCGGCTTGCCTTCGTTGGGGAGGAACGGATCCATGTGCATCTCGCGCCCGATACCGTGACCGCCGTAGCCGTCGACGATGCCGTACAAGCGGCCGTGCACCTTCTCGGCGGCATGCGTGCCTTGCTCGATCGCATGCGAGACGTCGGTCAGGCGGTTGCCCGGGAGCATCGCCGCGATACCGGCCTCGAGCGACAGACGGGTGGCCTCGCTCAGGTCGATGTCGGCCTGCGACAGCTCCCCGATCCCGAAGGTCCATGCCGAGTCGCCGTGCCAGCCGTCGAGGATCGCGCCGCAGTCGATCGACACGAGGTCGCCCTCGGCGAGCACCACCGACACCGACGGGATGCCGTGGACGACGACCTCGTTGACCGACGAACAGATCGAACCGGTGAAGCCGTGGTAGCCCAGGAAGGACGGAACGGCCCCCGCATCGCGGATGACCGATTCCGCCACCTGGTCGAGTTCCAGGGTGCTCACGCCCGGCTTGGCGGCCTCGCGCACTGCGACGAGTGCGGCACCGACCACGGCTCCCGCCGCCGCCATCGCGTCGAGTTCACCCGAGGTGCGGAACGGAACCACTGAGCGCTTGCGCCCGAAACCCATGTCGAACTACCCGTCTACTTTCCGAGTGCGGACAGAGCCCGCGAATTGATCTCCTCGACCTCACCGATCGCGTCGACCGTGATGATCGAGTCGGCGTAGTAGTCGAGCAGCGGGGCCGTCTCCTCACGGTAGACCCGGAGACGGTTGCGGATCACGTCTTCGGTGTCGTCGGCGCGACCGCGGGCGAGCATGCGCTCGACCACGACGTCCTCGTCGATGACGAAGGACAGCACGCCATCGAGCTCGACACCGAGATCCTTCAGGATGTTCTCGAGTTCCTTGGCCTGCTCCACGCTGCGCGGGAAGCCGTCGAGGAGGAAGCCGTTGGCGGCGTCGGGCTCGGCCAGACGCTCACGCACCATGTTGTTGGTGATCTCGGCGGGAACGAGCTCCCCCGCGTCGATGTACTTCTTGGCCTCGACGCCGAGCGGGGTGCCCTGCCCGATGTTCGCGCGGAAAAGATCGCCCGTCGAGATGGCGGGGACGCCGAGCTTCTCGGACAGAATCGCGGCCTGTGTGCCCTTGCCGGCACCGGGAGGACCGAGCAGTACAAGTCTCACTTGAGGAACCCTTCGTAGTTGCGCTGCATCAGTTGACTTTCGATCTGCTTGACAGTGTCCAGCGCGACACTGACGAGAATGAGAACCGCGGCGCCACCGAAGATGCTCGAGGCCGTCTGGCTGCCGGACAGGAAGAAGTTCGGCAGCGTCGCGATGAGGCCGAGGTAGATCGAGCCCGGAACCGTGATGCGGTTGAGCACGAAACTGAGATATTCGGCGGTCGGGCGACCGGGGCGGATGCCCGGGATGAAGCCGCCGTATTTCTTCATCTCGTCGGCCCGCTCCTCCGGATTGAAGGTGATGGCGACGTAGAAGAAGACGAAGAACACGATCAGGGCGAAGTAGATCGCGATGTAGACCGGGTTGTTCGGATTGACCAGGTACTCGTTGATGATCCGCTGCCACCAACTCGGATCCGGGTTCGTCGTGGCACCGGTGAGCTGCGCGACGAGATTGGGCAGGTACAGCAGCGACGACGCGAAGATGACGGGGATGATGCCCGCCTGGTTGACCTTCAGCGGCAGGTAGGTCGACGAACCGCCGTACATACGACGGCCGACCATGCGCTTGGCGTACTGCACCGGGATCCGGCGCTGACCCTGCTCGATGAACACGACACCCGTGATGAGGGCCAGGGCCACGACGCAGACGATCGCGAAGACGAGGCCGCCGCGGGATTCGAGGATCATGCGACCCTCGCTCGGCAGCGCGGCCGCGATACCGGCGAAGATCAGCAGCGACATGCCGTTGCCGACACCGCGTTCGGTGATGAGCTCACCGAACCACATGACGACGGCGGCACCGGCGGTCATCACCAGCACGATGACGACCATCCCGAAGATGCTGTCGTCGGCGAGGATCGGCTCCGAGCAGCCCTGCAGCAGCTGCCCTCGGGCGGCGAGCGCGACGATGCCGGTGGCCTGCAGGACGGCGAGCGCGACGGCGAGATAACGCGTGTACTGCGTCATCTTGGCCTGGCCGGACTGGCCCTCCTTGCGCAGTTCCTCGAAGCGTGGAATGACCACGGTGAGCAGCTGGACGATGATGCTCGCGGTGATGAACGGCATGATGCCGATCGCGAAGACCGACAACTGCAGTAGCGCGCCGCCGGAGAACAGATTGATCAGCGAGTAGATGCCGGCCTGCTCGCTGCCGGCGAGCTGATCGACACAGGCCTGGACGTTGCCGTAGTCGACGCCCGGGGACGGCACGGTAGCACCGAGGCGGTACAGCGCCACGAGCCCGAGGGCGATGAGAATCTTCCGCCTCAGGTCCGGTGTCCTGAGGGCCGAGACGAAGGCGGAAAGCAAAGATCCTCCTGGCGGGCCGATCGGGGACGACGGATCGAGAGGGATCCGTCGGACGGTAGACAACTCTGAAACTCTAACAGTGGGCCCCGATGAGAGGCGTAGCCCGGTAGCCTATGTCACCGCTGCGAACGCAGCTTGGGACACCGGTGCGAACGCGCGAACGGCCGCGGTGCAGGTATCTGCACCGCGGCCGTTCGACAGCCGTGACTCACACGCGAAAGTACAGGTCAGGCCTGGACGGTCGCGCTGCCACCGGCTGCAGCGATCTTCTCCTGAGCGGAGGCCGAGAACTTGTCGGCGGTGACCTGCACGGCCACCGTCAGCTCGCCCTCGCCGAGGACCTTGACGAGCTGGTTCTTGCGAACCAGACCCTTCGCCACGAGGTCCGCGACACCGATCTGTCCACCCTCGGGGAACACGCGAGCGATGTCCCCGACGTTGACGATCTGGTACTCGGTACGGAATGCGTTCTTGAAGCCCTTGAGCTTCGGCAGACGCATGTGGATGGGCATCTGGCCACCCTCGAAGGCCGGCGACACGTTCTTGCGTGCCTTCGTGCCCTTCGTACCGCGGCCGGCGGTCTTGCCCTTCGAACCCTCACCGCGTCCGACGCGGGTCTTGTCCGTCTTCGCACCCGGAGCCGGGCGCAGGTGATGCAGCTTGATGGTCATTCTCAGACCTCCTCAACGGTGACGAGGTGACGCACCACGTTGATGAGGCCACGATTCTGCGCATTGTCCTCGCGGACGACGGACTGGCGGATCTTCCGCAGACCGAGGGTCCGGAGGCTGTCGCGCTGATTCGACTTGGCCCCGATGGTGCTCTTGATCTGGGTGATCTTCAGCTCTGCCATTACTTCACGCTCCCAGCAGCCTGTGCACGTGCGCGCAGCATGCCGGCGGGGGCAACTTCCTCGAGGGTGAGGCCACGGCGAGCCGCGACTTCCTCGGGACGCTGCAGACCCTTGAGGGCCGCAACCGTCGCGTGCACCACATTGATGGCGTTGTCGGAGCCGAGCGACTTCGACAGGATGTCGTGGACACCCGCACACTCCAGCACCGCGCGCACAGCGCCACCGGCGATGACACCGGTACCGGGGGAAGCCGGACGCAGCAGGACGACACCGGCTGCAGCCTCTCCCTGGACGGGGTGGGTGATGGTTCCGCCGATGAGCGGGACGCGGAAGAAGTTCTTGCGAGCTTCCTCGACACCCTTCTGGATGGCCGCGGGAACTTCCTTGGCCTTGCCGTAGCCGACGCCGACCAGGCCGTTGCCGTCGCCCACGATCACCAGAGCGGTGAAGCTGAAGCGACGACCGCCCTTGACGACCTTCGACACACGGTTGATCGAGACGACACGCTCGATGTAGTTCGACTTCTCGGCAGCGTTGCCGCCGCGCGAGTCGCGGTCGCGGCGGTCGCGACCGCCACGGTTGTCACCGCTGTTGGGGTTCTGTCCGGCGGGGCCGTTGCCGCCGTCACGCCGCTGACGTCCCGGCATCAGGCGTTCCTTCCGTTCGAGAAAATGGTCATCAGAACTTCAACCCGCTTTCGCGAGCCGCGTCCGCGAGGGCCGCGATGCGTCCGCTGTAGGTGTGGCCACCGCGGTCGAAGACCACGGCTTCCACGCCGGCAGCCTTCGCGCGCTCGGCGATCAGCTGACCGACCTTCGCGCCGCGAGCCTTCTTGTCGCCCTCGAGAGCGCGCACATCGGGTTCGATGGACGACGCTGCGGCGAGAGTGGTGCCCGTCAGGTCGTCGACCAGCTGCACGTGCAGGTGGCGCGAGGACCGGTTGACGACGAGGCGGGGACGCTCGGCGGTGCCGGAGATCTTCTTGCGGAGGCGGAAGTGACGACGCGTCTTCGAAAGGCGACGCGTGGTGGAGGCGTCCTTGCCGCGCGGGATGCGCTTGGCCTTCTGGTTCTCGGTCTGGCTCATGATCACTTACCCGTCTTTCCGACCTTGCGACGGACCTGTTCACCCTCGTAGCGGATGCCCTTGCCCTTGTAGGGGTCGGACTTGCGCAGCCGGCGGATGTTGGCCGCGATCTGGCCGACCTTCTGCTTGTCGATGCCCGAGATCGAGAAGCGCGTGGGGTTCTCGACGGCGAACGTGATGCCCTCGGGCGCCTCGATCAGCACGGGGTGGCTGTAGCCGAGCGAGAACTCGAGGTCCTTGCCCTTGAGGGCCACGCGGTAGCCGACGCCGTGGATCTCCATCTTGGTGGTGTAACCCTCGGTGACACCGACGATGAGGTTCTGCACGAGCGTCCGCGACAGGCCGTGCAGCGCGCGGCTGCGACGCTCGTCGTTCGGGCGCGTGACGTTGATTGCCCCGTCCTCACCCTTGGCGACGGCGATCGGCTCGGCGATCGTCAGGGACAGGTTGCCCTTGGGGCCCTTGACTGCAACATCCTGGCCGTCGATGGTGATCTCGACGCCCGAAGGAACTGCAACGGGGAGTTTTCCGATTCGCGACATTGTGGTGGCCTCCCTTTACCAGACGTAGGCGAGGACTTCCCCGCCCACTCCCTGCTTGGCCGCCTGGCGATCGGTGAGCAGGCCGGAGGACGTGGAGATGATCGCCACGCCGAGGCCGCCCAGGACCTTGGGCAGGTTGGTGGATTTCGCGTACACGCGCAGGCCGGGCTTCGACACGCGGCGCACGCCGGCAAGGCTGCGCTCACGGGAAGGTCCGTACTTGAGGTCGACGATGAGGGTCTTGCCCACCTCGGCGTCCTCGGTGCGGTAGTCGGAGATGTAGCCCTCGCGCTTGAGGATCTCGGCGATGTTCACCTTGATCTTCGAGGACGGGAGCTTGACCTCGTCGTGGTACGCCGTGTTGGCGTTACGCAGACGCGTCAAGAAGTCTGCGATGGGGTCGGTCATGGTCATGGCTGACCTGTTCACCTTTCTCGATGCGGTTCCCATGCAACGCCGGAACATGCCGGCCGTGGGCCTACATCGAAACTCGGTTTCGATAGCGGATTCGTCGACGGATCGGCGACGAACCCATGACAGCGTGACAGTGGGCGGAGAACTTCTCGGTCCTCCGCCCACCGCTCACGTCACCAGGAGCTCTTGTGAACTCCCGGAAGTTCTCCGCGGTGTGCCATCTCGCGAAGGCAGATGCGGCAGAGTCCGAACTTGCGGAAGACCGAGTGCGGGCGCCCGCAGCGCTGGCAGCGGGTGTAGGCGCGCACCGCGAACTTCGGCTTCTTGTTGGCCTTGTTGACCAGTGCCTTCTTAGCCATGGGCTCAGTTCTCCTTGAACGGGAAGCCGAGGTGCTTGAGCAGGGCACGGCCTTCTTCGTTGTTGGTAGCGGTGGTCACGACAGTGATGTCCATGCCGCGCGGGCGATCGATCTTGTCCACGTCGATCTCGTGGAACATCGACTGCTCGTTCAGGCCGAACGTGTAGTTGCCGTTGCCGTCGAACTGGTTGCCGTTGAGGCCGCGGAAGTCCCGGATACGGGGAAGCGCGATGGACACGAGACGGTCCAGGAACTCCCACATGCGGTCGCCGCGCAGCGTGACGCGCGCACCGATCGGCATGCCCTCGCGCAGCTTGAACTGTGCGATGGACTTGCGGGCCTTACGGATCTCCGGCTTCTGACCGGTGATGAGCGCGAGGTCGTTGACGGCTCCGTTGATGAGCTTCGCGTCGCGGGCGGCGTCGCCGACACCCATGTTGACGACGACCTTCACGACGCCGGGGATCTGCATGACGTTCGCGTAGTCGAACTCCGCGTTCAGCGCGTCCTTGATCTCGGCGCGGTAGCGGGCCTTCAGGCGCGGCTGGGTCTTGTTCTCGGTGGAAGTCATGTCAGAGGTCCTTCCCGTTCTTCCGGGAAATCCGAACGCGCTTGCCGGTTTCCTCATCGGTGCGGTAGCCCACGCGGGTGGGGTTTCCGTCCGAGTCGACGACCGCAACGTTGGAAACGTGGATCGGGGCCTCCTGCGTCACGATGCCGCCGGAGGAGGCGCCACGCTCGTTCGCAGAGACGGCGGTGTGCTTCTTGATACGGTTCACGCCCTCGACGAGGACCTTGCCGGTCGCCGGGTAGGCCGCGATGACCTTGCCCTTGGCGCCCTTGTCCTTGCCCGAGATGACGAGCACGGTGTCACCCTTGTGCACCTTCATCACAGCACCTCCGGAGCGAGCGAGACGATCTTCATGAACCGCTTGTCGCGGAGCTCGCGACCGACGGGTCCGAAGATGCGGGTGCCGCGAGGATCGTTGTCGCCCTTGATGATGACGGCAGCGTTCTCGTCGAACTTGATGTAGGAACCGTCCGGACGGCGGCGCTCCTTGGCGGTGCGCACGATCACGGCCTTGACGACATCGCCACGCTTGACGTTGCCGCCGGGGATCGCGTCCTTGACGGTGGCGACGATGACGTCACCGATTCCGGCGTAGCGACGGGACGAGCCACCGAGAACGCGGATGCAGAGGATCTCCTTGGCACCCGTGTTGTCGGCGACGCGCAGTCGCGACTCCTGCTGGATCACTTACTTCTCCTTGACCTGGATTGGTGTGTACGTCAGATTTCCGACCTGGACGTACGCGGTCGTCGGTTGCCTGCGGCGCACGCGCGAATCACACACGGGTCCCGTAAGCAACCCGTCCAGAGTAGGCCATATACCGTACGCAGGGCAAATTCGCGAATTGTGATGTCACTCCCCACCCCGGAACCGGGCGTGTCGCAGCGACGTCCACCGCTCCCCCACGCGAGGGCTGCACCTACTACCCGACGCACAGCACCCCACCGCCCGCGGTGCGGGTGGTGGGGTGCTGCATGTTCTCGGTCCTGTCGAGGACGAGGAGGCCTTACTTGGCCTTCTCGAGCACCTCGACCAGACGCCAGCGCTTCGACGCGGACAGCGGACGGGTCTCCATCAGCTGCACGCGGTCGCCGATGCCGGCCAGGCCGTTCTCGTCGTGCGCCTTCACCTTGGTCGTACGGCGGATGATCTTGCCGTACAGCGGGTGCTTCACCCGGTCCTCGAGCTCGACGACGATGGTCTTCTCCATCTTGTCCGAGACGACGTAACCGATGCGGACCTTACGGCTCGCGCGCTGTTCCTGGTTGCTCACTGCCTTTTCCTCACTCATGCCACGTCACCCGCATTCGGGCCGGTGGCCAGTCCGAGCTCGCGCTCGCGCAGCACCGTGTAGATACGGGCGATCTCGTTGCGCACCACGCGGAGCCGACGGTTGTTGTCCAGCTGGCCGGTGGCCATCTGGAAGCGGAGGTTGAACAGCTCTTCCTTGGCTTCGCGGAGCTTGTCGGTCAGCTCTTCGTCGCTCAGCTCGCGGAGTTCCGCGGCGGGGGTACCGGTAGCCATCAGAACTGCTCCTCCCTCGTCACGATGCGGCACTTGCAGGGGAGCTTGTGCATCGCGCGACGCAGAGCCTCGCGCGCAATCTCCTCGTTGGGGTAGCTCATCTCGAACAGCACGCGACCGGGCTTGACGTTCGCGACCCACCACTCCGGCGAACCCTTACCGGAACCCATGCGGGTCTCGGCAGGCTTCTTGGTGAGGGGGCGATCCGGGAAGATGTTGATCCAGATCTTGCCGCCACGCTTGATGTGCCGGGTCATGGCGATACGAGCGGACTCGATCTGCCGGTTGGTGATGTAGGCCGGCTCGAGAGCCTGGATGCCGTAGTCACCGAAGGCCACCTGGGTTCCGCCCTTGGCGGCACCCGTACGGCTCGGATGGTGCTGCTTGCGGTGTTTGACCCGCCGGGGGATCAACATTGCGTCAGCCCTCCTTGTTCTCGGTCGAGGCAGGAGCGTCGCTCGATGCGGCGCGGCCGGCCTCGGTGCTCGTCGCGGTGGTGCCCGACGCGCCGGAACGACGCGGGCGGCTCGGACGCTCACGACGCGGCCGGTCGGCGGGAGCAGCTGCAGCAGCAGCGAGCTCACGACGGCCACCGACGATGTCGCCCTTGTAGATCCAGACCTTCACGCCGATGCGGCCGAAGGTGGTCCGTGCCTCGTAGAGGCCGTAATCGATGTCCGCGCGCAGCGTGTGCAGCGGGACGCGACCTTCGCGGTAGAACTCCGAACGCGACATCTCGGCGCCACCGAGGCGGCCCGAGCACTGCACGCGGATGCCCTTGACGTTCGGCTGACGCATGGCCGACTGGATGGCCTTGCGCATCGCACGACGGAAGGCGACACGGTTCGAGAGCTGCTCGGCGACGCCCTGCGCCACGAGCTGAGCCTCGGACTCCGAGTTCTTGACCTCGAGGATGTTCAGCTGGACCTGCTTACCGGTCAGCTTCTCGAGCTCGGCGCGGATGCGATCGGCCTCGGCGCCGCGGCGTCCGATGACGATCCCGGGACGAGCGGTGTGGATGTCCACACGCACACGGTCGCGGGTGCGCTCGATCTCGACCTTCGCGATGCCGGCGCGCTCGAGGCCGGAGGCCAGGAACTTGCGGATCGCGACATCTTCCTTGACGTAGTCCGCGTACTGCTTGTCCGCGTACCAACGAGACTTCCAGTCGGTGGTGACGCCCAGACGGAAGCCGTGCGGGTTGATCTTCTGGCCCACTACTGAGCTCCCTTCCGGCGGTTACGAGTCGAGGCCGACCCGACGCTTTCCACGATCACGGTGATGTGGCTCGACCGCTTGCGGATGCGGAACGCACGGCCCTGGGCACGCGGCTGGAACCGCTTCAGGGTCGCACCCTCGTCCACGTACGCAGTCGCGACGACGAGCGTGCTGGGGTCGAGGTTGTAGTTGTTCTGCGCGTTCGCAGCGGCCGACGCGATCACCTTGGCGACCGGCTCGGCCGCGGCCTGCGGCGCGAACTTGAGGATGGCCAGGGCCTCCTCGACGGACTTACCGCGAACGATGTCGACGACGCGGCGCGCCTTCATCGGGGTCACGCGCACGTGGCGCGCAACAGCCCGAGCGCTGTTGGTGGTGGTTTCAGTGCTCATCGACGCTTGCTCTTCCGGTCGTCCTTGATGTGGCCCTTGAACGTACGGGTCGGCGCGAACTCACCGAGCTTGTGACCGACCATGGACTCCGAGACGAACACCGGCACGTGCTTGCGTCCATCGTGGACAGCGAACGTATGACCGATGAAGTCGGGCAGAATCGTGGAACGGCGCGACCAGGTCTTGATGACCTGCTTGGTGCCCTTCTCGTTCTGCGTGTCCACCTTCGCCAGGAGGTGGTCGTCGACGAACGGGCCCTTCTTGAGGCTGCGTGGCATTCTCTAACTCCCTCCTTGACTAGCGCTTCTTGCCGGTACGGCGACGACGGACGATGAGCTTGTCGGACGCCTTGTTCTTGCGGGTGCGGCCCTCGGGCTTGCCCCATGGGCTGACCGGGTGGCGACCACCCGAGGTCTTGCCCTCGCCACCACCGTGCGGGTGGTCGACCGGGTTCATCACGACACCACGGACGGTCGGGCGCTTGCCCTTCCAGCGCATACGGCCGGCCTTGCCCCAGTTGATGTTCGACTGCTCGGCGTTGCCGACCTCGCCGACGGTGGCGCGGCAGCGCACGTCGACGCGACGGATCTCGCCGGAGGGCATACGCAGCGTGGCGTAGGTGCCTTCCTTACCGAGGAGCTGGATGCTCGCACCGGCGGAGCGGGCCATCTTGGCGCCGCCACCCGGACGCAGCTCGACCGCGTGGATGGTCGTACCCGTCGGGATGTTGCGCAGCGGCAGGTTGTTGCCGGGCTTGATGTCGGCGTTGGGGCCCGACTCGACGGGAGCACCCTGCACGAGGCCCTTGGGGGCGATGATGTAGCGCTTCTCGCCGTCCACGTAGTGGAGCAGCGCGATGCGCGCGGTGCGGTTGGGGTCGTACTCGATGTGAGCGACCTTGGCCGGCACGCCGTCCTTGTCGTTGCGACGGAAATCGATCAGGCGGTAGGCGCGCTTGTGTCCGCCACCCTTGTGACGGGTGGTGATGCGGCCGTGCGCGTTACGTCCACCGCGACCGTGCAGCGGGCGCACCAGCGACTTCTCGGGCGTCGACCGAGTGATCTCGGCGAAGTCCGCCACGCTGGCGCCACGACGGCCCGGCGTAGTCGGCTTGTACTTACGGATTGCCATGAGTCTTCTCGTCCTCTATCTCTCGAGAGTTCCGATCGCTAGGCGACCGGGCCTCCGAAGATCTCGATGGGCTTGCTGTCGGCCGTGAGGGTCACGAGCGCGCGCTTGGTGTTCTTGCGCTTGCCGTAACCGAACCGGGTCCGCTTGCGCTTGCCCTGACGGTTGGCGGTGTTGACGCTGCTCACCTTGACGCCGAAGACCTTCTCGACGGCAATCTTGATCTGCGTCTTGTTCGAGTCCGGGTGGACCAGGAAGGTGTAGGTGCCCTCTTCCATCAGCCCGTAGGACTTCTCGGAGACGACGGGAGCCAGCAGGATGTCGCGAGGATCGGCGATCGTGCTCACTTGCTCTCCTCCTTCACTTCCTGGCCGGACTCGGCCGGCCCGTGGATGAACGTGTTGAGCGCCTCGACGCTGAACACGACGTCATCGCTGTAGAGCACGTCGTAGGTGTTCAGCTGATCCGGCGCGAGCGCGTGGACGTTGGGAAGGTTCTGAACCGACTTCCACGCCGCCACGTCTTCACGGCCGACGACGAGCAGGACCTTCTTGCGGTCGCTGATCTCGCCCAGGAACGTGCGAGCACTCTTCGTCGACGGGGTCTGACCCGCGACGAGTTCGGTGATCACGTGGATGCGCTCGTTGCGCGCCCGGTCGGAGAGGGCTCCGCGCAGGGCGGCGGCCTTCATCTTCTTGGGGGTGCGCTGGCTGTAGTCGCGCGGCTGCGGGCCGTGGACGGTGCCACCGCCGGCGAACTGCGGCGCACGGGTCGAGCCCTGACGTGCGCGGCCGGTGCCCTTCTGGCGGTACGGCTTCTTGCCACCGCCGCGGACCTCGCCGCGGGTCTTGGTGGCGTGCGTTCCCTGGCGGGCCGCGGCGAGCTGCGCGGTGACGACCTGGTGCAGCAGCGCGATGTTCGCGGGAGCGTCGAAGATCTCGGCGGGGAGATCGACGGAGCCGGAGGTCTGGCCACCGGGGGCCTTGACGTCCAGGGTCAGCTTGGTTGCGGTCTCGGTGCTGGTCATGCCCGTGCACCACCCTTCACTGCGGTCTTGACGATCACGAGGCCGCCCTTGCGACCCGGGATCGCGCCCTTGATCAGCAGCAGACCGTTCTCGGCGTCCACCTTGTGGACCGAGAGGTTCTGCGTCGTGATGCGGTCGGAGCCCATACGGCCGGACATGCGCGTGCCCTTGAACACGCGGCCCGGGGTGGCGCAACCACCGATGGAGCCCGGACGACGGTGCACGGCCTGCGTACCGTGCGACGCACCCTGGCCGGCGAAGCCGTGACGCTTCATGGTGCCGGCGAAGCCCTTGCCCTTCGAGGTGCCGGTGACGTCGACGTAGGCGCCGTCCTCGAACACCTCGGCGGTGAGTTCCTGGCCGACCTCGTACTCGGAGGCGTCCTCGATCCGGAGCTCGACCAGGTGACGGCGCGGCGTGACGCCGGCCTTCTCGAACTGGCCGCGAACCGGCTTGTTGACCTTGCGCGGCGCGATGGCACCGTAGGCGAGCTGCACGGCGTTGTAGCCGTCGCGCTCCTCGGTGCGGATCTGCGTGACCACGTTCGGTCCGGCCTTGACGACGGTGACCGGGACAACCCGGTTGTTCTCGTCGAAGACCTGGGTCATGCCGAGCTTGGTGCCCAGGATTCCCTTGATCTGGTTAGTCATGTGTTGTCTCCGCTGCGTCTTTCACAAGCTCGCTGTAATCGAATGTCACTGAATGTTGACGTCGACACTCGCCGGGAGATCGATGCGCATGAGCGCGTCGACGGTCTTCGGCGTCGGGTCGAGGATGTCGATGAGCCGCTTGTGCGTCCGCATCTCGAAGTGCTCGCGCGAGTCCTTGTACTTGTGCGGCGAGCGGATGACGCAGTACACGTTCTTTTCAGTGGGCAACGGCACCGGGCCGACCACGCGGGCACCCGTACGGGTCACCGTCTCGACGATCTTGCGCGCAGATGCGTCGATCGCCTCGTGGTCATAGGCCTTGAGCCTGATGCGGATCTTCTGTCCCGCCACGCTTAGTGTCCTTTTCTTGCCGCGTTTCGTGATCCCCGGCGGAGCCGGAAACCACCTCGTCTGCACAGTTCCCCAGGGAACGGCGACCGAGAACAGCACTCGAACACAGTGCGAGCCGGACGTATCCGATCCGCTTGCCGCTGTTCATCTGTCATTGTTCTCCGGTCCACGCGGTCGGGCGTGTCGGCCCGCCGCTCATTCCCCGGCGTCGATGCTGGAAGGCTTCGACACCGCAAGGAACGGAACCGGCTGCGCTCCACAGGAGCACACAGGGGTACTGCTTCCGTCTTGCATGTGGCCGCGACCAGGCCGTGAGGCTCGATCCGCGACTGTCACGTCTTTCCCGATCCGAGCCGCGAAACATCCATGGCCCGGTCAAGGCAACCCGACCAGTATGCAGGAGCACGGCCGAGAGTTCAACTCACGACGGTGCGTGATGTACACCTCGGCGATACGCCGTGCGGTCGGATCCGCGTGGTCGAACCTAGCCGATGGGGTTCATCGGCAGGGTCCGAACCGGAGCGGCCGCCCCGATCGTATTCGTCGGGTCGGGACCGGGGCCCGGCTGCACCTGCGCGACCTCGGGGACCCGTGCGCCGGCGGCGACGAGCTGCGGCTCGTCGCGCCAGATCGGCAGTGCCTCCTGCAGTTCGAGCCCGATGCCGATGAGATGTTCGTCCTGCCACGGCCGCGCACCGAGCTGCACACCGACCGGCATCCCCGTCGCGGCGGAGTACCCGGCGGGCAGGGTCACCACGGGGGCACCGGAGTAGTTCGCCCATCGCACGGGGCCCGTCACTCCGGCCGTGACACTGATGCCGAGGAACTCCTGGCGTCGTGCGCCGTCGACGGAGGCGCCGGGCAGCATGATCGCGTCGAGATCCTGGTCGACGAACATCCGGTTGTAGTCGCTCTGGTACCGCAGACGGTCGCGTTCGAAGGTGAGGTAGTCGCCCACCGGCACGGCCAGCGAGGCCACCGCCGTGCCCGCGGCCACCGCGTTCTCGGGGCGATACAGGCCGAGCCGGTCGGTGAACTGCTGGTGGTAGGCACCCATCTCGACCTGGTCGCCGGTCGCGAGGGATTCCGGCAGGGACGGCATCGTCACCGGGACCGTGACCGCACCGAGCGATTCCGCCACCCGTGCCGCGTCGTCGACGACGCGCTGCACCGCCTCGGGGGGTGCGGGATTCGTGTTCACGGGCAGTCCGATCCGCACGCCGGCGAGGGGACTCGCTCCCCCGACGGCCGTCACGGGATAACCGCCCTCGGGAACGTCGGGGCCGAGTGCCGTGATCGGGTCGGCCGGATCCGCGCCCGCGAGCACGGTCATCATCAGGGACGCGTCGGCGACGCTGCGGCCCATCGGACCCACGTGGTCGCGGGTCCAGGTCAGCGGGATCATGCCGTGCGAGGTGATGCGCCCGTAGGTCGGCTTGATCGACGAGACACCGCAGGCGCTCGCCGGGAACCGGACCGAACCGCCGGTGTCGCTACCGATCGCGAGGGGCGCGAACCGCGCGGCGAGCACGGCCGCGCTGCCGCCGGACGATCCGCCGGGCGACATCTCGGTGTTCCACGGATTGCCCACCTGAGGGGTGGCGACACCGATCGCGAACTCGTCGGTGTGCGCGTGCCCCATGAGCACCGCACCGGCGTCCTCGAGTCGACGCCACACACCCGAGTGCCCGGCCGCGATGTTGCCCTCGAGGACGCGACTCGACGCGGTGAGCGGAAGCCCGGACACCGCGAAGATGTCCTTGAGAGCGATCGGGAGCCCGCACACGAGCGGCGCCGGGGTCCGATCGCGGCGCGCACGGGCGAGCCGCTCCCCCGCCGCCTCGGCCGCCGCGTAGGCCACTTCGGGGTAGAGCCGGATCCACGCACCGATCGCTCCGTCGTACGAGCGCGTGCGGTCCAGACAGGCATCGAGCAGTTCGCGCGGGTGCAGTTCGCCGGCGTGCAGCAGCGCTGCCGCCTCGACCGCACTCATCCTCGCGGGATCGGTGACGGTGTCGGGTGGAGGAAGCCTGCGTGGCGGAGCCGCACGACCGCTCCCCGCGGTCGCACCCCACGCGAACAATCCGCCGGCGGCCCCTCCCAGTAACCGTCGGCGTGATACTCCGGTGCTCACCCGCCAACCAAACCATCCAGTGCGTTGCGAGCCAGGTTAGGGCACGGTAGGTGTGCCACATGTCACCTCCGGCTGTGATGCTACCGAGACCGTGAAGTGACAAGGCGGATCATGTACTAGGAGAAGGCGCGCAGCTGGGGGACGGATGCGGTCGCCTCGCACGAACGGTTGCTGCAGGCGTTGCGCACCGGTGACGTCGAGGCCGCCGGACGCGAGACGCGCGAACACTTCACCGACGGGGCCCATCGACTCGTCGAACACCTCGACGATCTCGGCGTCTGGTCCTGACCGGCCGGCGTGGACACCCCAAGGGGCAGGGCGTCGGCGCCGACGCGCATGTCCGTCCGCCCCTCCCGGGACCGTTCGCCCCGGTACGATTCCGACGGTGACGGACCGACCCGTCCCCGACGGGGACCGAGATCTACGGCGGGGTGTGATGTGAGCGATCACGACCAGGCAGTTCTCGTGGAGGACGTCCACAAGTCGTTCGGCGACGTCCACGCACTCGACGGGATCAGCTTCTCTGCACCGCCGGGCCGTGTCCTCGGCATCCTCGGCCCCAACGGCGCCGGCAAGACCACGATGGTCAAGGTGCTGTCGACGCTGTTGCGCCCCACCTCGGGTCGCGCCGTGGTCGCCGGGCACGACGTGGTCGCCGACGCCGCGGCGGTCCGGCGTTCGATCATGATGACCGGCCAGTTCGCAGCACTCGACGACACTCTCACCGGCCGGGAGAACCTGATCCTGTTCGGGCGCCTGATGGGCCTGGACAAGAAGTCCGCTACCCGACGCGCCGACGAGCTGCTCCGGGAGTTCGATCTCGTCGACGCCGGTCGCCGTCCAGTGAAGGGCTACTCCGGCGGTATGCGTCGACGGGTCGACATCGCGTGCGGCCTCGTGGTCCGGCCCAAGGTGGTCTTCCTCGACGAGCCGACCACCGGTCTCGACCCGCGCAGCCGGCAGGGTGTGTGGTCGCTGGTGGCAGCGCTCAAGGAGCAGGGCATCACGGTGCTGCTGACCACGCAGTACCTCGAAGAGGCCGACGTGCTGAGCGACAACATCATCGTCATCGACAAGGGCACCGTGATCGCGGAGGGCAGCGCGAACCAGCTGAAGTCCTCCGCCGGTGGCACCCACTGCGAGATCGTTCCGGTGGACCCGCGGGCGATCCCCGAGATCCTGCACGTCCTGGACGGTCTCCTCCCCCAGGACGTGCTCGTGGGCACGGTCCCCGACACGGATCGGGTGTCCGTCCCGGCGCCCGACGGCGCCGCGACCCTCACCGAGGTGCTGCGGCGCATCGAACCCCTGGGCATCGAACTCGCCGACATCGGCCTGCGACGTCCTTCGCTCGACGACGTCTTCCTCCGCCTCACCAGGCACTCCGCATCCGCTCCCGACGGCAGCGACCCGGCGGACGGTGGCCTCACGGACGGCGGCCCGGCAGCACTTCCCGACCCGGAGCGGGCGGAGCCTGCGTCGGCAGGTGAGCGGCCGTGACGGCCCGCACCGACGAGACGGTCCGCGGGACGGAGACCCCCACGGTCTCGTTCACCGACTCCTCGTCCACCCTTCCCGCACGCCGGGGAGGCGTCCACCGCCGGATCACGCCGTCGGGGGTCGAGCAGTGGTGGGTGCTGACGCTCCGGTCGTTGCGCACGATGGCGCGGTACGGCGAGCTGGTCCTCGCGGTCCTGGCACCGTTCGTCTTCGGTCTCGGTTTCTATCTGCCGCTCAAATTCGTCATGCAGTTGCAGGGCATCGACTACGCGCAATTCCTGATGCCCATCATCGTGCTGCAGTCGATGGCCTTCACCGCCATCTCGGCGGCGCAGCTGGCAGCGCAGGAGGGCACGACCGGCGTGACCTCGCGTCTGCAGACGCTGCCCGTCGCCCCGGCGGCGCCCCTGGCCTCACGGATG
This sequence comes from Rhodococcus sp. GQ147, assembly GCF_059759155.1. Lineage (NCBI taxonomy): Bacteria > Bacillati > Actinomycetota > Actinomycetes > Mycobacteriales > Nocardiaceae > Rhodococcus > Rhodococcus sp. GQ147. The sequence goes on from NZ_JCAXDU010000001.1 coordinate 276,959, forward strand.
ACGGCGAGCATGGTGCGGTCGGTCATCTCCTTGGCCGCCGCGATCGGATTCGGTTATTTCATCGGTTTCCGTTTCTCCGCCGGCCCCGGGCAGGCAGTGTTGTTCTGCGCGACCGCACTGATCATCAGCCTGTTGTTGTGCCTGGGCGCCGACGCGATCGGATGTCTGTCCCGGAGCCCCGAGGCGACAGCGCAGGCGCTGACCCTGCCGCAGCTGATCCTCGGGATGCTCTCGTGCGGTTTCGTGCCCGAGGAGGGATTTCCCGAGTGGATCAGACCGTTCGTCCGCAACCAGCCGATCTCGCAGTTCTCCTTCGCGATGCGCGATATGGCCCAGGACGGGGTGACCTGGGAAGTCTTCCGGCCGAGCCTGTTCTGGATGATCGGGCTGGCCGTGATCTGCATCCCGGGCGCCGTGTGGGCCGCGACGAGGCGGGAGTGAATCGATGAGCGAGACCGTCGAGACACAGCGGGCGCGGGCCCGATCGCGAGAGCGGGCAGGGACGCCGGGCCGCGCCTTCGCCTATCCCGAACCGGATCGCATCCGCAGCGAGAGTTCCCTCGGTGCGTTGTGGGAGCACAGCCGCCTGCAGTGCGGTCGACTGCTGCTCAGATGGGCCCGTGATCCCGCCACGATGATCCAGGCGCTCATCTATCCGGCGCTCACCCTGGTGATGTTCCGCATCGTGCTCGGCGACAGCATCACCGCCGCGACCGGCTATTCGTCGATCTTCGGCACCGTCCCCATGATCGTGCTCGTCGGCGCAATGTTCGGCTCGGTGGTCAGCGCGGTGGGATTGCGCACCGAACGTGATTCCGGCCTGCTGAGCCGCTTCCACACGCTGCCCGTTCATCGTTCGGCGGGGCTCGTGGGCCGGTTGATGGCCGAGATGGTGCGCGTGTTCGTCACCTCTCTCGTGATCTTCGCCGCCGGCATGGCGCTTGGCTTCCGGTTCACCCAGGGCCTCGGTCCCACCCTGCTCATCCTCGTGGTCCCACTGATCTTCGGTCTGGGCTTCGCGATGATGGTGACCGCTCTGGCGACTCTGCCGGGGCGCACGCCCCTGGTCGAGACCGTCTCGATTTTGTGCACCCTGCTCATGTTCTTCAACTCGGGGTTCGTGCCGGTCATGGCGTATCCGAGCTGGTTGCAACCCGTCGTGGCGAACCAGCCGATGTCCTGCGCGATCGACACGATGCGCGCGCTGGCGATGGGAGGGCCTGTCGCCGAGCCCTTCCTGAAGACGGTCGCGTGGTCGGTGGGGATGGTGGCGGTCTTCGTGGTCCCCGCCGTCGTCGGTTACCGGCGCTCGGCCGAACAGAATTGATCTTCCGCTGCCCGGAACGTCCCCCGACGGGCTGCTATCCTACTCGGCGATCCCCCAACCAGCACGAACATACGATCCCCATGTTCGTCGAGGAGTACCGATGATCCGTGCGCGTCGCAGCGTCGTAGCCACAGCCACTGCTGCCCTCGCCCTTGCGTCGTCGATGTTCGCCACCCCGGCGGTATCGGCGGCCGATCCTGCCCCTGCCGCGCCGGCGCCTACCATCACCGTGCCCGATCCGGCTCCCCTGCCCACCTCGGCAGACGCTCCGGGGAGCCCCCTCGCGACCCTGCTGAGCACGATGGGTGAGGGGGTCGAGGGAGCCAACGACCTCGGCTGCGTCCCGTCGCCGGACCATCCCCGGCCGGTCGTCCTCGTGCACGGCACCGGGACGGGCATGTACCCCACATGGGTCTACGTCGCTCCCGAACTCGCACGGCTCGGCTACTGCGTGTACGCGTTGAACTACGGCGCTGCGCAGGGATACTTCGATCCCGAGCGCACGGTCTGGGGTGTCTCGGACATCGAACGGTCCGCCGTGGAACTCGGAACGTTCGTCGATGCCGTTCGCGAGCACACCGGCTCCGAGCAGGTGGATCTGGTCGGCCACTCGCAGGGGGGTGTCGTCTCCCGTCAGTACCTCAAGTTCGAGGGTGGGACGGACGCGACGGATCCCTCCCGCAACCGGGTCCGGAACCTCGTCATGTTGGGCGCGACGAATCACGGCACCACCTTCAACGGCCTGCAGCAGCTGTACACGGTGCTCGCGGTGCTCGGCGTGACGAACGGCAACGATGCCTTGGCCGAGTTGCTGTTCCGCGGGAGCAATCTCGGCGCGGCCGGGCAGCAGCAGCTGATCGGGTCGCGCATGCTCAGCAATCTCAACGAGGGTGGCGACACGCTTCCCGGCGTGACCTACACCTCGATCGCGACGCGCCACGATCAGATCGTCACACCGCCCGAGAGCTCGTTCCTGCGCCCGGGACCGGACGCCGAGGTCCACAACGTGTGGGTTCAGGACGGCTGCCCGGATTCGCCCGCCGACCACTCCACGATCCTCGTACGACCCGAATCGCTCCACCTCGTGAAGTCGGCGCTCGACCCCGGATACGCTGCGGCCCACGCGGTGCCGTGCGACCTACCCGAGAACGGATAGGGCCACCCGGCGATTCGCTCGTCGACACGGACCGGCAGCGTGCCGACCAGCGTCACAAGGACATCACGGATCGTCTCGGCAGGGTGGTCCCCGTCGGGCAGGTGCCCGAGCATCACGTAACGGGTCGTGCGTTCGACGAGCGTGACGATCGCGGACTGTTCTGCTCCCCGGTGATGTAGGGGTGGGACCGGGGCGCGGTGTCGGGATTACCCCCGGTCCGTTTCCCCGGCCCGCCCTCCGCACCGGACGTGCGACTCTCATCGCATCCGGCGCTCCACGGACTGCCACCCTCAGGCGGGAACCGACGTTCCCGTGCTGGACCATGGTGTGGGGATGTTGCTCGCTCGCCACCGATACCGAGTAACCGCAACGGTGGTGGTGTCGAACATGACGATCCCGTTCTCCTGCGGACGATTACCTGGCCTGCCGGTCAGGAACCGTCGGTAGAGATCCGCCCACGTGATCCGTCTTCGACGGATAGGTGTAGACACTCATCTTGTTCGTGCCCTTCCTGCGACGCCGCTGGATGCGGAACCCCAGAAAGTCGACACCCTCGTCCAGGTGGCATACCCGGGTCTTCTCGGCGGACAGCCGCAGCCCCAAAGGGGCTATCACGTCCGCCACTTCGTCCCAGAGTGCATCCGCATGCGCTTTGGTTCCGACCACCATGATCGAAGAAACCGTCCGCATACCGCACGATCCGATAGGTGGCGCCGCCGCGTTTGCGGTGCACCTCGCGCCCGTAGGAACTGCCGTGGGCGTCCCATTTCGCACAGAAATGTGCATCCAACACCGTCAGAGCGATGTTGGCGAGCAGCGGTGAGAGTATGCCGCCCTGGGGTGTGCCGGTGTCGGATTCCCTGACCGTTCCGTCGCCGGACATGATGCCCGCCTTCGACAAACGCCTTGATCAGAGCTAGAACGCGCCTGTCGACGATCCGAGTGCGGACCCGCTCCATGATCGCGGAATGGTCCAATTCGTCGAAACACGCCGCGATATCGGCCTCGAACACCCAATGATGATTTCGGGTCCCCCAAGCATGCATCTCGGCGATCGCGTCCTGAGCGCGACGCCTCGGACGGAAATCGTAGCTGACCGGTGTGAAATCCGCCTCGAAGATCGGCTCCAACACCAGCACAACAGCGACGCTTGCACCGTGCGGTCCATCGCCGTGGGGATACCGAGCCGCCTGAGCTTGCCGCTCCCCGGCTTGGGCATCATTCTCTCCCGCACCGGAAGAGGAGCAAAGGTCCGAGACTTCACCTGCTCTCGCACCTGCCCCAGGAATGCTCATGCTTGCCGGACCCAGACCATCCGGTAGTGCTGGCCTGTCCCGTCGTTGTCGGGGCTGCTTGCCACCCCTCGCCGGCGTCTCCCGGTTCAGGCTGCCCCCAGCTTCGTTATGCTGCTGCGACAGCACAACGGCGCAGGTCTTTCACCTCCGCTCGGTTGCACAGCGCCTCGTGGCGCACCAGGTCGCCTTCCCAATGGCCTGGAACAGCACGATCCTCGACCTCGGCGGGACGCTCGCTGATCATCACCATCGGGTCGACAAACCGGCTCGTGCCAAGCTCAGGCGAGCAGCGCCGGTTTCGGGCGTGGCCGTGCGCCACGCGCAGTTCGCTCATCGACCTCGACACGCTCCACGGCCTCTCGCCGCGTCATCCCCAGCCCGCGCAGTTGCAGATACTCGGCCCCTGCATGGATGCCCCAACCGGTGCGACGACAACCCGGCCTGCCGAGCCCATCCATACGCGGTGTTCCGATCGACATCGAGCCGACGCGCGACCTCAGCCACGCTCCCGACCTCATCCATCAACGCCAGGAAACGGACTTTCAACGACGTGGTCGTCTCCGAAAAAGACACGGTGGTCGCAACCTCCCGAAACTCGGGGTGTTGCGACCACCGTTAGAACCCGCCAAGCGGTAGGGGCCTTTCCGGTCGGTCACACGAACCGACCGACGAGGACGGTCAGAGGCCGAGGGCCTTCTGCAGCACCGGCCACGAGTCCTTCAGATCGTCCTGCCAGTAACCCCACGAATGGGTGCCGGAGTCGCGGAAGTTGTAGGTGGCGGGGATGTCCAGCTCGTCGAGGCGGGTACGGAGGTTGTGCGTGCAGTAGTTGGTCGCCGCTTCGATGACGCCGCCGACCACGATCTGGTTGGCGAGCACGTCGACCTGGCCGTCGATCTCCGGACCGTTCAGGGTGTCGTAGCGCCCCGGCAGGCCCGTGCCGTTGGAGATGTAGAGATCGAGACCGCGCAGCTCCTCGGCGTGCACGTAGGGATCGTTCTCTGCCCAGGCCGGATCGTTCAACTCACCCCACATGTTGCGGGTGTCGCCGCCACCCCAGGTCTCGACGACGAGCTTGACGAACTGCTGCCCGATCGGGTCGGAAGTCTGGGCGCAGCCGCTGTACGCCGCGACGCCCTGGTACAGGCCGGGTGCAGCGATGGGCAGCTGCAGGACCGACGTACCCGAGGACGACAGACCCGCGATCGCGTTGATCCCGTTCGTACCGAGCGCCGCGTCGATCAGCGGCGGGATCTCCTTCGTCAGGAAGGTCTCCCACTTGTTGACACCGAGAACCGGGTCCTCTTCCTTCCAGTCGGTGTAATAACTCCATTTGCCACCGACCGGGGAGACGACGTTGACGTTCTTGTCCTTCATGAACTCGATCGCGTCGGTGCGGAAGCGCCAGGTCGCGCTGTCCTCGCCACCACCGGCTCCGTTGAGGAGATACAGCGTCGGGCGCGGCTCGCTGGTGTCGGCGGGACGCCAGACGTCGAGCAGGATCTCCTTGTCCATCGAGGCGGAGTAGACGTAGACGAGCAGCTGCTGCTCGCCGTAGTTTTCGATACGGGTGATCTTCGAGCCGTTTTCGCTGGTCACCGACTGGAGCGGCTGTTGGTTCTCGGCCACAGGGTCTGCCGGCTGGGCAATTGCCGGAGCCACAGACAACGCAGCCGAGAAAACTGCGCATGCCGCGCCGACGGTCAGTACGCGAAGTCGTCCGGATCCTCGCATCGGATGCCTCATACGGTTCTCTCACCTTTTCGAATAGGCAGTGGTGGTCGGCGTCGGGCGCGGTGCGGTCCGATGCTCGAACGGAACCTACCCGATGGCGGCCTACGTACAGTTACATGCGTCGTCGTCCGGGAGCAACTCGTTACATCCACTCCCTGTGGAGGTGTTCCTCGAGCACCGGCCCGATCGCTGCCAGCGACTCGGGTGTGGTCATCGCGCCGTGCACACAGTCGATCGGAACGTCCGAGATGGTTCCGGTCACCAGGTGCGACCAGCGTCCCGCGGCACCGTCCTGGGCGGGCGGATGATCGGCCGCGCTGAAGTACATCAGGTCTCCTTCGAACACCCCGGGGGTGTGCGACGCGATGAGTTCCGCCGATCGCAGCGCACTCTCGTACAGATTGCGGAAACGCTCCGCGGTGAGCGTGACCATCTCCTGCGGAACGGTCTCCATCACGCGCTGGAGATGCTCGTCCGACAGGCTCGTCACGTCGGCCGAGTCGTCGAGGACGACGCCGATCTGTTCGAGCTCGTCGCGGATCGCTCCCCGGAAGTCGCCGACATCGAGATTCAGATGGCTGTCGAGCATGGCGAGGCAGTCGACGCTCTCCCCCGCCGCCTGCAGTTGCACGGCCATCTCGTGCGCGAGCACACCACCGAGCGACCAGCCCATGAGGTTGTACGGACCGTGTGGCTGCACCGTCCGGATCTCCTCGACGTATCGCGCCGCCATCCCGGCCAGGGACTCCGGCAGGTATCCGTCCTCCGACAGCGCCTTCGACTGGATGCCGTAGATCGGCCGATCGTGCACGAAGCGGGTCAGGCCCGAGTACGTCCACGCGAGTCCGTACATCGGATGGACACAGAACAGTGGTGCCCGGGAACCGCGTGCCCGGAGCGGGAGCAGCACCTGCATCGCACTGTCGGCGAAGGGATCGAACTCCTCGCTGGCGTCGCGTTCGGCCGAGATGCGTCCTGCCAGTGCAGCGACGGTGGGGTCGGTGAACAACCACTGGACGCGGACGTCGGCGCCCACGCTGTCGCGGAGCCGGCTCGCGACCTGCGTCGCATTCAACGAGTTGCCGCCGAGCGCGAAGAAGTCGTCGTCCACACCGACCTTCTCGACGCCGAGGACCTCCTCGACGACGCCTGCGACGAGCTCCTCGAGCGGAGTACGCGGCGCCGTGTACGCGACGGTGTCGATCACCGGGGTGGGAAGCGCCTTCCGGTCGAGCTTGCCGTTGGCGTTGAGCGGCAGTTCGTGCAAGGGCACGAGGACCGCAGGCACCATGTACGACGGCAGCGAATGCCGCGCATGCACGGCGAGTTCGCCGACATCCAGCGACACTCCTTCGGCAGCGACGACATAGGCCGCGAGACGGTCGCCTCCGTCCGGTCCCGCGACGACGGTGACCACGGCGCGCGCCACCTCGGGTCGCGATACGAGCACTGCTTCGATCTCACCGAGCTCGATGCGCTGCCCGCGCAGTTTGACCTGGAAATCGGACCGGCCGAGGTAGTCGAGTCTGCCGTCCTCTCTCCACCGGACGAGGTCTCCGGTGCGGTACAACCGCGCTCCGGTGTTGCGGGGATCGGCGACGAAACGCTCCGCCGTGAGAACCGCTGCGTGGGCGTATCCGCGGGAGAGTTGCACTCCCCCGACGTACAGTTCGCCGACGCTTCCGACCGGCACCGGCCGGAGCCGACTGTCGAGTACGTGCACCGTCGTGTTGGCGACCGGTGCACCGATCGGCACCGGCCGGCCGTGCACTCGGGCCGTGTCCACACTGGTGACCACGGTTGCTTCCGCAGGGCCGTACCAGTTGACGAGTGCCGCCGTGCCGATCGCCCGGTAGGCGTCGACGGTGTCGGCGGTCAGTTCCTCCCCGGCCGCGAAGACGTACTTCAGCGATGCGAGGTCGCCGGAATCCGCGGACTCGCAGAAGACATCGAGCATGGACGGCACGAAATGCACCGAGCTCACCGACCGGCGACGGATCGTCTCGGCGAGATACTGCGGGTCGCGGTGCCCGTCGGGCCGGGCCACCACGACCGTCGCCCCGGTCTGCAACGGCCAGAACAATTCCCATGTGGAGATGTCGAAGGTGACGGGAGTCTTGTGCAGGACCACATCCCCCACAGAATGCGGGAATGTGCGCTGCGCCCAGCGGAACTGGTTGGCGACCTGCCGGTGGGTGATCTGGACACCCTTGGGACGGCCCGTCGACCCCGACGTGTAGATCACGTAGGCCGTGTTGTCAGGCCTCAGGGAGCCGAGCCGTTCGCAGTCGTCGAGAGGGTGAGAGGGCAGGTGACCGAGGTCGAGGCGATCCACGTCGATCACCGGAACGGTCGTCGCGACGTCGACACCCTCACGGCTCGTGGTGAGGACGCATGCGGGACGCGCCCCATCGAGTACGAGCGCGGTGCGATCGGCGGGATGATCCGGGTCGATGGGTACGTACCCACCACCGGCCTTGACGATCGCGTAGATCGCGAGCGGCAGTTCGAGCGAGCGCCGCATCGCCACCGCGACGAGCGTCTCCGGCCCCACGCCCAGTGCGACGAGGTGCCGGGCGAGCCGGTTGGCTTCCGCGTCGAAGGTCGCGTAGTCCCACTCGGTGTCCTCGAACACGAGTGCCGGAACCTGTGGGGTGCGGGCCGCCTGCTCCTCGAACAATGACACCAGCGTCGCCTCGTCGAGCAGTTCGGGGACGTCCGTCGCATTCCATCGGTCGAGACGCGCCCGATCGTGTCCGGTCGACACGTCGAGCTGCCCGATCCGCCGGTCGACCGACTCGGCGAACGCGTCGAGCACGACCTCCAGCCGGCCGGCCACGTCGCGCGCGAAGGTCCCGCCGATCACGTCTTCCAGATACTTCACCGTCACCCGAACCCGGTCGTCGGCGACCACCATGAGTGTCAGCGGATAGTGTGTGCCGCTGGCCGCGTCCACGGCGGCGACGTCGAGACCGATGCCGGAGCGCGCCTCCGACAGGGCGGCCGCGTCCACCGGGAACGATTCGAAAACCACGAGCGAGTCGAACAGTGCGTCCGCACCGGCCGACTCCTGGATCTCGGCCAACCCGAGATAGTGGTGATCGAGGAGCTCACCCTGTTCGCGTTGCACCGTCGAAGCCAGGTTCGCGACGGTCTCGTCCGGGTCGATGCGCACCCGGACGGGGACGGCGTTGAGGAACAGGCCGACCATCGACTCGATACCGGGTAGCTGTGGCGGACGTCCGGATACGGTGGCGCCGAAGACGACGTCGTCGCGGTCGGTCATCCGGGAGAGCAACAGCCCCCATGCCGTCTGCACCATGCTGTTGAGGGTGACGCCGAGTCGACGCGCCGTCGCGGACAGCTTCGCCGTGGTGTCCGGCGTGAGTTCGAAACCGGCTTCGCCGATGCCCGCCTCGATCCCGCGAGCGGTGTCGAGCGTGGTGATCGTCGTGGGACCGTCCAGGCCGTCGAGCGAGCGCTTCCATGCCTCCCGCGATTCGGCGTGATCCCGTGCGTGCAGCCACTCGAGATAGTCCCGATAGGGAGCGACGGGCGGCAGCACGGCCGGATCCGCGTCGGCTGCGTACAGCACGAGCATGTCGCGCATCAGCAGCGGCATCGACCAGCCGTCGATGAGGATGTGATGGCTCGTGACGAGCAGATCGACACGGTCCGAGGCGGCACGGAACAGGGTGAACCGGAGCAGCGGGGCGCGGTCCATCACGAAATGCGTTGCGAGATCCTCTGCTTTCGCCTGCTCGATGCGCGCGTCGATCGCGTCCGGGTCGCCGGCCTCGGTGACGTCCACCTCACGCCACGGAACCTCGATCCCGCGCTGCACGACCTGCACCGGCACACCGCTGCGCGTCGTGGTGAACGCCGCGCACAGATTGGGGTAACGGTCGAGCAGGGTCTGTGCGGCCCGGTGCAAGCGGGCGGTGTCGAGATCACCGCGGAGACGGAGCACGAACTGGGTCGTGTACACGTCGACGCCGTCGCTCGCGAGCAGGGCGTGGAACAACATGCCCTGCTGTAGCGGGGTGAGCGGCCACACGTCCTCGAGGCCCGGGTACCGCTGCTCCCATATCTCGATGTCGTCGGCATCCGCGTCGACGAGGGGTAGGTCGGAGGGGGTGAGTCCGCCGATACCGGGTTGTGCCGCGTACCGGGCGAGTGCGTCCACCGTCGCGGTCCATGTCCGGATCACGTCGGCGAGTTCGTCTTCGTGGACGCGCGCGGGATCGGCGGTGAGGGTCACGGCGAGTTCCCCCGCAACCGACGAGGCGTGGATTTCGAGCCGATGTTCCGGTGCGGTACGGAAGACGGGCCGGATCCCGTGCTCGGCGGACAACCGCCAGGCCTCGCGCATGTCCCCGGCGCGTGGTTCGCCGTGCAGGGTCACCATCGTGTCGGGACCAGCCGTCACCGCGTCGTCGGGCGACCGGCGTAGCGCCGCACGGAGTTGTTCCTTGACGGCCTTGACGAGTGGGGCTGCCCCTTCGGGCCCGGTGAGTTCCCCGACCCCCTCCAGGTCGATGTGCGCCGGATACTGCACCTGCAGACCGCCGACCGTCCGGGACGTACCGGCCGCAGATGCGAGTCGTCGCCCGTCGGCGCCCACCACGAGATCGACCTGTGTCGACCCGCGGGTGCCGGTGACCGCGACCGCAGCGACCGCGACGACCACGTCGATCGGTTCGGCGCGGAAAGCCGCAGCAAGATCGGCGAAGACGGATGCGGTGTCCGAGGCCGAATGACGGACGATGGCCCCGAGGGGGGCCCGCTCGTCCGAATCCGCAGTCGCGACTCTCGTCACCGGCGCGGCAGGAGGCATCGCGAACGTGTTCGACCATGCCCGCGCCGAGACCTTCTCGGCCGCCACGGTGGGGGCGCGACCGGCGGCACGGGCGGTCCAGGCGGCGGCCAGATCGTCGGCGAGCACCTGCCACGACACTCCGTCGACGGCGACCGCGTCGCCGACGGCCACGAGCAGATCGGAGTCACCGGCGGACACCCGGACGAATTGCACGACGATGCCGGCAGCCGGGTCCAGCCGGTCTGCGGCCTCCCGCACGACGCCGTCGACGATCACCTCGAGCGCAAGGGGGCCTTCGACTACCTTGTGCCGCAACACCTTCGAGATATCGAGGGCCGACGCGGCAACGACCCGCGGGGGCTCGTCGACCTCGCGCGGCACGACCAGACGCAGCAGCGGATGCGCCGCAAGTACAGCGGTCAGGCACTCGGCCGGACCGTCGTCGTCGACTCCGCCCGGCATCTCGATGACGACACTCGTGACACCGTGGTGCCCGCCTGCGCGAACACGCGCGATCTCGGGTGTCCGAGGAGCGGTGTCCTCGGCTGCAGGATCCGCCTCCGCCTCCCCCGCCTCCGTGGCAGCCCCGGCATCGACGAGTTCGGCGAGTGCCGCGACCGTCTTCCGTTCGAAGACGTCGCGCGGGCTCAGTTCGAATCCGAGCGCCCGGGCTCGGGCGACGAACTGGATGGACACGATACTGTCGCCGCCGAGGGCGAAGAACGAGTCGTCGGCGCCGATCTCGTCGACACCGAGGATCTCGACGAAGATCCCGGCGATCGCGGTCTCCGCCGGAGTCGACGGTGCGCGACGCTCCGCGGAAGCGAACACCGGTTCCGGCAGGGCCTTCTTGTCGAGCTTGCCCACCGGGGTCAACGGCACCCGGTCGATGACGACGACGGTCGTGGGCACCATGTAGTCGGGCAGCGACCTGGCCACGAACGCGAGCAGTTCGTCGGTGTCGACGGTCCGCGCTTCGCACGGCTTGACGTAGGTCACGAGAACTACGGCGCCGGCTGCGGTCTCGTGCCCGAGAGTAGCCGCGAAGTCGACGTCCGGATGTGCGACGAAGGCCGCGTCGACCTCCCCCAGTTCGATCCGGAACCCGCGGATCTTGACCTGCTGGTCGGCACGTCCGACGTACTCGAGTTCTCCGCCTGCGGCCCAGCGGACGAGATCGCCCGTGCGGTACAGGCGTTGCCCGTCGCCGAACGGGGATGCGACGAACCGTTCCGAGGTGAGCCCGGCCCGGCGGTGATATCCGCGGGTCAGCGCCGGTCCCGAGAGGTAGAGTTCGCCGGTGACGCCGAGCGGGACGGGATGCAGTCGGGCATCGAGCACGTGCACACCCACACCGCGCAACGGATGACCGATAGGCATCGCGCCTCCCGGCACGAGCGGTTCGGAGCTGGTGGTGATACACGTGGTCTCGGTCGGGCCGTACACGTTGTAGAACCGACGGTCGCTTCCCCACCGGGTCACCAGATCGGAGGAGTACGCCTCGCCGCCGACCATCACCGCCTCGAGTTCACCGAGGCCGGACGGATCGACGGTGGCCAGCGCGGCCGGAGTGACGAAGGCGTGCGTGACGGCCTCGCGCCGCAGGACGGCCGCAAGTTCCTCGCCGCCGTAGATCGCGGGCGGCACGATCACCATCGTCGCTCCCGCTCCGACCGCGAGCAGCATCTCGAGCACGGACGCATCGAAGCTCGGTGAAGCGAACTGCAGGGTGCGTGCGTCGGCTGTGATTCGGAAGGTCTCGCATTGCGCGCGTGCAAGATTCGCCAGACCCGCATGGGTCGAGACGACACCCTTCGGCCGGCCGGTGGAGCCGGAAGTGTAGATGACGTAGGCCGCGTTACCGACGCGGATCGCGCCGTGCAGTTCCGTCGCCTCGATCGGTTCGGACGACATCCGGTCGCATCTGTCCCGGAACTCGTCGTCGTCGAGCACGAGCCACTCGGCGTCGGGGAGCCTGCCGGCGTGAGCCGAGGAGGTGACGCCGAGACGTGCTCCCGAATCCTCCAGCATGTAGGCGATACGGTCGGCCGGATAGTCGGGGTCGATGGGCACATAGGCCGCCCCCGTCTTGGCGACCGCCCATACCGCCCGGATCATGTCGATCGAGCGTGGGAAGGCGAGGCCGACGAACGTCTCCGGACCTGCACCGTGGTCGAGGAGCACCCGGGCGAGACGGTTCGTCTGCTCGTCCAGCTCGCGATAGGTCAGTGCCTCGTCGCCGCAACGCACGGCGGTGCGGTCCGGTCCCCCCGCCACAGCGAGCGACAGGAGCCGTGACAGGGTCTGCGGCTCGACCGATTCGGCGCCGCGCACTCCCGCGAGACGTGCACGCTCCTCGGCGTCGAGGATGTCCACGTCGCCGATCGCCCGGTCGGTGTCGGTGAGGACACCGTCGAGGAAACGCACGAAGCGACGCGCGAAGCCGTCGATCGTGTTCTCGTCGAACAGGTCTCGTGCATACGAGAACTCGGCCGCCATACCGGCCGGTTCGCCGGCCTGATCGAATTGTTCGGCGAGGGTGAGCGACAGGTCGAATTTGGCGACGTCGATATCGGAATCCACGATGCCGAAACTCAGGCCCGGCAGATCGAAACCGGTCCGGCCCAGGTTCTCGAAGGAGAGTGCGACCTGGAACAGTGGCTGCCGCGCGGTGGACCGTTCCGGCGCCAGGATCTCGACCAGACTCTCGAACGGGATATCGGCGTGTGCGAACGCATCGAGATCCGTCTCACGTGCCTCGGCGAGCAGGTCGGCGAACGACCGGTCGCCACGCGGCGCGGTCCGCAGCACGAGAGTGTTGACGAACATACCGATCAGGTCGTCGAGTTCCTCGTGTCCGCGGCCGGCGACGGGCGTACCGATCGCGATGTCGACGTCACCGGTGATGCGGTGCAGGAAGCCGGCGAGTGCGGCGTGCAGCACCATGAACAGGGTCGCGTTGTGCGTGCGGGCGACCTCGGTGAGCCCGTGATGAGTCGACGGGTCGACGACGAAGCGCACCTTGCCACCTCGCATCGACTGCACGGGCGGGCGTGGACGATCGGTGGGCAGGGCGATCTCGTCGGCGATCCCGGCGAGAGCGTTCTTCCAGTAGGCCGCCTGTCCGGCGAGAACCGAGGCGGGATCGTCCTCCGCACCGAGCATCCGTCGCTGCCACAGAGCGAAGTCGGCGTACTGGATCGGGAGTGCCGCCCAGGCGGGCACCGCGCCCGCCGAGCGTGCACTGTAGGCGACCACGAGGTCTCGCGTGAGCGGCCCGACCGACCAGCCGTCGGCGCTGATGTGGTGCACCACCGTCACGAGGACGTGCTCGGTCGCGGCGAGACGGAACAGCGCGAGCCGGACCGGGATCTCGGTGGTGACATCGAAGCCGCGCGCGACGATGTCGTGTACCCGGGCCGGCAGGTCGGTCTCGGTCACGTCGACGGGTTCGAGGCGAACGGTGGCCTCCACTGCCGGGAGGATCTGCTGGATCGGACCTTCCGTCCCGCGCGGATATCGCGTACGGAGGGTCTCGTGTCGCGCCACGATGTCGTCGACGGCGTGCTGCAGGGCCTCGGCGTCGAGCGATCCGGACAGCCGCACCGCCGCAGCGACGTTGTAGGCGGGCGAGGACGTGTCGAACTGGTTGACGAACCACATCCGCTGCTGCGCGAGCGAGAGGGGTATCTCTACCGGGCGAATCACTGGGACGAGAGGTTCGTGGTGTTCGACCGCGGAGAACTGCTCGAGGCGGGCAGCGAGCGCACCCACACCGGGGGCCTCGAACAGTGCGCGGACGGGAACGCGCAGTCCCGACATCTTACCGAGACGCGCGACGACCTGGGTGGCGAGCAACGAGTTGCCGCCGAGATCGAAGAAGTCGTCGTCCAGACCGATGCGGTCGACGCCGAGCACATCTGCGAACACACCGGCCACGGTCTGCTCGATCGTCGTGGTCGGGGCGCGGAACTCCGTGGACTCGAAGACGGGCGCGGGAAGTGCTGCGCGGTGGAGCTTTCCGTTGGCGGTCAGCGGAAGCTCGGTCAGAACGACGAACGCCCCGGGGATCATGTATCCGGGCAGTTCCCGGGCGAGAGCCTCGGCAACCCGGCCGGTGTCGACGACCGCACCGGCAGCGGGAACCAGGTACGCGACGAGCCGATCACCGAGACGCGCATCGTGGTGCGCGGTCACGACGGCCGCAGCGATATCGTCGAGGCGACGGAGTGCCGATTCGATCTCCTCGAGTTCGATGCGGAAACCACGGATCTTCACCTGGAAGTCGGAGCGGCCCCGGTACTCGATCTCGCCGTCGGTGCGGAGCACCGCGAGATCACCGGTGCGGTACATGCGCGTCCCGGCCGGTCCGAACGGGTCGGCGACGAAACGGTCCGCCGTCAGGGCCGGTCGATCCTGGTAGCCGCGGGCGAGCTGGATACCGGCGAGGTAGAGCTCCCCGATCACCCCGGCGGGCACCGGATGGAGGCGCCGATCGAGGATGTGGACGCGGGTGTTCCATTCGGGTGTGCCGATGGGCACGACGTGCTCGTCCGCGTCGTCGACCTCGTGCGAGGTGACCGACACGGCGGCTTCGGTCGGGCCGTAGAGGTTGAACAGTGCTGCACGGTGGGTGCGGCGGAACGCGCGAGCGGTCGTGGCCGGCAGCGCTTCACCGATCGCGAGGACGACGCGCACGGATTCGGGGAGCGACCCCTCCGAGGCGGTCATGAGCATCTCGAGCATCGAGGGCACCAGGTGCACGACGGTGACACCTTGCTCCTGCATCGTGGCAAGCAGATAGTCCGGGTCCTGATGACCGTCCGGTCGTGCCACGACCAACCGGCCGCCTGTGGTGGGCGCCGACCAGAACTCCCACACCGACAGATCGAACGTCGAGGCGGTCTTGAGGAGCACGACGTCGTCGGGGCCGAGATCGAATTCCTCGGCCTTCCAGAGCAACTGGTTGGTGACGGCGCGGTGGCTGACCGCGACGCCCTTCGGCCGGCCGGTCGACCCGGACGTGAAGATCACGTATGCGAGATCGTCGGGCCGCAGCGGTGAGCTCCGGTGCGCGTCGAGTACCGGACCGGACGGATACCGGGCCGTGTCGATCTCGTCGAGGTCGACGATCTTCGGCAGATCGAGGGCGCAGGTCCGGCGAGCGTCGCCGTTCGTGAGGACGACCGTGGGGGCGCTCGTCTCCAGGATGTACTCGACGCGGGCCACGGGCATCGCGGGATCGATCGGTACGTATGCCGCACCCGTCTTCGCGACCGCGTACATCGCGATGGGGAGCTCCGCACAACGCGGCAGGAGGAGCGCGACACGATCCTCCGTACCGACACCCCACTCGAGCAGCATGTGCGCGAGCCGGTTGACCTCGGTGTCGAGCTCCGCATAGGTCCAGTGCCTGTCACCCGATACGAGAGCCACCGCGTCCGGTCGGCGTGCGACCTGCTCGTCGAACAGGGTCGCCAATGTGGCGGAACCGTCCGTGGTCCGGTCGGTGTCGTCGAGCTCGGCGAGCCGTTGCCGATCGGCCTCCCCGAGCAGATCGATGTCGCCCACCACGACGTCCGGGTCGGCGGTCACCGCGCGCAGGACCGTCTCGAGCACTTCGGTGAACCGCACGACCGTGGACTCGTCGAACAGGTCGGTGGCGTAGGTGACGAAACCGCCGACACCGAGGGGCGATCCGTCCTCGGCGTAATGGTCCGCGACGATGAAGTGCAGATCGAATTGGGAGATCTCGGTCTCGATGTCGAGACCCGTGACCGTCAGGCCCGGCAGTTCGAGGCTCGACCGCTCGACGTTCTGGAACGACAGGCCTACCTGGAACAGGGGGTGCCGCGCCTGCGATCTGGTGGGGTTGAGGATCTCGACGATCCTCTCGAACGGCAGGTCCGCATTGGCGTAGGCGTCGAGATCGATCTCCCGCACGCGGTCGAGGAGCTCGCCGAATCGCGCGTCGTCGTCCACTCGGGTGCGGAACACGAGCGTGTTGACGAACATGCCGATGACGTCGTCGAGCCGGGCCTCGCCGCGACCCGCGATCGGCGTGCCGACCGCGACGTCGGAACTCGCGCTCAATCGTGACAGGAGGACCGCGAGCGCTGCATGGAACGTCATGAACAGCGACGCCCCGCGCTCGCGCGAGAGAGACGACAGCGCGGAGTGCACGTCCGCCGGGATCCGCAACGGAACGCGGCGGCCCCGCAGGGACTGCACCGGTGGGCGGGGACGGTCGATCGGCAGTTCCAGCTGGTCGGGAAGACCGTCGAGGGTCTCGACCCAGTACCGGATCTGCGCTGCCGCGACGGAATCCGCATCGGATTCGGAGCCGAGCACCTCGCGTTGCCACAGGCTGTAGTCGGCGTACTGCACCGGCAGCGGCGTCCACGACGGACGTTCACCTGCGAGTCGCGACATGTACGCGGTCATCAGGTCGCGGGTGAGCGGCGCCATCGACGACGCGTCGGCACTGATGTGGTGGACGACGAACGCGAGCACGTGGTCGTCGGCATCCAGGCGGAACAGCCTGGCACGAAGCGGGGCATCGGTTGTGACGTCGAATCCGGCGATGGCCAGCGCGGTGACGGCGGTCTCGAGATCACCGGGGACGATCTCGACCGGTGTCAGATCGGGAACGGACCCGGCCGCCGGCAGCACGACCTGCACCGGACCGTCCTCGGACTCCGGGTAGACGGTGCGCAGGATTTCGTGCCGATCGATCACGTCAGCGACCGCGGCTTCGAGAGCCCGGGCGTCGAGAGATCCCGTGATCCGGAGCGCCACCGGCAGGTTGTAGGCCGGCGATTCCGGATCGAATCGGTTGAGGAACCACATGCGCTGCTGTGCGAGCGACAGTGGCACGCGCTCGGGACGGGGCCGGGCCTCGAGACGGGGCCGGTCCTCACCTGTTCCGTGTGATTCGAGGCGCACGGCCAGCGCCGCGACCGTGGGCGATTCGAACAGTTCCCGAACCGGGACCCTCGTGCCGAGTGCGTCGGAGATCCGTGATGCGACGCGCGTCGCGACGAGCGAGTTGCCGCCGAGTTCGAAGAAGTCGTCGTCGGCACCCACCCGGGCCACGCCGAGCACGTCGGCGTAGACACCTGCCACGATCTCCTCGATCGGGGTACGGGCCGCACGGAACTCGCGTGCTTCGAAGACCGGTGCGGGCAGGGCCTTGCGGTCGAGCTTTCCGCTGGTGTTCAAGGGGAACTCGTCGAGCGCGACGACGGCCGAGGGCACCATGTAGGAAGGCAACGTCTTCTTCACCGCATCGAGCAGCGCCGCCCGGTCGACGGTGTGTCCCGGTGCCGGCACGACGTACGCGACCAGTTGCTCACCGGTGGATGTGGGCACGACGAGCGCGACTGCCTGCGATACCTCGGCACAGCCGAGCAGAGCCGTCTCGATCTCGCCGAGCTCGATGCGCTGGCCGCGGAACTTGACCTGGAAGTCGGTGCGACCCAGATAGTCCAGGACGAGCTCTCCCGCAGCGGTACGACGCCACCGCACGAGGTCGCCGGTGCGGTACATCCGGCTCCCCGGTCGTCCGAGCGGACTCGCGACGAACCTGTCGGAGGACAGGTCGGGGCGCTTCTCGTAACCCCGAGCGAGTTGAACCCCGCCGAGATACAGCTCACCCGGCGTCCCGACGGGTGTGGGAGCCAGACGCGAGTCGAGGACGTAGACCTGCACGTTCCATTCGGGCACACCGATCGGCACGGAGTGACCGTCGCCGTCGGCCGGCCAGTAGGTCGCCGAGACCGCCGCCTCGGTCGGGCCGTAGAGATTGTGGAGCGCCGCATCGCCGAGCCGGCGGAAGGCCGACACCGTTTCCGGCGGCAGTGCCTCTCCGATGACGAACACGTGCCGCAGGCTCGCGCAGCTGCCGGCGGGTGCCTGTGCGGCGAAGACGGTGAGCATCGACGGGACGAAATCGGTGAGGGTGACGCGGTGGCGTGTGACGGCATCCGCCACCCAGGCCGGGTCGCGATGGGCGTCGTGCGGCGCCACGACGAGGGTGCCCCCGGTGCGCAGTGGCAGGAAGTAGCCCCAGAGCGAGACGTCGAAGGTCGTGGCGGTCTTCTGCAGGTACACATCGCTCCCGGCGATGTCGTACTCGGCAGCCATCCACTCGAGCTGGTTGACGATCGCTTCGTGGGGGACGGACACACCCTTCGGCCGTCCCGTCGAACCCGATGTGAAGATCACGTAGGCCGGTGATGCGGGCTGTACGGTGCCGCGCAGTTCGTCCTCCCGGACAGGATGCGCGTCGTACCCATCCGCCTCCAGGGTGTCGAGGAGGATCGGGGCGATTCCCTCGGGGAGGTCGCCGGCGTCCGCGCTCGTGCTGAGCACACACACCGGTCGGGCGGTGTCGAGGATGTGACCGATCCGATCGGCCGGATGGTCGGGATCGAGCGGCACGTAGGCACCGCCGGCGGTGACGACCGCGTACATGGCGACCACGAGATCGATCGACCTCCGGATCCCCAGGGCCACGAGCGATTCGGGTCCGACCCCGGACGAGATCAGGTGCCGCGCGAGTCGGTTGACGCGTGCGTCGAACTCGGCATAGGTGAGCGACTCGTCGCCGAAGAGGACCGCGGTCGCTCCCGGGACGCGGTCGACCTGGGCTCGATAACGTGACAGCAGTGTCCCCGTGTCCGTCGGATGGTCGGTCGCGTTGACCCCGACGGTGAGTGCATGACGCTCGTGCGGGGTCAGCAGGTCGATCTCCCCGACCGGGATGTCGGCGTCGCTCGCGAAGGCTCCGAGCACCGACACCAAGCGATCCGCCAGGGCGCGAACGGTCGAGTCGTCGAAAAGATCGGTGGCGTAGGTGAACTGGGCTCCGATTCCGGCGGGGTGCCCGTCCACCTCCCGGGGGGTCACCGTGAGCTGGAGATCGAACTTGGCGATGCTTCCGCCGAGATCCACCGGTACGAGCTCGAGATCGCGCAGCGCGAGTTCGGGCTGCGCCATGTTCTGGAAGAACAGGGCGACCTGGAAGAGCGGGTGGTGCCCCGCGGAGCGGACCGGATCGAGGATCTCCACGAGCCGCTCGAACGGCAGATCGGCGTGCGCGAATGCGTCGATGTCGGTATCGCGGACCCGGTGCAGGAGCTCGGCGCAGGTCAGGTCGGGCGTGATGTCGGTCCGCAGCATAAGGGTGTTGACGAACATGCCGATGAGGTCGTCGAGGGCCTGCTCGCCACGCCCGGCGACGGGTGTGCCGATCGCGATGTCGCGTGCGCCCGAGATCCTCGACAACAACACCGCGAAGGCTGCGTGGACGACCATGAACGGCGAACATCCCGCTGCCCGGCCGAGTTCGGCGACGGCCGCGTGCAGTGCCGGATCGATCTCGAAATCGACGGTGGCGCCGCGGCCCGACGCCTCGACCGGCCGGGGCCGGTCCGTAGGGAGTTCGAGCCGGTCCGGTAGGTCGGCGAGAACGGACGTCCAGTACGCGATCTCCTTCGCCACCGGAGAATCAGGATCGTCCTCGGAGCCGAGCACCGCACGCTGCCACAGGGTGTAGTCGGCGTACTGCACGGCGAGCGGTTGCCAGCCGGGGACCGCTCCGGCGGTGCGGGCGAGGTAGGCGGTGACGAGGTCGCGTACGAACGGTTCGGTGGACGCCCCGTCTGCGGCGATGTGGTGGACGACGATGACCAGGACGTGCTCGTCGGGCGCGACCCGCAGGAGTTCGAGCCGCAGCGGCACCTCCGTCGTCACGTCGAAACCGGCCGACACGGTGCGCAGGACGCGGTTCTCCACTTCGGAGACCGGGACGTCCTCGACACGCACAGTCGGGGTGGCCGCCGACGGGGGAAGGATCACCTGACTGCCCACCCCGTCGCGATCGGGGTAGACGGTGCGGAGCGTTTCGTGCCGATCCACGAGGTCGGCGATCGCCGCGCGGAGTGCGTCGACGTCGAGCGCCCCGCGCAGCCGGAGCGCGACGGGAATGTTGTTCGCTGCCGAGCCGGTGTCGAACCGGCTGAGGAACCACATCCGTTGCTGGGCGAGCGACAGCGGAATCGTCTCGGGCCGCGTACCGGCGGTGAGCGGGATACGGCCGCCGGTGCCGAGGGGTTCGATCAGCGCGGCGAGCGCAGCCACGGTCGAGCCCTCGAACAACAGTCGGGCCGGCACACGGGTGTCGAGGCGTTCACCGAGCCGGGCCGCCACCCGAGTCGCCACGAGCGAGTTGCCGCCGAGATCGAAGAAGTCGCCGTCGAGACCCACCCGTTCCAGGCCGAGCAGCGTCGCGAACTCCTCGGCGACAGCGATCTCGGTATCCGTGACAGGCGGGCGGAACTCGACGGTCACCGGATCGGGGTCCGGCAGCGCCGCGCGATCGACCTTGCCGGACGGCGTCAGCGGGATCTCGTCCAGTACGACGATCACCGACGGAACCATATGCGACGGAAGAACGTTCGATATCTCTTCGGTAACCACGCGGGTGTCGATCCCCACCCCCTCCGAGGAGTGCAGGTAGGACACCAACTGCGCTTGACCCGCCGGCGTCTCGCGACCCACCGTCATCGCGAAATCGACTCCGTCACAGGCGGCGAGCGCTGCGTCTATCTCACCGAGTTCGACTCGGAAACCGCGGATCTTGACCTGGAAGTCGTTGCGTCCCAGGTAGATCAATTCGCCGTTCGTGCCGCGGGAGGTACGGACGAGATCGCCGGTACGGTAGAGCCTGGTACCGCCCGGCCCTGCGACGAATCGTTCTGCGGTCAGACCGGGGCGTCCCCGATAGCCTCTGGCCAGAGCCGTCCCGGACACGTACAGTTCACCGGCCACGCCGGGAGCGACCGGATTCAGGCGGGCGTCGAGGACGGACGCGCTCAGATTGCGAACCGGCGTACCGATCGTCACGGGCCGTCCCGGTTCGAGCGGCCCGCTGCAGTGCGTCATGATCGTCGACTCGGTCGGTCCGTAACCGTTGAAGAATCGGCGCCCGGGTGCCCAGCGCTCCACGACATCCGGCGGACATGCCTCACCAGCGGAGAGCACCATCTCCAGATCGGTCAGAGTGCTCGGGTCGATCGAGGTCAGCACGGCCGGGGTGATCACGGCGTGCGTCACGCGCTCGCGGCGTAGCAGTTCGGCGAGCTCGTCCCCGCCGAACACGGTGGGCGGTGCGACGACCATGGTCGCGCCGACGGAGATCGTCATCAACCATTCGAAGACCGACGCGTCGAAGCTCGGCGACGCCACGTGCAGCACGCGCGACTGCGGTGTCAGATCGAAGCGTGCCGCGACTTCCTGCGCGAGGTCGTCGAGGCCCGTGTGGGTGACGGGGACGCCCTTCGGCCGGCCCGTCGAACCCGAGGTGTAGATGACATAGGCCGGGTTCTCGGCCCGCAGCGGCAGCACCCGCTCGTCGAAGCTCACGGGAGCGGACGGCAGAGCGTCGGCATCGGTGATCGTCTGCGGATCGTCGAGCGCGATCCACTCGACGGTCTCGGGCAGCGCGGCCACCGAGGCCGACCGGGTCAGACCCAGGCGTGCACCGGAGTCGTCGATCATGAACTCGATGCGGTCTGCCGGATAGTTCGGGTCGACGGGAACGAATGCCGCGCCCGACTTGGCGACCGACCACACCGCGAGCACGGACTCGATCGAACGGGCGAGCGATACCGCGACCACGTCCTCCGGGCCGACCCCCCGGTTGATCAGGAGACGAGCCGTTCGCGACGACGCGGCGTCGAGTTCGGCGTAGGTCAGGGAACGGTCGCCGAAGACCACGGCCGTGGCCGCCGGGTCTCGTTCCACGGCAGCCGCCAGCAACTGCGGAAGGAGCACGGCACGCGGTCCGCGCCTCCGGGCAGGGCGCCGACGGGGCCGGCTGCCGCGGTCCGTCCGTGCCGGATCGGCGTTCCGGACGTCGTCGAGGTTCGTCCGAGCCTCGTCCCCCTGCTGCCCGCCGACCTCGCGCGAGAACTCACTCACCACTGGTACCGATTCCCTCGAACGTCCCGTTTCGGCCGCGACCACCCGTTGTGACCGGGTGGTCAGTTGCCCCATTAGAGCATCGCGGGGCAAGGCGTCATGTTACGACGAGCCTCGGGCACGCCCGCATGGGGCGACCCTCGGCGGTTCGCCCCATGTGGCAGAGATATCGAGTTCTTGCCGGTCAGCGCCCCGAATCGAGCCGTCGGCCGAGGGCGGGACCGATCACGGCCCAAGCCTTCCGGGTGGCGAGGTCCCAGTGGGAGACGGGGACCTCGCGCGTGGTCACCAGTCCGTTCACGAACGGGTACCACGTCTCTGCGGATGACGCGGAGCGGTCGGCCTCGGCGACGAAGACCGTCAGGTCCCCGTCGTAGACCTCGGGTCGATGTGACGCGAGGAGGGTGTAGGAGTGACGCACACCCTCGACGATCCGTTCGATCCGCTCCGGGGTGAGTACGTCGAACGGGGCCGGTAGACCCTCGACGATCTTCTGCGCGTTCTCGGGGGTGAGCTCGGTGAAGGGCACCGAGGCCTCCGGGACGTCCCTGCCGAAACCGAGGACCTCGGCGACGGTGGGTGCGGTCGCCCGCTCCGGAGCCGCAGCGCCTCGTGTCTCCGGGTAGGCGTCGAGCAGCGCGAGGGTCGGAACCTCCTGCCCGGCGCGGCGCAGTCGTATCGCGACGGCCTGGGCGAGGATGCCTCCCATCGACCAGCCGACGAGATGGTAGGGACCGTGCGGGTGGATCTCCCGGATACGCCGGGCGTACTCGTCCGCCCACGCATCGATGCTCGAGGGGAGAGCGCCACTCGCCCCTAGGGCGGGCGACTGCAGGCCGTAGACGGGACGGTCGCCCAGATACGGGACGAGACCGGCGAAGCCCCATGCGAGTCCCGTCACGGGATGGATGCAGAACACCGGCGCACCCTCCCCACCGGCACGCAGGGGTAGAACGAGATCCAGGCCTGCGTCGCCGAGTGCGTCTCGCGCCGAGTCGCCGAGTGCGTCTCGCGCCGAGTCACCGTGCGCATCGATCCGGGCGGCGAGTTCCTCGACGCCCGAATACAGGAAGAGCCAGGGCAATTCGACGTGGGCGTCGAGGACGTCCCGCAAGCGTGCGGCGACTTTCACGGCGCTGAGCGAGTTGCCCCCGATTCCGAAGAAGTCGTCGTCGAGACCCACGCGGTCCCGGGTACCGAGCACTTCCGCGTAGATCGAGGCGACGACCGTCTCCGTGCGGCTGCGCGGGGCGCGATACGGCGCCGAGGCGACCTCCGCTTCCGGAAGAGCCTTGCGGTCGAGCTTACCGTTGGCGTTGAGCGGCAGGACGTCGAGCGTGACGAAGCCCTGGGGGACCATGTAGGACGGCAGTGTCCGGGTCAGCGCGGCGCGGATCGACGCGATGTCGGGGGATTCGGCGACGGGAACCACGAATGCCACGATCCGATCGCCGTTCTGCACAGTGACGACGGCGTCACGAACCTGCGGAAGCGCACGCAACGCCGATTCGATCTCCCCCAGTTCGATGCGGAAACCCCGCACCTTCACCTGGAAGTCGGCGCGATCGAGGTATTCGAGCGTGCCCGACAGCCCGTCGTCGTCGAACCGCCAGCGCACGACGTCGCCGGTGCGATAAAGACGCGTACCGGGTGCACCGAACGGGTTCGCCACGAACCGTTCGGAGGTGAGCTCGGGACGCCCGAGGTAACCGCGAGCGAGCTGGGCACCGGCGAGATACAGCTCTCCCGCGACACCCGGAGGCACCGGATGCAGGCGGTCGTCGAGGACGAACACCTGCGTGTTGGGGATCGGCGACCCGATGGGCACGGATGTTTCCGCCGTCTCGGTGACTCGGTGGGCTGTCACCGAGACCGCCGCTTCGGTCGGACCGTAGAGGTTGACGAGGTCCGTGTCGGAGTGTTCGAGGGTGCGCTCCGCGGTGTCGACCGGAAGTACCTCGCCGATCGCCAGGACGCGTCGTAGCGAACCCGGCAGTTCTCCTTCTGCGTCGTCGAGCAGCGCATCGAGCATCGAGGGGACGACGTGCAGGGTCGTCACGTTCTCGCGGCGGATCAAGTCGTTGAGGTAGGCGGGGTCACGGTGTCCGTCGGGCGACGCGATGACGAGCTTCGCACCCGAGGTCGGCGCCGACCAGAACTCCCACACCGACAGGTCGAAGGTCGCGGCGGTCTTGAGGAGGACCGCGTCCCCCTCGCCGAGCCGGTACTCGTTCTTCTTCCAGACCAGCTGATTGACGATCGCCTCGTGCGAGACGACGACTCCCTTCGGACGGCCGGTCGAGCCCGAGGTGTAGATCACATACGCCGCGTTCCCGGCGCGCAGGGGTGCGAGACGGTCGGAGTTCCGCAGGGCGCGACCGTCGTACGCGGCGAGATCGACCGTGTCGACCTCGATCGTCGGGCGGTCACCGGGGAGGTCGATCCGGTCGCGGCCGGTGGTGAGCACACATGCCGGGTCGGCCGACTCCACGATGTACTCGATCCGCTCGCGGGGATGGTCGGGGTCGAGCGGCAGGTACGCTCCGCCGGCCTCGACGACGGCATACATCGCGACGACGAGATCGATCGAACGACGGATGGGGAGGGCGACGACCGTCTCGGGACCGACTCCGTGTTCGATCAGCATCCGTGCGAGACGGCGTACCCGCGTGGCGAATTCACTGTAGGTGAGTTCGCTCTTCGCATCGACGAGCGCGCAGGCCGACGGTGTTGAGCGGACCTGGTCGGCGAACAGGTCGGCGAGGGTCCGGCCGGGGCCCACCGCGACCTGCTCGGCCTCCCATGCTTCGAGCATGGCGGCGAGCTGGTCGGGATCGTGCAGGTCGATGTCGCCGACCACGACGTCCGCGTCGTCGGCGACGACCGACAGGATCCGCAGATAGCGGTCGACCATGCGGCGGACGGACGACTCGTCGAACAGGTCCGTGGCGTAACCGAATTCGATGTCGAACCCGCCGGGTCCGCCGTTCACGCCGCGGTCGACGATCGTGACGTGGAGGTCGAACCGGACCGACGAGGACGAGGCGTCGAGCGGTTCGACCCGCAGGCCCGGCAACTCGAGCGCGTCGAGGGTGAAATTGTGGTACGACAGGCCCACTTGAAAGAGGGGATGGCGCGCCGGCGACCGAACCGGGTCGAGCACCTCCACGAGCCGCTCGAACGGGACGTCGGCGTGGTCGAAGGCCGCGATGTCCACCCGGCGCGCCTGGTCGAGCAGTTCGGTGAAGGACGCGCCGAGGTCGACGTCGGTACGCAGGGCGAGCATGTTGACGAACATGCCCACGAGGTCGTCGAGCTCGGGTGCCGATCGACCCGCGACGGGCGTCCCGATCACCACGTCGTGGGTGTTCGACAGTCGCGCCAGCAGCGCCGCGAGCGCGGCGTGGACGACCATGAACGGCGTCGTCCCGGTGCGGCGTGCCAGCGCGGTGATCGACTCGTAGGTGTCGCCGTCGAGTTCGGTGCGCACGGTGCCGCCACCCGAGCCGAGGATGGCGGGGCGGACGTGGTCGGTGGCGAGGTCGAGGTGGTCGGGGATACCGGCGAGCGCTTCGGTCCAGTACGCCAGTTGCCGGCCGGCGACGGACCCGGGATCGTCGTCGCTGCCGAGGACCTCGCGCTGCCACAGCGTGTAGTCGGCGTACTGCACCGGCAGCGGCGTCCACGCCGGCGGACGGCCTTCGGCTCGGGCGGTGTACGCGGTCACGAGATCGCGCACGAGCGGCGCGAGCGACGTGCCGTCACCGGCGATGTGGTGCATCACGAGCATGAGCACGTGGTCGTCGGTTCCGGTCTCGAACAGGTGCGCGCGGACCGGCACCTCCGCGGTCACGTCGAAACCACGTCCGGCGACGGTCGCAAGCCGCTCGACCAGTGCCTCTGCCGGAACCTGCTCCACCGGCACGTCGACCGTGACCCTCCCGGGTTCGAGGATGCGCTGTTCCCCGGTACCGTCGACCTCCGGGTAGACCGTGCGCAGCGTCTCGTGACGTTCGACGATGTCGGCGAACGCCGTACGCATCGCGTCGATGTCGAGGGTGCCCGCGAGCCGGACCGCCAGCGGAATGTTGTAGACGGCGGACTCGGGATCGAGGCGGTTGAGGAACCACATGCGCTGCTGAGCGTAGGACAGGGGCAGGCGTGCGGGTCTGAGCCGTGCGACGAGCGGCACCGTTCCGCCGGACGAGGTGGCGTCGAGGCGGCACGCGAGTCCCGCGACGGTCGGTTCCTCGAACAGCGCCGCGGCACCGACCGTGACTCCGAGCCGTGTCCGGAGACGACCGGTGACGGAGGTCGCGAGCAGCGAGTTGCCGCCGAGATCGAAGAAGTTGTCGTCGAGCCCGACCCGGTCCACCCCGAGCACGTCGGCGAACACCTCGGCGATCGCCCGTTCCGATACCGTCGCGGGGGAACGGAACTCGGTGGCCGTGATCCCGGGTTCCGGCAGGGCGGCGCGGTCGACCTTGCCGGACGGGGTGAGGGGAATCCGGTCGAGGACGACGACCGCTGCGGGAACCATGTACGCCGGAAGCAGGTCTGCGACGTGGCGGGTGAGGACATCCGCATCGAGCGCCGCACCGGCACCGTGCACGTACGCCACGAGGCGTGTCTCCCCGGCAGGTGTCGGACGGCCGAGGGTGACGGCGAAATCCACTCCGGGGAAGGACGACAGCGCCGCGTCGATCTCCCCGAGTTCGATGCGGAAACCGCGCACCTTCACCTGGAAGTCGTTGCGGCCCACGTAGACGATGCCCGCATCGGCGCTTTCGGGTCCACGGACGACGTCACCGGTGCGGTACATCCGTGTGCCTCCGGCAGCCGCGACGAATCGTGTCGCCGTCAATCCGGGACGTCCGTGATAGCCGCGGGCCACGCCCGGACCCGAGACGTACAGTTCCCCCACGACACCTGCGGGAACCGGATGCAGACGCGAGTCCAGCACGGACTCCGACACGTTGCGGATCGGGGGCCCGATCGTCACCCGGTCGCCGGGAGCGAGTACGTCCGAGATGTTCGACATGATCGTCGTCTCGGTGGGGCCGTAGCCGTTGAAGAATCGGCGTCCGGGAGCCCATCGCGTCACCAGTTCGGGCGGGCATGCCTCACCACCGACGACGACCGTGTTCAGCACGCCGAGCCCGGACGGGTCCACCGAGGACAACGCGGCCGGAGTGATGAAGGCGTGGGTGACCCCGTGTTGCAGAACGAATTCTGCGAATTCGCCACCGCCGAAGACCGAGCGCGGCGTCACGACCATGGTCGACGACGCCCCGACCGCCAGGAGCAGTTCGAGTACGGAAGCGTCGAAACTCGGCGATGCGAAGTGCAGGGTGCGCGAATCGGCCGTCAGGCCGTAGCGTTCGACCTGCTCCGCACAGAAGTTCGCGAGACCTGTATGGGTGACGACCACACCCTTGGGCCGTCCGGTCGAACCGGACGTGTAGATGACGTAGGCGGCGTTGTCCGGTCGCAGCGGACCGCGTCGCTCGTCGAAGCCCACCGGGGTCGAGGCCAGCGCCTCCGCTTCGGACGACACGTCCGGTGCATCGATCCGCAGCCACTCGACGGTCTCCGGCAACGAGGAAGCGGTGTCCGAAAGGGTCAGTCCGGTAACAGCGCCGGAGTCGACCACCATGTGCTCGACCCGATCGGGCGGGTATGTGGGGTCGACGGGAACGAAGGCCGCGCCCGTCTTGGCGACGGCCCAGGTGGCGACCACCGATTCCGGCGACCGGACGAAAGCCAGCGCCACGACGTCCTCGGGGCCGATACCACGGCCGATCAGCAGTCGCGCCAGACGTGACGAAGCGGCGTCGAGTTCCGCGTAGGTCGTCGATCCCGATTCGGAGAGCATCGCGATACCGGAAGGATCGCGCTCGACCGCCGCGGCCAGCAGATGCGGGAGAAGCGCGGTCGCGGGACGGCGGCGTAGACGGTGATTCCACCGGCGAGAACCGCGCTGTCGGTGAGCGTCTGCGGACACCGCCGGACTCGATTCCGGCCCGATTGCACTGGTGGTCATGCCCTCCCCGATCTCGCCGGGGGTACGCAGAACCAGACGTCGCGAGAGTTCGCGGCGCCCATCGATCGAGCATCTGTGTGGACTGGTCCCCGACTACCGGTCCACATCTGCCGATCGTGATCGAGTCTGGCACAGGCCGGGCTAGGGCTCCACTCGAATGGACGGACCGACTCCGCCTCCCCGGTTGCCCGACTGGGCAATTCGGACATTCTCACCGCTGGTGAACTTCGCCAGGATCGGCCCGATCTCACGGCATCCTTCATCGGAGGTGATGCCCCAGTGATCGACGTCCACGATGTGCCGCACCACGCGACCGGTGACGAACGGATCCCATTCCCGAAGCGAAGGCTGTTCCCGGCGGGAGGATTTCCCGGCCTCGACGAACAACATGTTCCCGTCGAACAGGCCCGGTGTGTGACCTTCGAGCACCTCGAAGGAGTGGGTTATGCCGCGCAGAATCCCGTCGAGGGGAAGCGACCCGAGCGCCGGCCCGTTGTCGTCCGCCGGGTTGTTTGTGAAACGAAACACACCCGCGGGTGGTGTGTCGCCACCCTGTCCGGCCCCGATCAGGCCTGCCATCGCGACCTCCGCCGGATCGACCCGATCGGTCAGGACGATCCGTACGTGCGCGTCGAGGAGGGTCAGCGACGAGACGATCGAGCCCGCGCGCTGCAACCGGACCGCCATCTCGTGAGCGATGACGCCACCCATCGACCAACCGACGAGGTGATACGGACCGGCGGGCCGGACTTCACGAACGGCCTCGACGTAGACGGCGGCCCATTCCTCGATGGTCCCGGGTAACGGCGCGTCACCCGACAGTGCCGGTGACTGCAGTCCGTAGACCGGGCGTCCGTCCTCCACGTACTCGGCCAGCCCGGCGAAACTCCACGCCAGGCCTACGACGGGATGCACGAAGAACACTGGTGGACCATCGGCATCCGGTGTGCGCAGCGGTAGCACGATGTCGAAAGCTGCCCTGCGTCCGTCCTCGCCGGTCGGGTCGGTGCGATCGATCCGTTCCGCGAGATCGGCGACCACAGGACTGTCGAAGATCCACTCGACCGGCACGGTGTGCCCCACCGCAGCCGCCAACTCGCCGTGGACGGCGATCGCGAGCAACGACGTGCCGCCGAGTGCGAAGAAGTCGTCGTCACGTCCCACTCGCTCGATCCGGAGCGTGCGAGCGAATGCCGACGCGACAGTTGCTTCGGTGTCCGTCCGTGGCGGACGGTACCGAGCGGCTTCGGCCCGCAGAACGGGAAGAGCATTGCGGTCGAGTTTTCCGGTGGTCCCTCGGGGCAGTCGGTCGAGCAGGCCGATCGCGGTCGGAATCATGTATCCCGGCAGCCGCTCGGTGAGGGCAGGTCGTAGCGCTTCCACGTCGAGGTCGGTGTCGTCGTCCGCCACGACGAAGGCCACCAGCCGGTCTCCCCGGTCCGCATCTTTCTGCACCGCCGCAGCGGCGGTGATCACCCCCGGGCACGAACGCAGCGCATCCTCGATCTCGGCCAGTTCGACCCGGAAACCGCGGATCTTCACCTGCTGGTCCCGACGTCCCACATACTCGAGTTCGGTGCCGGCCGATGTCTCCACCCACCGCACCAGATCACCGGTGCGGTACAACCGTCCGTCGCCGAACGGGTCCGCGACGAACCGAGCGGCGGTCTCTGCCGTACGGCCGAGGTATCCGCGCGCAAGCTGCACCCCACCCAGATACAACTCGCCCACGACCCCCACCGGAACCGGGTTCAGGCGCCCATCGAGCACGCGCACGGTCGTGTTCCATGCGGGCACACCGATCGGAACGACATGCAGGTCGTCCTCCCGCACCTCGTGGGCAGTGACCGAGACGGTCGCTTCGGTGGGACCGTAGAGATTCGTCAGCACGGCATCCGAGCACTTCCGGAATCCCTCGG
Source organism: Rhodococcus sp. GQ147 (assembly GCF_059759155.1). NCBI lineage: Bacteria > Bacillati > Actinomycetota > Actinomycetes > Mycobacteriales > Nocardiaceae > Rhodococcus > Rhodococcus sp. GQ147. The sequence goes on from NZ_JCAXDU010000001.1 coordinate 307,237, forward strand.
CCGAGGCGGGCGACAGCGCTTCCCCGATGGACAGCACCCGGCGCAACGAGGCGGGATATCCGCCGGTCGCTGCCGCGGTGAGCATATCGAGCATGGTCGGTACGGAGTGGAAGGTGGTGACCTCCTCCCGGTCCATCAAGGCCAGCATCGCCGCAGGATCGAGATACCGTCCGGGCGGCGGAACGACCAGGCATCCACCGGAAGTGAGCGCACCCCAGAACTCCCACACCGACAGGTCGAAGGTCGGCGGTGTGTGCAGCACTGCCACTTCACGGTGGTCCGCTCCGAACCGGGAACGGATCCATTCCAGCTGGTTCACCACCGCCCGGTGCGGGACGACCACTCCCTTCGGTGTTCCCGTGGAGCCCGAGGTGAACAGCACGTAGGCCGCATTGTCGGGTGACAGCGGCGAAGTCCGGTCCGCATCGGTGAAATCGTCCGCCGGCATCTCTTCCCACGCGGGGTCGTCGATGTCGAACAGAACCGCGTCACGGGTATCGACCGTGCGGGTTGCGCCGGTCGTCTTCGACGAACGGAGAACGAGCGCGGGACGGGCGGTGTCCACGATCTGTTCGATCCGGCCGGACGGCAGAGAAGGATCGAGGGGCACGTAGGCGCCGCCGGCCGTCGAGACGGCGAACATCGCGACGACGAGCTCGAGAGAGTTCGGCATCAGAAGTCCCACCCGGGTCTCGGGTCCGACACCTGCTGCGACGAGTGCGCGTGCCGTACGGTTCACCCGCGCAGCGAATTCCCGGTACGACGCTCGTCCGCCGGGGTGGACCACCGCGGTGGCCTCCCGGACACGGGATACGTTTCTGCGGAAGAGCTCCGGTAGCGTCTGCGCGTCGGCCGGGTGTCGCCGGCCGCCCGAGATGTGCAGGAGGCGGGTGCGTTGCGCGGGGTCGAGCATCTGTGCGTCGCCCACCGGCCGCGTGGGGTCGGTCACGAGGTCGCGAACCAGGCGCACGAACATGTCCGCGAGTGCCTGCGCGGTGGACTCCTCGAAGAGATCTGTCGCGTAGGTGAGCACACCGGCCAACCCGTCCACCACGCCCTCGCCGTCGTAGCGTTCGGCGAGGATCAGGTGCAGATCGAATTGGGAGACGTTCCTTTCCGCTGCGAGACTTTCGGCCTCGAGACCCGGTAGGTCGAGATACGCGCGCGACAGGTTCTGGAAGGACAATCCGACCTGGAACAACGGGTGGTGCGCGAGAGACCGCACCGGATCGAGCACCTCGACGAGACGCTCGAACGGCACGTCGGCGTGCGCGAACGCGGCGAGGTCCGCCTTCCGGACCCGGGAGAGCAGAGTGGAGAACGACTCCGCGAGATCTACCTCGGCCCGGAAGACGATGGTGTTGACGAACATTCCGACGAGGTCGTCCAGTGCCGGGTCGTTCCGTCCCGCGACGGGAGTGCCGACCACGATGTCGCGCATGCCGGACATCCGGGAGAGCAGCACCGCGAACGCCGCGTGAACCACCATGAACGGCGTGGCGCCGTGATCCTGCGCAAGTGCCCGGAGCGCCGTGTGGACCTCCGTACCGATCGAGACATCCACGCTTGCACCACGATACGACTGCACCTTCGGCCGCGGGTGATCGGCGGGAAGGTCGATCCGGTCGGGGATTCCGTCGAGGGCGCGACGCCAGAAATCCATCTGTCGGGAGGACATCGAGCCGGGATCGGACTCGTCGCCGAGGATCTCGCGCTGCCAGAGTGTGTAGTCCGCGTACTGCACGGACAATTCGGGGAGCCGCGGTTCCGAACCGGAGAGTCGGGCGACGTAGCAAGCCGCAAGATCCCGGGTCAGCGGCCCCATCGAGTAGCCGTCGGCGGAGATGTGGTGCACCACGACGACGAGCACGTGCTCCTCCGGCGCCGTCCGGAGGAGTTCGACGAGGAACGGGACCTCACGTGTGACATCGAATCGAGTGCAGACGACTCGTTCGATCCTGCCGGCCAGCGCATCCGGCGAGATGTCGACCGGGACGAGCACGGACCGCACCGAGTCCGCACCGAGAATGTGCTGTACGGGACGGCCGTCGACCTCCGGGTAGACCGTCCGCAACGACTCGTGCCTGGCCACGACGTCATCGATCGCACGGCCGAGCGCGTCTGCGTCGAGCGCTCCGGTGAACCGGACGACGACCGGAATGTTATAGGCCGCAGACGAATCGACACGGTTGAGGAACCACATGCGTTGCTGCGCCAACGACAACGGCACCCGCTCCGGACGCTCCCGCACCGCCAACACCACAGTCCCGGCACCGGCACCGGCACCGGCGGTGTCGATATCGACACGGGCCGCCAACTCCTGCACCGACGACGTCTCGAACACCACCGGCACCGCCACCCGATACCCCAACCGCGCCGACAACCGCGCCACCAACCGCGTCGCCGCCAACGAATTACCCCCCAGATCGACGAACGAATCATCCAACCCGACCCGCTCGACCCCCAGAACCTGCGCGACCTCCTCGGCCACCGCGATCTCCACCGATGTCCGCGGCGCCCGATACTCGGCCACCTCGAACACCGGCGCCGGCAACGCCGCCCGATCGACCTTCCCCACCGGCGTCAGCGGCACCTCGTCGAGCACCGTCACCGACGACGGCACCATATAACCGGGCAACACCTCCCCCACCGACGCGCGCACCTGCGCCGGATCGAGCACCGCCCCCGCCTCGGGCACCACATACGACACCAACGCCGACTCCCCCGACGCCAACGCCGCCCCCACCGTCACCGCGAAACCGACCCCCGGCACCGACGACAACACCGCATCGATCTCCCCCAACTCGATCCGGAACCCCCGAATCTTGACCTGGAAATCACTGCGCCCCACATACTCGAACACCCCATCGCCGCCCCGACGCACCAGATCCCCCGTCCGGTACATCCGACCACCCGGAGTGAACGGATCGGCCACGAACCGCGCCGCGGTCAACCCGAACCGACCGTGATAACCCCGCGCCACCTGCGCCCCGGCCACATACAACTCACCGACCACACCCTCGGGCACCGGACGCAACCGCTCATCGAGCACGAACGCCCCCACCCCCGCGATCGCCGACCCGATCACCACCGGCGCATCGGGCACCAACTCCGCCGACGAGGTCGCCAGAATCGTCGTCTCCGTCGGACCATAGGCATTGAAGAACCGCCGCCGACCCGGCACCGACCACCGCCGCACCAGATCCGGGGTGAACGACTCACCCGCCACGACCACCACACGCAGACCATCCAACCCGGCAGGATCCATCGACCCCAACGCACCCGGCGTCATGAACACATGCGACACCGACTGCGACGCAATCACATCCGCCAGATCCGGACCACCACCAACCCCCGCCGGCGCCACCACCACCGTCGCCCCCGCCGAGAACCCCACCCCCAACTCGAGCAACGACACATCGAAACTCGGCGAACACACATGCAACACCCGCGACGAGCCATCGACCCCGAAATGCTCACGCTCGGCCGCAATCACCCCACCGACACCGGCATGCGAGACCACCACACCCTTCGGCCGCCCCGTCGACCCCGAGGTATAAATCATCCACGCCGCATCCGACGGCTCGAGCGAACGCACCCGATCCGCATACGAGACCGGCCGCGACGACAACCCCCGCACCTGCGCGGCCACCGACACCTCGTCGACCACCACCACCGGCACCGACCCCGCCGACCCGGCCACCACCTGCGCCACCGACGCCACCGTCAACGCCAACACCGCACCCGAATCGGCCACCATGAACTGCACCCGCTCGGCCGGATAACCCGGATCCACCGGCACGAACGTCGCCCCCGACTTCGCCACCGCCCACAACACCACCACCGACTCGAGCGACCGCGGCACCGCCACCACCACCGCATCCCCCGGCCCCACCCCACGACCGATCAACCACCGCGCCCACCGCGACGACACCGCATCGAGCTCCCGATACGACAACGACCGAGAACCCTCCACCACCGCCACCGCATCACCGGCCGACTCCACCGCCGACACCAACAACTGCGGCAACAACACACCACGACGACCACGCCCACGCCGCTCCGGGCGGGGTCCGCCGGACCGGCGACCACTCCGCGACTGTGTCGCGGCTCCTCCGAACCTGTCGATTCCTCGTTCGGACCCCGCCTCGGCCACGTGACAACTCCTCCCGTCGGAGCACCCCGACGGCCCCGGTCACGGTAAAGTTACCGTTCGGTCACGTGTCCTGCACGCCCGATGGGGAGGGCCGTCGGGCGCTCGTGTTCGTCACAGATCACAATCCGTCCTGAGTGTCACCCCGAGAAGTCGATCATGAACCGGACGACCACGGGTGAGTTCTCGCGCAGATGGTGGCGTCGACCGATTCGGAAGCCGCCGTCCGGATCCCGTCCGTGACCGAGACGAACTCGAGATCCGCACAGCCGACGAGGTCGGCCACCGCCTCACCGGGAACGAATGCGTGTGTCACCCATTCCTCTTCCGCAGCACGGGCGAGATCGTCACGGTTTTCGGGAACGATCACGACAGCACCGGCCAGTGCGGCAGCGAGCACCGCATATACCGACCAGGGGTCTGCCGCCCGCCCTGACACCAGGATCCGAGCATCGTAGGTGAGACCGAACTCGGTGTGATCGCGGCGAAGAGCAGCCACCGCACGTCCCTGAGTGAGGTCGCCCTGCGGCAGCCTCAGCGCAGGGTCCCCGGCACGGAGGACGGACGTGCGCTCGGTGTAGGCGACGGGGCGCTCCGATTGCACCGACACCCTCGACACCAGTTCCGGGTCGTCCATCGGAAGCAGAACCGCCGAGCCGTCGGCGGTGCGCTGTGAGGTCGTGAGAATCCAACGAGCCTCGGAGGACGTCCCCACCGCGATCGCGGCCCCCGCCTTCACGGTTGCCCAGATCGCGGTCACCAGGTCGATTCCGGCGGGGACATCAACGGCGACGGTCTCGCCCGGACCCGCACCGAGCGAGATCAGATGCCGCGCCCACCGAGAGGATCGTTTCTCGACCTCCGCGAAGGTCGACTCGGTCTCGCCGAACACGACGGCAGGAGCGTCCGGATCCGATTCGACCACAACGCGCAGTTCCTGGGCGATCGTCGTATCGGGGACCTGCGAAGACGACTCCGGCACGGCGCGAGGGGCACCGGTGACCACCGCGACCTCGTCAGCGGTCCGGATATCGATGTCCCCGACCACCGCGGCGGGATCGGCGGCCACCGCGTCGAGCACCGCCACGAATCGACGCGCGTAGGCCTCCGCGGTGTCCGCGTCGAACAGATCGGTCGCGTAGGTGAAGGCAACCGCCATCCCACCCGGCCCGCTCGCGGAGTCCTCCCGAGGCTCCACCGTGACCTGCAGATCGAACTTGGCGGAGAGCTCTCCCGTGTCGAGCGCTTCGACGGTCAGCTCCGGCAGTTCCATACGCACGGGGTCGAGGTTCTGGAAGGACAGCACCGTCTGGAAGACCGGATGCCGGGAGCTCGAACGAGCGATCCCCAGTTCGTCCACGACACGCTCGAACGGCACGTCCGCATTCGCGAAGGCTTCGAGGTCGCCGGCTCGGACCGTGTCGAGCAGGGCGTCGAACGCCGTGGCCGGGTCGACGTCGCTGCGCAGTGCCAGCGTGTTGACGAACATGCCGACCACGTCGTCGAGTGCCCGAGCACCGCGCCCGGCCACTGCCGTCCCGATCACGACGTCGCGCGAACTGCTCAGTCTCGACAGCAACACCGCGAGAGCGGCATGCACCACCATGAACAGCGAGGCACGATGTTCCGAGGCGAGAATGTCGAGGCGAGCACGGGTATCCGCGGACACATCGATCATGGTCGTGGCACCGCGGGTGCTGGTTTGTGCGGGTCGCGGCCGGTCGGCGGGAAGGTCCAGCAGGTCCGGCACCCCTGCCAGGCGTTCACGCCAGTAGTCGAGCTGCTTCCCCGCAGGCGATGCCGGATCGTCGGCGTCCCCGAACACGTCCTGCTGCCACAGCGCGAAGTCCGCATACTGCACCTCGAGCGGAGGGAGCTCGACGGAGCTGCCGGAGATGCGTCCGATGTACGCCGACACGAGGTCGCGGGCGAGCGGTGCGAGCGACGCACCGTCCGCCGAGATGTGGTGCACGACGAGCACGAGGACGTGGTCGTCCGGCGTGAGCGAGACCAACCGGCCCCGCACGGGTACGTCTGTGGATACATCGAAGCCCTGCGACGCGACCTCCACGACCGCCTCGAACGCCTCTCCCTCGGTACCCGCGGTGACGACCGTCAGTTCCTCGACCGCGTCGACGGACCGGATCCGCTGGTACGGACCGTGATCGTCGTACGGGTAGACGGTACGCAGTGTCTCGTGGCGCTCGACCACATCGCGCACGGAAGCTGCGAGTGCCTCGGTGTCGAGGTTTCCGCGCAGCCGAATCGCCAGGGGGATGTTGTAGGTGGACGAACCGGGGTCGAGCTGATTGAGCACCCACATCCGCTGCTGTGCGAGCGAGAGCGGGATGCGATCGGGACGCGGCCGTGCGACGAGCTCCGGCACCGCGCGATCGGAACTGCCGCCATCGACGCGCGCCGCCAGACCCGCGACGGTGGGAGCTTCGAACAGTTCCCGGATGGCCAGGCTCGCTCCGGTCGCCTCGTTGATGCGGGCGACGACCCGTGTCGCGACGAGGGAGTTGCCGCCGAGGTCGAAGAACGAGTCGTCGGCACCGACGCGTTCGATACCCAGCACCTCGGCCCAGACCTGCGCGACGATCCGTTCCGATTCGGTGGCCGGTTCGCGGAAACGATCGGCGTCGATGTCGATGCGGGGCACGGGGAGAGCGCGCCGGTCGAGCTTGCCGTTCACCGTGAGCGGCAGTTCGTCGAGCACGGTCACCACATCGGGAACCATGTACCCCGCGAGAAATTCGGATGCGTGCGCGCGCACCGCGGCCGGATCGACGGTTTCACCGGTGCGGGCGACGACGTAACCGACGAGACGTTCGCCGAGTCCGTCGTCCCGGACCATCGCGACCGCCTGTGCGACACCCGGAGCCTGCAGCAGCTGCGACTCGATCTCGCCCAGTTCGATACGGAAGCCGCGGAGCTGGACCTGCGAGTCGCTGCGGCCCGCGTATTCGAGGATGCCTTCGCCGTTCCACCGCGCGATGTCGCCGGTGCGGTAGAGACGACCGCGACCGAAGGGGTTCGCGACGAAGCGCGCGACCGTCAGGTCGGGGCGTCCGAGATATCCGCGGGAGAGCTGGTCGCCGGAAATGTACAGCTCCCCCGGCACGCCGGCGGGCACGGGATGCAGACGCCGGTCGAGGACGTAGGCGTCCAATCCGGGAAGCGAGCGTCCGATCGCGCTGGCGGCACCGGCCTTCGCGAGGGCGCGGTCGATGCGCTGGTACGACACGTGCACCGTGGTCTCGGTGATGCCGTACATGTTCACCAGTTGTGGGCCGGCGGGGTGACGATCGAACCAGCCCGCGAGCCGGGCCGGGTCGAGTGCCTCGCCGCCGAAGACGACGTAGCGCAGCGCGAGCGGTGCCGTGTCGGCCGCGAGAGTGCGATCGGCCTCGTCGAACTGGTAGAACGCCGACGGCGTCTGGTTGAGCACCGTGACGCCCTCGCGCCGCACGAGCTGCGCGAACAGCTCGGGTGACCGGGAGGTGAGGTAGTCGACGACGACGAGCCGGCCCCCGTACAGCAGCGGTCCCCACAGTTCCCACACCGAGAAGTCGAAGGCGTAGGAGTGGAACAGCGTCCACACGTCGTCCGGGCCGAAGCCGAAGCGGGGCTCGGCGTTGGCGAAGAGGGTCAGCACGTTCCGGTGCGTGACGGCGACACCCTTGGGGCGGCCGGTCGAACCGGAGGTGAAGATGACGTACGCGAGATCGTCCGGTTGCGGCGATGCGATCCGGTCGGCGTCGGTGAGCGGATCGGCCGAGACCGAGTCGTCGTTCTGTGCGTCGGCGACATCGAGCATCTCGATTCCGCTGCCGCGCAACGCCTCCGCTCCGGGCTCGTCTCCGAGTGCATCGGAGGTGAGGATCACGCGGGGCCGCGCCTGGTCGAGGATGTACCGCACACGGTCCTGCGGGTGAGCGGTGTCGATCGGCAGGTAGGCGCCGCCGGAGAGCACGACCGCGGTGAGGGCGACCACGAGGTCCTCGGTCCGCGGCAGGGCCACCGCGACGAGAGTTCCCGGTCCGATGCCGGCGCCGACGAGCCGGCGTGCGATCCGGTTCGCGCGGGCACCGAGCTCGGCGTACGTGAGGGTCGTCTCGCCGTGGGTCACCGCGGCATTCGCGGCGTGGGCGCACACGACTGCGTCGAAACGTGCAGCCAGCGTGGCCGGTTCGACGACCGGGACGGATTCGCCGAGCGTGTTCCACTCGGTGAGGATGCGGTCGAGTTCGTCGTCGGTGACGAGCGGCACGTCGCCGACCGCGATGCGCGGATCGGTGGTGACCGCCTGGAGGATCCGCGAGAACCGTTCTGCGACAGCGGCGACGGTCTGCTGATCGAACAGTTCGGTGGCGTAGTTGAACTCCACCACGAGACCGGAGGGATCGCCGGCGGCGTCGACGACATCCGCGACGGTGACCTGCAGGTCGAACTTGGCGACCTGCGCGTCGAAGTCGATACCGGAGACGGTGAGCTCGGGCAGTTCCAGCTGCGAGACCGGCATGTTCTGGAAGGTGAGCATGACCTGGAAGAGCGGATGACGTGCCTGCGAACGAGGCGGATCGAGCACCTCGACGAGCCGCTCGAACGGCACGTCGGCGTGCGTGAACGCCTCGAGGTCGGCCGTGCGCACCGAGTCGAGGAAGTCGCCGAAGGACGCCCCGGACTCGACTGGTGTACGCAGCACCAGGGTGTTGACGAACATGCCCACCAGGTCGTCGAGCGCGGCGTCGCCGCGGCCGGCGACGGGGGTACCGATCGTGATGTCGTCGTTGCCGCCGAGCCGCGCCAGAAGTACAGCGAGCGCGGCGTGGACGACCATGAATTCCGTTGCGCCGCTGCGGCGGGCCAGATCGGCGATCGCTGCGCGGACGCGCTCGTCGAGGGTGAGCCGGTGTGAGGCACCCCGATAGCTCGCGACGGCCGGCCGGGGACGATCGGACGGCAGCGTCGACTCTTCCGGCAGATCCGCGAGGGTCCGCTTCCAGAAATCGGTCTCCCGCGCCATGAGCGACTCGGGGTCGGACTCGTCTCCGAGGATCTCGCGCTGCCAGAGTGTGTAGTCCGCGTACTGCACCTCGAGCGGTGCCCATCCGGGTTCCCCGCCCGCGACACGCGCGGCGTAGGCCGTCACCACGTCGCGGGTCAGCGGTCCCATCGAGTAGCCGTCGGCGGAGATGTGGTGCACCACGACGACGAGCACGTGCTCGTCCGGGGCCACGGAGAACAGGCGCACTCGGATCGGAACCTGTTGCGTCACATCGAATCCGGTGGTGACCGCTTCGGCGACCCTGGCCGGGACCTCATCGGCGTCGACGATCTCGGGGCGGACCTCGACGACCGCGTCCGCGGCGGGCAGCACCTGCTGGTAGCCGACACCGTCGATCTCGGGGTAGACGGTGCGAAGCGATTCGTGGCGTTTCACCACGTCGGAGACCGCCGCCTGCAACGCGTTGGTGTCCAGTCGTCCCGAAAGGCGAATGGCCACAGGGATGTTGTTCACGGCGGAGTGCGGTTCGAGCCGGTTGAGGAACCACATGCGTTGCTGCGCCAACGACAACGGCACCCGCTCCGGACGCTCCCGCACCGCCAACACCACAGTCCCGGCACCGGCACCGGCACCGGCGGTGTCGATATCGACACGGGCCGCCAACTCCTGCACCGACGACGTCTCGAACACCACCGGCACCGCCACCCGATACCCCAACCGCGCCGACAACCGCGCCACCAACCGCGTCGCCGCCAACGAATTACCCCCCAGATCGACGAACGAATCATCCAACCCGACCCGCTCGACCCCCAGAACCTGCGCGACCTCCTCGGCCACCGCGATCTCCACCGATGTCCGCGGCGCCCGATACTCGGCCACCTCGAACACCGGCGCCGGCAACGCCGCCCGATCGACCTTCCCCACCGGCGTCAGCGGCACCTCGTCGAGCACCGTCACCGACGACGGCACCATATAACCGGGCAACACCTCCCCCACCGACGCGCGCACCTGCGCCGGATCGAGCACCGCCCCCGCCTCGGGCACCACATACGACACCAACGCCGACTCCCCCGACGCCAACGCCGCCCCCACCGTCACCGCGAAACCGACCCCCGGCACCGACGACAACACCGCATCGATCTCCCCCAACTCGATCCGGAACCCCCGAATCTTGACCTGGAAATCACTGCGCCCCACATACTCGAACACCCCATCGCCGCCCCGACGCACCAGATCCCCCGTCCGGTACATCCGACCACCCGGAGTGAACGGATCGGCCACGAACCGCGCCGCGGTCAACCCGAACCGACCGTGATAACCCCGCGCCACCTGCGCCCCGGCCACATACAACTCACCGACCACACCCTCGGGCACCGGACGCAACCGCTCATCGAGCACGAACGCCCCCACCCCCGCGATCGCCGACCCGATCACCACCGGCGCATCGGGCACCAACTCCGCCGACGAGGTCGCCAGAATCGTCGTCTCCGTCGGACCATAGGCATTGAAGAACCGCCGCCGACCCGGCACCGACCACCGCCGCACCAGATCCGGGGTGAACGACTCACCCGCCACGACCACCACACGCAGACCATCCAACCCGGCAGGATCCATCGACCCCAACGCACCCGGCGTCATGAACACATGCGACACCGACTGCGACGCAATCACATCCGCCAGATCCGGACCACCACCAACCCCCGCCGGCGCCACCACCACCGTCGCCCCCGCCGAGAACCCCACCCCCAACTCGAGCAACGACACATCGAAACTCGGCGAACACACATGCAACACCCGCGACGAGCCATCGACCCCGAAATGCTCACGCTCGGCCGCAATCACCCCACCGACACCGGCATGCGAGACCACCACACCCTTCGGCCGCCCCGTCGACCCCGAGGTATAAATCATCCACGCCGCATCCGACGGCTCGAGCGAACGCACCCGATCCGCATACGAGACCGGCCGCGACGACAACCCCCGCACCTGCGCGGCCACCGACACCTCGTCGACCACCACCACCGGCACCGACCCCGCCGACCCGGCCACCACCTGCGCCACCGACGCCACCGTCAACGCCAACACCGCACCCGAATCGGCCACCATGAACTGCACCCGCTCGGCCGGATAACCCGGATCCACCGGCACGAACGTCGCCCCCGACTTCGCCACCGCCCACAACACCACCACCGACTCGAGCGACCGCGGCACCGCCACCACCACCGCATCCCCCGGCCCCACCCCACGACCGATCAACCACCGCGCCCACCGCGACGACACCGCATCGAGCTCCCGATACGACAACGACCGAGAACCCTCCACCACCGCCACCGCATCACCGGCCGACTCCACCGCCGACACCAACAACTGCGGCAACAACACACCACGACGACCACGCCCACGCCGCTCCGGGCGGGCAGCACGCTCGGAACGCGCGGCACGCTCGGGGCGGGGAGCACGTTCGGGGCGGGGAGCACGTTCGGGACGCGACGCCCGGGCACGAGCGCGATCGGCCGGAGATACGTGCGAGTCCGCGTCACTCGATCGCGATGCGTTTACCGGAGTGGCTCCGTCCGCGCTGCCGTCGTGTCGTGAACGCATGAAAAAGCCCACACCCTTCGCTTTCGATACCAGTGGTCGCGCCTGCGAACCGAGCAAGCATAGTCATCCACCCGAATCGCGTGACCTTACTCGACAGTAACCTCTCTGGTTCATCTCCCGAGTCGCCCTCGACGTTACCGGGCGGTACCTCCGGGGTCCCACCTCGCGCATCGGCGGGGCCGTCCGAGGACGGCCCCACCTGCGGTCAGTCCGGATCGGAGAGCCGGTGCACCCGGTGCGCCGCGCCCCATTCGTCGAGCAGATCCTGGGGCGCCTCGTCGACCACGACGACCACCGCGAGATCCTCGAGACTGCCCGGCTCGAGCGTGCGCAGCGAGGCTTCCGGCAGGTGGACGTGCGTGACCCACTCGTTGTAGAGCACACCGTCCAGGGAGGCCCCCGACGCCGTCTTCTCGGGTACGACCACGACGACCGCACCCGTCGCGGTCACGGCCAGCGGCTCGAGGGCCACCGATTCGACGTCGACGCTGCCCAGGGCTGCGCTCCGCGACTCGTAGGTCAGCTCGTACCTCTCGCGCAGCTCGTCGATCCGCTCGAGAAGTTCGGCGTTCGTGAACGTCCGCGACCCGATGACCGCCGCCGCGTCCGACGGTTCCACCGGGCGCAGCCGGTCCGAGTACGTCACGGGAGCGGCCGAGAGAGCCGACAGGTCCGTCTGCACCTTCTCGTCGTCCACGACGATCCAGTCGCCCGACAGGGATCCTGCCGCCTTCGAGAGGGTCAGACCCACCGCGGCTCCCGCCGGCAGCTCTTCGCCGTGGCGAGCCGGGTCGACCATCACCAGTGCCGAGCCGGTCTTGGCCACCGCCCACTGCGCGACCACCGAGTCCACCGATCGTGGCATCGAGACGGCGACAGCATCGCCTGTTCCCAGCCCGCGATCGATGAGCATGCGGGCCAGGCGGGAAGACCGTTCGTCGAGTTCGCGGTACGAGATCTCCACACCCTGCCCGTCGGCCTCGGGTTCGGCGGGCACGGCGAGTGCGGGCGCCGAGGGGTCCATTTCGACCACCTCCGCGAGCACAGTGGCGAGGGTGCCCGCTCCCGTACCGCCCACAACCGCGGAGGGCCCGGATTCGGCCACGATGCGCGCGAGTTCGTCGGCCTCGACGAGTTCGATATCGGCGACCGCCGTGTCGGAATCCTCGACGAACGCCTCCAGCACACGCACGAATCGTCGGGAGAGGTGAACGACCTCGGCCTCGTCGAAGAACCGCTCCAGGTACTTGAAGGTCAGTTCGATCTCGCTGTCGGCAACGGTGAGCAGCGTTATCGGGTAATGCGTGGCGTCCTTCACTCCGACGCCCGTGATCGTCATGCCGTCGATCGAGCCCGCAGCGTCGGACAACGCGTCCCGATCGATCGGGTACGACTCGAACACCAGCAGGGAGTCGAATCCGATCGGCGTTCCGATGCGCTGTTCGATGTCGGACAGGCCGACATAGTGGTGATCGAGCAACCCCGCCTGCTCCGCCTGCAGACGTCGGAGCATCTGCGACACGGATTCGTGCCGGTTCGTCCTTACGCGCACCGGCAATGTGTTGATGAACAGACCCACCATCGACTCGACGCCGGGCAGGTCGGCGGGACGACCCGACACGGTCGCGCCGAACACGACGTCCGAGCTGCCGGTGATGCGGCCGAGCACTACGCCCCAGGCAGCCTGCACGAGGGTGTTCACGGTTACGCCGAGATCGGCCGCGAGGGCGGCCAACCGGGCGGTGCGCTCGGTGTCGAGCAGGACGCGGACCGTGGAGATCGTGTCGTTCCCGGGGTCGCGCTGAACCGGAGCGATGGCGGTCGGATCTCCGAGCCCTTCGAGCGCGGTGGCCCACGCGTCGAGCGAAACCGTCCTGTCCTGCTCGGCGAGCCACGCGAGGAAACTGCGGTAGGAGCGCGCGCGCGGCAGTGCCGTGGGATCACCGCGAAGCACGTACAGGGCCATCAGATCCTGCATGAGCAGCGGCATCGACCAGCCGTCGAGAAGGATGTGATGGGTCGTGACTCCGAGGTGGTACCGGTTCGTTCCGGATCTCACGAGCAGGAACCGAATGAGCGGTGCCGACTCCATGTCGAAGCGGCGGGACTGCTCGTCCGCCAATGCCGATGCGACCGCGGCCATCCGTCGCTCGTCCTCGGTGTCGCTCGAATCGAGTTCTCGCCAGGGAAGCTCGACGTCGTCGAGCACCAGTTGCAGGGACCGTCCCTCCGCGTCCGTGACGAAAGCGGTCCTGAGATTCGGGTATCGGTCCAGCAGTGCTTGTCCGGCCGCACGCAGGCGCGCCGGATCCACCTCACCCTCGAGGTCCAGCACGGCCTGCATGGTGTAGACGTCGACGTGCTCCTCGGTCACCATCGACGCGTGGAACAGCAGACCCGCCTGCAGCGGCGACAGCGGCCACACGTCCGAGAGCGCCGGGTAGCGCTGCTCCCATTCCTCGATCTCGCTCTGTTCCAGACCGGCGAGCAGCAGGTCGGACGGTGTCAGGCCACCCGCATCCGGTGACGCCGCGTACTGGGCGAGAGCGCTCAGTGCCTGCGACCAATGCTGAGCAAGCTCGTCCACGTCGTCGGAATCCAGCAGCCCCGACGGGAAGGCGATGCTCGCGCCGAGCTGTGGTCCGCCGTCGCCGTCCGAGACGATCGCATTGATATCGACGCTCGCGTTGGCGGGCATGTCGGCGTCCTGAGCAACATCCAGCTCGCCGAGCGCGGAGGTCGGTGCCCAGCCGATCTCCGCGAGGCCCTCCGGTACGTCCGCCGACGACATCCGGCCCAGATAGTTGAAGCTCACCTGCGGCACTCGGGCGATCGACGCCAACCGCGCCGACGATTCCGGATCCAGATAGCGCAGCAGGCCGAATCCCATACCCTTGTCCGGGATGGCCAGGAGCTGTTCCTTGACCGCCTTCACGGCCGATCCGATCGCAGCGCCACCGGCGAACGCCTCGTCGACGTCCACTCCGGTCAGGTCGACCCGGACCGGGTACGCACTGGTGAACCACCCGACCGTCCTCGACAGGTCCGCTCCCGGCAGGACGGACTCCTCCCGTCCGTGACCTTCGAATTCGACCAGGGCCGAAGACGATTCGATGCCTCGATCGCGTCGCCACCGCACGAGTGCCAGGCCGAGCGCAGCCATCAGGCCGTCGGCGACACCACCGCGGAACAATGTCGGCACCGACGTCAGCAGAGCATCGGTTTCGGACGCCGGGAGAGACAGCTCGATCCGTCGGACGGTGGAAACGGTGTCGACGGCAGGATCGAACGGACGTGAGCCCAGAGCCGGGTCCGGGCCCTCCAGAATGCGCTCCCACAGAGGAAGTTCCGCCCGGCGCTCCGAGGCCGCAGCCACGAGACCGTGCGCCCATCGCCGCAGGGACGTGCCCACGGCGTCGAGCGACACTTCCCGGCCGGAGACGATCTGCCCCCAGGCCAGGCCGAGGTCCGGCAGCAGGATGCGCCACGAGACGCCGTCCACGACCAGATGGTGGGCGACGACCGCGAGGATGCCCGCACGCTCACCGCCGAAATCGAACCACACGAACCGGAGGACCGAACCGCTGCCAGGATCGAGCCGGCCCAGCGCTGCGTCGATCTCGCGTTCCGCAACGACGGTCAGATCTGCGTCGCTGATTCCGGCGGGTAGCTCGACCCGTTCGAGAATCGACACCGGATCGACACTCCCCGCGGCGCGAACGCGTAGGACATGCTCCCCATCGGTTCCGCGCTCGAGGATCGAACGCAGGGCATCGTGGTGATCGACGACAGCACCGATCGTACGAACGAGCACGTCCTGATCGATCCCGCGCGGCAATGTCACGGCGACGATCTGCGAGAACCGATCGAAACCACCGGGCCACGACAGGACCTCATGCATGATCGGCGTCAGCGGAACCTCGCCGACACCGCCACCGGGAAGCTCGGCCGGACGCAGTGTCGTCCCGCCCTCGGAGCGCGTCGCGACCTCGGCGAGACCGGCGACCGACCGACGCTCGAAGACGTCCCGGGGGGTGAACACCACACCGCGCGCCTTCGCCCGCGACACCAACTGGATCGACACGATGCTGTCGCCGCCGAGCGCGAAGAACGACTCGTCGACGCTCACCTTGTCCAGATGCAGAACCTCCGCGAACACCTCGGAGATGATCTGCTCGACCTCACCCTCGGCAGCCCGGTACTCACGCTCCTCGATCACCGGTTCCGGCAGCGCATCGCGATCGAGTTTGCCCACCGGCGTGAGCGGCACCTCGTCGAGTACCACGATGGCCGACGGCACCATGTGCGGCGGCAACGACCGTGCCACGAACTCGGTCAACTCCGCCGTGTCGACCGTTCGGCCCCGCACCGGCAGCACGTACGACACCAGCACGGTGGCGCCGGAACCGGTGGTCCGGCCGAGAGTAGCCGCGAAATCCACACTGTCGTGCCCGGCGAGAGCCGCGTCGATCTCGCCGAGCTCGATACGGAAACCGCGGACCTTGACCTGGAAGTCGCTGCGGCCGACGAATTCGAGCTCGACGGGACCGCCCTCGATCGAACGCCAGCGAACCACGTCGCCCGTGCGGTACATGCGCGAGCCGTCGCTGGTATAGGGATTGGCGACGAACCGCTCGGCGGTCAGGGCGGTGCGCCCGTGGTAACCCCGCGCGAGCGCGCCACCTGCCATGTAGAGCTCGCCTGCGACACCCTCGGGCACCGGGTTCAGCCGGGCATCGAGGACGAGCGCGGATACACCGTGGGTCGGGTTGCCGATCGTGATCGGCCGGCCCGGTTGCAGGCGGGCGAACGACGAGATGATCGTGGTCTCGGTGGGGCCGTAACCGTTGAAGTACTTCCGTCCCGGCGCCCAGCGACCGAGCAACTCGGGTGTGGTGACGTCGCCGCCCACCGACACCACCTCGAGGCTGTCGATACCGGCAGGATCCATCGTGCCCAGCACTGCGGGCGTGATGATCGTGTGGGTCACCTGTTCGGTCTGCAGCAGTTCCGCAAGATCCGGGCCGCCGATGATCCGGCCCGGCACGATCACCAGCGTCGCACCGCTCGAGAATGCAGCCATCCACTCGAGCACCGACGGGTCGAAGCTCGGCGAGCAGATGTGCAGGAACCGGTGGCCGGCACGCAGGTGGTAGAGGTCCACGGCGGTGTCGACGACGCCACCGAGACCGGTGTGGGTGACCACGACGCCCTTGGGCCTACCCGTCGAACCCGACGTGTAGATCACATAGGCCGGGTGTTCGAGCCGGATCGGCCGCACGCGATCGGCGTCGGTGACCGGCGCACCGGACCGCGCGTCCAGTTCCGCGGCCGTCTCCGGCGCGTCGAGCACGACCCAGTCGGAGTCGTCCGGCATCGCCTCGCGATATTCGGCCCCGGTGATACCCATGGCCGCTCCGGAATCCGCGAGCATGTAGCGCACGCGGTCGATCGGGTAGTTCGGATCGACCGGCAGGTGGGCGGCACCGGCCTTCGCGATCGCCCACACGCTCAGCACCATCTCGTACGAACGCGGGTACGCGACGGCGACGATGTCCTCCGGTCCGACCCCTCGCTCGATGAGCATGCGGGCCAGGCGCGACGAGGTCTCGTCGAGTTCCCGGTAGGTGACCGACCGGCCCTCGTACCGCACCGCGACGGCCTCGGGGGCCCGCGCGACGCCCGAAGTGAGGATGTCGGTGAGGCTTCCACCTGCACTGACGCGGTCGCCGTGGACGTGCGTGAGCCGGTCGAACTCGTCTGTGTCGAGAAGCGGTAGATCTCCGACCGGCAGGTGCGGATCGCCCAGTACTCCCGCGACGAGCATCTCGAACCGTCGAGCGAATCCTTCGATCGTCGAGCGGTCGAACAACGCACTCGCGTAGGAGAATTCAGCCGAGATTCCGGCGGGGCCATCCGATCCGCCGCGATGCTCGCGGAGGGTCAGCGACAGGTCGAACTTGACGGTGTCGACCTCGAAGGGCACTCCGGACACCGTGAGTTCGGGCAGTTCCAGCGCCGTCTCGGGCAGGTTCTCGAACGACAGTGCCACCTGGAACAGCGGGTGGCGTGCCGTCGACCGCTCGGGGGCGAGGATCTCCACGAGCCGCTCGAAGGGGATGTCGGCGTGGGCGAACGCCTCGAGGTCGCCCTCCCGCACGCGCGAGAGGAGGTCCGAGAAGCTCTTGCCCGCGTCCACCCGGGTGCGCAGGACGAGCGTGTTGACGAACATGCCGACCAGGTCGTCGACCTCCGATTCGCCACGACCGGCGATGGGCGTGCCGATCGCGATGTCGTCGCTGTCGGAGATCCTCGACAGAAACACCGCGAGCGCGGTGTGCATCACCATGAACATCGTGGTGCCCGTGGAGCGTGCGAGTGCCGCGAGGCCGCGGTGCAGGTCCGCGCCGAGGACGAACTCGATCTTGCCGCCGGTGAAGGACTGGATCGAAGGACGCGGCCGGTCCATGGGGAGATTCAGCTCGTCAGGCAGACCCGCGAGCGTGCGCTTCCAGTACTCGGCCTGCGCAGCGAGCAGGCTCTCGGCATCATCCTCTCCGCCGAGGACCGCGCGCTGCCAGATGGCGAAGTCGGCGTACTGCACCGGCAGCGGCGCCCAGCCGGGGGCTTCACCCTCGGCGCGGGACATGTACGCCGTCATCACGTCGCGGGTCAGCGGCGAGATGGACCAGCCGTCGGCGCTGATGTGATGGACGACGAAGACCAGCACATGATCGCGCTCGGAGAGCTCGAACAGTCGTGCGCGCAGCGGGATCTCGGTGGTGACGTCGAACCCGCGGGAGACGACCGCCGTCACCTTCTGCAGCAGGTCGTCCTCAGTGGCCGATTCGACGTCGATGTCGGGTGCGGCCTCCGCGACCGGGAGTATCAGCTGGTAGGGCTGTCCGTCGATCTCGGGATAGATGGTGCGGAGCACCTCGTGCCGGGTGAGCAGGTCTTGGACCGCTGCCTGCAGCGCACCGAGGTCGAGTGCCCCGGTCAACCGGACCGCCACTGGGATGTTGTCGACCGACGACTCGGTGTCGAAGCGGTTGAGGAACCACATGCGCTGCTGCGCGAGCGACAGCGGCACACGTTCAGGCCGCGGCTGCGGCACCAGCGGCGGACGTGCCGCCGCACCGGTGTGCTGCTCGGCCGCGACGGCGAGCGCCGCGACACTGGGGGCTTCGAACAGCACGCGCACGGGGACGCGGGTGTCGAGCGCCGCGCCGATCCGCGAGACGACCTGGGTGGCGAGCAGCGAGTTGCCGCCGAGTTCGAAGAAGTCGTCGTCCACACCCACGCGGGTGAGGCCGAGGACGTCGGCGAACACGCCGGCGACGATCTCCTCGACCGGGGTGCTCGGGGCACGGAATTCGCGGGTCTCGAAGACCGGCTCGGGCAGGGCCCTGCGGTCGAGCTTGCCGTTGACGTTCAGCGGCAACGCATCGAGCGTCACGAACGCCGACGGCACCATGTACGACGGCACCTGAGCACCGAGGGCGGATCTTATCGACTCGATGTCCGCCTGCGCATCGTCCACGGGCACGATGTACGCGACCAGCTGGGTGCCGACCCGCTCGTCCTCGCGAGCGATCACCGCGACATCACGCAACGCATCCATCGCCCGCAGCGCGGATTCGATCTCACCGAGCTCGATACGGAAACCACGCACCTTCACCTGGAAATCCGTACGCGACAAGTAATCCAACTGCCCGTCGCGAGTCCAGCGCACCAGATCGCCCGTACGATACAGACGTTCACCATCACCGAACGGCGACGCGACGAACCGCTCCGCACTCAGATCCGCACGCCCGAAATACCCGCGCGCGAGCTGCGCACCCGCGAGATACAGCTCACCGGCGACACCGGCCGGAACCGGATGCAGACGCTCGTCGAGCACATACACCCGGGTGTTCCACTCGGGCACACCGATCGGCACCGACGCACCCGAGACATCGGTGACATCACCGGCGGTGACCGACACCGCAGCCTCGGTCGGACCGTACAGGTTCACGAGCCGCGCACGGTTGTGGGTCAGGAACCGCTGGGCGGTCGCCGGCGGCAGCGCTTCGCCGATGGCGAGGATGTGGCGTAGCGAGGAGGCCAGCACTCCGTCGGCGTCGACCATCAACGCCTCGAGCATCGACGGCACCACATGCAGCGTCGTCACCGACTGCTCGGTCAGCAACCGGTTCAGATAGGCCGGATCCCGATGACCGTCGGCCGACGCGATCACCACACGACCACCGGAGACCAGCGCCGACCAGAACTCCCACACCGACAGGTCGAACGTCGCCACCGTCTTCAACAGCACCGCATCATCGGCACCGAGACCGAAATACTCACGCTTCCACAGCAACTGGTTGACGATCGCCGCATGCGGCACCGCCACACCCTTCGGCCGGCCCGTCGAACCCGACGTGAAGATCACATACGCCGTGTTCGACGCACGCAACGGCGCAATCCGCTCGGTGTCGGTCACCGGCACCGCGGACAACTCGGACAGATCCAGGCTGTCGAGCAACAGGATGGGGACAGACTTCTCCCCCGGTGCCGTGAACTCGTCGCGTTCGGTGGACAGCACCACCACCGGAGCGGCCGTGTCGAGAATGTAGGCATTGCGCTCGTCCGGCTGATCCGGATCCACCGGCACATACACGCCACCGGCCTTGACCACCGCATACATACCGACCAGCAACTCGACCGAGCGACGCATCGCCAGCGCCACCGTCGACTCCGGACCCACACCCTCCGAGATCAACCTGCGCGCAAGACGATTGACACGCGCATCGAACTCCGAATAGGTCAGCGACTCGCCCTCGAACACCAACGCCGGCGCATCCGGCACCCGCGAGACCTGCTCGTCGAACAGATCGACCAACGTCGCCGACCTGGTGGGGTGTGTGGTGTCGTTCCACGCCTCGAGCACTCGCGCGGTTTCCACGGTGTCGAGGAGGGTCAGATCGCCGACCGGCAGTGCCGGGTCGTCGACCACGGCGTCGAGCACGCGGATGAACCGGGCGGCGAACTCCGCGACCGTCGACTCGTCGAACAGATCGGTCGCGTAGGTGAAGTAGCCGGTGATGCCCGTGGGCGTGCCGTCGTCGCTGTAGCGGTCGGTGACGATCAGGTGCAGGTCGAACTGCGAGATCTCCATGTCGGTGTCGAGTCCGGAGATGGTGAGACCGGGGAGTTCGAGTGCGGCCTGCGCGAGGTTCTGGAACGACAGACCCACCTGGAACAGCGGGTGGCGTGCCGTGGATCGTGCGGGGTTGAGCACCTCGACGAGCCGCTCGAACGGCACGTCGGCGTTCGCGAACGCGCCGAGGTCGGCCTCACGGGTCCGTCCCAGGAGTTCGGTGAACGACGCGTCCGAATCGACGTGGGTCCGGAACACCAGCGTGTTGACGAACATGCCGATCAGGTCGTCGAGTTCGCGCTCGCCACGACCGGCCATCGGCGTGCCGATCGCGATGTCGTCGCTCGACGACATTCGTGCGAGGAACACCGCGAGCGCGGTGTGCAGCACCATGAACATCGTGGTGTTCGTGCGCCGGCCGAGATCGGCGAGGCGTCGGTGGAGTTCGGCCTCAACGGTGAAGTCGACGCGGCCGCCCCGGAACGACTGGACAGCGGGACGCGGCCGGTCGCTCGGGAGATCGAGCTGGTCGGGCAGTCCGGCGAGGGCCTGCTTCCAGTACTCGACCTGCTTGGCGGCCAGCGCTTCCGGGTCGTCCTCGTCGCCGAGCACCTCGCGCTGCCAGATGGCGAAGTCGGCGTACTGCACCGACAGCGGCTCCCATGCCGGGGCGTCGCCCTGCGACCGCGCGACGTAGGCCGTCATGAGGTCGCGCGTGAGCGGACCCATCGACGAGCCGTCGGCGGAGATGTGGTGGACCACGAAGGCGAGGACGTAGTCGGATTCGCGGACCCGGAACAGTCGCGCACTCAGCGGCACGGTCGTGGTGACGTCGAAGATCGTCGCCGCGAGTTCCTGGACGGCGACGACGATGTCCTCCTCCGGCACGTCCACCGGGGTGAGGTCGGGGACCGTCTGCGCGGCCGGAACGATGACCTGGACGGGACCGTCCTCGGTCTCCGGGTAGAAGGTGCGCAGCGATTCGTGACGGGCCACGACGTCGCCGACGGCGGCCTGCAGCGCGTCGACGTCGAGATCGCCGGTGAGCCGGATCGCGATCGGCACGTTGTAGGCCGACGATTCGGTGTCGAATCGGTTGAGGAACCACATGCGCTGCTGCGCGAGCGACAGCGGGATGCGTGCGGGCCGCTCGATGGCTTCGAGAGGCCGGCGGTCCTCGCCACGCTGCGACTCGACCGCACCGGCGAGCGATTCGACGGTGGTGTTCTCGAAGAGGGCACGCACCGGAACCTTCGCGCCGAGTGCGGCTCCGAGCCGGGAGGCCACCTGGGTGGCGAGCAGCGAGTTGCCGCCGAGTTCGAAGAAGTCGTCGTCGAGACCGACCCGTTCGACGCCGAGCACCTCGGCGAAGACCGCGGCGACGGCCTGCTCGGCCGGCGTGACGGAGGTCCGGAATTCGCGGGTCTCGAAGACCGGCTCGGGCAGGGCCCTGCGGTCGAGCTTGCCGTTGACGTTCAGCGGCAACGCATCGAGCGTCACGAACGCCGACGGCACCATGTACGACGGCACCTGCGTCGCCAGTTCGCTCCTGACCGTCGCCACGTCGAGGGTGTCGGCTTCGATGGGTACGACGTACGCGACCAACTGGGTGCCGACCCGCTCGCCCTCCCGGGCGATGACCGCGACATCACGCAGCACATCCATCGCCCGCAGAGCGGATTCGATCTCACCGAGCTCGATACGGAACCCACGCACCTTCACCTGGAAGTCCGTGCGCGACAAGTAATCCAACTGCCCGTCGCGGGTCCAGCGCACCAGATCGCCCGTACGGTACAACCGCTCCCCGTCACCGAACGGCGACGCGACGAACCGCTCCGCACTCAGATCCGCACGCCCGAAGTAACCACGTGCGAGCTGCGCACCCGCGAGATACAACTCGCCGGCGACACCGGCCGGAACCGGATGCAGACGCTCGTCGAGCACATACACCCGGGTGTTCCACTCGGGCACACCGATCGGCACCGACGCACCGGAGGTGTCGGTGACATCACCGGCGGTGACGGACACCGCGGCCTCGGTCGGACCGTACAGGTTCACCAGCCGGGCGGCATTGTGCTCGACGAACCGCTTCGCGGTGGCCGGCGGGAGGGCCTCACCGATCGCCAGCACCTGCCGCAACGACGGTGTGAGGATGCCGCCCGCATCGACCATCAGAGCCTCGAGCATCGACGGCACCACGTGCAGCGTCGTCACCGACTGCTCGGTCAGGAGCCGGTTCAGATAGGCCGGATCGCGATGACCGTCCGCCGACGCGATCACCACACGCCCACCGGACACGAGAGCCGACCAGAACTCCCACACCGACAGGTCGAAGGTCGCCACCGTCTTCAACAGCACCGCATCATCGGCACCGAGACCGAAATACTCACGCTTCCACAGCAACTGGTTGACGATCGCCGCATGCGGCACCGCCACACCCTTCGGCCGGCCCGTCGAACCCGACGTGAAGATCACATACGCCGTGTTCGACGCACGCAACGGAGCGATCCGCTCGCCGTCGACGATGGAGGCGGACGAGACGTCCGAGAGATCGAGCGTGTCGATCGCCAGGCTCGGGACAGACCTCTCCCCCGGCACGACGAAGGCATCGCGTTCGGTCGACAGGATCACCACCGGCGCCGCGGTGTCGAGAATGTACGCGTTGCGATCGTCCGGCTGATCGGGATCCACCGGCACATACACGCCACCGGCCTTGACCACCGCATACATACCGACCAGCAACTCGACCGAGCGACGCATCGCCAGCGCCACCGTCGACTCCGGACCCACACCCTCCGAGATCAACCTGCGCGCAAGACGATTGACACGCGCATCGAACTCCGAATAGGTCAGCGACTCGCCCTCGAACACCAACGCCGGCGCATCCGGCACCCGCGAGACCTGCTCATCGAACAGATTCACGAGCGTCGACGCCTGGTCGACCGCGCGGTCGGTGGCGTTCCACGACTCGAGGATCTCGACCCGTTCGGATCCGTCGAGCATGTCGATGTCGCCGACAGCCGTGGTCGGGTCGGTGACGATCGCCTCGAGGACACGCACGAAGCGCTGCGCGAAGCCCTCGACCGTCGACTCGTCGAACAGATCGGTCGCGTACGTGAAGGTGGCGTCGATGATGTCGGGCGCACCGTCGTCAACGTAGTGGTCGAACACCGTGAGCTGCAGGTCGGTCTTGGCGAGCTGCAGCTCGAAATCGGTGGAACTCACTGTCAGACCGGGCAGTTCGAGCTGGGTGCGCGCCAGGTTCTGGAACGACAGACCCACCTGGAAGAGCGGGTTGCGGGCGGTCGAGCGCACCGGATTCAGCACTTCCACCAGGCGTTCGAACGGCACGTCGGCGTTCGCGAAGGCACCGAGGTCGGTCTCGCGGGTGCCTTCGAGGAGTCGCTCGAAGGACTGGGCCGGGTCGACGTCGCTGCGGAAGACCAGCGTGTTGACGAACATGCCGATCAGGTCGTCGAGTTCGCGCTCGCCACGACCGGCGATCGGGGTGCCGATCGCGATGTCGCGGGTGCCCGAGAGCCGCGCCAGCAGAGTCGCGAAGGCCGCGTTGACGACCATGAACAGCGTCGCGTTCTTCGACCGCGCGAGTTCCTGCAGGCCGCGGTGCAGTTCGGGCGAGATCGTGAACTGCAACGATTCACCGCGGAAGCTCTGGCTCGGCGGACGCGGGCGGTCGGACGGGAGATCGAGCTGGTCGGGCAGGCCGGCGAGGGCCTGCTTCCAGTACTCGACCTGCTTGGCGGCCAGCGCTTCCGGGTCGTCCTCGCTGCCGAGCACCTCGCGCTGCCACAGCGCGTAGTCGGCGTACTGCACGGGCAACGGCTCCCACGCCGGCGCGTCGCCCCGCGACCGTGCCACGTAGGCCGTCATCAGGTCCCGGGTCAGCGGGCCTACCGACGCGCCGTCGGCCGACACGTGGTGTACGACCAGCGCGAGAATGTGCTCGTCGTCGCTGACACGGAAGATGCGCACCGCGACCGGCACCTCGGCGGTCACATCGAAGGTCGTCGACATGAAGGCCACGATCTCGGGTTCGAGTTCGGCCTCCGCGACGTCGCGCACGACGAGTTCGGGCAGCGCACCGTCGAGCGGGAGCACCACCTGGTGCGGTCCGTCGGGTGAATCCGGGTAGATGGTGCGGAGCGATTCGTGCCGGGCGATGACGTCGCGTGCTGCCGCGCGGAGCGCGTCGACATCGAGGTCGCCGACGAGCCGCACAGCGATCGGGATGTTGTCGACCGCCGAGGACGCCGTGTCGAACTGGTTGAGGAACCAGTAGCGCTGCTGCGCGAGCGACAGCGGAACCCGGTCGGGTCGTTCGCCGGCGACGAGGGGACGGCGCGGGCCACCCGACACTCCGTGTTCGAGGCGCGCCGCAAGGTCTTCGACGGTCGCGGCCTCGAACAACAGTCGCAGGGGCACGGTGGCATTCAGCGCGGCACCGATGCGGGAGACCACTCGGGTGGCGATGAGCGAGTTTCCGCCGAGCGCGAAGAAGTCGTCGTCGAGACCGACGCGGTCGACGCCGAGAACCTCGGAGTAGGTCGAGGCCACGACCTGTTCCGTGGAGGTGGTGGGAGCGCGGAACGCCCTGACCTCGAAGACCGGGTCGGGCAGTGCCTTGCGGTCGAGCTTGCCGGACGCACCCAGCGGCATGGCGTCGAGGAGCACGTAGGTGGCGGGCACCATGTAGGCCGGCAACTGCGCGGACAGTGCCGCACCGGCCGCCACCTGATCGAAGGTCGCACCGGGCTGCGGGACGACGTAGGCGACGAGCTGGTCCTGACGGACGAGCACGACGGCCTGCTCGACCTCGTCGAGGGCGAGCAGCGCGGTCTCGATCTCACCGAGTTCGATGCGCAGACCGCGGAGCTTGACCTGGAAGTCCGTGCGGCCGATGTAGTCGAGTTCGCCGGCCCCCTCCGTCCAGCGCACGAGGTCGCCGGTGCGGTACAGCCGCTCGCCGTCGCCGAACGGCGAGGCGACGAAGCGCTCGGCCGTGAGGTCGGGGCGCTGCATGTACCCACGCGCGAGCTGGGTGCCCGCGAGATAGAGCTCTCCCGCGACCCCCACGGGCACGGGCGCGAGACGCTCGTCGAGGACGTAGACGCGGGTGTTCCACACGGGGGCACCGATCGGCACGGACACCGTGTCGGCGTCGGTGGCCTCGTGGTAGGTCACGTCGACGGCCGCCTCGGTGGGGCCGTAGAGGTTGTGCAGGCCGGCGTCGGTCAGCAGTGCGCGCGTGCGTGCGGCCAGTGCGGGCGGCAGGGCCTCACCGGAGGCGAAGACGTGCCGGAGCGAGGTGAGTTCGTCGGCTGATGCCTCGGCGACGAACACCGCCAGCATCGACGGCACGAAGTGCACGACGGTCACGCCGCACCGCTCGATCACCGAGGTCAGGTACCGCGGATCGCGGTGACCGTCCGGCACGGCGACCACCAGTCGGGCACCGACCTGCAAGGGCCAGAAGAACTCCCACACCGACACATCGAAGGTGAACGGGGTCTTCTGCAGCACCACGTCGGCCTCGGTCAGGGGGTATTCGTGCTGCATCCAGCGTAGGCGGTTGACGATCGCGCCGTGCGGCACCGCCACACCCTTCGGGCGCCCGGTCGATCCGGACGTGAAGATGACGTAGGCGGTGTTCGAGGCCCGCAGCGGGGACGTCCGCTCGGCGTCGATGACGGGATCGGACGCCGTCGCGGACAGGTCGAGGGTGTCGACGAGCAGGATCGGGACGGACGTCTCCCCCGGCACGCGGAACCCGTCACGCTCGGTGGTCAGCACCGCCACGGGAGCGGCGGTGTCGAGGATGTAGCCGTTGCGATCCTCCGGCTGGTCCGGGTCGATCGGCACGTAGGCACCACCGGCGGTGACGACCGCGTACATACCGACCAGCAGATCGAGCGAGCGACGCATCGCCAGACCCACCCGCGCGTCGGGGCCGACGCCGAGCGAGATCAGGTGCCGCGCAAGACGGTTCACGCGCTCGGAGAACTCGCCGTAGGTCAGCGACTCGCCCTCGAACTCCACCGCGACCGCATCCGGCGACCGCCGGACCTGCTCGGCGAACAGATCGACGAGGGTCGAGGTGCCGTCGAGCGCGTGGTCGGTGTCGTTCCACTGCTCGAGGACCTGCACGCGTTCGGCGTCGTCGAGCAGGTCGACATCACCGATCGCGACCGAGAGATCGCCGGTGACCGCATCGAGGAGACGGACGAAGCGCTCGGCAATGCGCTCGACGGTGCGGGTGTCGAACAGATCGGTGGCGTAGGTCAGGCCCACCGAGTACTCGGCGGCACCGGTCGCGGTCGGCGTCTCGGTGACGACGAACTGGAGGTCGAATTTGGCGGTCGCGATGTCGAGGTCGACGGCCTCGACGGTCAGCCGCGGAAGTTCGAGCGTGCGAGTCTCGAGGTTCTGGAACGACAGCATCACCTGGAACAGCGGGTGACGTGTAGTGGAGCGCTCGGGGTTGAGCACCTCCACGAGTCGTTCGAACGGCAGGTCGGCGTGGCCGAACGCCTCGAGGTCGGCGCCGCGCACCCGGCCGAGCACCTGCTCGAACGACTCGCCGCCCTCGACCCTGGTGCGCAGCACGAGGGTGTTGACGAACATGCCCACCAGGTCGTCGAGCGCCGCGTCGCCACGACCGGCCACCGGGGTGCCGATCGCGATGTCGTCGGTTCCCGACAGACGCGCCAGCAACACTGCCAGCGCGGTGTGCACCACCATGAACGGGGTCGCGTTGCGTTCGCGGGCGAGCGTGACGATGCGGTCGTGCAGCGTCTCGTCGATGGTGAACTCGTGCAGGGCACCCCGGTTGGTGGCGACGGCGGGGCGCGGGCGGTCGGCCGGCAGGTCGAGCTGCTCGGGCAGACCCTCGAGCGTGTCCCGCCAGAAACCGACCTGCGAGGAGATGACCGACTCCGGATCGTCCTCCGAACCGAGCACCTCCCGCTGCCAGATCGCGAAGTCGGCGTACTGCACCGGCAGCGGTTCCCAGCCCGGTTCGCCGCCGGCGGCGCGGGCCGCGTAGGCGGAGACGATGTCGCGGGTGAGCGGACCCATCGAGAAGCCGTCGGCGGCGATGTGGTGCACGACGAGTGCGAGCACGTGTTCGGTCGCCGACACCGCGAACAGCTGCGCCCGGAAGGGTGCCTGGGCAGAGACGTCGAAGCCGGACGAGACGAGATCGGTGATGCTCTGCACCAGCTGCGTCTCGGTGACGTCGATCGGCGTGAGGTCGGGTTCGACCTCGGACACCGGCAGCACCTGCTGGTAGCCCACACCGTCGACGTCCGGGTAGGTCGTCCGCAAGGACTCGTGCCGGCCGAGCACGTCGACCACCGCGGAGCGCAGCGCCTCGACGTCCAGCGCGCCGATCAACCGGATCGCGCCGGGGATGTTGTTGACCGCCGATTCGGGCTCGAAGCGGTTGAGGAACCACATCCGCTGCTGCGCGAGCGACAGCGGTACCCGCTCGGGACGTTCCTGCGCGATGAGCGGCGTGCGGCCCTGGGTCTCGCTCTGCTCGACGCGGGCGGCGAGGGCGGCCACGCCGGACGCCTCGAACAGGACACGAACGGGCACAACGGTTCCCAGTTCGGAGCCGAGGCGCGCGACGACCTGCGTCGCGATGAGCGAGTTGCCGCCGAGGGCGAAGAAGTCGTCGTCGAGCCCGACACGGTCGACACCGAGGACGTCGGCGAACACGCCGGCGACGACCTCTTCGACCGGAGTCGTGGGTGCACGGAAGCCGCGGGCCTCGAAGACCGGATCGGGCAGCGCCTTCCGGTCGACCTTGCCCGAGCTGCCGAGCGGCATCTCGTCGAGGACCACGAACTGCGACGGCACCATGTAGGCCGGGAGCACCGCGCTCAGCGCGGCCTGCGCGGCGTCGCGGTCGAAGGTCGTGTTCGGGGCCGGGACCACGTAGGCGACGAGCTGTTCGTGCCGCACCTGCGCGGCGGCCTGCGACACCCCGGTGTGGTCGAGCAGCGCGGTCTCGATCTCCCCGAGCTCGATACGCAGACCGCGGAGCTTGACCTGGAAGTCGGTGCGGCCGAGATACTCGAGATCGCCGCGGCGGTCGTTGCCCCAGCGCACGAGGTCGCCCGTGCGGTACAGACGCTCACCCTCGCCGAAGGGCGAGGCGACGAAACGCTCGGCGGTCAGATCGGGGCGGCCGACGTAACCGCGCGCCACCTGCACACCCGCGAGATACAGCTCACCCACGACACCGGCGGGAACCGGCGACAGTCGCGAGTCGAGCACGTAGGCGCGGGTGTTCCACACCGGAGCGCCCATCGCGACGGAGCCACCCGTCGTTCCTGCGACCGGGCGGGCGGTGGCGTGCACCGTGGCCTCGGTGGGGCCGTAGAGGTTGTGGAGCTCGGCGTCGCTGATCCGCGAGAACTGCTCGGCCACCGACAGCGGGAAGGCCTCACCTGCGACGAGCACGGTGCGCAGCGACGCGCAGTCGTCGGGCGACACCGACGCGGCGAACACCGCGAGCATCGACGGGACGAAGGAGGTCGCCGTCACCGCGCGCTCGCGGATGACGGTGCCGAGATAGGCGGTGTCGCGGTGACCGTCCGGGACCGCGATCACCATGCGCGCACCGACGGCGAGGGTGCCGAAGAGTTCCCACACCGACACGTCGAAGGTGAACGGGGTCTTCTGCAG
Source organism: Rhodococcus sp. GQ147 (assembly GCF_059759155.1). NCBI lineage: Bacteria > Bacillati > Actinomycetota > Actinomycetes > Mycobacteriales > Nocardiaceae > Rhodococcus > Rhodococcus sp. GQ147. Next base: position 336,856 of record NZ_JCAXDU010000001.1, read on the forward strand.
CACCACGTCGTCGGGGCCGATCCCGTATTCGGTGGTGATCCACCGGATCTGGTTGACGACCGAGGCATGGGCGACCGCCACACCCTTCGGGCGTCCCGTCGAACCGGAGGTGAAGATCGAGTACGCGGTGTTCGACGGCCGCAACGGCGCGAGGCGGTCGGCGTCGGTGACCGGCTCGGCCGGTGTCGCGGACAGGTCGGTGCCGTCGATCGCGAGCGACGGCACCGATGCCGTGGCCGGCACGGAGAATCCGTCGCGTTCGGTGGTCAGCACCACCACGGGAGCGGCGGTGTCGAGGATGTAACCGTTGCGATCGTCGGGCTGATCCGGGTCGATCGGCACGTAGGCACCGCCGGCCGTGACGACCGCGTACATACCCACGAGCAGATCCAGCGAGCGGCGCATCGCCAGACCCACCCGCGCGTCGGGGCCGACGCCGAGCGAGATCAGGTGCCGCGCAAGACGGTTCACACGCTCGGAGAACTCGCCGTAGGTCAGCGACTCGCCCTCGAACTCCACCGCGACCGCATCCGGCGACCGCCGTACCTGCTCGGCGAACAGATCGACGAGAGTCCCGGCGTCGCCGAGTGCGTGATCGGTGGCGTTCCACGTGGCGAGCACATCGGTGCGCTCGGCATCGTCGAGCAGCGCGACATCACCGACCGGAAGTGCGGGTTCGGTCACGACCGCGGTGAGGATCCGGGTCAGGCGCTCGGCGAAGGACTCCATCGTCCGGGCGTCGAACAGATCCGTGGCATAGGTGAGGTCGACGAGATAGCCCTCGGCGGTGGCGTCGTCCGAGACGGTGACCTGCAGGTCGAACTTCGCCAGTGCCGCGTCGACGTCGAGCGCCGAGACGGTCAGGCCGGGCAGTTCGAGGGAGTCGGCGTCGAGGTTCTGGAACGCGAGGAGCACCTGGAACAGCGGGTGCCGTGCCGTCGACCGTTCGGGGTCGATGATCTCGACGAGCCGCTCGAACGGCAGGTCGGCCTGCCCGAACGCTTCGAGGTCGGCTCCGCGCACCTGTCCGAGCACCTGCTCGAACGACTCGCCGCCCTCGACCCGGGTGCGCAGCACGAGGGTGTTGACGAACATGCCCACCAAGTCGTCGAGCGCCGCGTCGCCACGACCGGCCACCGGGGTGCCGATCGCGATGTCGTCGGTGCCCGACAGACGCGCCAGCAGCACCGCCAGTGCCGCGTGCACGACCATGAACTCGGTGGTGGAGGTGCGACGGGCGAGATCGCGGACGGCGGAACGGAGTTCGGAGTCCAGGACGAACCGGTGCGAGGCACCGCGGTAGCTCGCGACGGCCGGTCGCGGACGGTCGGCCGGCAGATCGAGTTGCTCGGGCAGACCCGCGAGGGTCTCCCGCCAGAACGCGACCTGCGAGGAGATGACCGACTCCGGATCGTCCTCCGAGCCGAGCACCTCCCGCTGCCAGATGGCGAAGTCGGCGTACTGCACCGCGAGCGGTTCCCACTGCGGGGCGTCGCCCGAGACGCGTGCGGCGTAGGCCGTCACGACGTCGCGGGTCAGCGGACCCATCGAGAACCCGTCGGAGGCGATGTGGTGCACGACCAGCACCAGCACGTGCTCGGCCGCGGTCCCGGTCTCGGTGACGGCGAACAGCCGGGCCCGGAAGGGGACCTGCGTCGTTACGTCGAAGCCGGTGCCGACGATCTCGGTGGCCCGGGCGATCAGATCGGACTCGGCCACCGGGACCGGCGTCAGGTCGGGCACCACCTCGTCCACCGACAGCACCTGCTGGTAGCCCACACCGTCGACGTCCGGGTAGATCGTCCGCAGCGACTCGTGCCGGCCGAGCACGTCGGTCACCGCGGCCTGCAGGGCCGCCGCGTCGAGTGCACCCGACAGGCGGATCGCCACGGGGATGTTGTCGACCGCCGATTCGGGCTCGAAGCGGTTGAGGAACCACATCCGCTGCTGCGCGAGCGACAACGGCACCAGTTCCGGGCGCACCTGCGGGACCAGGGGTGCGCGTCCGTCGCCACCCGAGGCCATGGCGGCGTCGACGAGCGAGGCCAGTTCGGCCGCCGTGGGGGCGTCGAAGAACTCGCGGACGTCGATGCGGACCTTGTGGTCGGCGCTCAGTCGCGCGACGACCCGCGTCGCGCTGAGCGAGTTACCGCCGAGTTCGAAGAAGTCGTCGTCGACACCGAGCCGCTCGACACCGAGGACCTGCTCGAACGCCGCGACGACGGCGTGCTCGGTGGCCGTCGACGGTGCGCGGTACTCACGCTGCAGGGAGCTGAAGTCCGGTTCGGGCAAGGCCTTCCGGTCGAGCTTGCCGCTGCCGCCGAGCGGGAACTCGTCGAGTTCGACGAACAGCGACGGCACCATGTAGTCGGGCAGGCGCCGGCGCACGGCGTCGGCGAGCTCGGACCGTTCGATGTCGTGCCCGTCGGTGACGAGATAGGCGACGAGGTGGTCGCCGAGCGTGGGGTCGGAGTGCACGACGACGACCGACTGCCGCACGCCCGGATGGTCGAGCAGCGCCGATTCGATCTCGCCGAGTTCGATGCGCAGACCGCGCAGCTTCACCTGGAAGTCGGTGCGACCGATGTACTCGATCTGCCCGTCGTCGTTCGTCTTCACGAGGTCGCCGGTGCGGTACATGCGGTCACCGGGCTCGCCGAACGGGTCGGCGACGAAGCGATCGGAGGTCAGATCGGGGCGACGGAGGTAGCCGCGCGCGAGCTGGACGCCCGCGAGGTAGAGCTCACCCTCGACACCGTCCGGGACGGGACGCAGGCCCTCGTCGAGGACGTAGAGGCCGGTGTCGGCCACGGCGGCACCGATCGGCACGACGGTGTCGTCGGCCGAGGTCGCGAAGTAGGTGACGTCGACCGCGGCCTCGGTGGGCCCGTAGAGGTTGTGCAGACGCGCCGAGGAGATCTCGTAGAAGCGGGCGACGGTCTGCGGCGGCAGCGCCTCACCGGACGCGAAGACGTAGCGGAGGGTGCTCACCGACGCGGCGGTGGGCTCGGTGAGGTAGACGGCGAGCATCGACGGCACGAAGTGCGCGATCGTCACGCCGCGTTCGATCATCGTCTGCGCGAGATAGGCCGGGTCGCGGTGCCCGTCGGGCACCGCGATCGTGAGGCGGGCACCCACCTGCAGCGGCCAGAAGAACTCCCAGACCGACACGTCGAAGGTGAACGGTGTCTTCTGCAGCACCACGTCGTCGGCGCGCATCCCGTATTCGGACTGGCGCCAGTCGATGTTCGCGACGATCGCCCGGTGCTCGACGGCGACGCCCTTGGGCCGTCCCGTCGAACCGGACGTGAAGATGACGTAGGCGAGGTGATCGGCCGTGAGCGCGCCGCGGCGCTCCTCCGGGGCGATCGGCTCGTCGGAGACCTCCGACAGGTCGAGGGCGTCGATCGTCAGCGCCGGGACCGAATCGGGAAGATCGACGGCGTCGCGCTCGGTGGTGACGACGGCGACCGGCTCAGCGATCTCGAGGACGTAGGCGAGGCGATCGGCCGGATGGTCGGGATCGAGCGGCACGTAGGCGCCACCGGCCTTGACGATGGCGTACATGCCGACCAGCAGATCGAACGACCGGCGGACGGCGAGACCGACCCGTGCGTCCGGGCCCACACCGAGACCGATCAGGTGACGTGCGAGACGGTTGGCGCGGGCATCGAATTCGCGGTAGGTCAGGGCCTGCCCGTCGAACTCGAGAGCGACCGCATCGGGGGTCCGCGCCACCTGGGCGTCGAAACGCGCCACCAGTGTATCGGGATCGAACGTGGCCGGTGCTGCTGCATCGTCGCCGAGCACCTCGACGGCGTCGGCCAGCAGGGCGTCGACCACCCCCGCGAGACCCGGAGCACCCAGCAGAGCGGGCGCGATGTTCGACAGGACGACGGGGAACAGCGCGTCGAAACCGAGCGCGCCACCCATCGCGGTGTCGAGCGTGGCGATCTCGTCGCGCAGGCGCGCGTAGCCGATACGGGTGTCACCGTCGGTGAGGGCGACGCGGTCGGGTTCGATCTCCGCGACGGCGGCGAGCAACCGGGGAAGGTCCTCGATCGCCAGCGCCGGCTTGCCCGCCATGTCACCCGTCATCTACGTCAGCCTCCTGAAATAACCTGCGCTCGGCATCACGCTGCGCACGCGACACCGCCCCCCGCTGCCACCCGGCACCGTACTGGCCGGGCAGTCGAACGACAGCCGATCTTCCATTATCCCGAAGTGACCGACACAGGACTAATCCGCGTCTCCCACCGCGTCGGCATCGACGCCTACCGCGACGGCGATCACATCGCGCACCAACTGTGCGAGACCGTCGGCGCCGAGTTGGGGCAGCATCCCCGGTACGAGCCCGTTCAAAACCACCGACACGAGTGCTTCTGCGGTGAGCGCACCGCCGGTCGTGGTTGCCATGGTGTCCAGACGCTGTGCGAACTCGCCGAGTGTGACTTCGCGCTCACCGTGCCGGAAGGCGACGGTGTCCGGGGCCACGGCAGCCGCTGCCGCCACGAGTGCCGGCAGATCGGCGACGGTGCGTGCCTTCTTCGGCCGGGCCGCCCGCGCCCGCTCGGCATCCGTGCGGATGTCGAGCGAACGGAGGACGACCTGCGGGTCGGCGCTGACGGTCTCGAGGATCCGGACGAAGCGGTCGCCGAAGGTCTCGACCGTCGCGGCGTCGAACAGTGCCGTGGCGTAGGTGAAGGTCACATCGAGTGCGGTCAGCGCTCCCGACTCGGAGAACCGTTCGACCACCGTGCACTGGAGGTCGAACTTCGCCTGGTCGGCTCCCGTCTCGAGCGCGGCCACCTCGAGCCCCGGCAGGGCGAAGGTGCCGGTGTCGATGTTCTGGAAGGTGAGCATCGCCTGGAACAGCGGGGTGTACGCGCTGTTGCGCCGCACACCGAGACGTTCGACGACCCGCTCGAACGGCACATCGGCGTTGCCGAACGCCGCGAGATCCTTCTCCTTGGCCTGAGCGAGCAGCTCCGCGAAGGTCGCCGAGCCGGCCACCCGGGTGCGGAGCACGAGGGTGTTGACGAACATGCCGACGAGGTCGTCGAGCGCTTCCTCACCACGACCGGCGGTCGGCGTGCCCACCGCGATGTCCTCGCTGCCCGACAGGCGGGCGAGCAGCACCGCGAAGGCGGCGTGCATCGTCATGAAGACCGTTGCGTTGTGCTCGCGGGCGGTCTTCTCGATCCGCTGCGCGAGTTCCTCACCGATCGTGAAGGTGAACGACTCACCGACGGTCGACTGGCGGGCGGGGCGCGGACGATCCGTGGGCAGGGCGAGAACCTCCGGGACACCGGAGAGTTCGTCGGCCCAGTAGTCGAGCTGACGCGACAGCTCGCTCTCGGGATCGTCCTCGGAACCGAGAACGCTCTGCTGCCACAGCGTGTAGTCGGCGTACTGGACCTCGAGCGGCGCCCAGCCCGGGGTCTCCCCCGCGGCATGCGCGAGATAGGCGGTCATGACGTCGCGCACGAGCGGGCGCATCGAGTACCCGTCGGCACTGATGTGGTGCGCGACGACCGCGAGGACGTGTTCGGCGGCGTCGAGACGCAACAACGCGACCCGCACCGGCGGGACCGATGCCGTCACGTCGAATCCGCTGCCGAGGATCTCGGTGAGACGGTCGACGAGTTCGTCGGTGGTCACGTCCACCGGGGTGAGCTCGGGCACGGCCTGCGCGACCGGCAGCACGACCTGCACCGGACCGTCACCGCTGTCCGGGTAGACGGTGCGCAGCACCTCGTGTCGTGCGAACAGGTCGGCGACCGCGGCGCGCAGGGCGTCCACGTCGAGCGCACCGGTCAGGCGCACGGCGACGGGGATGTTGTAGACACCCGATTCCGGATCGACCCGGTTCAGGGTCCACATGCGCTGCTGTGCGAGCGACAGCGGCACCTGCTCGGGACGCGGGACGGTCGTGAGCGCCGGACGGGCACCCTCGCCCACCGACGGCCGGAGGCGGGCGGCGAGCGCGACCACCGTGGACGACTCGAAGACGGTCCGGACCGGCACGCGGGTGTCGAGTGCGGCACCGAGCCGGGCGGCGAGCTGCGTCGCGAGCAGCGAGTTGCCGCCGAGTTCGAAGAAATCGTCGTCGAGGCCGGCCCGCTCGACGCCGAGCAGTTCGGCGACGGTCGCGGCCACGATCTCCTCGACGGGATCGGTCGGGGCGCGGAACTGCCCCATGTCGAGTTCGGGGTCGGGCAGGGCCCGCCGGTCGAGCTTGCCGTTGGTGTTCAGCGGCAGCGCGTCGAGTTCGACGAACGCCGACGGCACCATGTACGACGGCAGTCGCTCCGCGAGCGCCGTCCGTGTCGCACCGGCGTCGAACGCCCGTGTCGTACCGGCGTCGAACGCCCGTGTCGCACCGGCGTCGAACGCCCGTGTCGCACCGGCGTCGAACGAGTCGGCGGCCGGCACGATGTACGCGACGAGCCGGTCGCCGAGGTGGGCGGTGCTGCGCACCAGGACGGCGACGTCCTTCACGCCCGGCAGCTCGCGCAGGACGGTCTCGACCTCGCCGAGTTCGATGCGGTAACCGCGCACCTTGACCTGGAAGTCGGCGCGGTCGAGGTATTCGAGGCGACCGGCACGGTTCCACCGGACGATGTCGCCCGTGCGGTACATGCGTCCGCGCCTGTACGGGTCGGCGACGAACCGGTCCGCGGTGAGGTCGGGACGGTCGTGGTAGCCCCGCGCGAGCTGGGCACCCGCGAGGTACAGCTCGCCGGCGACACCCGGCGCCACCGGCCGCAGCCGGTCGTCGAGGACGTAGACGGCGGTGTTCCACTCTGGCACACCGATCGGGACGACGGTCCGGTCGGCATCGTCGACCTCGTGGACGGTCACCGAGACCGCGGCCTCGGTCGGTCCGTAGAGGTTGTACAGCGTCGCGGTGTTGTCCGCGCGGAACTGCTGGGCCACCGCCGCGGGCAGCGCCTCACCGATCGCGAGGATCCGCCGCAGCGACGGCGCCACCGGACCGGCCGCGACCGTCATCAGCATCGACAGCATGGACGGAACGGTGTGCAGCGTGGTCACCTGCTCGTCGCGCAACAACGCGAGCAGATAGTCGGGATCGCGGTGTCCGTCGGCGGTGGCGATCACCAGGCGGGCGCCGGAGGTGAGCGCCGACCAGAACTCCCACACCGACAGGTCGAACGTCGCGACGGTCTTGAGCAGCACCGCGTCGTCGGCCCCGATACCGAAATACTCACGCTTCCACAACAACTGGTTGACGATCGCGGCGTGGGAGACCGCGACGCCCTTGGGGCGGCCGGTCGAACCCGACGTGAAGATCACGTACGCCGTGTTGCCCGGCCGCAGCGGAGCCGACCGGTCGTCGTCGGTGATCGGATCGTCGGAGAGCCCGGCGAGGTCGAGGCCGTCGAGTTCGACGACCGGCGCCGTGGCGTGCTCGACCCGGTCGCCGCTCGTCGTCACGATCGCGACGGGAGCGGCCGTGTCGAGGATGTAGGTGTTGCGCTCGGCGGGCTGGTCCGGGTCGACCGGCACGTAGGCAGCGCCGGTCTTCGCGATCGCGTACATGCCCACGAGCAGCTCGGGTGAACGACGGATCGCGAGCGCGACCCGATCCTCCGGCCCCACACCGAGACCGAGCAGGTGCCGGGCGAGACGGTTGACGGACGAGTCGAACTCGCCGTAGGTCCACCGCCGGCCCTCGTACACGATCGCGACGTCGTCGCGGTGTGCGGCGACCTGCTCGTCGAACAGACCGACGAGGGTCGCGCCGGGGTCGGTTCCGTGCGCGGTGTCGTTCCACGCGCCGAGCACCGTGTCGCGCTCCTGCGGCAGGAGCAACGCGTGATCACCGACGGGCAGTGCCGGCGACTCGACGAGCGCTTCGAGCAGCTGCTCGAAACGGGCCGCGACGGCCTCCGCGGTCTCGCGGTCGAACAGATCCGTCGCGTAGGTGAGGATCGCGTCGATGCCCTGCGGCGCGCCGTCGTCTCCGTAGCTGTCGGCGACGATCAGGTGCATGTCGAACTGGGCGGTGCCACCTTCGAGGTCGACCGGTTCGATGTCGAGGCCGGGCAGGGCGAGTTCGGAGCGGCTCTGGTTCTGGAACGAGAAGCCGACCTGGAACAGCGGATGCCGGGCCGTCGAGCGGGCCGGGTTCAGGACCTCCACGAGACGCTCGAACGGCACGTCCGCGTGCGCGAAGGCCTGCAGATCGGTTTCCCGTGCTGCGGACAGCAATTCGTCGAAGGACGCACCACCGTCCACCTCCAGCCGGAGCACCAGCGTGTTGACGAACATGCCGATGATGTCCTCGGTGGCCTGCTCGGTGCGGCCCGCGATGGGGGTGCCCACCGCGATGTCCGTCGAACCGGACAGGCGCGCGAGCAGCGCCGCGAAGGCCGCGTGCACGGCCATGAACACGGTCGCGTTCCGGTTGCGTGCCAGATCCCGCAGCTCACGGTGGAGATCGGCACCGATGGTGAACTCCACGCGGTCGCCGCGGAAGCTCTGCTGCGCCGGCCGCGGACGGTCGAGCGGCAGGTCGAGCTGGTCGGGCAGGTCGGCGAGCGCGATGCGCCAGTAGCCGAGCTGCTCGGCGGCGGTGGACTCCGGATCGTCCTCGGAGCCGAGGATCTCCCGCTGCCACAACGCGAAGTCGGCGTACTGCACCGCGAGCGGCGCCCACGCCGGATCACTGTTCGCGGACCGGGCGGCGTAGGCCGTCATCACATCGCGGACCAGCGGCACCATCGACGAACCGTCGGCGCTGATGTGGTGGACCACGGTGACGAGGACGTGATCGTCGTCGGCCACGCGGAGCAGATGCATCCGCACCGGCACATCGACGGTCACGTCGAAGCCGGCCGCGGCGATCTCCCGCATCCGCAGCTCGAGATCGGCGGCGGTGACGTCCACCGGTTCGAGTTGCGGCCGGACCTGCGAGGCCGGCAGGATGCGCTGCACCGGACCGGATTCGGTCTCGGGGTAAACGGTGCGCAGGGACTCGTGCCGTGCGACGAGGTCGGTGACGGCGGCACGCAACGCGTCGACGTCCAGTGCGCCCGTCATCCGCAACGCGAACGGGATGTTGTAGGCCGTCGAGTCGGGATCGAACCGGTTGAGGAACCACATCCGCTGCTGTGCGGGAGACAGCGGGATCGACTCCGGCCGTGTCCGCGCCGCGAGCGGCACCCGAGCGCCGCGACCGGACTCCTGCTCGACCCGTGTCGCGAGTTCCGCGACGGTGGACGCCTCGAACAACGTCCGCACCGGCACCTGCGCATCGAGCGCGGCACCGAGTCGGGCGACGACCTGCGTCGCGATCAGCGAGTTGCCACCGAGTGCGAAGAAATCGTCGTCGGCGCCGATGCGGTCGACATCGAGGACGTCGGCGAACACGCCCGCCACGATCTCCTCGATCGGGGTGCTCGGCGCGCGGAAACCACGCGTTTCGAACACCGGCTCGGGCAGCGCCCGGCGGTCGAGCTTGCCGTTGACCGTCAGCGGGATCGCGTCGATCACCACGAACGCCGAGGGCACCATGTACTCCGGCAGGACCACGGCGACACCGCTGCGCAGCGCTTCGGTATCGATCGACATGCCGTCGTGCGGAACCACATAGGCGACGATCCGGGCTGCTCCCGGGGTGTCCTCGCGCACGATGACCGCCGCGTGGGCGACCTCGTCCTGCGCAAGCACCGCAGCCTCCACCTCACCGAGCTCGATGCGGAAACCGCGGATCTTCACCTGGTCGTCGGCGCGTCCGAGATATTCGAGATCGCCCGAGACGACCCAGCGTGCGACATCGCCCGTCCGGTACAGCAGCGCACCGTCGGACGAGAACGGATCGGCGACGAAACGTGCCGCCGACAGCTCCGGACGGCGCAGGTATCCACGCGCCAACTGGCCGCCGCCGACATACATTTCGCCGGCCACACCCACCGGCACCGGCTTGAGCCGCCGGTCGAGCACGTACACCCGCAGACCCGCGATCGGGACACCGACCACGCTCGCGGACGCACTCTGCGCCAGGTCGGCACCGATCTCCCGGTACGACACGTGCACGGTCGTCTCGGTGATGCCGTACATGTTCACCAACCGCGGAGCTGTGCCGATCCCCAGTCGCTGCGCTCGCCCCGCATCCCCGTGACGCTCGAACCACCCGGCCAGACGACGCGGCTCGAGCGCCTCGCCACCGAAGATCACGTACCGCAACGACAACTGCGCCTCGTCGACCGCGACCCGGTCGGCCTCGACCAGCTGGTAGAAGGCCGACGGCGTCTGGTTGAGCACGGTGACGCGTTCGCGGATCAGCAACTCGCGGAAGGCTTCCGGCGAACGCGACGTGAAGTAGTCGACGACCACGAGGGTTCCGCCGTAGAGCAGCGGCCCCCACAGCTCCCATACCGAGAAGTCGAAGGCGTAGCTGTGGAACATCGTCCATACGTCCGACGAGTCGAAGCCGTACACCGATTCGGTGTTGACCATCAGCCGCACGACATTGCGGTGCGGGATCAGCACACCCTTCGGGCGTCCGGTCGATCCCGACGTGTAGATCACGTACGCCAGGTTCGTCGATGTCAGCGGGGCACGGCGCTCCGCGTCGAGGATCGGTGCGTCGTCGACCTCCGACAGATCCAGACGATCGATCTCGACGACCGGCACCGAGTCCGGGAACGGCACCTCGGCATCCGAGGTGGTCACCACCGCCACCGGCGTCGCGTCCGAGACCAGGAACTCGATCCGGTCGGCCGGCGAGTTCGGATCGATCGGCAGGTATCCGGCACCGGCCTCGAGCACCGCGAGCAACGCCACGATCAGATCGAGCGAGCGCGGCATCGCGACCGCGACCAGATCCTCCGGTCCGGCACCGACATCGATGAGATGACGTGCCAGGCGGTGCACCCGCGCACCGAGCTCACGGTAGGACAACTGCTCGTCGCCGAACCGCACCGCGACCGCGTCGCCGCACTCGGCGACGCGCGCCTCGAACATGTCCACGAGCGTCGCCCCGGCCGGTGCGACGTCGTCGCCCAGCGAGTTCCAGCGCGAGACGACCAGTTCCCGCTCGAAATCGTCGAGGATCTCGATGTCCCCGACCACGGCCGAAGGGTCCTCCACGACCGCACGCAGAATCCGGAGCAACTGCTCCGCGAACGCCGCGACCCTCAGGTCGTCGAACAGGTCCGTCGCGTAGGTGACGGCGAAATCCATACCCGCGTCCGCATCGTCCTCGCCCTTCCTCTCCGCAAACGTGAACTGCAGGTCGAACTTGGCGGTATCCGCGTCGTAGTGGAGGGCCCGGGCGGTGACGCCGTCGAGAGCGAACTCGACATCACCGGTGTTCTGGAACGTGAGCGCCACCTGGAACAGCGGGTGACGGGCCTGTGACCGCTGAGGATCGAGGATCTCGACGAGCCGTTCGAAGGGGACGTCGGCGTGCGCGAAGGCGTCGAGATCGGTCTCCCGCACCTGCCCGAGCAGGTCGTGGAAGGGACGATCGTTCCGCACGTCGACGCGGAGCACGAGCGTGTTGACGAACATGCCCACGAGGTCGTCCAGTGCACGCTCGCCGCGACCGGCGATCGGGGTGCCGATGGCGATGTCCTCCGAGCCGGACACCCGGGCCAGCAACACTGCGAGTGCCGCGTGCACGACCATGAACAGCGTCGTGTTCCGTTGCCTGGCCAGCTCTTCCAACGAAGCGTGCAGCTGTGGCTCGATCCGGAACCGGCTCGTGCGGCCGGCGTTGGACGCCACCTCCGGGCGAGCACGATCGGACGGCAGATCGAGCTGGTCGGGCAGGTCCGCCAGCCGATCGGTCCAGTACTTCGTCTGCCGGGAGAAAACCGAGTCCGGGTCACTTTCCGAACCGAGGACCTCGCGCTGCCAGAGGGCATAGTCGGCGTACTGCACTTCCAGCGGCGCCCACGCGGGAGCTTCCCCACGCGAGCGGTTGGCGTACGCGAGCATGATGTCGCGCGCGAGCGGTCGCAGGGAGAAACCGTCGGCTGCGATGTGGTGCACCACGAGGAACAGCACATGTTCGCGGGCACCGAGAGTGAACAGCACGACCCGCAGCGGCACCTCGCGCGTGACGTCGAAACCCTCCGAGGTGAGCTGTTCGGCCCGATCGAACAGGGCGCTCTCGTCGACACGCTCGACCGGCAACTCCACTGTGTAGGGCGGCAGGATCGACTGGTGTCCTGCGCCGTCGACGTCGGGATAGACGGTGCGCAGCGACTCGTGTCGTTCGACGACGTCGCGCAGCGCGGTGCGCAGTGCCTTCACGTCGAGGTCCCCGGTCAGACGCACCCCTACCGGGATGTTGTTCGCGCCGGATTCGGGATCGAACCGGTTGAGGAACCACATGCGCTGCTGCGCCGGCGACAACGGAATACGTTCGGGGCGCGTCGTCCTGGCGAGCGGGACGCGTTCACCTCGGCCGGCCTCCCGTTCGACGCGCACCGCGAGTGCGGCAACGGTGCCGGCATCGAAGAGTGCACGTACCGGCACTTGCGTGTCCAGGATCGCACCGAGGCGGGAGACGACCTGGGTCGCGAGGAGCGAGTTCCCTCCGAGCTCGAAGAAGTCGTCGTCGAGCCCGACATCCTGTACGCCCAGCACATCGGCGAACACTCGCGCGACGGATTCTTCGACCGGGGTGGTGGGTGCACGGAATTCGCGGTAACGGAGGCCGAACTCCGGTTCGGGTAGCGCGCTGCGGTCGAGTTTGCCCACGGGCGTCAACGGCACCTCGTCGAGCACGATGATCTGCGAGGGGACCATGTACGAGGGCAGCGAGCGTGCGACGTGCTCGGAGAGTTCGGCAGGGACGAGCCCCGCACCGCCCTGCACGTATGCGACGAGAGCCGTTTGCCCCGAGGGCATCTCGTGGCCGACGGTGCTGGCGAACACGACGAGCGGGTGTGTCAGGAGGACGGCGTCGATCTCACCGAGTTCGATCCGGTATCCGCGGATCTTGACCTGGAAGTCCGAGCGGCCCACGAACACCAGACGACGCTCGGCGTCCCAGCGCACGATGTCGCCGGTGCGGTACATCCGAGCGCCCGGCACGCCGAACAGGGCCGCGACGAACCGCCCTGCGGTGAGACCGGGACGATGATGGTATCCCCGGGCGAGTACGTCACCCGCCAGATAGAGCTCGCCTGGTACCCCTGTGGGAACCGGTCGCATCCGGCCGTCGAGAACGAGAGCGTGCACACCCGCGGTGGGTGCGCCGATCGTGATCGGCCCGTCGGCCTCGAGCTGTTCGCGAGTCGAAACGATCGTGGTCTCGGTCGGCCCGTAGGCGTTGAAGAATCGCCGGCCGGGAGCCCAGCGCGCTACGAGGTCCGGAGTGGACGCGTCGCCACCGACGTTGAGGGTGTGCAGCGAGTCCAGGTCGCCGGGATCCACCGAACCGAGTACCGCCGGGGTGATCACGGCGTGCGTGACCTTCGTCTGCGCGATGAGTGCCCGCAGTTCGGCACCACCGTAGATCGACGGCGGCGTGATGACGAGTTCGGCGCCCGTCGAACCCGCCATCGTCCAGTCCAGCACGGAGGGATCGAAACTCGGCGAACAGATGTGCAGGATCCGGGACCGGGCGGTCACCCCGTACAGTTCGACGGTTTCCCGGACCAGACCGGCCAGGCCGCGGTGGGTGACCCCGACGCCCTTCGGGCGACCCGTCGAACCCGAGGTGTAGATGACGTACGCGAGATGGTCGACTCGCAGCGACGCCGTGCGGTCGGCATCCGTGATCGGGGCCGCCGACCGGGCGGAGTAGTCGGCGACGAACGCATCGTCGTCGAGCCGAACCCATTCGGTCCGGGAGGGCAGCTTCGCCGCGTGCGCCGTCGCGGTCAGCCCGAGCAGGGCTCCCGAGTCGTCGAGCATGTGGGCGACGCGTTCGATCGGGTATTCCGGGTCGATCGGCACATAGGCCGCACCCGTCTTCGCGACCGACCACACCCCCAGCACCATTTCCCACGAACGAGGGAAGGCGAGTGCAACGAGCTCGTCGGGACCGGCACCGCGTCCGATCAGATACCGTGCGATCCGGTTTGACCGTTCGTCGAGGTCCCGGTAGGTCAGGACGGTGTCGCCCGCCCGGACGGCAATGCGATCGGGATGGTCGGATACCGCGGAGGTGAGCAGTTCCACGAGCGTCGCCGTCCGCGCGACCGCCCGTCCACGGACGGAGAGCAAGTGCTGCGCCTCTCCGTCCGAGAGGATTTCGAGATCACCGACTGCAGTCGACGCATCGGCGACGACCTCTTCGAGCATCCGGACGAATCGCGCACCGAAATCGGAAACGGTGTCCGCATCGAACAGGTCGGTGGCATAGGACAATTCGACGACGTAACCACCGTCCGTCCCGGCGCCGTCCTCGTCGAGGACGGTGACGGCGAGATCGAACTTCGACAGGTCGCTGTCGAACGCCAGATTCGAAACCGACAGTTCCGGCAGCTCGAACGAGACCGGGCCGATGTTCTGGAAGGCGAGCATCACCTGGAACAGCGGATTGTGCGCCTGGGTGCGCACGGGGGCCAGGACGTCGACGAGCCTCTCGAACGGAACATCCGCGTGTGCGAACGCCCCCAGGTCCACGTCGCGTACGTGGCCGAGAAGTTCCTCGAACGGAGCCGAGACGTCGACCTGTGTACGCAGCACGAGCGTGTTGACGAACATGCCGACGAGCTCGTCGAGGACACGCTCACCGCGGCCGGCGATCGGGGTGCCGATCGCGATGTCGTCCGACGCGCTCATGCGTGCGAGGAGCGCTGCGAGCACCGCGTGCACGACCATGAAGTCCGTCGTCCGATGTTCCTTCGCGAGGCGTCCGATCGCGGCCCGCAGCTCTGCGCCGACGGTGAATCGCGACGTCGCTCCACGGTAGGAGGCGACGGCGGGCCGAGGACGGTCGACCGGGAGGTCCAGGCTGTCCGGCAGATCCTTCAGCGCTTCCATCCAGTAGTCGATCTGCTGCGCTACCAGGGAATCCGGGTCTTCCTCGGAGCCGAGGACATCGCGCTGCCAGAGGGTGTAGTCGGCGTACTGGATGTCGAGCGGTTCCCAGCCGGGCGCCTCCCCGGTGGACCGAGCGGCGTAGGCGATCATGATGTCGCGCGTGAGCGGTCCCATCGAGAACCCGTCCGCCGCGATGTGGTGCAGCACGGCTACGAGCACGTGCTCGTCCGGAGCCGACTCGAAGAGCCGGACGATCAGAGGGACGTCGCGAGCAAGGTCGAACGGGGTCGCGGCGAGCTGTCGGAGTTCGGCAGGAAGATTCGCCGGGTCGATCGACAGCGGTTCGAGTCGGATCGTGACATCGGCCGGGGCGAGCACCTTCTGGTATCCGTAGCCGTCGATGTCGGGGTAGACGGTGCGTAGCGACTCGTGACGCGAGATCACGTCGTGGAGCGCGGCTTCGAGGGCCTCGACGTCCAGCTTGCCCGACAGATGCACGGCGACGGGGATGTTGTTCACCGCCGACTCGGGGTCGAAGCGGTTGAGGAACCACATGCGCTGCTGGGCGAGCGACAGCGGCACCCGTGCGGGTCGCGGACCGGCGACGAGCGGGATCCGGTCGATGCCGGACGACGCAGCCTCCACAGCCGCGGCGAGACCTTCGACGGTGGACGACTCGAAGATCGCACGCAGCGCCGTCCGGCCGCCGAGGGCTTCGCCGATGCGGGAGACGGCCTGCGTCGCGATCAGCGAGTTGCCGCCGAGCGCGAAGAAGTCGTCGTCGAGACCGACGCGTTCGAGTCCGAGGACGTCGGCGAAGACCGACGCGACGATCTGTTCGACCGGGGTCGTCGGGGCGCGGAACTCCTTGACCTCGAAGATCGGGGCCGGCAGGGCCTTGCGGTCGAGCTTGCCCGACGATCCGAGCGGGAACTCGTCGAGCACGACGTAGACCGACGGCACCATGTAGGCCGGCAGCGAGCCGGCGAGACGACGCGAGACCGAGGTGGTGTCGAGCGACCGGCCGTCGGCGGCGACGAGATAGGCGACGAGGTGCTCACCGGAGTGGGCGTCCGAGCGCACGAGCACGACGGCCTGATCGACGTCGTCGAGCGCGAGCAGAGCCGTCTCGATCTCGCCGAGTTCGATGCGCAGACCGCGCAACTTGACCTGGAAGTCGGTGCGGCCGATGTATTCGAGTTCGGCACGCGCCGTGCGTGCGTCGGAGGTCTCCCGGGCGACCCACCGCACGAGATCGCCCGTGCGGTAGAGCCTCTCCCCCGCCCCGTACGGCGAGGCGACGAAGCGTTCCGCCGTCAGATCCGGC
The DNA here is from genome assembly GCF_059759155.1 of Rhodococcus sp. GQ147. Classification (NCBI taxonomy): domain Bacteria; kingdom Bacillati; phylum Actinomycetota; class Actinomycetes; order Mycobacteriales; family Nocardiaceae; genus Rhodococcus; species Rhodococcus sp. GQ147. The sequence goes on from NZ_JCAXDU010000001.1 coordinate 353,156, forward strand.
CGCGCCACGTAACCGCGCGCCAGCTGGACACCCGACAGGTAGAGCTCACCCGCGACACCGACCGGCACCGGATGCAGTCGGCCGTCGAGGACGTGGACGCCGGTGTTCCAGACCGGGACGCCGATCGGCACCGACACCGCGTCGGCCGCGGTGACCTCGTGGTAGGTCACGTCGACGGCCGCCTCGGTGGGGCCGTACAGGTTGTGCAGGCGAGCGCCCGGCAGGATCGACCGCAGGCGTGCGGCGACCGAGGCGGGCAGTGCCTCGCCCGAGGCGAAGACCATCCGCAACGATGAGGCCGAGGCCGCGGCGTTCTCGGCGACGAAGACCGCGAGCATGGACGGCACGAAGTGCGCGACCGTGACGCCGCGGTCGGCCATGACCCGGGCGAGATAGGCCGGGTCCCGATGACCGTCGGGAAGTGCGATCTCGAGTCGCGCACCGATCTGCAGGGGCCAGAAGAACTCCCACACCGACACGTCGAAGGTGAACGGCGTCTTCTGCAGGACCACGTCGTCGCGACCGAGGCCGTACTCGTCCTGCATCCACAGCAGGCGGTTGACGATCGCGCCGTGCGGCACCGCGACACCCTTGGGCCGTCCCGTCGAACCGGACGTGAAGATGACGTAGGCGGTGTTCGCCGGCGTGAGCGTGGCGATGCGATCGGCATCGGTGATCGGGCCGGACGGCAGGTCGGACACATCGAGCGTGTCGATCTCGATCGTGTGCGCGGCCGCGGTCGACCCGAAGGCGTCGCGGGTGGTGGTCAGCACCGCGACCGGCGCCGCCGTGTCGAGGATGTACGCGTTGCGGTCGGCGGGCTGATCGGGGTCGAGCGGCAGGTAGGCGCCGCCGGCCTTGACGATCGCGTACATGCCGACGAGGAGGTCGAGGGATCGCCGCACCGCGAGTCCGACGGTCGACTCCGGTCCGACACCCTGCGAGATCAGATGGCGGGCAAGGCGGTTCACTCGCGCGTCGAAGTCCGCGTAGGTCAGCTGCTCGCCCTCGAAGGCCACGGCCGCGGCGTCGGGATCCGTCGCCACCCGGGCGTCGAACAGGTCGACGAGAGTGGCCGGTTCCAGCTCGTGCGCGGTGTCGTTCCACGATTCGAGGACCGCGAGTCGCTCGTCGGCGTCGAGCAGGTCGATGTCGCCGACGACGACCTCGGGTTCGCGCACCACGGCCTCGAGGATGCGGACGAAGCGATCGGCGAATCCGCGCACCGTCGCGTGATCGAACAGGTCGGTCGCATAGGTGAACGCCGCTCCGAGACCGTTCGGCGTGCCGTCCTCCGCGAAGTCCTCGGTGAGGGTGAGCTGCAGGTCGAACCTGGCGACCGCCGTGTCGATGTCGAGCACGTCGAGGGTCAGGCCACGCAGTTCGACGTGCGCGGCGCGCAGGTTCTCGAACGAGAGCATCACCTGGAACAGCGGGTGCCGGGCGGTGGAGCGGGTCGGGTTGAGCACCTCGACGAGCCGCTCGAACGGCACGTCGGCGTGGCCGAAGGCGCCGAGCGCCGCGTCGCGTGCCCGCGCCAGATGCGAGGTGAACGGCCTGCCCGAATCGACCTCCGTGCGCAGCACGAGGGTGTTGACGAACATGCCGATGAGGTCGTCGAGCGCCTGCTCACCGCGACCGGCGACGGGTGTGCCGACCGCGATGTCGTCCTGGCCGGACATCCGCGCGAGCAGCACGCTCAGGGCCGCGTGCACCACCATGAACAGCGACGCGTTGCGGGTGCGCGCCAGCGCCACGAGCTCGCGGTGCAACTCCGGGTCGATCGAGAAGTCCACGGTCGCACCGGAGTACGACTGCACGGCCGGCCGCGGACGGTCGGCGGGCAGATCGAGCTGGTCGGGCGCACCGGCGAGGGTGCGACGCCAGTAGTCGAGCTGGCGGGAGATCAGCGACTGCGGATCGTCCTCGGATCCGAGCACCTGCCGCTGCCACAGCGTGTAGTCGGCGTACTGCACCGGCAGGGGTGCCCACGAGGGCTCCTCCCATTCGGTGCGGGCAGTGTAGGCGACCATGATGTCGCGCGCCATCGGACCGGTGGACCAGCCGTCGGCCGAGATGTGGTGCACGACGAGCGCGAGCACGTGTTCCTGGTCGCCGAGTTCGAACAGTTCGGCGCGGATCGGCACGTCCGACGTCACGTCCAGTCCGGTGAAGACCAGGCGCCGCACGGAGGCCGGCAGCTCGTCGGGGGTGATCCGGGTCGGGGTCAGATCCGGCACGACCTCCGCCGCGGCACGGACGACCTGGTGCGGTCCGTTCGTCGAATCGGGGAAGACGGTGCGCAACGACTCGTGCCGATCGATGACGTCCATGATCGACACCTGCAGTGCGGCGACGTCCAGTTCGCCGGTCAGGCGCAGCGCCATCGGGAGGTTGTAGGTGGACGACCGCGGATCGAAGCGGTTGAGGAACCACATGCGCTGCTGCGCGAGCGACAGCGGAACACGTTCGGGCCGCGGCATCTTCGTCAGGGCGATGCGCGCTCCGCGACCTGCCTCCTGCTCGACGCGTACCGCCAGGGCCGCCACCGAACTGGATTCGAACAGCGCCCGAACCGGCACCTGCGCGTCGAGGGCGACACCGAGCCGGGAGACGACCTGCGTGGCGAGCAGCGAGTTGCCGCCGAGTTCGAAGAAGTCGTCGTCGAGACCCACGCCCTGGACGCCGAGTACCTCGGCGAAGACGTTCGCGACCGTCTCCTCGATGGGAGTGGTCGGGGCACGGAACTCGCGGTAGCTGATGCCGAGATCGGGCTCGGGCAGGGCACGGCGGTCGAGTTTGCCGACCGGGTTGAGCGGCACCTCGTCGAGCACGACGATCTGCGACGGCACCATGTACGACGGTAGCGAGCGGCCGACGTGATCGGCGAGTTCGGCAGGATCGATCTGCTCGTCCCCGTGCACGTACGCGACGAGCGCGGTCTGGCCCGACGGCATCTCGTGTCCGACGGTGGTCGCGAAGGCGACCGAGGGGTGGGTCAGCAGTGCGGCGTCGATCTCCCCGAGTTCGATGCGGTAGCCGCGGACCTTGACCTGGAAGTCGGCGCGTCCGGCGAACTCGATGCGGCCCTGCTCGTCCCAGCGCACGATGTCGCCGGTGCGGTACATCCGGGTTCCGTTCGCGCCGAACGGGTTCGCCACGAACCGGTCGGCGGTGAGCGCCGGACGCCGATGGTAACCGCGGGCGAGCACGTCGCCCGCGAGATAGAGCTCACCCGCGACACCGGCGGGGACCGGGCGGAGCCGGCTGTCGAGGACCAGGGCGTGCACGCCCGCCACGGGCCGTCCGATGGTGATCGGCCCGGACGGTTCGAGCAGAGCGCGCGTCGAGACGATCGTGGTCTCGGTCGGCCCGTAGGCGTTGTAGAAGTTGCGGCCGGGCGCCCAGCGGGAGACGAGGTCGGCCGTGGACACGTCGCCACCGACGTTCACGACGCGCAGGGCGTCGAGTCCGCTCGGGTCGACGGAACCGAGCACCGCCGGGGTGATGACGGTGTGGGTGACGCCGGTGCGTTCGATGAGCGCGCGCAGTTCGGCGCCGCCGTAGACGGACGGCGGTGTCACGACGAGTTCGGCGCCGGTGGACCCGGCCAGCGTCCAGTCGAGGACCGTCGGGTCGAAGCTCGGCGAGCAGATGTGCAGGAGCTTCGATTCCTCTGTCACGCCGTACAGTTCGACGGTCTCGCGGACGAGACCGGCGAGGCCGCGGTGGGTGACGGCGACGCCCTTGGGCTTGCCCGTCGAACCGGAGGTGTAGATGACGTAAGCGGTGTGGTCGAGGCGCAGCGGCGCAGCGCGGTCGGCGTCGGTGAGCGGGCCGTCCGGGTAGGACGCGCACGCGTCGACGAACTCGGGGTCGTCGAGTCGGATCCACTCGGTGGCCGAGGACAGACCGGTGGCGTACTCCCCCGTCGTCAGACCGAAGACGGCCGACGAGTCGTCGAGCATGTGGGTGACGCGTTCGGCCGGGTACTCCGGGTCGACGGGCGTGTAGGCGGCGCCGGTCTTGGCGACCGACCACACGGCGAGCACCATCTCCCACGACCGTGGGAAGGCCAGCGCGACGATGCCGTCGGGCCGGGCACCGCGCTCGACGAGCCGCCGGGCGATGCGGTTCGACCACGTGTCGAGTTCGCGGTAGGTCAGGACGGTGTCGCGGTCGCGGAGGGCGACGCGGTCGGGATGGTCGACGGCGCCGGTGGTCAGCAGTTCCACCAGGGTGCGGGCCTCGGCAGGCTCGGGCCCCGTCGCCGTGAGCAGGCGTTCGGCCTCCCCGGGCGAGAGGATCGCCAGGTCGCCCACGCAGGTCGACGCATCGGCGACGATCCCGGCGAGAATCCGCGCGAAGCGTTCGGCGAAGACGGCGACCGTCGCGGCGTCGAACAGGTCGGTGGCGTACTCGAACAGGGCGTCGAGGCCGGCGGGTTCGCCGTCGTCACCGGTCTTCTCGGTCACCCACAGCTGGATGTCGAACTTCGAGATCGGCACGTCCAGTTCGGCGCCGACGGCGTGGACTCCCGCGAACGAGACGTCGCGCGCGGTGCCCGGTTCGAGGGACAGCGCGGCCTGGAACAGCGGGTGCCGCGCGGTCGAGCGCGGCGGGTTGAGCACCTCGACGAGACGCTCGAAGGGGACGTCGGCGTTCGAGAACGCCGTCAGGTCGGTCTCCCGGACGCCGGCGAGGTAGTCCTCGAACGACACGCCGGGATCGACCCTGGTGCGCAGGACGAGGGTGTTGACGAACATGCCGATCAGGTCGTCGAGATCCTTCTCCCCACGACCTGCCACGGCGGTACCGATGGCGATGTCGTCGGAACCGCTGAGGCGGGACAGCAGCGCCGCGTAGGCAGCGTGGACGACCATGAACAGCGACGCGTGCTGCCTGCGGGCGAGGTCGACGAGACCGCGGTGGGTCTCGGCGTCGATCGCGAAGCGGTGCTTGTCGCCGTTGTAGGAGGAGACGGCGGGCCGAGTCCGGTCGGTGGGCAGGTCGAGCTGGTCGGGCAGACCGTCGAGCTCGTTCACCCAGTAGTCGAGCTGCTGCGCCGCAACGGAATTCGGGTCGGCCTCGTCGCCGAGGGCCTCTCGCTGCCAAACGGCGTAGTCGGCGTACTGGACGGGAAGCGGCGTCCAGCTCGGCTTGTTCCCCTCGGCGCGGGCGCTGTAGGCCGTGACCACGTCGCGGGCGAACGGGCCGAACGAGGAGCCGTCGGCGGCGATGTGGTGCAGCACCATGGCCAGGACGTAGTCGTCGGGGGCGAGCCGGTACAGCGCGACCCGGAAGGAGACGTCGCGGACGACGTCGAAACCGCGGCTCGCGAGGTCGACGACGGCCGCGTGCAGGTCCTGCTCGTCGACGTCGATCGGCTCGAGCGGGACGACGACCTGCTCGACCGGAAGGATCGTCTGCTGCGGCTCGCCGTCCACCTCGGGGTAGACGGTCCGCAGGCTCTCGTGCCGCGCCACCACGTCGGCGAAGGCGTCGGACACCGCTGTGGGATCGACGGCGCCGGTGAGCCGCACCGTGAACGGAAGGTTGTAGGCGGCGGTGCTGACGTCGAAGCGGTTGAGGAACCAGATCCGTTGCTGCGCAGTCGACAACGGCAGCACGTCGGGTCGCGGCCGGGCGACGAGCGGGGACCGCGCGCCGGTACCGATCTGCTTGGCGAGCCGGGTCGCGAGACCCACGACCGTGGACGCCTCGAACAGCACACGCACGGGCACCTGGGTGTCGAGCGCGGCTCCGATGCGGGAGACCACCTGGGTGGCGACGAGGGAGTTGCCGCCGAGTTCGAAGAAGTCGTCGTCGAGACCGACACGTTCGACACCGAGGACCTCGCCGAACGCTTCGGCGACGGCACGCTCGGCGGGGGTGCGCGGCTCACGGAAGATGCGGGTGCTGCTGAAGACCGGCTCCGGCAGCGCCTTCCGGTCGAGCTTGCCGCTCGTGTTGAGCGGCAGCGCGTCGAGCACCATGAGCGACGCCGGAACCATGTACGACGGCAGCGACCGGCCGGCATGATCGGCGAGATCGGAAGGGTCGATGGTGCGGCCGGGAGCCGCGACGACATACCCCACGAGCTGGTCCCCGGTGGGGGTCTCCACCACGAGCACGACGGCCTGCGAGACGGCGGAGTGCGCGAGGAGCACCGCTTCGATCTCGCCGAGTTCGATGCGCTGGCCGCGGAACTTGACCTGGAAGTCGGTGCGGCCGATGTATTCGAGCAGACCCGTGCCGTCGGCGGCGGTCTCCCACCGCACCAGGTCGCCGGTGCGGTACATCCGCTCGCCGGGCGCCCCGAAGGGGTCGGCGAGGAAACGGTCGGAGGTCAGGTCGGGACGGTCGAGATATCCGCGCGCGAGCTGGACGCCGGCGAGGTAGAGCTCGCCGGGTCGGCCCACCGGCACCGGCCGCAGCCGCCGGTCGAGGACGTATGCGCGGCTGTTCCACTGTGGGACGCCGATCGGGACGCTGTGCACGTCGCCGGGAGCGGCCCGGTGGTAGGTGATGGAGACCGCGGCTTCGGTGGGTCCGTACAGGTTGTGGAGCCCGGCCGGGCACATGCGCGCGAAGTCCGCGGCGGTCTCGGACGGCAGGGCCTCACCGATGACGAAGACGTGCCGCAGCGAATCACACGTCCCGGCAGGCGCATTCGCGACGAAGACGGTGAGCATCGACGGCACGAAGTCGGTGATCGTGATGCCGTGCTCGGCGATCTTGTTCGCGACGTAGACCGGGTCGCGGTGCCCGTCGGGCGTCGCGATCACGAGGGTCGCGCCGACGCGCAGGGGCATGAAGAAGCCCCACAGCGACACATCGAAGGTCGTCGCGGTCTTCTGCAGGTACACGTCGGTGGAGGTCAGACCGTACTGGTCGTTCATCCACTGGATCTGGTTGTCGATCGCCACGTGGCTCACGGCCACGCCCTTCGGCCGGCCCGTCGAACCGGAGGTGAAGATGACGTAGGCGGTCGTGTCCGGCAGGATCGGTCCGCGTCGTTCGGCGTCGGTGAGCGGTGTCGTGCCGAACCGCGCGTGGTCGAAGGTGTCGACGTCTATCGTGGGGATGCCCTCGGGCAGCGTCACGTCGTCGCGTGCCGTGGTGAGCACCGCCGCGGGGTGGGCGGTCTCGAGGATGTAGGCGGTGCGATCGGCGGGGTGGTCGGGTTCGATCGGCACCCAGGCACCACCCGCCTCGACGATCGCGTACATGCCGACGACGAGCTCGAGCGAGCGTCGGATGGCCAGTCCGACGAGGGACTCGGGGCCGACACCGAGATCGACCAGTGCCCGGGCAAGGCTGTTCACCCGCGCGGCGAATTCGGCGTAGGTCAGCGATTCGCCTTCGAAGACCAGCGCGGTCGCCTCGGGAGAGGTCGCGACCCGGTCGTGGAACTCCGCGAGCAGGTCGCGGCGCTGCACGGGATGGTCGGTGCGGTTCCAGTCGCGGACGACCCGGTCGAGTTCGGTGCCGCCGGCGAGCGGGATGTCCCAGACGGGCCGGTCGGAGGCCGAACCGACGAAGCGGTCGAAGAACTCGACGAACCGCGCGTGGTCGGAGGCGGCCCGGTCGGGTCCGTAGAGATTCGGGTTCGACTCGAAGTCGATGTGGGTGTTGTCGCCGCTGGTGTAGACGTTGACGCCGAGATCCTCGATCAGACCGGTGGACAGGATGTTGATCCGTCCCACCATGTCGCCGAGTCGGACCTCGTTGTCGAACAGCATGATGTTGACCCACGGTCCGAAGAAGGTGGACTGCGCTCCACCCGCCGAGGTCGCGGCGCGGTCGCGGACGATGTCCTCGTGCCGGTAGCGCTGGTGACGCAGCGCGCCCGAGACGGCAGCACCGGACGCCGCGATCAGGTCGTGCACAGTGGTCTCGTCGGTCACGCTCAGCCGGAGCGGGACGACGTTCGAGACCATGCTGCCGGAGCGGCGCAACAGGGCGGTCGTGCGAGCCGCGACGGGCAGGCTCAGGACGACGTCGGTCTGCCCGGTCATCTGGGCGACGTAGGCCGCGAACGCCGCGATGACGGCGGTCGCCAGACTCGTGTTCTCCCGCTCTGACAGTTGCTCGACGCGACGTTCGGTCTCGTCCGACAACGCCGCGCTGTCGATGCGGCTGACCGGCGCGGGCGCCGCGGTGCGGCCGGCGAGGCTCGTGGGTTCCTCGATGCCCTCGATCTGCTGCGCCCAGTACTCGCGGTCGTCGGCGAACCGCTTCGATCCGCGGTACTCCATCTCGACGTCGTGGACCTTGCGCAGATCGGACGCGAGGCTCGGGGACGGTTCGACGCCGTCGACCGACGCCGTGTAGAGCTCGGCGATGCGGGTCATGAAGGTCGCGGCGGCGAAACCGTCGAGCGCGAGATGGTGGACGCGGTTGTACCAGAAGTAACGACGGTCACCGATGCGCAGGACCGTCGCGGAGATCAGCCGGTCGCGGAGGACGTCGACGGGACGGCTGCGGTCGTCGCGCATCCAATCGAGCGCGGCCTGGCGAGGATCGGGCTCGCCCCGAAGATCCTCGTACCCGACGGACTCTTCGAGAGTGGGGTCGACGAGCTGGTAGGGCTGGGCGTCGACCTCGATGAACCGGAGGAAACCCGATCCCATCTCGTGGGCGGCGCGGACACTCGCGGCACGCAGCAGGTCGCGGTCGAGGTCGCCCTCGAGTTCGACGTACTGAGCGATGTTGGCGGGCACCGTCGGATCGACGTGCTGAGCGAACCACATGCCCAGCTGTGCCGGCGAGAGCGGAAAGGCCCCGGGCGGCACGATGCCCTGCGCGTTCGCCGCTTCCGATCCGCCGCTACCCAGCGAGTCCAATCCCCAACCTCTCTCTCACCGTCGCGCAACCCCCATCGGCGGCAGCTTGCGCAGCGCACAACCTTCTCGGTTTATCTGCTGACCAGGTGGGAATCGTTACGGCGCGGCCGGGCGGTAGGACTCTCCGCAGGACCGGACGCAGCAACGAATCCCCGGCCTTTCGGCCGAGGCGCCCGAAGCAGGTTACCCGCCGGTCATCACCGGAGCCCATGACATACGCATCGGTCCCAATCTACAGGGTGCCCACCCGGCGCCGACCAGCTGTCACCCGAGTGCGGACGATCACGTCCACGCCACGGCGATGATCACGTTGAGAATGCCCAGACCACCGGCGACGTGGGCGAGCGTCGCGGTCGAGCCGGGATTCTGCTTCTCCTTCCTCAGGCCGATGAACGCCACGACGAGCACGGCGAGGGCGACCAGCAGCTTGATGCCGATCTTCATGTGGTTCACCTCGACGACGTCCTGCGCCTCCCGCAGACCGACCAGGGCCAGACCCGTCACGACCTGCAGGATGGCGCCGTGCAGCATGCCGGCGACGACGCGCGGTTCCTTGATGACCGCGAGCCACGAACCGATGATGCCCGCGAGGCCGATGAAGTGCAGGATGAGGAAGATCTTGATGGCGATGTCCATGGGCGCAATCCGACCATTCGGGACGGGGACTGTCCAGTTAGGTCACGCTCATGGTGTGCCCCGGATCACGCCTGGTCGCGGTACCAGTCGAGCAGGTCGGGCTCGTCGATCGCGGTGCGGTCGACGACGCGGCCGGGATCGGCTCCCTGCAGGATCCGTTTGACGGGAACCTCGAGCTTCTTACCGGTGCGAGTGTGCGGCACCCCGGGCGCGGCGACGATCTCGTCGGGCACGTGCCGGGGCGAGGCATGCTCGCGCACGGCCGCACGGATCCGTTCCTTCAGGTCGTCGGTGAGCGTGACGCCCTCGGCGAGGACGACGAACAGCGGCATGCGGTACGTGCCGTCGGGTTGTTCGATGCCGAGGACGAGCGACTCGACGACCTCGGGCAGGTTCTCCACGGCCTGGTAGATATCGGCACTGCCCATCCGCACACCGTGGCGATTGAGGGTGGAGTCGGACCTGCCGTGCATCTCGAAGGTTCCGCGCTCGGTGATCGTGATCCAGTCGCCGTGGCGCCACACACCCGGATAGACGGAGAAGTACGCATCGCGGTAGCGACTGCCGTCCGGGTCGTTCCAGAACCGCACGGGCATGGACGGCATGGGGACGGTCACCACGAGTTCGCCGACCTCTCCGCGCACCGGCCGGCCCCCTTCGTCGAAGGCGTCGACCGCCACGCCGAGGCAGGGCACCGAGATCTCCCCCGGCCACACGGGCACCGTGGGGACGGCGCCGACGAAGGCGGTCACGACGTCGGTCCCGCCGGAGATCGACATCACCTGCACGTGCTCGCCGGCGTTGTCCGACAGCCACGCCGACGACGAGGCGGGCAGCGTCGACCCGGTGACCCCGACGCCGCGGAGGGCCGACAGATCGTGGTCGTCCTGCGGGACGACACCGGCCTTGATGCAGGCCAGCACATAGCCGGGGCTCGTCCCGAGCACCGTGACGTTCTCCTCGGCCGCGATCCGCCACAGGCGATCGACCTCGGGATGGGACGGGGCGCCGTCGTAGGTGACGACGGTGCATCCCACGAGCAGCCCCGAGAGCAGGAAGTTCCACATCATCCAGCTCGGGCTGGTGTACCAGAGGAAGCGGTCGCCGGGACGGAGGTCGAGGTGCAGCGACAACGCCTTGAGGTGTTCGAGCAGCACACCACCGTGGCCGTGCACCAAGCCTTTCGGTGGGCCGGTGGTGCCGGAGGAGAAGACCACCCACAACGGATGGTCGAAGGGAACGGGTAGGGGTTCGAGAGCGGCGTCGCCGGAGACAGCGTCCCGCCAGTCCAGAACGGTCCCGGTCTGCCCGGACGTGTCGAACCCGGACGTGTCGAACGATGTCTCCTCCTCCGACACGACGACCGTCAGGGCGAGGCCAGGCATCGCGGCGCGGAGTACGTCCACCTCGTCGACGCGGTCGTGCCGCCGTCCTGCGTAGCGGTATCCGGTTGCCGTGACGAGTGCTCGTGGTTCGAGTCTGCCCAGACGGTCGATCGCCGCAGGTGCGGCGTAGTCCTGTCCACATCCGGCCCAGACGGCCCCGATGCTCGCCGTGGCGAGCAGGGCGACGATCGCTTCGGGGATGTTGGGCAGGTAGCCGACGACACGATCACCCTCCCCCACCCCGTGCGCGCGGAGCGTCGCGGCGAGCGCGGCCGTCCGGCGTTCGAGTTCGGACCAGCAGACCTCGCGCCGGCGTCCCTCCTCGTCGAGGTGGACGATGGCGGCCTCGTCCGGGGGACGCTCCCGGAAGACGTACTCGGCGAAGTTCAGTCGCGCGCCCGGGAACCACACGGCACCGGGCATGGAGGCGTCGGCCAGAGCCGGGCCGGGGTCGGTGTGGGAGACGACGTCGAAGGCGTCCCACACTGCCTGCCAGAATGCGCCGGGCTCGTCGACGGACCACTGCCACAACGCCCGGTAGCCGGGCAGGTCGAGTCCGTGTCTCTCCTCGACGAACCGGGTGAATCCGGTGACGTTCGCCTGCTCGATGTCGACGTCCGTCGGAGTCCATTGCGGTTCCACCACAGTTCACCTCCCGGTCCGGGACCGTACCTGAACACGGACGAAGGCCCGCCCGGACCGGCCGGGAACCGTCGTGCACGGACGGACTGCCCGTGCACGACGTCCGAGACGTCCGAAACGGAGCCTCGCGCGAGGACTCTCGGCTACCGCCGCTCGCGCGTCGCAGACGTGTAGATGAGGGTGAGCACCACAGCGACGGCGATGGAGATGATCCAGCGGATCCAGTCGATGCCGGAGGTGTTCTCGTTCCCCTCGGACGAGATCAGACCCCAGATCCAGTAACCGATCAGCGCACCGATGATGCCGATGACGATGGTGATGAGCATCCCCATCGCCTGCTTACCGGGGATGACCAACCTGGCGAGGATACCGATGACTGCGCCGAAGATGATCGTGCCGATGATCTGTCCCATGGTGAGCCTCTCTGTTCGGCGCCGCACCCGGGGCGGCGCAACCTCGACGACCATGTACCCCATCAGTGTCGATCATGAACCCCTCACACGAGGCGGATTCGACGTGCCTGTCGAGTGAACATCCTTCTCCGGCAGGGCCGTGGTCTCACCGGCCCCCGTCCGCTCGTGTCGCCTCGAGCAAGGCGATCGCCTGCTCGCGCATCTCCACCTTGCGGACCTTCCCGGTCACCGTCATCGGGAACTCCTCGACCACGTGCACATAGCGCGGGATCTTGTAGTGGGCGAGCTTGCCGGTGCAGAACGTCCGGAGCGAATCGGCGTCGAGCGGTTCGGCGCCCTCGCGCATCCGGATCCACGCCATGAGTTCCTCGCCGTACTTCGTGTCGGGCACGCCGACGACCTGGGCGTCGAGGATGTCCGGGTGGGTGTAGAGGAATTCCTCGATCTCGCGGGGGTAGATGTTCTCCCCACCCCGGATGACCATGTCCTTGATCCGGCCGGTCACCGAGACGTACCCGTCCTCGTCCATGACGCCGATGTCGCCGGTGTGCATCCATCGGGCCGCGTCGATCGCCTCGGCGGTCTTGTCGGGCTGATCCCAGTAGCCGAGCATCACCGAGTAACCGCGGGTGCATAGTTCGCCGGGTTCGCCGCGCGGCACCGTCAGTCCGGTGACGGGGTCGACGACCTTCACCTCGAGATGCGGGCCGACACGACCGACGGTGCTCACGCGCCGCTCGATGCTGTCGTCGCTGCGGGTCTGCGTCGAGACCGGGGAGGTCTCGGTCATGCCGTAGCAGATGGAGACCTCGCTCATGCCCATCCGGTCGATCACCTGCTTCATCACCTCCACCGGACACGGTGATCCCGCCATGATTCCGGTCCGCAGACTCGACAGGTCGTAGTTGTCGAATCCGGGGTCGGCCAGTTCGGCGATGAACATCGTCGGCACGCCGTACAGCGACGTGCACTTCTCCTCGGCGACCGCACCGAGCGTCGCAGCGGGGTCGAATCCCGGCGCCGGCAACACGATGGTCGCGCCGTGACTCGTGCACGCGAGGTTGCCCATCGTCATCCCGAAGCAGTGGTACAGCGGGACGGGGATGCAGACCCGGTCGCGTTCGGTGTAGTGGCACAGCTCGCCGACGAAGAAACCGTTGTTGAGCACGTTGTGGTGACTGAGGGTGGCGCCCTTGGGGAAACCGGTGGTGCCCGAGGTGTACTGGATGTTGATCGGATCGTCGGGCGACAACGAGGCCTGGGCCGCGTCGAGCGGTGCCCGGTCCTCGGTGAGCGCGGCGCGGCCGGAGTCGACGAGTTCGTCCCACCGCGGCGAGTCGAGCAGGACGACGTCCTCGAGATCGGGGCAGTTGGGCCGGACGGTCTCGATCATCTGCGCGTAGTCGGAGGTCTTGAACGTCGGGGCGGACACCAGCATCCGCACACCGGCCTGCTCGAGGACGTACTGCAGCTCGTGCGAGCGGTAGGCGGGGTTGATGTTGACGAGGATCGCCCCGATCTTCGCGGTCGCGTACTGCACGAGCACCCACTGCCAGCAGTTGGGTGCCCAGATTCCGACGCGGTCACCCTTGGTGATGCCCGCCCGCAGCATACCGAGCGCGAGCACGTCGATGTCCGCGACGAATTCGGTGTAACTCCAGCGCTTTCCGGCGGCAGAATCGACGAGCGCCTCACGGTCGCCGAAGCGGGCGGCGGTGCGGTCGAGGTTGTCGCCGATGGTGTCGCCGAGCAGCGGGACGTCCCAGGCACCCTGGGTGTAGCTGGGCAGACGGTCGACGTCGAGGCCGGACATCGCATTCTCCTTCACGAGCGGGGAAACGGCTGTGGTGGCGGTCGTCGGGCTGCTGCCGGACGACCGCCACCGGGGGTGGATCGGTGGGGCGGTGGATCAGAGGGCCCGGTCGCGGGTCTCCACGAGCGCCGCGGTGCAGACCAGGCTCACGAGGCCGATTCCGGCCAGCATGATCCCGATCGCGATACCGCCGTAGGAGGCGGCGAGCGGTGCGGCGATCATCGGCGGGATGGCGCCGCCGAGGACACCGGCGAAGTTGTAGCCCAGACCGGCACCGGTGTAGCGGTAGCGGGTCGCGAACATCTCGGGCAGCAGTGCTCCGCACGGCCCGTAGGCGATACCGAAGATCGCGAGGGTGATCATCATTCCGAGCACGAACGCAATCGGTGAGCCGGTGTCGAGGAGCGGGAACAACACCAGTGCCCAGACCACGGAGAAGGCGCACGAGACCATGATGACCTTCTTGCGCCCGAAGCGGTCGGAATACAGCGCGGACAGCACGATCGCGAGACCGAAGACGAGCGACGAGGCGATGCCCACCACCAGGACGAACGGCCGGTCGAATCCCAGCTCGGACGTCGCGTAGCTGGTCAGGTAGGCCGTGCCCATGTAGAAGAAGGCGAACATGATGGCCAGCGCGCCGCCGGCAAGGAAGATCTCCTTGGCCTGGTAGCGCAACGCGTCGAGGAAGGGCAGCCGGCGCGGGGCCTCGATCTCGGCGGCCGGGGCACTACGGCGGGCTTCTTGCTCCGCACGAAAGACAGGAGTCTCTTCGATGGCGAGGCGCATGTAGAGGCCGATGCCGACGAGAACGATGCTGAGCAGGAACGGGATCCGCCAGCCGTAGTTCAGGAAGGCGTCGTTGGTGTCGCCGAGGGCGAGACCGGTGAACAGGAAGGTTCCGCTCGACAGGGCGAATGCGATGGCGGGACCGAGCTGCGGGAACATCGCGTACAGACCGCGTTGGCCTGGTGGCGCGTATTCGGCGGTGAGCAGGGTCGCACCGGCCCACTCACCGCCCACTGCGAAGCCCTGGGCGAATCGCAGCAGCACGAGGATGATCGGGGCGGCGACACCGATGGTCTCGGCGCCGGGCAGAAGGCCGATGAGCAAGGTGGAGATACCCATCAGCAGCAGCGTGGAGATCAGCGTCTTCTTGCGTCCGATGCGATCGCCGAAGTGCCCGAACAGCATTGCGCCCACGGGGCGGGCGATGAAGGCGACGGCGAAGGTCGCGAAGGAGGCGACGGTACCTGCGGTCGATCCGAGCGCGGGGAAGAAGACCGTCGGGAAGACGAGCGCTGCGGCGGTGCCGTAGATGAAGAAGTCGTAGAACTCGATCGTCGTGCCCATGCAGCTGGCGACGGCGACGCGCCGGATACCGGGCCCTTCCTTCGAGGGGCCCGCGTGGCGGGGTGTGGATGGATCGGGACGCGAACGTCCCACCGGTCCGGCGACGGGGGGTTCGGCAGCCCCCGGGGTCGACACACTGGTCACGTGAGTCCTCCGTTGTCCGTTCGAACCGCGGGCGTGATCGCCTCGGCGGATGAACGAAACGTAGTGATGCCGGTCACCCCCGCACCACCCCCGAAAGGGGGGTAGAGGTGACCGGCATCACATAGTGCGCCGAACGAACGAAATTGTCAGCGGCCGGCGGCGCCCGCGATCTCCTGGCGCATCTCGCCCCACACGGAGGCGTAGGAGTCGATGTTGGCGGCCGTGGCCCACGCCAGCGAGCCGCCCTTGATCTTCTCCAGGGCCTCGGCGAACAGGTCCTGGTAGCGCGACAGGCGCGGCACGAACGCCGACACGTCGTCGAACAGACTCTGCGCCCGGCGGTCGAGGTCGATGAGGCCGTCGACGAATCCGTCGGCGTCCGCGTTCTCGAGGAGCGTGTTCAGCTCCTCGTCGAGTGGGAGGAACTGGTCGTAGAGCTCCGAGATCGAATCCTCGTCGATGGAGACCCGTTCGGCATCGAGCTGATCGTTCAGCTCGGAGGTGCCCTTGTCGGTGAGGCTGATGCCGCCGCCGTTCTCCGACGCCTTGCCCTGTTCGAGGAGCGCGGCCACCGCAGTCTGGCCGGCCGCCACCGACACACCGAGGTGCGCGGCGATCACCTCGGCAGTGACCTGCTTCTTCAGGCGCACCGTCTGCAGCAGTGCCAGTTCGTCCACGTTGCCTGCGAAGGCCATGCCCACTCCTCGTCGCACCCGCCGGGCGCCCACGTCGTCGTCCGGAATCCGGACGGATTCCGTCCCGATTCTGACGCACACCGGCAACCGGCAGGCGAGTCACCCTCCTCCCGATGGGATCACGCAGATGGGATCACGGGGACAGGCCGGGTACCGGGCACGCGTCGGCAGCCTCGGCGACCACGGTGGGCACATCGGACACGGCGGGCTCCACGCCGGCCTCCCGGTCCCGCCCGGTGAGTGGCCGGTGGGCTTCCAGGAGAGCCATTTCGTCGGAAGTGAACGCGCGCCCCCTACTGAGGAACCGCACCCCCTCCGGACTCTCGAGGCTGAACCCGGAGCCGCGCCCGGGCACCACGTCGAGGACGAGACAGGTGTGCTTCCACGCCTCGAACTGCGAACCGGAGATCCACACCGGCACGGCGTCCGCGCCGACCGGCGGATCGGAGCGGGTCTGCCCTGCCCCGAGGCGCAGGTCGAGGACTCCGAGGAGCACGTCGCAGTCGCCGACGACGAAATCGCCGTCGGGATAACACATCGGCGCGGAGCCGTCGCAGCATCCGCCGGACTGATGCATCATGAGCGGTCCGTTGCGCTGCGCGAGGCGGCGCAGCAGGGCGACGGCATCGACGGTCGCCACGATTCGCGGGACGGTCACAGGCCTGCCTTTCCGTTGGGGTGCACGGTGTTCCGAGCGTATGGCAACGGCGCCTGCCACGTCGTGCGGACGTGACAGGCGCCGAAGTTCGGATCAGAAGAAGCCCTGTGCCTTGGGGGCGTAGGACACCAGGAGGTTCTTCGTCTGCTGGTAGTGGTCGAGCATCATGTGGTGGTTCTCGCGGCCGATGCCGGACTGCTTGTAACCACCGAAGGCCGCGTGCGCGGGGTACTGGTGGTAGGTGTTCGTCCACACCCGGCCGGCCTGGATGGCGCGACCGGCACGGTAGGCGACGCCACCGTCGCGGGACCACACACCGGCACCGAGACCGTAGAGGGTGTCGTTGGCGATCGAGATCGCATCGTCGAAATCGCTGAAGGACGTCACGGACACGACCGGGCCGAAGATCTCCTCCTGGAAGATGCGCATCTTGTTGTTGCCCTGGAAGATCGTCGGCTGCACGTAGTAGCCGCCCGAGAGGTCGCCGCCGAGATCGGCGCGCTCACCACCGGTGATGACCTTGGCACCCTCGCTCTTGCCGATCTCGATGTACGACAGGATCTTCTCGAGCTGGTCGTTCGAGGCCTGAGCGCCGATCATCGTGTCGGTGTCGAGCGGATCGCCCTGGCGGACGGCCTTGGTGCGGACCGCGGCGAGCGAGAGGAAGTCGTCGAAGATGTCCTGCTGGATCAGCGCACGCGACGGGCACGTGCACACCTCACCCTGGTTGAGGGCGAACATCGTGAAGCCTTCGAGCGCCTTGTCCTGGTAGTCGTCGTTCGCCGACAGCACGTCGGAGAAGAAGATGTTCGGGCTCTTGCCACCGAGTTCGAGGGTGACCGGGATCAGGTTCTGCGAGGCGTACTGCATGATCAGCCGGCCGGTGGTGGTCTCACCGGTGAACGCGATCTTGCGGATGCGCGGGCTCGACGCGAGCGGCTTGCCCGCCTCCACACCGAAACCGTTGACGATGTTGACCACGCCGGGCGGCAGCAGGTCGCCGATGATCGAGATCAGGTGCAGGATCGACGCCGGTGTCTGCTCGGCGGGCTTGAGGACCACCGCGTTGCCGGCGGCCAGGGCCGGCGCGAGCTTCCACACGGCCATGAGGATCGGGAAGTTCCACGGGATGATCTGGCCGACGACGCCGAGCGGCTCGTGGAAGTGGTAGGCGACCGTCTCGGAGTTGATCTCGGAGATCGAACCCTCCTGCGCGCGGATGGCTCCCGCGAAGTAGCGGAAGTGGTCGATCGCGAGCGGGATGTCGGCGTTGAGGGTCTCGCGGATGGGCTTGCCGTTGTCCCACGACTCGGCGAGGGCGATCGACTCGAGGTTCTCCTCGATGCGGTCGGCGATCTTGTTGAGGATCACCGCGCGTTCGGCGGGCGAGGTCTTCCCCCAGGCCGGCGCGGCGGCGTGGGCTGCGTCGAGCGCGAGTTCGATGTCTTCCTCGGTGCCGCGAGCGACCTCGGTGAACACCTGGCCGGTGACGGGGGTGACGTTCTCGAAGTACTCCCCCTTCACCGGGGGCACCCACTGGCCACCGATCCAGTTGTCGTACCGGGACTGGAAGGACATGTGGGCGTCGGGCGAACCGGGGCGGGCGTACACGGTCATGTGCATCTCCTGCAGCGTCGAGCGGTCGGTATGTGATCCGAAACACTACGAACGCGAGGGTTGCAACTACGTTGCGAGCTGCCTGTCCAATCGGGTCAATGTGGCATCGACCTGCGCGAAGCGGGGTGACCGGGGATCGATCGATGCCCGGTAGGCCGCCCAGGCGGTGATGTCCTCGCGGCCGTGGACGGACGCGGTCCATTGCGCGAGCAGATGCTCCTCGCCGCAGCGCAACAGCGCCGCCCGCACGCCCGAGCAGAGTTCGTCGCGGATCTCCTCGATGCCCGGCGCCATCGATCCGGGCAGGATCTCCCCGATACAGAGGCGGACCGCCGAGGCCACGTCGCCGCGGTCGAGTGCGCGGCGCACGTCCGCGACATCGGTGTCGAGCGTGGTGAGCAGCCGATAGGGCCGCGATCCGAGGTGTTCGGCCCCGAGCACCTTGCGCAGGCGCGACATCTCGGCGCGGATGGTCACCGAGTCGAGTTCGTTCTCGTCGAGCAGCATCGCGAGCCTGTCGGAGCTCAGGCCTTCGGGGTGATCGGCGAGGATCAGCAGGATCTCGGCGTGCCGGCGGGACAGGCCGACGCGTTCGCCTCCGCGGTGCAGGGCGGGCCGCCCGGCGCCGATCGTCTCGATGCGCGGCGTCGCCGACGGGAACAACGGGCGGCCGCTCAGGGCATGCAACCGCAGTTCGGCCTCCGCCGCCGCGACCGTCGCGCGGACGAGTTGCAGGACCTCGGGCGCGGCGACGCGGTGCCCACCGGTGATGTCGATGGCACCGAGGACCCGGCCGCTGGTGGGGTCGTGCACGGGAGCGGCCGAACAACTCCATTCGTGCACCGTGCGGTTGAAATGCTCGGCGCCGAAGATCTGCACCGAATGATCCACGGCGAGAGCCGTTCCCGGAGCGTTCGTGCCGACGCGGTCCTCACTCCAGTCGGCCCCTTCGACGAAGCTCATCGACAGGGCGCGGTCGCGCGCGGCGTGATCGCCCTCGACCCACAGCAGCCGTCCCTGTCCGTCGGTGATGGCGACGAGCAGTCCACTGTCGTCGGCGTCCTCGACGAGGAGCTTGCGCACCACCGGGCGGATCAGCGACATGGGGTGGCCGGCGCGGTACTCCTCGAGGTCGTGCCCGGAGAGCAGTGCGGGTTGTTCGACGACGTCGGGATCGATGCCGCGCTGCAGGCTCCGGCTCCACGAGTCGCGGACCACCGAGCGCACCCCGTCGAGCCGATCCTTGCCGCGGGCGGAGACGAACGTGCCGTGCGCGCGCAGTACCGCACGTGCGTGCGCGGCCACGTCCGCTCCCGGGTCGAGTGCCACCCAGGGGTTGGTCGTCGCGATTCCACGATCCGTCATGTACCGGCGCCTCCTCCCCCGACACTGTAGTCGGGATCACACCGTGTGGGGCAGGGCATCCCTCGCGGTCGCGGCGATGCGGTGGGCGAGCATCACCGCGGTGGCGTGCGGCCCACGGCTGGGGACCTGCGGAAACACCGAGGTGTCGACGACGCTCAACCCCTCGATCCCGCGCACGCGGCACCACTCGTCGACCACGGCGTGCTCGTCGTCGCCCATCCGGCACGTGCCGGACAGGTGCAGGGACGTTCCGAGCCTGCCGCCGCGCGCGTCCACGCTGCCGGCCTCGACGACGCCGGTGGTCGCGGCGAGGAGGTCGGCGGCGAGCCGGACACCCTCCTCCAGAGCTTGCCGGTCGGCCGGGTCGGTCAGGTATCGATAGTCGAGCAGAGGTGGACGTCGCGGGTCACGTTCGTCGAGCACGATGCGTCCGCGACTGCGGGGGCGCGTCAGGACGACGCCGAGCACCGGATCGGCGACACCGCTGCCGGGGATCGCCGCACCGAATGCCGCGGTGTACGGGCGCAGTTCGAGGTTCTCGGTGTGCAGGACCGTCTCGAGCAGCAGCGTGTGCGACGGGAGGCCCGGGCGGAATCGGTACGGGACGGCGAACTCCGGATGGTCGGAGAAATCGCGGCCCACCCCGGGAAGGTCGTGCAGCGGATCGACGCCGAGCCGGCGCAGTTCGTCGGCCGGTCCGATCCCGGAGAGCATCAGCAACTGCGGGGACCTCACTGCGCCTGCGGCGACGATCACGTGTCCGGCCGAGATAGTTCGTGGTCCGTCGGGTCCGGCGATCTCGACACCCACCGCGCGACCGCCCGCCATCACGACTCGGGTCGCGCTCACCCCGCCGGCGACCGTCAGATTCGGCCGGTCCAGGACGGGTGCCAGGTACGCGAGGAACGGACCCACTCTCGTGCCGTCGCGCATGTTCGACGGAACCGCACCCACCCCGTCGGGTCCGGGAGCGTTGAGGTCGGCGACCGGTGCGAATCCCGCACTTTCGGAGGCGTCGACGAAGGCACGCGAGAGCGGATGCATCCGTTCGCGCGGCACCCTGGCGACCGGTATCGGGCCGGAACTTCCGTGCAGGTCGCCGGGGACATCCGTGTCGGTCTCGACGGCCCGGAAGGACGGCAGCACCTCCTCGTACGACCACGAGGCGGGCCACGACGCGAAGTCGTCCGGCCGCGCACGCACGAAGTACGCGCCGTTGACCGCGCCGGAGCCCCCGAGCACCCGGCCCCGCGTCACGGTCGCCTGGACGTCCGAGGTCAACCGTCCGGGAAAGTCCGCCGTCCACGGGCTCTCCGGACCAACCGGAAGGACGGCAGCGTCACGGATCTCGCGCGGAACAGCGGACGCCGACCCGAACGCCGTGCCCTCCTCGAGCAGCAGCACGGTGCGGTCCGGATCGTCGCTGAGCCCGGCGGCGAGAACGCAGCCACAACTTCCCCCGCCGACGATCACCACATCGGCGTGCGCCGGGATCATGTCACTTCCGGATGTCGGGTACGAGCGCGGCCGCCGTGCGGGCGTCGAGCGCACCCTTCCACAGCCCCGCGCCGTAGGCGAGGTCGTCGAGGCGCTTGTAGAGCAGGTACCGGACGGGATCGAGGCCGCCGCTCTCGCGGTGCGTCTTCCAGTCCCAGATGCCTTCGGCCACAGCGCAAGCCAGAACCGCCCGCCGAACCTTGCGGGAGAACACCGCTGCGACGACCGTGACCGGCCAGTAGTGCCGGCACACCGCCGACGCCACCTGCCACAGACCACCGGCGAATCCCTGGGCGGTGAGCAGCGCGGCGATGCGGTCGGGCCGGTCGAGTTCGGAGAACATCCGCCGCAACCGCACGAAGGTGACCACCTGGGTCAGCACCGCTGCGATCACCCCGACGCGGGTGAAGGTCGCGATCGCGACGCACGCGAGGAGCGTCCAGATCGACATCACCATCGGTGGGACGGAACCCGGATGCCGCTCGGCGAGCGGAGCCGCACCGGTTCCGTAGAATGCCTTGCGCGTCAACCACGTCCGGAAGCGGGTGCGATGGTCGTGCGCGACCCGCGAGATGGGCTCGTACCGCAACCGCCACCCCGAGGTCTGCAGTCGCCGGCACAGATCGACGTCCTCGGCCACGTGCATCGTCTCGTCGAAACCACCGCAGGCGACGAGCGCGTCGCGACGGACGAGCAGCGCCGCGCTCGGCACGTACGAGACGGGACCACCCGCGACCACAGCGGATTCCCGGCTGCCGAGGTCGAGCGACGAGCGTGCGTGCTCGTACTTCGCGAGCGCGCTGCTGTCGGGTTCGAGGGCCACGACGCGCGGCGCGACGAGTGCGACCGCAGGATCGGTGAAGTGCCCCAGTGATCGTTCGAGCCAGCCCAGCTGCGGCACCACATCGGAATCGAGGAAGGCGACGAATTCCGTTGCCACCTGCTGCAATCCGGTGTTGCGGGCCGCCGCCGGCCCGCGTGCGGTCTCGTGCCGGATCACCCGGACGCGACCACGTTCCGGCGCCTCGACCGGTTTCTCGGAACCGTCGTCGACGACCACGACCTCGTGCCCTTCGACAGCGGCGAGGAGACGGGCGAGGCCGGACGGATTGTCCTTGACCGGGACGACGACGGTGACGGCGGAACTCGGCGGCAGCTTCGTCGGCCGGGGGTTTCCGATGCCCGAGTCGAGCAGGCGTCGCGCGACCGCGGCGCTCTGCGCGTCCACCACCTCGACGAAGTCCTCGTCGATCATCGCTACGGCGGCGGGGGCAAGTGTGAGCATGCGCGTGGGCGATCCTCCGACGAGGACGCGTCCTCCGGCGAAGCTGCGCACCCGCGCGTCGATGCGCACACCGAAACCGTCGGGGAGCCGGGTCGCTGAGGGCTGCGCCGCCTCCGGGGACGTCGCCTGTGGAGTGATCGCCCGACTCACCGAAGCCTTCCTTCCGTTCCCGGCTGCCACCGGGCGACCTGTGCACTCGCCCGCTCGACCAGACTCGCGAACAGGCGCGCGCCGAGTTCTGCGGTGGCCTCGGTGGGGTCTCCCAGCACTCCGTTCGCGGACACCGAGACGATACCGGCTTCGCGCAGTCGTGGCATCAGTGCTCCGATCGGTTCCGTTGCGCCGACCGCGGCCCGCGTCATGTCGACCGCCCCGGGCGCCAGGTGCAGCAGCAGACTCGTCTCGGTGACACCGGCGTGGGCATCGGATCCGGGCACCGCGCACGGAAGCCAGGCAGCGTCGCGGCCTTCGTATCGCAGGAGGCTCACCGCCTCGATCAGCGGATAGGCGTTGCCGCCGTGCCCGTTGACGAAGACGACCCGCTTCGCCCATCGGCACACCGACCTGCCGTATTCGACGATCAGCGCCTTCGTCACCTCGGCTCCGATCGAGACGGTGCCGGCGAAACCTTCGTGTTCCCCGCTGGCTCCGTAGGGCAGGGGTGGCGCGAGGACCACCTCGGGCAGCTCGGCGGCGACAGCAGTCGCGATCCGGGTGTCGGTGTCGAGGGGAAGGTGTGGGCCGTGTTGTTCGAACGCACCGATCGGGACGGCCACCGTCACCCGGTCGGGTTCGATGTCCGTCCAACAGGCGTCGGCGAGCTCCCGCATCACCGCTCCGATGCTAAGGGTTTCGCGGGCGTGCACGAAACCCGGAGGTCTCGGTGGGTCCGCCCGGACGCCGAGATCCGGTCGGTACGCTTTCCCGGTGCTGATCGAACCTCGTCCGCTGGACGATCCGGACGTGCAGGACCTCATCGGCGAGGTCCAACTCGAATACGTGCGGAGGTACGGCGGACCCGACGACACCGAACTGGCGCCGCACGAATTCGAACCGCCACGCGGGGTGTTCCTCCTGGCGGTGGCCGACGGGGTTCCGGCCGGGATCGGCGGCTGGCGTGCACCGGAGCATTCGCATCGAGGGGTACGCGACGATGATGCCGAGATCAAGCGGATGTACGTGCGGGCGAGCATGCGGCGACGTGGTGTGGCAGCACGGGTGCTGGGTGCGCTGGAGCGCACGGCGACCGATGCCGGTCGCCGTCGCATGATCCTCGAGACGGGCAGCGAGCAACCCGAGGCGATCGCGCTGTACGCGAAGGCCGGGTACGTGCCGATGACCGAGCGCTTCGGGCTCTACGCAGAATCACCGACGGCGATGTACTACTGCAAGGAACTGCCCCCGATCCGTCCGGCGACCGACGACGACCTGCCGGTGCTGCAGGAGATCGAACGCGCGGCGGGCAAGCCCTTCGCCGAGATCGGGATGGCGTTCGTCGCCGACGACGATCCTCCGTCCGTCGAGGAGTTGCGCGCTCACCGGGACGCGGGCCGCTGCTGGGCGTGGTTCGACGAGCAGGGACGAGCGGTCGCGTATCTCGTGGCCGACCTCGTCGACAACGGTGTCCACATCGAGCAGGTGTCGGTGCATCCCGATCACGCGCGTCGCGGGATCGGCCGCAAGCTGATCGACCACGTCGCGGGGTGGGCGCGGGACGCCGGGTTCGGATCGCTGACGCTGACCACCTACCGCGATGTGCCGTGGAACGGCCCGTACTACGCCCGTCTCGGCTTTCACACGGTCGCGGACGATGCCCTCTCCCCCGTTCTCACCCGGATCCGCGCGGAGGAACGGAAGCACGGCCTCGACCGTTGGCCGCGCATCGTCATGCGCCGCGGGCTGGAGGCGTAGGAGCCAGGTCCCTGGCGGCCCGCTCCCCCTCGACGATCGCGGCGTGCAGGCGGCGTGGCGTCACCGCGTCGCCCACACGGATCACTCTCGTGCCGGATGCCGAAAGCTCCTGCCACAGCTCGTCGACGGGATCCTGATGGGTGGCGACGACGACCGCGTCCACCGTGAGCGTCGCCGGTTCGCCGGTCGCGTGGTGGACCAGGGCAACCTCGGCGCCGTCCGGCAGGTCCACGACACCGCCGACGGCGACGCCGGTGAGTCGCTCGATCCGCTTGTCGTGGGCGCGGCGCAACCAGCCGTCGAGCTCGAGCGTCAGGCCGAGGTCCTGGCCCACGAGCATTCCCGGCGTGCACACCGTCACTGCACATCCCCGGTCCGCCAGCAGTTCGGCGACCGAGGTCGCCTGGTGGAAACCGAGATCGTCGACGACGAGGACCCGGCCGGAGGGTGCAGTGCGACCGGTGAGCACATCGCGCACATCGCTCACCCGTGCGGACGATCCCGCCCAGGCGGGCCGGTGCGGGCGCGCGCCCGTCGCGACGACCACGACGTCGGGCGCGAGCGCGTGCAGTGTCGCGGCATCGGCGGTCACACCGGTGCGGATGTCCACTCCCCTGCGGCGGCACTCGCCGTCGAGGTGGGTCACCGCACCGAGCAGTTCGGCACGGTGCGGGGCTGCGGCCGCCTCACGGATCTGGCCGCCGGTGCACCGGTTCCGTTCGAGCAAGGTGACCGAATGTCCTTCTCCGGCAGCCGTTACCGCAGCCTGCAGACCCGCGGGTCCGCCGCCGACGATGACGACCCGGTGCGGTACGGCGGGCGCGGCAGGAGCGTCGGATTCGTACCCGGCCTGGGGATTGACCGCGCACGCGATGGGACGGTTGAGCCCGACCCGTCCGATGCATTCCTGATTGCAGCCGATGCACGGCCGTATCTCGTCGTCGCGGCCGGAGAGGGTCTTGTTCGCGAACTCCGGGTCGGCGATCTGCGCGCGCACGGCGCCGACCAGATCGCATACTCCGTCGGCGAGCGCGGCACCGATCTGTTCGGGTCGGGTGAAGCGCCCGACCCCGACGACCGGCAGCGACACCGCCGCCCGGATCGCGTCGGGGACGAACAGGGAATAACCGTGCGGGGTGGACATCGGCGCTTCGACCAGATGCAGCGTCTCGGTCGCGACGCCCACGGACGTGTTGAGGTAGTCGACGTCGCTGCTCGCCTCGAGCATCCGCGCGACCTGCACGGCGTCGTCGATACCGACACCGCCGTCGGTGCCGTCGTGACCCGTCAGTCGCACGCCCACGACACGGTCGCGCCCGACGGCCGCCCGTACCGCGGACACGACCTCGAGCAGCAGACGGGCCCGCCCGGCGAGATCCCCGCCGTAGCGGTCCGTGCGACGATTCGTCGCGGATGCGAGAAAAGCGCGCAGGACGGATGCCTGGGAGCACTGGATCTCGACACCGTCGAAGCCGCCCTCGGCACAGCGGCGGGCGACGTCGGCGTAGCCCGCGACGAGTTCGGCGATGTCGGATTCCGTCATCACGCGTGGGACCTCGCGGAAGAGCGGGTCGGGCTCGGGGCTCGGCGCCCACAGCGGTTGCCCCGTGTACATCGAGGTGCCCTGCGCGCCGTTGTGGTTGAGCTGCGCGAGGATCCGCGTGCCGTGTCGGTGGACGGCGTCGGTGAGGCGGCGGTAACCGGTGACGATGTCCGGGTCCCAGCCCCGGATCAGTTTCTCGTAGGGCCGGTCCGAGGGGTGCACGGTGTGCTCCTCGGTGACGATCATCGACGCGCCGCCGCGTGCTCTGGCGTCGTAGTACGCGATGTGACGGTCGGTGACGGTGCCGTCGACCGAGAAGTTGGTCAGGTGCGCCGGGAAGACGATGCGGTTGCGCAGGCTGACCGGACCGATCCGCAACGACGCGTGCGGAACGGTGCCGGTCGCCGTGCGCGTCACCGTCAGACCTTCGAGTTGCCCTGGTCGATGGCCATCTGGCTGCCGGTGATCGTGGAGGCCCGATCGCTCGCGAGGAACAACACGGTCTCCGAGATGTCGTCGGGGTCGGCCGCAGGCTTCTCGGTGAGGATGGGGACGAAGTTCGGTCCCCACGACGGGTTCTTCTCGAACAGCTTCAGGACGCTGACGTCGGTGCCCATCGGGGTGTTCACGCCGTAGGGGTGGATGGAGTTGACCCGGATACGGTACGGGCCGAGTTCCTTCGCCGCTGCCTGCGTGATACCGACGAGGCCGAATTTCGCTGCCGCGTAGTTGATCTGGCCTGGCATCGCCTTGAGGCCCGCCACCGAGCTGACGACGATGATCGATCCGCCGTTACCGGCCTCGATCATCGCGGGGGCAGCGGCCTTGAGGGTCTTGAAGACACCGGTGAGGTTGATGTCGATCAGCTCTTCGAACTGGTCGTCGGGCATTTCCCAGAAGCGGTTCCAGCTGCAGATGCCGGCATTGGCGACCACCACGTCGAGTCGCCCGAACTGGGCGACGCCCTCGTCGACGACGGCCTTCAGTGCGGCACTGTCGCGCACGTCCGCGACACGGGCGAGGATCTTCCCGCCGGCCTCCTCCACGAGGCGGACCGTCTCGTGGAAGTCGTCCTCGGTGGCCTGCTCGTAGGTCACGTACTCCGATACCGGGGCCGCGATGTCGACGCCGATGACGGACGCGCCCTCGCGCGCGAACCGGATGGCGTGGTTGCGGCCCTGCCCGCGCGCGATCCCGGTGATGAAGACGACCTTGCCGTCGAAATCTCCCATGTCGGCCCTTCCGTAGACCCAAATTAGAACGCGTTTCAGTGTGCCCCACGTTACAGCGCCGTGGCCACCCGGTATCCCTCTCGGACGGCCTCGCGCACGGTCCTCGGGGCCACCTGGTCGCCGATCGACCGCGATCCCGGCCACTCGGACACTTCTGCCGGTAACGGGGGTGCGCAGTCGACCAGGACAGCGTCCGCCACCGGCCTGGATTCCCCGGACACCCGGTCGACGAGCACGACGCCGTCGGCATCGACCGAACCGACCCGGCACCCGAGATGTCTCGCCACGCCCGCCCGTTGCATGCGGACGTCGAAGGCGACGAGGTCCCCCGTCGGCGCAAGTCGTGATCCGGCGACCGGGTCACCCGTCGCATAGTGGACCTCCGCGCCGCGCTCCACGAAACGGTCGACGACGGCACTCGCCACCGGACCACCCGTCGGATCCCACACGACCATCCGGGACGCAGGCGGCCGAATCCCCGACAGCACCTCCGCGGCGGTCGCGTACCGCTCGGGCTCGGTCACCGGAAAGGAGGGTGGACGTGGAAGCCCGCCGGTGGCCTGCACGACCTCCGTACCCGCAGCGAGCGCACTCTCGATGTCGGCAGCGCTCACTTCCGTGCCGGTACGGATGTCGACGCCGGACTCCAGGCACTGCTGTTCGAGCCAGTCGACGAGCGCAGCGAAGTCGGGCCGGCCACCGCGCGAGACGGCGGCGATCGTCCCACCGACCCGTTCGTCCGCCTCGACCAGGACGACACGGTGACCGCGCGTCGCTGCCACGCGCGCTGCTTCCAGACCGGCGGGTCCAGCACCCACCACGAGTACGTCGCGTGCGGAGTCCACCGGTCCGGGAGAGTTCCGTGTCTCGTCGCCGGCCTCCGGGTTCGCGATGCACCCCACGATCGAATTGTGGAAGTCGTCGACGAGGCACGCCTGGTTGCAGCGCACGCAGGGACGCGGCCGACGACCGCGACGGACGGCGACGACGAGGTCGGGGTCGGCGATCTGCGCGCGGGTCATCTCGACCAGGTCACACGCACCGTCGGAGAGGGCCCGCTGCGCGTGGCCGGCGTCGACGATGCTGCCCTGCAGAGCGATCGGGACCGATCCGGAGATCTCGTCCCGGATGCGGCGGCACAGGTCGTCGTTGAATCCGGCGGGGACATGTGCGTCGGGCCGATACGACTCGGGTGAGAACAATCCACCGCGCACCACGGTGAGCAGGTCGACCGATGATGCGATCGCGCGGACGTATCCGGCGGCGATGTCGGGTGTGATGCCCGCCCACGGCGCGTTCTCGTCGCACGAGAGTCTCAGTGCAACAATGTGATCCGAGCCGATTCGCGCGCGAACGGCGGCGATCGCCTCACGCAGCAGCCGCAGGCGTTCGGTGCCGTATGCGTCGTCGCGACGGTTGGTCAGCCCGGAGAGGAACTGCCGCAGCAGCGAGGTCGGTCCGGCGTCGAGTTCCACTCCGTCGAGACCCGCTTCCGCGGCGACGACGGCAGCACGGGCGAAGGACTCGACGAGCTCGGCGATTTCACGCTCGGTCGCCTCGGCAGGCAGTTCGCGTGTCACCGGATCCGGCACGCGCGAGGGTGCCCACAGCGGTGCCCGGGTCCACGCGCTCGAACCCTGCAGGCCGCGATGACCGAGGCCGGCGAGCACGAGTGTGCCATGCGGACGGCAGGCCTCGACGATCCGCCGGTAGCCGTCCCCGCAGTACTCGGCCAGCGGTGCGCGTTCGTAAGGGTGGTCGGACGGGTGCACCGACGCCGTCTCCGTGACGACGATCCCGCACCCACCCTGCGCACGTCGCGCGTAGTACGCGACGTGACGGTCCGAGAACGACCGGCCGTCACCGAGATTGGTGACGTGCGGACCGAAGATCACCCTCGACGGAGCGGTGCGTCCGGCGAGGGTGATCGGTTCGGTGAGCGCGGGGCTCATGTCGTCGGTTCGGTCAGATGCCGAGATCGCGGCGGAAGCCGTCCGGCACGAAGACGTCGTCGGGGGTGAGCTCGTGGATCGAGTTCTTGCCCAGACCCATGAGGGCGGAACCGATTCCGCCGGAAAGGATGTCGAGGACGTTCTCCACGCCTGCCTGACCGTTCGCGGCCAGACCCCACAGGTACGCGCGGCCGATGAGCACGGCCCTGGCGCCGAGCGCGATCGCCTTGACGACGTCGCTGCCGCGGCGGATACCGCCGTCGAGCAGCACCTCGACGTCCTTGCCCACCGCTTCGGCGATCGCCGGCAGGGCCCGGATCGGCGCCGGGGTGCCGTCGAGGTTGTTGCCACCGTGGTTGGACACCGAGATGGCGGTGACCCCGGCATCGACGGCGCGCTTGGCGTCGTCGACGCGCATGACGCCCTTGAGCATGAACGGTGCATCGCCCCACTGCTCACGCAGCCACGCGACGTCCTCCCAGGTGGGCAGGGGCGTGGTCATCCACTCGCCGTAGGCGCCGAAGAAGGTCGGGGCCTGGCCGTCCGGCGGCGTGAGGTTGGGGGTGGTCAGATCCGGCACGGCACCGGTCTTCGCCCATTCGAGGAGCCACTTGGGCCGGGTGATGCCCTCGGGGGCGAACTTGACCATCGCCTCGAGGTTCATCCGCTCCGGGATGGCGGGGCTGCCCCAGTCTCGACCGTTGGAGAACGACCAGTCCAGGGTCATGATCAGACCCTTCGCGCCCGCAGCGCGGGCACGTTCCATGCGTTGGATCAGCGTGTCGCGGCTGCCGACCCAGTACATCTGGAAGAAGGTCTTGTCGTTGACCGCCGCGACTTCCTCGATGGACTTGCTCGCGAACGACGACAGACCCATCGCGGTGCCGCGGGCGGCGGCCGCGCGGGCCACGGCGACCTCACCGTCCGGGTGCACGGCCTGCACACCGGTCGGCGAGATCATCACGGGCAGGGACACATCCTGTCCCATGATGGTCGTAGACATCTCCCGCTTGTCCGACAGTCCCGCGACGTGCGGGGCGAACCCGAGTTCGCGGAAGGCGGTGGTGTTGTCGTCGGCCGTGATGCCGGCCTCGGATCCGGCGACGAGTGCGCCGTAGACGGACTTGGGCAGGCGTTTACGGGCGCGCTGCTGTGCGATTGCGACGGTCTCGAACCATGGGTCCTGGGCCCACGGATTCTTCAACCAGGAAGGCTTGGCCATCGTCGGTCGTCTCCTCGGAAAGTCTAGAGCCCTGCGAGCGGATTCTCGTCGCAGAACTTGGCGGGGGGCTTGGTGAGCAGGGTCAGCGGTACCGGTGCGGCCGGGGTGCGCCGTTCGGCGCGCTTGCCGGTGCGCGAGTGGTCGACGCTCGACTGCGGCACGGTGCGCTCGGCTTCGAGCGCGGACTGCCCGTAGCCCTGCACGCACTCGGGATCGGGTCCGTCCATCGGCAGGCCGGTGAAGAACTTCGCGGCCATACAGCCGCCGCGGCACGCGTCGAAGAAGTTGCACGAGCCGCACGCACCGGCGGACTGCGGTTCGCGCAGTTCGCGGAACAGCTCGGAGTTCTTCCACACCGACGCGAAACCACCCTCGGTGAGGATGTTTCCGGCGTGGAAGTTCTCGTGGATCGCGAACGGGCACGCGTAGACGTCGCCGACCGGGTCGATCAGGCACACCACGCGTCCCGCACCGCACAGGTTCAGTCCGGGCAGCGAGCCGCCGCCCTCGCCGCCGAAGGCGGACAGGTGGAAGAACGAGTCGCCGGTGAGCACGCCCTCGCCGTGGGCGACGAGCCAGTCGTAGAGCTGCCGCTGCTGCTCGTGGGTGGGATGCAGGTCGTCCCACACGTCCACGGCGCGGCCGGACGGGCGCAGTCGCGTGATGCGCAGGGTCGCGCCGTAACGGTCGGCGAGAGCCTTGAATTCGTCGAGCTGGTCGACATTCTGGCGGGTGACGACGACGGAGATCTTCGCGTCGCGGAAGCCCGCCTCGGACAGGTTCTCCAGGGCACGCACGGCCATCGCGAACGAACCTGGCCCGCGCACGGCGTCGTTGACCTCGGCGGTGGCGCCGTCGAGGGAGATCTGCACGTCGACATAGTCGGAGGCAGCCAGCCGGGCGGCGACCTTCTTGTCGATGCGCACACCGTTGGTCGAGAACTTCACGCCCACCTGGTGTTCGGTGGCGTAGTCGACGAGTTCCCAGAAATCGGATCGCACGGTGGGTTCGCCGCCGCCGATGTTGACGTAGAAGACCTGCATGCGCTGCAGTTCGTCGATGATCGCCTTGCACTGTTCGGTCGACAGTTCACGCGGGTCGCGCTTGCCCGACGAGGACAGGCAGTGCACACATGAAAGGTTGCAGGCGTAGGTGAGCTCCCAGGTCAGGCAGATCGGGGCGTCGAGGCCCTTCTCGAACTGGTCGACGAGGCGACCGACCTTCGGTGGGGCGGAGGTTGTGGGCGGTTCGAGCAGCGAGGTCATGGACTGGTCCTTACAGACGTCAGACAGGAACGATCATGTGCGAATCGGCCAGGGTGCCCAGGGCACGCACGTAGGGCCGCTCGGCGTTCTCGTCGATCCCGTGCGCTCGCAACGCGTCTCGCACCGACCCGTGGTCGCCGAGGGATCGGACGACGTCGACGATGACGGTGTTCTTCAGGAACGACAACTTGCGGGTGCCGAAGTGGTAGAGCAACGCCCCGAACGGCTCGGGGCGAAGCGCTACCTGCGGGTGGAGCCGCCAGCCGGCACCCGGATCGAACATCTCGGTGTCCGTTGCGGTCTCGGTGTCCATTGCCAGGGGGGACACGTCGGTGGCTCCGGGCGCGGTCATGTCAGTACACGCCGCACATGCCGTCGATGGAGACCTCTTCGACGAGGGACTCCTCGATCAGATCGGATTCGATCACGGCGTTGTCACGATCGGACATGTTTCCTCCTCGGTTTCTTCTCCTGGATCGGAGCCGGTCGTCACAGTGGGACTTGCGCTGTGAGACGGTTCACCACTGTAATGGCATCGAGTGCAGAATGTCACGCCTTCGGGAGGAAGAATGACGCGTAGTCGCGGGAAACCGTCCGCTCGGATAGGTCGCCGCCCGTCCACCACGAAGGAGGAACTCGCCGCAATCGGCATCGAGCTGTTCATGGAGGCGGGCTTCGACGAGACGAGCATCGACGACATCGCCGAGGCGGCCGACATCGCGCGACGCACCTTCTTCCGCTACTTCCCGTCGAAGAACGAGGTGGCCTGGGGAAACTTCGACGAACACCTCGCCGGCATGCGCGCGAGCCTCGAAACGATCCCCGAGGACGTTCCGCTCTCGGAAGCGCTGACCACCGCCCTGCACGACTTCAACACCTTCCCCGACAGTGAGGCCGAACGACACCGCGCGCGGATGGGTCTCATCCTGCACACGCCCGCGCTGCAGGGCTATTCGTCGGTGATGTACCAGGGCTGGAGACGTGTCGTCGCCGAGTTCGTCGCCCGTCGCATCGGGGCCGATCCCGACGACCACATCCCCCGCACCGTCGGCTATCTGCTGCTCGGTGTCGCGATCTCCGCCTACGAGGCGTGGCTCGACGAGCCCGGATCGGATCTGCACGACTTACTGGCCACCGGGATGGGGACACTGACGGCCGGTCTCGACTACAGTGACCCGCACTCCCCTTCCACACCGCCCCCTTCCACACCTCCGAAAAAGGTTGCGAAACAATGACCCTGCTCGATTCGCTCGCTCCCTGCAGCCCGGGCCGGTGGACACACGATCACGTGACGGTCGAACGCGTACCCGCCGGGCCGCTGAACGTCCGGCGCGAGGACGACCGACTCCACGTCACGCATTCCCTCACGGCCGAGCAGATCAGCGAGCGACTCGTCGCCGAGGTCACCGCCTCGATCCAGGACATCGAGTTCGGTCAGGACGAGTTCGAGCTGACGATGGTGGGACTCGTCCGCTCCACGGTGCCCGGCGCCCTCGACTCGTGGGTCACCTACTACCGCAACTCGCTCGGCGAACTGCTCGACGGTACAGCCGATTTCGCGCCCATCCATAATCGGGCCGCCGAACTCGTGCGTGGGAGCGTGCTCGACCTGGGGTCGTGTTTCGGCTTCCTGCCGCTGCGGCTCGCCGCCGCCGGCACCACCGTCACCGCCACCGACATCCTGCCCGGCACGATGCGCCTGCTCGATGCGGTCGCACCGCGGCTCGGGCTGCACGTCGACACGCTCGTGTGCGACGCGGCGAACGTCCCGGTGCCCGACGGCAGCGCCGACACAGTCACCGCGATCCACCTGCTCGAGCACGTCGACGACGCCCTCGGTGCCACGATCCTCGCCGAGGCGCTGCGGATCGCCCGGCAGCGGGTGGTGGTCGCGGTGCCGTTCGAGGACGAGGCGACGGCCTGCCACGGACACGTGCGCACCTTCGACCTGCCCGCACTCGAGGAACTGGGCCGCAGTACGGGGCGTCCCTTCGAGGTGTTCGAACACCACGGTGGGTGGCTCGTCATCGGGTGATCCACCCGGGCCATCCGCCTGCCCGCCCATCCGTTTCCCGTCCGGCGACGAATACCCGGTGTGGACGGAAGGAGGTGGCGTGATGGACCACATCGTCGAGAGCCACTTCGGCTGGACGACTCGTCGCGTCGTCCTTCCCCGCCCCGGCGCATCGCGGGACATGTCGTGCGGAGTGGTGACGGACTGTCGGCCGCTCCCCGAGCGACCGGACGTGCGGCTGCTCGTCTTCCACGACGATGCGGACGACTCCGACTACGACGCCGTGGCGATCGGAAAGACCGAGGGTGCGAACGACATTCCGGTACTGACCACCGTCGAGGAGTGTCTGCTCGTCACCGCGACCCGGCCCGGTTCCGGTCCCGCGATCGTGCTCGCCGCGCCGCCGGGTGAGGACGAGGGCCGACGGGTCCGGGAGATCACCCGGCAGCTTCTCCGAGGCGGACCGCTACTGCGCCTGATCCTGTATACCGGCGCACTGTCGGTACTCGTGCCATTGCACTCGCCTGCTCCGACCGGACGCTGACGCGGTGTGGACGTCGGGTCCGTACCCGCCAGTCCCCCGTCGCCGTATTTGCGGACGCGGCCACGCTCGTCGCGGACACCGAACGCGAAACCGTTGGCCGTCGCCGCGTGGCTCGACGACTGGGGTGCGGCCTACAGCAGCAAGCTCACCGCGCAGAGCTGAGCGTCGGAAGGGGCCAGGCGGTCAGATCAGCCCCTGCTTGCTGGCGGCGTAGACCGCCTCGGCCCGGCGGCTCACCCCTAGCTTGCGCATGATGTTGCTGACGTGGAACTTCACGGTGGTGGCCGAGATGAAAAGCTGCTCACCGATCTTCACGTTCGACATGCCGGCGGCGAGAAGCTTCAGCACCTCGAGTTCGCGGCCGGTCAACTGTTCGGCGGATGTGCCCTGCCCGTTGAGCGAACGTACGACCGCCGCCGCGCTGCGCGAGTCGAAGGCGCTCTCACCGCGAGAGACCGCCCGGATGGCGCGCACCAGTTCGGTGGTGTCGACGTCCTTGACGACGTAACCACGCGCGCCCGCGTGCACCGCCCGCACGACGAGTTGTTCGTCGAGGAAGGTGGTGAGCACGAGCAGACCGATGCCCGGGTGTGCCGAGGACAGCCGCCCGCACAATCCCAGTCCCTCGAAGTCCGACCCGGCCGAGAGCTTGAGATCGAGCAGCACGATGTCGGGGCGCATGCGGTCGACGAGCGCGAGCGCCTCCACGTCCGTCGAGGCCTCCCCCACCACTTCGAGATCCGGTTCGCGATCGAGGATCGAGCGGAGTCCCTGGCGGAGGATCGCGTGGTCGTCGACGAGTGCGATGCGCACCGTGCCGGGCCGCGCCCGCGGGGTCATCCGAGGCGGCGTGACGGTCATGACGGTTCTCCCACCTGTTGAGCTACAGCATTGTCCTGCAACGGGATACGGGCCGCGATTCGCACTCCACCGAACCGGGAACGACGCACCTCGAGGGTGCCACCGAGTTCGCGGGCGCGGGCCTGCATGTTCGCGAGACCGCGATGGCTCCCGTCGAGGTCGTTGGCGGCGAGTCGCAGCATCACCCGCAGACGCGCCGGGTCGCCGTCGCCGTCGTCAGCGACCGACAGCAGGACCGCATCGCGTCCATAACTGAGCCGCAGCACCACGCGACTCGCGTTGGCGTGCACCGCCGCGTTGAACAACGCTTCGCCGGCGATCCGGAGCAGGGCGTGCTCGGCCTCGCCGCTCAACTCGACCGGTGTGCCACCCATCCTCGTCTTGACCTCGAGTTCGCCCGGCATGTGGGCCACGCTGAGCTGTTCGAGCATCTCCGGCAACGACATCCGTTCGGAATCGGACGGTCGGTTCAACGCGTAGATCGCGGATCGCAACTGCTCGACGGCACCGCGGGTGAGTTCCTTGGCGAGGTCGAGTCGTTCGCTGCGTTCGGCGTCGGGAATGTCGCTGCGGCACACCTCGATCTGCATGCCCGCCGAGAGCACGGCCTGCGTGACGCTGTCGTGGAGCTCGCGCGCGATGCGGTGGCGTTCCTCGTCGAGCGCCTGGTTCCGGTGGGCGACGCCCAGCTGCCGCTGCGTGAGAGCGAGTTTCTTCAGGGTCGCTTCGAGTTCCTCGTTGCGTGCCTGCAGATCGGCGGCGGAGCGGTTCGCGTCGCGGTAGGCCTGCTCGGCGCGTTCGAGCAGGAGTTGTCCGCGTTGGTAGAGCGCGGAGTTCTGCAGCGCGACCGCGGTCTGGCTGGCGAGGATCGACAGAACGGCGCGGTCGGTGGTGTCGAGGACGCGGCGGTCCGGCGTCCACGCGGCGATGGCACCGGCGACTCCCCCGTCCAGGACGATGGGCACGAACGCGTGGTGGTTCTCGACCAGCTCGCGACGTTCGACGGCACCGGTACGCACGGCGTCGAGCAGGGCCACGACCTCGTCGGGCAGGGGCGGTCCCTCGACGTTGTCGACGAGGAAGGGAGTGGCGTCGGGGCCGAGCACGAGCCTGCGCGGCCCGGCATCGGGAAGGACACCGTCGGCGAGGGCGAAGGCAACCCACGTCGCGCTCAGGTGCGCGCGAGCGGCTTCGGCGACGGCGCAGATAAGCGTCTCGGGCCCCTCGACCGTGCGCACCAATGCCCGGGAGATCAGTTCGAGTGCGTGGACGACGCGTTCGAGCCGTTCGGCGGCGCCGCGGTACTGCGGATAGAAGGTCGACTTCCCGGAGCGGAGTCCGGTCAGTGCCGACAGGTCGGGAGCACTCACAGCGCCGTCCGGAACAACTCGATCATCTGGTCGCGGGTCGCGGTGCGCGGATTCGTCGACATGCACGCGTCGCGCAGTGCTCCCTCGGCGAGTCGCGGCAGGTCTTCCTCCCGCACGCCGAGTTGGCGCAGTCCGCGCGGCACACCCACCTGACGGGCGAGGGCGTCGATGCGCGACGCGACGGCATCGACGGCCTCGGGCGCGGCACCGCGCGCCTCCTCCAGACCGAGGGTCGCGGCGACCTGGACGAACGGCTCGGGATCGTCGGCACCGTTGAACCGGATGACGTGCGGCAGCAGC
Organism: Rhodococcus sp. GQ147; assembly: GCF_059759155.1. Taxonomy (NCBI): domain Bacteria; kingdom Bacillati; phylum Actinomycetota; class Actinomycetes; order Mycobacteriales; family Nocardiaceae; genus Rhodococcus; species Rhodococcus sp. GQ147. Next base: position 389,722 of record NZ_JCAXDU010000001.1, read on the forward strand.
ACACCGTTGATGACCCCGTGCGGCAGGTCGAGCAGACCGCCGACCTGATGGCTCATCGCGTGGGCTGCACCGAGGATCGCGTTGGTGAACGCGAGTCCGGCCTCGAGACTGGCCTGGGCCATGGTGGCGCGAGCGGGCATGTAGGTCGGGTCGTCGATCGTGCGCACGAGCGTGCCGGTGACCATGCCGACCGCCCGCAGTGCGTGATGGTCGGTGAGGGGGTTGTGGGCGCGGGAGACGAACGCCTCGATGCCGTGGGTGAGGGCGTCGAGTCCGGTGGCGGCGTTGAGGTCGTCGGGCATGGTGGTGAGCAGTCGCGGATCGATCACCGTGAGGTCGGGGACGAGCGACCGGCCGATGATGGTGATCTTGCTGCCGCGCGCGGTGTCGGTGACCACGCAGAACTGGGAGACGTCGGCTCCCGTCCCGGACGTCGACGGCACCATGACCATCGGCGGGATGGGCAACGGCGCTCGGTCGACGCCCTCGTAGTCGAGGATGTTGCCGCCGTTGGCGGCGAGGATCGCGACGCCCTTCGCGGCGTCGATCACCGAGCCACCGCCCAGCGCGACGAGGACGTCGCAGCCCCGCGACCGGTACACCTCGTGGCCGGTCGCGACCTCGTGGTCCTTCGGATTGGGGGTGAGACCGGCCCACACGGTGGCGTCGACCCCCTGATCACGCAGGTGCTGCAGGAGTTCGTCGACCCAGCCGGCTTCGATCAGTCCCGGGTCGGTGACGAGCATGGGGCGGACACCGCCGAGCCGGACGGCGGCGTGGGCCGCTTCGACGAGCGAGCCCTCCCCGAAGACGATCTCGGGGGCGTGGAACTTGACCAGGGCGGGCCCCGAAGCGGGGTGGCCGTCCCGAGGGGGCGCGGAAGCACGGGGATGGGTCGTGTTCTGGTGTCCCGGCATGACGACGGCCACTGTTCACTCCTGACGATCCGCACGATCCGCGCACCTGTGTGATCCAGCTTACGGTGCGCGGGTTGTCGGGCGCAGCGGGCACGGGACGCACCGGACCGATGGTGAGGTCGGCACCTATTCGACAGGGTAGGTCACGGGCGTCGATCCGCGCTCGACGGATATAGGGCGCCGATCGTCACTGCCCGCCGGTATCACCCATCACGGCGCCCTCGCGTCGGGGGTCGGCGCCACCGATCCATCCCTCCCCCTGACGCAGCAGCGCGCTCAGTCCACTGGACTGCGGGGCGACGGACACCTCGTGGCCCCTGTCGCGGAGCTGCTGCACGAGTGGATCGGTCGCTCCGTCGTCGGCACCGTCGATCGCCGGATGCTCGCCGCCGACCCCTGTGACGGGGGTGTTCGCAGCGCCGAACGACACGGCCGAGACGGCCTGCTGCGGGTCGAGTCCCCAGTCGAGAGTGTTCACGAGTGTCTTGACGACGAACTGGATGATCACCGAGCCGCCCGGCGACCCGACCACCATCCGGATGTCGCCGCGACCGCCGTCGGAGGTGCGATCGAAGACGAGCGTCGGGGCCATCGAGCTGCGCGGCCGCTTGCCGGGTTCGACGCGGTTGGCGACGGGCAGCCCCTCCTCGTCGACCGGTTCGGCCGAGAAGTCCGTGAGCTGATTGTTGAGGAGGACGCCGTCGGTCATGTGGAACGAGCCGAAGGCCGACTCGATGGTGGTCGTCATGGATGCGACGTTGCCGTAGCTGTCCGCGACCGAGATGTGGCTGGTGCCGTGTTCGGGGCTCTGCGGCGGCATGCCGAGCGGGACCGGACCGAAGTCGCCGGGCTGCGCCTCGCCCATGCTCTTGCCGGGGTCGATCAGCCCTGCGCGTTCGGACAGGTAGTCCGGGTTCACCAGGGTCTCGAGCGAGCCACCCGGCAGGGGCACGAAATCGGCGTCGGCGACGTACTTGTCGCGATCGGCGTAGGCGAGTCGTTCGGCTTCGGAGATCAGGTGCACCGCATCCGCGTCGGGGACGCCACCGTCGGCATCGACATCACCCGGCGGCAGCGACGCGAGGTCGAAGTTCTCGAGGATGCCGAGCGTCGCCGCGACCGCCATGCCACCCGAGGACGGGTTGGGCATCCCGCAGATCTCGTACTCGCGGTAGCGGGTGCACAGCGGTTGCCGTTCCTTCGCCTCGTAGACGGCGAGATCGTCGAGGGTCATCGTTCCGGGTGTACGCCCGCCCGAATCGGTGCCGGTGGACTCGACGATGCCGGCCGCGATGTCACCGGTGTAGAAGGCGTCGGCGCCGTCGGTGGCGATCGCCGAGAGCGTCTTGGACATCGCCGGATTCGTGAGGATCTCACCTTCGGGCTTGGGCGAGCCGTCGGCCTGCAGGAAGTAGGCGCGGGCCTCGTCGTCGACGGCGAGCTGTTCGGCGGAATCGGCGATCGACTGCGCCAGACGGTCGCTGATCACGATGCCCTGATCGGCGAGATCGATCGCGGGGCGGAACAATTCGCCCCACGCGGCACTCCCGTGCTTCGCGTGGACGGTTTCGAGCATCCGCACGACGCCGGGCACGCCGATCGAGCGGCCGCTCGCACGCGCGTCGGGGCGGGGTTCGGTGCGATCGGTGTCGCTGGTCCAGCGCAGATAGTTCTCGGTCGCGGACATCGGTGCCGTCTCGCGGCCGTCGTATGCCTTCACCTCACCGGACTCGGCGTCGTAGTACACCAGGAACGCTCCGCCGCCGATACCCGACGACTGGGGTTCGACCAGACCGAGGACCATCTGGGCGGCGACGAGTGCGTCGGCCGCGGTCCCGCCGTCGCGCAGGACCTCGCATGCCGCTTCGGTGGATGCGGGATTGGCCGTCGACACGGCGAAGGAGGAGGTGGTCACCGCGGTCATGCCGGCGCGGTAACCGGTCGCGATCTCGGGGTTCGTGGAGATGTCGCGATCCCCGGTCTCCGTCGCCGGCTGCGTCTCGGCGATCGGGGTGCCGTTGGGTTCGGCGGTGCAGGTCGCGGCTGCCGCGGTCTCCTGCACGTCAGCCGTACCGCCCGACTCCATATCGTCCGACGCGGACGTACACGCGCCGAGGAGGGTGATCGAGACGGCCGCGGCGAAGGCCGCGCGGACACCGGACCGGGCTCTCGAGGGCAGGACCATTCACTGACCGTAGCCGGGCACGTGAGTGCCCGTAGGGAATTCGACCGCGATCCGTTTGCGCACGCGCGACGCCCAGCGCCGGCCCGTCCACCTGAAGCCCGCACGGCTGGAGATGCTGACCTCCTGGATCGACCGCTACCGGTTGGTGAAGGAACAGCAGTTCCGCGGTCTCGACGCCGTCGCGCAGTGGCTCGGCCCGCGCGGCCTGGAGATGAAGATCGAGGAGTACGACCTCCGCACCGGCGGTTCGTACCGCTACGAACACTCCGACGACAGCGGCAGCTACCGCTTCGCGGGTGTCTTCCACACCGTCCGCGAGAACGAGTTCATCGTCCAGACCTTCGAATATCTCGGGTTCCCTGATGTGGTGAGCCTCGAGACGCTCACCTTCGTCGACCTCGGGAACGTCCCTGCAAGCTGGTCGGCCATTCCGTGTACCCGAGACAGGAGGCCCGCGACGGCATGGCGGAAGCGGGTATGGAGACCGGCCTGACCGAGGGCTTCGAACGACTCGAGGAACTGCTTGCCGGGTCCGCGACGCGGTGAGCGCCGTTCACCGCAGGGCGTGGCCGAGTTCGGCGGCGCGCGCGAGCAGTTGCGCGCCGTCGCGGGCGACGACCACCTCGTCGCACAGTTCGGCGTAGCCGGGCATCGCGCAGGTCGCCTGCGTCCAGTACCGCTCGGGTTCGGGCGTGATCCACGCGAGGCGGTGCACGCGGCGACGGAGTTCCTCGAGCCGATCGGTGCGCGGGGGCAGGCCGTTGCAGCGCCCGTCCCCCACGACAAGCACCGACGTCCGGCCGTCGATCGATCCGGAGTGCTCGGTGAGCAGTTCGTCGAACATCCTTCCGTAGTCGCTGCTCGCCTCGAGATCGACGGCAGGATGGGCGAGTACGGCGGCCAGGGCACCGTCACCGCCGGCGGCGAGCAACTGTGTCGTCACGTCCACCGGACGATCGACGAAGGCGACCACCCGGCACCGGTGCGCCCGCCCGTGCATCGCCTGGGCGAGCCGGAGCGTGAACGATGTGATCGGGCGGACCGACAGCGAGACGTCGGCGAGGACGAGCAGCCGCACCCGGTCGGGGCGGGGTGCGCGGACGACGAGCCGGAACGGCACACCGTCGGTCCGCATCCCCGCCCGGGCGGTCCTGCGCATGTCGAGCCGTCCGCGGGTCCGCTCACGCGGATGGGGCCGGACCGGTCCGCGCATGCGGCGCAGCACCTCGTGGCACGCGAGCTCGATCTCGGCGCGATCGATGCCGGCGGCGTCGTGCGATTCGGGCGCCTCGACACCCTCGGCGCCCGGCACCGCGGCGGCGAGTGAGGCGACGAACGCCTCGACCGCGTCCACGAGTCGCGCGAGTTGCGATGCGGAGAGGGGTTCGTCGAGGACCTCTCCCCCGTAGGTGCGGTGCGGGTCGTAGGCGTCGAGCCACGCGAGGATCGACGCCGGGTCGTCCCACGACAGCGATCCGACGACCGCGGCACCCGGTTCACCGGACAGATCACCCACCGTCGTGGTCGCCGCATTCTCGACGTCGACGGTGTAGGTGACGCCGCGACGGCCCGAGTCCGCACCCGTGTCCACCGACAGATCGGCATCGGACGACGTCATCGACACATCGTCGTCGTCCTTGTGCGGGTTGAACCCCTTGCGGGCCTCCGGGGTGTCGAAGTGGTCGCCGACCTCGGCTGCGCGGTCGTTGTACTCGGCGTAGCGCGCGATGCTCGGGTCGTCGCCGATCTCGAGCGCTGCCGGCAGGGATTCGGCGAACTGCGCCCGGGCGGGACCGCCGCCGCTCGCGGCGACGGCGGCGTCGACCGCACCGAACAACTCGTCGAAAGCGCGCTCGAAACCGGCCCGCTCGTGCGGGTACTTGGCGCACACCGCCCGCAGGCACGAGCGCAGTGAATCCCGCTCGCGGACGGAGACCAGGTCGAGCACCCGGCGCACCTCGATGCTCTCGGCCGGTGACGCCGCGACACCGTGGCGTCGCAGGAGCAGGCCGAACACCGCCGCTACCACGTCGAGCACGTAGCGGGGGCGACGCTCGTCGAGCGCGGTCACCTGTGTGACCCGGGATGCGTGCATTGCGGGGTCACCCCCGCAGTCCGCTGCCCGCGGCGTCGCGACCGCCACCACCGCGCCCCCGGAAGACGGCCGTCGTGGTGTTCGCCGGGCGCGATGCGACCGTCACGCGTTCACGCGACGAAACAGATTCGGTCACAACAGCTTCGGGCGCACTCGCTTCGGGTGCGATCGGTTCGGACACCGCGGCTGCCGGTGCCGCACCGCCGAGCCGGGTCTTCGCGAGGTCGACGTCGCCGGTGTACTTGAGCAGCGTCGCCAGCAGCACGTCGCGCATGCCGCCCAGCGAATCCGGGTCGTCGGCGTCGTGTCCCATCACCGTCGCCGCACGTGCGGCGTCGATGACCTCCGAGATCGAGGGACTCTTGCGCAGCGGCAGATCGCGCAGGGTCCGGGACAGGTCGACGATCTGGTGAGCCGTTCCCGGGCGCACGTCCGGCACCCGCGCGGTGACGATCTCGCGTTCACGCTCGTGTGTCGGGTATCCGACGTGGTAGTGCAGGCAGCGACGCTTGAGCGCGGGTGACAACTCGCGAGTGTCGTTGGAGGTCAGGATCACCCACGGTGTGGACCGGGCCGTGAACGTGCCGACCTCGGGGATCGTCACCTGCCGTTCGGCGAGCACCTCGAGCAACAGTGCCTCCATGGATTCCTCGGTGCGGTCCACCTCGTCGACGAGCAGGACCACCGGCTCCTCCGAGAGCACGGCCTCGAGCAGCGGACGGACCGACAGGAAGGTCTCCGAGTACAGTCCGAAGTCCTGCTGCGCGAGGAACTTCGACGCGTCCGCGAGGTCGGCGCGACCGGCGAGCAGTTCGCCGATGCGGTCGCGCAGCATCTGCACGTGCAGCAGCTGTTTGGCGTAGTCCCACTCGTAGAGGGCGCGGCTGTCGTCGAGCCCTTCGTAGCACTGCAGTCGAACCAGTTTCCGGCCGCCGACCGCGGCGAGCGCCTTGGCCAGTTCGGTCTTGCCGACCCCGGCGGGGCCTTCGAGCAGTAGGGGCCGCTCGAGTGCGGTGGCGAGGTGCACGACGGTCGCGAACTCGTCGTCGGCGATGTAGTCGTGCCGGCGCAGCGCATCCTTCAACTCGGCGCCCGAGGCGAACGGGGTCATCCGGGGTCTCCTTCTGTGGCGTGGTCGCAGCGGAGCAGGGCGCTCCCGGGGCGCAGGGGACGCCCCGGGAGCGCGGGTTCTCAGTAGGACCGGTTGATGCAGTGGTCGACGACCGGGATCATCGAGTCGACGGTGACCTCGCGGGGGTTGCCCGGGGTGCACCAGTCGTCCTGGATGTGCTCGGAGATCGCCCGGACGGTCTTCTCGTCGCCGCGGATCGCGTCTCCGCGACCCGCATACTTCTTGGTGTTCATCTGGTTCTTCTCGTACGAGTCGGTGCGCACCTGCCCGAAGTTGTCGGGGATGCCGACGTCCTTCGCGAGCCGGATCGCCGCTTCGACGGCCGCGTCGGCGGCCTGGACGGTGGTCATGTTGCGGGTGTCCACGCCCATCGCGGTGGCGATGCGGGCGTAATGCTCGTAGCGGGAGGGCAGGTTGTACTCCCACACGCGCGGTAGGGCGATGGCGTTGTTGAGGCCGTGGTGGCTGTCGAAGAAGGCCGAGACGGCGTGCGAGATGGAGTGCACGATGCCGAGGCCGCCGGAGTTGAAGGCCTGCGCGGCGATGTACTGGGCGTTCATCATGCCTTCGCGGGCCTTGAGGTTGCGCGGCTCGAAGACCGCTTCACGCAGGTGCTTCGCGACGAGCTCGATCGAGTACAGGGCGTTGCCGAGCGACGGGGCGAAGTCCAGCCGGGAGACGTACGGCTCGGAGCCGTGGGCGAGGACGTCGAAACCGCAGTAGGCGGTGAAGTGCTGGGGGCAGCTGTAGTAGAGCAGCGGGTCGTCGATCGCGAGGGTGACGATCGTGGCCTCGTCGAAGCCGACCCACTTGTGTGGGTGGTCCATGTCGGAGGTGTCGGTGATGACGTAGGCCCAAGACGTCTCGGAGCCGGTACCGGCGGTCGTGGAGACGGCGATGTGCGGCGGGTTCTCCTTGTTGGTGGACTTCGCGAAGCCCTCGAACTCGTTGATGTTGCGGCCGTCGTGGGCGATCACGACGCGGGCGCCCTTCGCGGCGTCGTGGCTCGATCCGCCCCCGACGGAGATGATCGAGTCGCACTTCTCCTTCTGGTAGAGCGCCGCGGCCTCCATGACGTTGTAGTCCTTGGGGTTGGACTCGACCTTGTCGTAGAGGACGACCTCGACGCCCTGGTACTCGATCTTGCCGATGAGCTCCTCGATGATCCCCGATCCGCGCAGGCCGGTGGTCATCAGCAGGGCGCGCTTGAAGCCGAGGTTCTTCGCCTCGACGCCGAGGATGTCGTGGGCGCCGACACCCATCAGCGCGCGGGGGAAGGGGTGGAATTCCTTGATCGGGAAGTCCCAGATCTGATTGAGCTCGATTGCCATGGTGTATCTCCTCGCAGAGGGGGTGTACCGGATCGGGAGTGTGATGTGGACCTCATCCGCGATTCACCATCGACCAGAGCTGCGAGGCGTGAAAGACGCAGCGGCCGAAACCGTCCGGTCGCCGCGGGGGCACCACCCGTTCGGGTAGGGCACCTCCCGCTGACCGGGTGGGCGCCGCACCCGCCCGAGCAGTGCCGGTACCGTTTTCCTCATCCCATGTGCGCTGGTAACCTGAATTAGAACACGTTCTAGATTCGGTCGTGCGCGGCCATCTTTGCAGGAGAGGACGAGACCCACCCATGACGACTGTCGAGGTGCCCCACGGCTCACGCTCGGTGATCCTCACCGTGTCCGCCGTCGTCGAGGAGACCGCCGACACGCGGTCGATCGTGTTCGCCGTCCCGGACGAGCTGCGCGACAAATTCGCCTACCGGCCCGGCCAGTTCCTCACCCTGCGCATCCCGAGCGACCGGACGGGCTCGGTGGCCCGCTGCTACTCGCTCGCGAGCTCGCCGTTCACCGACGACGCCCCCAAGGTCACCGTCAAGCGCACCTCCGACGGCTACGGATCCAACTGGCTGTGCGACAACCTCGCGGCCGGACAGACCCTCGAGGTGCTCCCTCCCGCGGGCGTCTTCACCCCGAAGTCGCTCGACCACGACTTCCTGCTGTTCGGCGCCGGCAGCGGCATCACCCCGGTGATCTCGATCCTCAAGTCCGCGCTCACCCAGGGCGGCGGCACGGTGGTGCTGGTCTACGCCAACCGCGACGAGAAGTCCGTCATCTTCGCCGAGGAGCTGCGGGCTCTCGCGGAGAAGTACCCGACGCGCCTGACCGTCGTGCACTGGCTCGAGTCCGTCCAGGGTCTGCCCACCGCCGACCAGCTCGCGGCGATCGCAACGCCCTACGAGTCGTACGAGGCGTTCATGTGCGGCCCCGGACCGTTCATGGACACGGTCCACCAGGCACTGAACACCGTGGGCATGCCCCGCGCCCGCGTGCACGCCGAGGTCTTCAACTCGCTGTCGGGCGACCCGTTCGCCGACCAGGCGCCGGTCGAGGTCAGCGACGAGGACGCCGCCGACGCCGCGACCGTCGAGGTCGAACTCGACGGCGAGGTCCACAAGCTCTCGTGGCCGCGTACGCAGACCCTCGTCGACATCATGCTCGCGAAGGGCATCGACGTGCCGTATTCGTGTCAGGAGGGCGAATGCGGATCGTGCGCGTGCACCGTGCTCGAGGGCAAGGTCGAGATGGAGAACTGCGACGTGCTCGACCCCGAGGACATCGAGGCGGGCTACATCCTCGGTTGCCAGGCCCGGCCGGTGACCGACCACCTCAAGATCGAGTTCTGAGCCGGCGGGTTCACGCCCCGCTGATCCCGCTCTCTGCGGAAGTGCCCGGCCCCTACGAACGGGCGGGGACGGGCACTTCCCGCATCCCGGCGGAGTCGGGCTTCGGCTTTCGCACGAGCACGCCGACCCCGGCCACGAGCGCCAGCACGGCGACGACCACGCCGTAGCCGACGGCGGTGGACATCAGGCCGAACGATCCGGCCGCCGCCCCGGCGGCCATCGCGGGCACCGAGAACGCGAAGTAGCAGACGACGAAGGTCGTTGCGAATATCCGGCCGCGCTCGTGGGGTCGGCCGAGCGAGCCGACCACGCCCATGGCCGCGACGAAGGTCGAACCCCAGCCGAAGCCGGCGACCGCGGTACCCGCGTAGTACGCCGCGACCCATCCCGTGAGGAGCGCGGTGATCACCGCGGCCAGTCCCGTCGCGAGCAACACGGCCCCGAGGATCACGATGCGATGGGGGTCGCGGCGGGCCGTGGTGGTCGCCGCGACCGTGCCCGCCGTGAACAGCGTGCCGATCGCCAGACCCGCGGCGAGGCGGTTGTCGATACCGAACACCGAGTCGACGATCGAGGGCCCCAGCGACATGTACAGCCCGCCGAGTGCCCACGCCGACATCAGACTGGGCAGGATGAGCAGATAGCGGCCCCGGACCTCACGGGGCACCGACGCGCTCGGCACCAGGCTCCGCAGAGCGTCGCGTCGCGACGGGAAACCCACCGACGGCGAGGTCTCCGGCACGAAGATCAGCGCGATCGCCAGCACGACGGCGAGAACGCCGACGACCGCATAACTCAGGACCGTGGGGAGCGGCGCGAACTGTACGAGTACGCCGGCTCCCGCCGCGCCGAGCGCGAGGCCGAGCGACGGCGCCGCGGTGTTGATCAGCGGACCGATGTGCCTGTTCGGCTGCATCTCGATCACGGCCGCCGCCAGCGCGCTCGTCGCCGCGCCCACCGCCAGACCCTGCAGGATCCGCGCGACGATCAGCCACCCCACCCCCGGGGAGGCGATGAAGACCACCATGCTCGCCGCGAGCAACAGCAGGGCCGTCACGATCACGGGTCTGCGCCCGACGTGGTCGGACAGCGACCCCACCGTCACGAGCGCCGCGAGCAGTGCGAGCACGTAGACCGCGAACACCACCGTGAGCATCGCCGCGGAGAACCCCCACATCTGCTGGTAGACGGGATACAGCGGTGACGGTGCCGACGACGACGCGGTGAGGGTGAACGCTCCCAGGCCGACCACGGCGAAACCGAACGAGCGGATACGGCCGCGGGGCTGGACGGGAGCAGTCATCGAACCTCCAGAAGGTGATCGGCGCGTTCCACGCGAGAGACGAACGGCGTGTCCCACGCGGAAACGAACGAGCGCCTCCGCGCGAATTGGTGAACACCCCTTCACCAACATACTTCGCTCGACGAAGTATTCCTCCGGCCATCCACCCGACGGCTCGGACACTCAGAGGGAGGTGGCGTCCTCGACGTCCTCGTCCCGCATGTCGCCGGGCGCCGCGAGCAGGGCGCGACCGGCAGCGAAGACCGTCGCTGCCAGCGGCAACTCTCCGGGCACACCGCTGCGGAAGACTTCGACACGGCCCGAACCCGAGGCGGGTCGCCCGAGCGCATCGATCCGGCGCAGCGTCTGCCGTGCGACGGCCTCGGCGCTGTCGAACAGGCGCACTCCGGCCGGCAGGTGTTCGATGATGGTGTCGGCGACAAGCGGATAGTGGGTGCAACCGAGAACCACACCCTGGACATCCCGAGGGGTGCGCTCGGCCGCGGAGGCGACCGCTGCGGCGACGGCCACCCGATCACCCGCATCGATGGCGTCGGCAAGTCCGTGACACGCCACGCCGACGACCTCGGACCCGTTCGCGAACTGGTCGATCAGATTCGCCTGGTACCTGCTCGCGGTGGTCGCCGCGGTGGCCCAGATCGCCACCGAATCGCACGCCGCGGCCGCGGGCTTGACCGCGGGGACCGTGCCCACCACGGGCACCGCCGGACCGAGATCGGCCCGGACGTGTTCGAGGGCGGTCACCGATGCGGTGTTGCATGGGAGCACGACCACCTCGGCGCCCCGGGCGACGGCGCGACGGGCGGTGGTGACGACCCGGTCGATCACCCAGTCCGGAGACTTCGGGCCCCACGGGGCACCGTCGGGATCCGTCGACAACATGAGGTCGAGATCGGGACGCAACCGTCGCAGCCACGCGGACGTCGGCAACAGCCCGAGACCCGAGTCGATGAGCGCAACGATCACCCTACGAATCTAGCGGGTCGCGCACGGCCGGCCCGACGGCGGTCGTTCCGGCGCGCAGCTCACTCCCCTAGACCGCCGCCGTGAGCAGCTCGTCGATCGGGGCGCCCGCAGCGATCTTCGCGCGCGACTTCATGACCAGCGCGGGCAGGCCGCCGCCCACAGCGCCGACGAACCTGCCGTCGCGCTCGTAGTACGCGAGGAACTTGCGGCCGTCGTCGCGCACGACGTGCACCGTGTCGTCGGCGGTGACCGCACCGAGGCCCTGGATCTTGATGTCGTACTGGTCGCTCCAGAAGTAGGGCACCTGTGCGGCGGCCCCGGCCTCGACGCCCATGATGGTCTTCGCCAGGACGGATGCCTGCTCGCCGGCGTTCGTCCAGTGCTCGATGCGCCTGCGCCCACCAGCCGGTACCTGCCAGGACGCGACATCGCCGACGGCCCACACGTGCGGGGTGGAGGTGCGGCCCGTGCCGTCGCACACGACACCGTTCTCGACTTCGACACCCGATCCCTCGAGCCACTCGGTGGCCGGGATCGAACCGATGCCCAGCACGACGAGGTCGACGTCGATCTCGCTGCCGTCGCCGAGGACGGCGGAGGTGACACGGCCGTCGCCGAGGACGGCGGAGGTGACACGGCCGTCGCCGCGGATCTCCGACAATCCGACGCCGGCACGCACGTCGACGCCCTCGGCGGTGTGCAGGCGGGTGACCAGAGCACCGACCTCGGCACCGAGCACCGATGCGAGCGGGGTGGGCTGCGGTTCGACCAGCACGACCTCCACCTCGCGCGCCCGCAGGCTCGCCGCGACCTCGCACCCGATGAACCCGGCACCGACGACGAGCGCGCGGGCACCCGGAACGATCGCCTCGCGCAGGGCGCGGCTGTCCTCGAGCGACCGCAGGACGTGGACCCCCGCCAGATCCGGCAGACCGGGGATGCGGCGGGGCCGCAGACCCGTGGCGACGACGAGTTCGTCGTAGCCGAGTTCGGTGCCGTCGCTGAGCGTGAGGATGCGCGACGCGGTGTCGACCGAGCGAGCCGCGGCACCGAGCATCAACTCGATGCGGTTGTCGCCGAAGAACTCGCTCGGCCGAAGAGTCGTGTCGTCGCGGTCGCCGCGCAGGACCTCCTTCGACAGGGGCGGGCGGTCGTAGGGCAGGTGCGTCTCGTCGCCGACGAGCACGAGTTCGCCCTCGTATCCGGCCCGGCGCAGCTCTTCGGCGGTACGCACCGCCGCCAGGCCGGCGCCCACGACCACGACGCGCTCCGGCGTACTCTCGGTCTCCCGCTCGTTCGACACCCTCGGCCCATCCTTCGCTTCGTCTGTTGTGACACGCATGCGCGTGCCGCGCGGTAGTGATGCATCCCACTCCGCGTCCCACGTTCTTACCAAACAGCGACGACGGGCGACAGACCTACGTCGGCCGTTAGAGTTCGAGGCACCGTGAGGACAATGGGATCCAGCACAGGATCGAGCACGGAACACGACCGGTACACCTACCTGGGAGCCCCTCATGACCAGCGACAGCGGCGCAGGTATCAGCCGCATACAGTTCGGCGCCGGAACCTCCTCCGGATCCGCCGACCCGCAGGGCCGCACGATCATCGCGGACGCGGTGGTGGCCAAGATCGCGGGGCTCGCGACCCGCGAGATCAGCGGCGTCATCGAGGTGGGCGCCGGCACCGCCCGCGTCGTGGGCGCACTGCGCGACCGCATCCCCGGTGCGCGCATCAACCACGGACAGGGTGTCGCCGTCGAGGTCGGTGAACGTCAGGCCGCGATCGACATCGGCATCGTCGCCGAATACGGCGTCGCGCTGCACGAACTCGCCGTCGCCATCCGGCACAACGTCATCGCTGCGGTCGAACGCATGACGGGACTCGAGGTCACCGAGGTCAACATCACGGTCTTCGACGTGATGCTCCACGAAGAGGCCGCGGCCCTCACCGACGACGCCAAACCCCGCGTGCAGTGAACCCCGGATCAGCAGCGCAGGCGAATGCGGCCGACCTGGTGGCGGACGCTGCGCTGTCCGTTCCCGGCGTCGTGGGTCTGCACCGCGGCGCATTCGGGGAGGTCGCCACCTATCTGCCCGGCCGACGGGTCGAAGGTGTGCGGCTGACCGATCAGCTGTGCGCGGTGCACATCGTCGTGCGGATCCCCGCCGATCTCCCGGCCGTCGCCGACGCCGTCCGCGTCCGGGTGTCCCCGCTGGTGGACGTCCCCGTCCAAGTGACCATCGAAGATGTCCACGCCGGTGAACGAGAAGGAGCCCCATCGTGAACCACACACCCGTCAGCAACACCGTCGTCGGACTCCTCGCGGGGCTGCTCCTGGCCCTCGCCGGCATCATCGGCGGGTTCAGCGGTCTGCTGTTCGCCGTGCTGCTCGGCGCGCTCGGTGCCGCGATCGGCGCCCATCGCGACGGCCACCTCGACCTCGGCGCCCTGTTGAGGAGTCGGGGCCGTGGCTGATCCCACCGCGTCCGACGTCGGGACATCCGACGACACCGGGACCGGGGTCGTTCCCCCGGGCGAACGCGGCAGCCTTGTCGTCAAGGACCGTGCGATCGAACGCATCGCCGCGGCTGCCGCGCTCGGCGTTCCCGGTGTGGTGCGGCACAGCGGAGGTGGGATCCTGCGTCTCACCGGCCGCGACCTGCCCCGGGCCGACGTCACCACCGGCGCGAAGGCCGTCGCGGTGAATCTCTACATCGCCGCCGAATGGCCGTACGACGCGGCGATGCTCACCCGCCGGGTCCACGACGCGGTCGAACGCCAGCTGAACGACCTGACGGGCATGCGGATCAGCGAACTCAACGTGCTCATCGTCGCGACCGCGCTCGTCGAGGACGGCGAGACCGACGAGGCGCAGCCACCCGTCGAGTACCTGGAATCCGACATCGTCGCGGCGCGGACCACTCCGCATCCCGACATCCCCACCGTCGCTCCCCTGCCACCGCTGGCGCCGCCCGCGGCCGCACCCGCCGCCGCGATCGTGGCGATCGCGGCGCTCGCCCTGTCGTTCGTCGCCGCCCGGGAACTGCTCATCGTCAACGGGACGTACGGCGGTGCCCCGTGGCTGCGCAACTCCTTCGAGTGGTTCGGCCGTCTGCACTGGCACACCTGGCTCGCACCCGTCGCGGGCGTCTGCCTCGTCCTCGGGATCGTCCTGATCGTCGTCGCCCTCAAACCCCGCCGCCGGACGCATGTGCCGCTGCAGGTCGCGGGGCCGGTGCCCACGGTGTGGATGCGGCGCACGGACGTCGCACGCATGTGCAGCGCCCACGCGTCCGCGCTCACCGGCGTGCGCACGGCCCGCACGGTCGTCGACCGTCGCCGTGCCGTGGTGCGCATCTCGATCGAGGACGAGACACCGGTCGACGAGATCACCGCGTCCGTGCGCGGCGCGGTCGCCCCGAACCTCGCGGCGCTCGCCGACCCCGTCGAACTCGTGGTGGAGGTGGCGCGGTGAAACTCCGTACCGTGCTGGCGAATCGGCTCGTCACCTTCCTGGCGGGCCTCGCCCTCGCCGGTGCCGGCGCATTCGCCCTGGCGTGGGTGTGGCAGGTTCCCCTAGCTCGAGAGCAACTCTCGCGTCTCGACCGTCCCCGCGTGACCGACGTCCCGGACCAGTCGTGGTGGACACCGGCCCTGTGGTCGGTCTTCGCGGGCGGACTCGTGCTCGGCATCGCGTTGCTCGCTGTCAACCTGTCGCGCCGGCGCACGTCGACCGTGCAGCTCTACGACCAGGTCACCGACGCGACCCTCGGTGTCGAACTCGGTCCCGTCGTCGACGGTATGGCAGCCGAACTCGCCGCCCTGCCGGGCGTGCGGGCCGTGCGCGGACGCGCGGTCGTCGAACGCCACCTGCCGACGCTCTCGGTGGTGGTGCACGCCGACCCGACCATCGATGTCACCGAGCTGACGGAAGCCGCGGAGGATGCCGCCCAGCGGGTCGCGCGCGCTCTCGGCGGGGCGCACGTGGCGACGCAGGTCCTGGTACATCTCGACCCGGCTGTGGATGTCCACTGAGCCCACCCACCCCGGGCCGGAACCCATCCGGCCCGGGGTGGCTCAGCTTCGGGCCGCGTCCACGAGGTCGTGCTCGACGCTGTAGTCCACGCGCATCCGGTCCATCGCCACGTCGCGCACCTTGTACGCCCGCTGCGTGGTGCGTTCGAGGTCCGGATAGCGGAATTCCTGGACGCGGTCGACGAGCGCGAGCAGCGGCCCGACGCGTCCGAGGACGTGCTTGAGCGGGCTGTCGGGGATGTGCAGGGCGTCGGCGTCGGCGTCACCGATGAACACCCGCTGCAGCGAGTGCATCACCGTGCGGGCGACCGTCGTCCGGATCGGTGCGGTGCCCGGCAGCAGGTTGGCCAGCTCCGGGACGAGATACTGCTCGGTCAGCGCGGTGACGAAATCCCGGTCCTCGTCGCTGGGGCCGGGCGAGGTGAGCCGGTACAGGTCCTCGACCGCGATGTGATCGCGTTCGGTGCGCAGGCCCAGTTCCTCGCCCATCCCGATCACGTGCCCGACGTAGCGCCACAGGTGGTAGATGTCGTCGAGTTCGCGATCGGTGAAGCGCACCCCGAGGATCTGCATCGCCTCGACCGCGATGTGCCCGAACTCGGCCATCGTGAGCGCCATGTACGACTGCGGGATCGGCACTCCCCAGGCGTCCTCGTCCCACACCCCGCTCGCGAGAATGCCCTTGCGCACGTGGGCGTGGATCAGGCGCACCCGCACCGTGAACGCGAATCCGCCTCCGTCGCGGCGCATTCCGCCGCGAGTGAGGACGTGCCGTAACCACTCCCCGACCTCGACCGACCGCACGGCCGGCTGACTCACATAGCGGCCCGTCAGTGCGAGAGGCTTTCCGGCGATGAAGTTTCCGGCACCGCGCAGCAGCGAGGCAGCACCGAGCACCATGCCGAGGATCGGCGTGTGCCGAACGAGCGCGTCGGCGGCGTTGTCGATGCGGTCGTGGTCTACCCAGGCGGGTTCGTCGTCGAGGAAGGCGAACAGCTCTCGCAGGGATTCGGGTGCGTCGGGGACCGCCTCGACACCGTGGGTGAGTGCGACGCGCACGGCAGCCGTCGCGGAGTTCGGACCGAAGTCGTCGTTCACCACGGCGTCGGCCGGCGGGTCGGCCTGCCACATGCCGTCGAGCCAGCGCTCGCCGAGATCTGCGTATCGGCGCACCGCAAGGTCGGCGTTGACGAGATCACGTGGGATGTGTCGCTCCATGCATCCATGGAAACACGAGGAATCCTCACTTACTATTCACTTTTCATGAGCTCCCCGCGCGGCAACAGAACCGCAGGCAGAATCCCTCGGAAGCGTCCTGTGCAGCAGCGAAGTCACGACACCCGCAAGTTGCTCCTCATCTCTGCGTACGAGTTGCTCGAGCGCAGCCCCACCGCGCGGATCAGCACCACGGCACTCGCCGAGCACGCCCACGTGAGCATCGGGACGGTCTACCGATACTTCCCCGACGTCGACGCCGTGCTCGACGAACTCCGCATGACCGCCGTCCACGCGATCACCACCTCGCTGTCCACCGCCATCGGGCGGGCGATGGACCAGCAGCCGGAGGACGCCATGGCGACGGTCGTGGAAAGCCTCACCGCCGCGTTCGAGAAACACGCCGCGGTGCTCCGGGTGTCGTACACCTCCGAGGAGATCGAGTTCGGACTCGCGTGGGCCGAGGTCGAAGGTCCGCTGCGGCCGCTCGGACGCATCATCCCGGCGCGGCTGCGACCCGATCTCGACGACGCAGCACTCGACGATCTCGTGTTCATCGTGATGGGAGCGACGGCGAGCCTGTGTTCACGGATCGCCCTCTTGCGGCCCCGGAGATCCGATCGGACCCGGATGATCGCGGTGACGGCGCGGATGCTCCTCGCCGCGATCGAGAGCGCCTGACGCACGGCGCATCGTGTACGGCGCGCTCATCTCCGGGTTCGAAAACAGACCCGACGTCCTGCCGAACGGCACATACTGATCACTGTCGTTCTCACACCGTCGTCTCGACCGAGGAGAGTGCTGTGCGTCGACTACCGATCGTGTTGTCCGCCGTGATCCTCACCGTCGCGGCCGCCTGCGGCAACGACACCTCGAGCGAATCACCGCTCGCCGCAACGTCCGATGCGACTGCGACCGATGCGACCGCTACCGGCGCGGCGCCCGCCGACGAGTTCCAGGACGTGCTCGACCGCGTCCGCGAGGAAGTCGGCTTTCCGGGAGTCGTTGCGCGCGTGGTCACCCCGGACTACGAGTGGACCGGTTCGTCCGGCACGATCGGTGCGGATCGATCGGAGGAACCCGGCCCGGACGACCACACCCGCATCGGCAGCATCACGAAGACGATGACGATCACCGCTCTACTGCAACTGGCGGAGGACGACCGCCTGTCGCTGGAGGATCCGATCGGCCGCTATGTGCCGGGCCTGCCGAACGGCGACGTCGCCACCCTGGGTCAGCTGGCCTCGATGGTGAGCGGCATCCCCAGCTACACCTTCGACGAGGAATTCCAGCAGCAACTCTTCGACGATCCGGAGGCACCGTGGACCCCGGACGAACTCCTCGACTACGTACGCGGTGACGCACCGAACTTCGCTCCCGGGGAGCGGTTCGAGTACTCCAACACCAACACGATCGCGCTCGGGCTGGTCGTCGAGCAGGTTTCCGGGCAGAGCCTGCACGAGTACTTCCGGGCGAACATCTTCGAGCCCCTGGGCATGGCCGACACCGTGATGCCCACCGACGCGGCCATCGCGTCACCGCACCTGTACGGGATCACCGAACAGGGACAGCCGGACGGGCAGACGGCCGATGCGACCGGTTGGAACCCGTCGTGGGGATGGTCGGCCGGCGCGGTGATCTCCACCGTCGACGACCTCGAACTGTGGGGCACGGCCCTCGGGACGGGCGAGGGCATCCTCTCCCCCGAGATGCAGCAGCTCCGTCTCGACTCGTTCCTGTTCGACGTCCCCGGTGCGACCGACACGCGCGCCTACGGCCTCGGGCTCGGTATCGAGAACGGCTGGCTCGGCCACACGGGCGAACTCCCCGGTTTCAACACCTACGTGGGATATCTGCCCGAGCGCCGGGCCGTGGTCGTCGCCGCCGTGAACAGCGACATCCCGACGGCCGACGGGGAGGAACCGGTGACCCCCGTGGCAAACCAGCTGAAGGAGATCGTCGGCTGATCGCTTGTGATCCAGAAACGCCGAACGGCGCCCACCCGGAGGGTGGACGCCGTTCGAGCGTCAGTGAGGACTAGCTCACTTGATGATCCCGTAGGCGGTGCCTACTTGATGATCCCGTAGGCGGTGCCTACTTGATGATCTTCGTGACGCGACCGGCGCCGACGGTGCGGCCACCCTCGCGGATCGCGAAGCGGAGGCCCTCGTCCATGGCGACCGGCTGGATCAGCTTGACGGACATCTCGGTGTTGTCACCGGGCATGACCATCTCGGTGCCCTCGGGGAGGGTCACAACGCCCGTCACGTCCGTGGTGCGGAAGTAGAACTGCGGGCGGTAGTTGTTGAAGAACGGCGTGTGGCGGCCGCCCTCCTCCTTGTTGAGGATGTAGGCCTGGCCCTCGAACTCCGTGTGGGGAGTCGTGGTGCCCGGCTTGACGACGACCTGGCCACGCTCGACGTCCTCGCGCTTGATGCCGCGGACGAGGAGACCGACGTTGTCGCCGGCCTGGCCCTGGTCGAGCAGCTTGCGGAACATCTCGATGCCGGTGACCGTGGTCTTGGTCGAATCGGGGCGAATGCCGACGATCTCGACCTCTTCGTTGACGTTGATCACGCCACGCTCGATACGGCCGGTGACGACAGTGCCACGACCCGTGATGGTGAAGACGTCCTCGACGGGCATGAGGAACGGCTTGTCGGTCTCACGGACCGGGTCCGGGATGGAGTCGTCGACGGCCTGCATGAGGTCGACGATCGACTGGACCCACTTCTCGTCACCCTCGAGAGCCTTGAGAGCGGAGATCGGGACGACCGGAGCGTTCTCGTCGAACTCCTGCGAAGCGAGGAGCTCGCGCACCTCCATCTCGACGAGCTCGAGGATTTCCTCGTCGTCGACCATGTCGGCCTTGTTCAGGGCGACGAGGATGTAGGGAACGCCGACCTGGCGAGCGAGCAGCACGTGCTCACGCGTCTGGGGCATCGGGCCGTCGGTGGCCGCCACGACCAGGATCGCGCCGTCCATCTGGGCGGCACCGGTGATCATGTTCTTGATGTAGTCCGCGTGACCCGGGGCGTCGACGTGCGCGTAGTGGCGCTTGTCGGTCTGGTACTCGACGTGGGAGATGTTGATCGTGATACCACGAGCCTTCTCCTCAGGTGCCTTGTCGATCTGATCGAAAGCGAAGCTCTCGTTCAGGTCGGGGAACTTGTCGGCAAGCACCTTGGTGATCGCAGCCGTGGTGGTGGTCTTGCCGTGGTCGACGTGACCGATGGTGCCGATGTTCACGTGCGGCTTGGTCCGCTCGAACTTCGCCTTCGCCACTGGATGTCCTCCTGGACTGTTGTTGCTTGCTGTATGCAGCAGTGCGGTTTGTATTACTTGGTCGTGCAGGTGACCGAGGGATAACCCGGAGGCTACTCGCCGGTCGCCTTGGCGATGATTTCCTTCGCGACGTTCGAGGGAACCTCTGCGTAGGAATCGAACACCATGGAGAAGTTCGCACGACCCTGGGTCTTCGACCGCAGATCGCCGATGTAACCGAACATCTCCGAGAGCGGAACCAGCGCCTTCACGACACGGGCACCACTGCGTTCCTCCATGGCCTGGATCTGGCCACGGCGGGAGTTCAGGTCGCCGATCACTTCACCCATGTAGTCCTCGGGCGTGGTGACCTCGACCGCCATGAGGGGCTCGAGGATCACCGGGGCGGCCTTGCGGGCCGCTTCCTTCAGTGCCTGCGAACCGGCGATCTTGAACGCCATTTCGGACGAGTCGACGTCGTGGTACGCACCGTCGATGAGGGTGACCTTCAGGTTCACCAGCGGGTAGCCGGCGAGCACGCCGTACTGCATGGCGTCCTGGGCACCCGCGTCGACCGACGGGATGTACTCGCGCGGGATGCGACCGCCGGTGACCTTGTTCTCGAACTCGTAGGTCGCGCCGTCCTCGCCGACGAACGGCGAGAGGCCGATGATGACCTTTGCGAACTGGCCCGAGCCACCGGTCTGCTTCTTGTGCGTGAACTCGAGCTTCTCGACCGGCTTGGTGATCGTCTCGCGGTACGCGACCTGCGGCTTGCCGACGTTGGCCTCGACCTTGAACTCGCGCTTCATGCGGTCGACGAGGATATCGAGGTGGAGCTCGCCCATGCCGCCGATGACGGTCTGGCCGGTCTCGTCGTCGAGTTCCACGGAGAAGGTCGGGTCCTCTTCGGCGAGCTTCTGGATGGCCGTCGACAGCTTCTCCTGGTCGGCCTTCGACTTCGGCTCGATGGAGACCTGGATGACCGGGTCCGGGAAGGTCATCGACTCGAGGACGATCGGGGCGTCCTGCGCGCACAGGGTGTCGCCGGTCGTGGTGTCCTTCAGGCCGATCATCGCGTAGATGTGGCCAGCGACCGCCTCGTCGACCGGGTTCTCCTTGTTGGCGTGCATCTGGAACAGCTTGCCGACGCGCTCCTTCTTGCCCTTGGTCGAGTTGAGCACCTGGGTGCCCGAGTCGATCCGGCCGGAGTACACGCGGACGAAGGTCAGCTTGCCGAAGAAGGGGTGCGCAGCGATCTTGAAGGCGAGAGCCGAGAAGGGCTCCTCCTTCGAGGGCTTACGACGCAGTTCCTCTTCTTCGTTACCGACCTGGTGGCCGATGACGTCGCCGATGTCGAGCGGGTTCGGCAGGTAGTCGATGACCGCGTCGAGCATGGGCTGGATGCCCTTGTTCTTGAAGGCGGAGCCGCACAGCACCGGGTAGAGCTCGGAGTTGACGGTCATCTTGCGGATGGCCGCCTTGATCTCGGCGACGGTGAGCTCCTCGCCGCCGAAGTACTTCTCCATGAGCTCTTCGTCGGACTCGGCGACCGTCTCGAGCAGCTTCTCGCGGTACTCGGCAGCCTTGTCGGCGAGCTCCGCCGGGATCTCCTCGACCGTGGCCTCGGTGCCGATGTCGGTGGTGCCACGCCAGGTGAGCGCCTTCATCTCGACGAGGTCGACGACGCCGTCGAAGGCATCCTCGGCACCGATGGGGAGCTGCAGGACCAGCGGCTTCGCGCCCAGGCGATCGATGATCGTCTGCACGGTGAAGAAGAAGTCCGCGCCCATCTTGTCCATCTTGTTGACGAAGCAGATGCGCGGCACGTCGTACTTGGCCGCCTGCCGCCAGACCTGCTCGGACTGGGGCTCGACACCCTCCTTGCCGTCGAACACGGCAACCGCGCCGTCGAGCACGCGCAGCGACCGCTCGACCTCGACCGTGAAGTCGACGTGGCCGGGGGTGTCGATGATGTTGATCTGGTTCTTGTTCCAGAAGCAGGTCACAGCAGCGGAGGTGATGGTGATACCACGCTCCTTCTCCTGCTCCATCCAGTCGGTGGTCGAGGCACCGTCGTGCGTCTCACCGATCTTGTAGTTGACACCGGTGTAGAAGAGGATGCGCTCGGTGGTGGTGGTCTTGCCGGCATCGATGTGCGCCATGATGCCGATGTTGCGGACCTTGTTCAGGTCGGTCAGCACTTCCTGTGCCACAGGTAACCCCGCTCGTAGCTCGTGTCGGTCCTTGGGTGCGGACCACATGTTCTTGTGTTGTCAGCCGGCCTTTACGGGACCGACACAGTTGTGCGAGCAGCCGACCGGGAGGTCCGCGATGACGGCATCTCCCGGTCGGCGACGACTCACCAGCGGTAGTGCGCGAACGCCTTGTTGGCTTCAGCCATCTTGTGCGTGTCCTCGCGGCGCTTCACGGAGGCGCCGAGGCCGTTGCTCGCGTCGAGGAGCTCGTTGGCGAGCCGCTCGACCATGGTCTTCTCGCGACGCTGACGCGAGAACGTCACCAGCCAGCGCAGTGCGAGCGTGGTGGAACGACCGGGGCGAACCTCGACCGGCACCTGGTAGGTGGCACCACCGACGCGACGGCTGCGGACCTCGAGGGCGGGCTTGACATTGTCGAGCGCGCGCTTGAGGGTGACGACCGGATCGGTACCGGTCTTCTCGCGAGCCTGCTCGAGCGCCTGGTAGACGATGCGCTCGGCGGTGGACTTCTTGCCGTCCAGCAGGATCTTGTTGACCAGCTGGGTGACCAGCGGCGAACCGTAGACCGGATCGGCGATCAGCGGGCGCTTGGGAGCGGGACCCTTACGTGGCATCAGCCCTTCTCCTTCTTCGCTCCGTAGCGGCTGCGGGCCTGCTTGCGGTTCTTGACACCCTGGGTGTCGAGCGAGCCGCGGATGATCTTGTAGCGCACACCCGGGAGGTCCTTCACACGACCGCCACGCACGAGCACCATCGAGTGCTCCTGGAGGTTGTGGCCCTCACCGGGGATGTAGGCGGTGACCTCGACCTGGGAGGTCAGGCGCACACGGGCGACCTTACGGAGAGCCGAGTTCGGCTTCTTCGGGGTGGTGGTGTACACGCGAGTGCACACACCGCGACGCTGGGGGCTGCCCTTGAGCGCCGCGCTCTTGACCTTGGCGGCCTTGTCGCGGCGGCCCTTGCGGACCAGCTGATTGATGGTTGGCATTAACCGGCTTTCTTCGTTGTCTGAAGCTGCTCACTTCGAGCAACCTCGGCTGTTCTGAAATTAGGGATCCATCGGTTGGGGCAAGAAAGCTGCTGCCCCGCACTCGCCCCTCGTGTGCACACGAGGTCGGGTGTGTCGCGTACCCCCACACAGGCAGCCGGGGGCTCGCTCCTGCAGATATCCACAGACCGCGCGCACGGCACTACCTCGCATAGGCACACAGACCGGCCCGGGCATGCCGGACACGACCCACAACGATACCCGGCGTGCGCGCATGAGGTCAAAGTGAGAAGCGCGCACCCTCCCGAGGATCCGCACACACCGTCAACTGCTGAGGTTCAGCGTGAGCCGGGCCAACGTAGCAGCAGCTTCACACGGGTCCGCTCCCCCGGAGGTGTACTGCACCCACCAGCCGAAGATGCCGGTCGTCGACGCCCCGGAACTGACCCCGCACGACAGCGGATCGCCGGGTCGGCGCATCTGCAGTGCCCGCCGGCCCTCGATGGTCGTGTTCTCGATCTCGTAACCGAGTCCCTCGGCGGCGGCGCGTTCGTGGTCGAGGGAACCGGTCTCGAACCAGTTGAAGGTGACCTTCACTACTCCCGTGGGTCCCTCACCGTCCCAGCGGCAGATCGCACCGAAGAATCCGCGATAGACGTAGTCCGCGCCCACGGCCTCGGCGATCTTCTCGTCGGCGACGGCATCGCACTCGGTGAGCAGCCGGGTGAACTCGGCGCCCGTGCCGCCGCCGATCCCCTCCGGGACGGCCCGCCCCTCGATGGTGCGGGTACATCCGGTGAGCAGAGCACCCGTCGTGAGGACGGTCGCGAATGCGGCGCACCAGCGGCGGGCGTTCACTTCTGCACCCTTTCCACACTCGTGGTGGCCAGGCCGCGAGCGACGACGCAGGCGTCGGCGACGGGCGTGAGGTTCGAGTACGAGACCGACCAGTGGACGAAGTCGCCGCCGAACTCCACGCCGATCTCGCACAGCGTCGTCTGCCCCAGCTCGTTCTGATAAGACCCCATGAAACCCGACCGTCCCCCGATCTCGACGTCGGCGGCGGGCCGGCCGATGAGATCGGAGCCGGCGCGTTCGCGGCCGATGGGACTTCCCCGGTACCACGAGAAGCTCACGCTGGGGCCGCCGACGTAGATCTCCCACTCGCAGCCCACCGAGTTGCGCGTCACCGTCGTGAAACTGCCGAGACCGAAAGCCGCCGCCACCTCGTCGTCGGACATCGCGCCGCACTCGTCGAACAGCGGGCCGGGGTCGGTGACGGACGCGGTCGGCGAGGTCTCGACCTGTCCGGCGTCGTCGGAGTTCCCGCACGCCGCCGCACCGAGACCCATGAGACCGACCGTCGCCACGGCAGCCGCCGTCCTTCCGATGCGCGGGAGAGGCATGGCGGGAAGACTACCGAGCCGGGCCCACCTGTGTGCGACGACTCGAGGACTCCCGGAGCACCTCGTCGAGCTGCGCGGCCCAGTGACGGACGATCTCCCGCCGGCGGGCCGAGTCGTCGGTCAGCACGTCGGCCAGGCCGAGGCCGCGCGCGAGATCCAGGGTCGCCTGCACCGTCCGGTGCACGACCGGGTCGGTGTCGTCGGCACCGAGCTGCTCGACGGCCACCGCGTGCGAGACACGGCCGAACTTCTCCTCGAGCGGCAGGAGCATCTCGCGCAGAGCCGGATCGGCCGCCGCAGCCGTCCACACCTGCAGGGCGGCCTTGAACATGTTGCCGGTGCATTGGTCGACGATGCGCTCGACCACCGCCTCCGTGCGGCCGACGCCCTCGGGCACGTCGAACGGTTCGGTGCGGACCCGCTCGATGCGACTGTCGAACATGAACTCGAGCGATGCGGTGATGAGATCCTCCCGGGTCGGGAAGTGATGCTGGGCGGCCCCGCGCGACACTCCTGCCCGCTCGGCGACCACACTCACCGCGGTTGCGGCCCAACCGGATTCGACGAGGCAGTCGATCGTCGCCTCGAGCAGTCGCCGCCGCGTGGCGCGGCTGCGGTCCTGCTTCGGTTCTCGCGCCATCGGGACTCCTGTTCCTGCCTGTCCTGTCACGACCCCGTGGTCACGACCGTTCCGTCACGACTGATCTTCCGCCGAACGGGTATTCGTGCGACCCCGAGACCGTACGCAAAGGTCATCATCCGTACACTCGTATAACAGGTCGGGGGGAAAGGGGAGCACCACGTGGCGACCACCGTCAGGCGCGAGGACTACTTCGACGCCGCGCTGGCCATCCTGGCCACCAACGACCATGCCGGACTCAAGCAGGCACGGTTGTGCAGTCACCTCGAGGTGACGACCGGCTCGTTCTACAACTATTTCGAGAGCTGGGCGCAGTTCAAGACCGAATTCCTCCAGCACTGGCTCGAGAGCCAGACGCTCCAGCTCGCCGCCGCGGCGCGCCTCGAGGGTTCGATGACCCGGCGGCTCCGGTTGCTCGTCGAATTCGCGTGCAGCCTCCCCCACTCCGCCGAGTCCGCCATCCGCGGTTGGTCGCACAGCGACTCCGGCGTCCACGAGGTGCAGAGCGAGGTCGACGACCTGCGGTACGCGGTGGTGGCCGAAGCGGTGGCCCAGTACCTCGGTTCGAGGGACCAGGCCGAGCGGTTCGCGCGGCTGGCCCTGTACACGCTCGTGGGCTACCAGCAGACCGTGCCGCTGCAGGACGTGAGCTCGTTGCGGTGGTCCCTCGCCTATCTGCTGGGGACGCTGCTCCCAGCGGAGGAGGCGACCGGTTTCTTCCCGCCGGATTCCTTCCCGCCGAACATCGGAACCTCCGGGTTCGAGGTGTCGAACCCCGAAACCTCGAACCCGGAAACATCCGACTCGGAAGCGTCGGCCTAGTACGACTTCGGCAGGCCCAGCGAGTGCTGGGCCACGAAGTTGAGGATCATCTCCCGGCTGACCGGCGCCACGCGTGCGATGCGCGCGGCGCCGAGCATCGCCGCGAGGCCGTACTCCCGAGTGAGGCCGGCACCGCCGTGGGTCTGGATCGCCTGGTCCAGCGAGGCGATCGCAGCCTCACCCGCGGCGTACTTGGCCATGTTCGCGGCTTCGGCGGCCCCGAAGTCGTCGCCGCTGTCGTAGAGGACGGCGGCCTTCTGCATCATGAGCTTGGCGAGTTCGAGCTCGATCCGGCGCTGCGCCAGCGGGTGCGCGATGCCCTGGTGCGCACCGATGGGCTGCTTCCAGACGGTCCGCTCGTTGGCGTAGCGCACCGCGGCGTCGAGGGCGTACCGGCCCATACCCACTGCCATCGCCGCGCCCATGATCCGTTCGGGGTTCAGTCCGGCGAACAGCTGCATGAGCGCGGCCTCCGGCTCACCGACGAGTGCGTCGGCGGGAAGTCGGACGTCGTCGAAGAACAGGGAGAACTGGTAGTCCGGCTCGAGGATGTCCATCTCCATGGGCGTCTTCGTGAAGCCCGGGGCATCGGTCGGCACGATGAACAGGGCCGGACGGAGCTTGCCGGTCTTCGCGTCCTCGGTGCGGGAGACGACGAGCACGGCGTCGGCCTGGTCGACACCGGAGATGTAGACCTTGCTGCCGGAGAGGATCCAGTCGTCACCGTCGCGGCGCGCGATCGTGGTGATGTTGTGCGAGTTGGATCCGGCGTCGGCCTCGGTGATGCCGAAGGCCATGATGCAAGAGCCGTCGGCGAGGCCGGGCAGCCATTCCTGCTTCTGAGCGTCGGTGCCGTACTTGGAGATGATGGTGCCGCAGATCGCCGGTGAAACCACGACGAGCAGCAGCCCGGCGCCCTTCGCGGAGAGCTCCTCCTGCACCAGCGCGAGTTCGTAGATGCCGGCGCCGCCGCCTCCGTACTGCTCCGGAAGGTTCACGCCGAGGAAGCCGAGCTTGGCCGCCTCCGCCCACAATTCGGTGAGCGGCTCGTGCGCGCGCGACTTGGGAAGTACGTAGTCGACGTAGTTGTAGCGCTCGGCCAGAGCCGCCACCGCAGCGCGTAGTTCCTTCTGTTCTTCGGTCTCGATGATGCTCATGGGATGCCTTCCGGGTCGGGTGAGAGGACGCGCGGCCGTGGACGGTCGCATGAGGGAACAGGTGGGTCAGGCGCCGTAACCCAGCCGCTTGGCGGCGAGTTCGGTGAGGATCTCTGTGGTGCCACCACCGATGCCGAGGATGCGCATGTCGCGGTACTGCCGTTCGACCTCCGATTCGGCCATGTACCCGAGGCCGCCGAACAACTGAACCGCCTGGTCGGCGACCCATTCGCCGGCCTCGACCGCGGTGTTCTTCGCGAAACACACCTCGGCGATCAGGTCGGTCTCTCCCGCCACGGCGCGCTCGGTGACGTGCCGCGTGTAGACGCGCGCGACGTCGACGCGACGCGCCATCTCGGACAGGGTGCGCTGCACGGCCTGGCGGGTGATCAGCGGCCGGCCGAAGGTCTCGCGGTCGCGGCACCACGCGACGGTCAGGTCCAGGCACCGCTGCGCACCCGAATAGGCCTGGGCGGCGAGGGCGATCCGCTCGGAGACGAAACCCTGTGCGATCTGCCAGAATCCGGTGTTCTCCGCGCCGACGAGGTTGGTGACCGGTACGCGGACGTCGGCGAAGGACAACTCGGCGGTGTCCGACGCGCGCCATCCCATCTTGTCGAGCTTGCGGGAGACGGTGAAACCCGGTGTGCCCTTCTCGATCACGAGCAACGAGACTCCCCCGGCGCCGGGACCTCCGGTGCGGACGGCGGTGACCACGAAGTCGGCGCGGCATCCCGAGGTGATGTAGGTCTTCGCGCCGTTGACGACGTAGTGGTCGCCATCGCGCACCGCGGTGGTGGTCAGATGACCGACGTCCGATCCGCCGCCCGGTTCGGTGATCGCGAGGGACCCGACGAGTTCGCCTGCGAGAGTGGGCCGTACCCACTTGTCGATCTGATCGGGATCGCCGGCCGCGATGAGGTGCGGCAGGGCGATGCCGCACGTGAACAGTGATGCGAACGCGCCGCCCGAGGCCCCCGCCTCGTGGAACGCCTCGCACACGGTGAGCGTGTCGGCGCCGTCGCCACCGGAACCGCCGACCTCCTCGGGGAATCCGGCGCCGAGCAGGCCGATCTTCGCGGCCTCGACGTGCAGTTCGCGGGGCAGTTCGCCGGCGCGCTCCCAGTCGTCGAGGTGGGGCAGGATCTCACGCTTCACGAAACCGGTGACGGTCTCGCGGAGGGCGAGACGCTCGGGGGTGGTCCACATGCTCACGATGTCTCCGATGGTGTTTTCGGTCGAGGATGGTGTTTCGGTCGAGGATGGTGTTTCGGTCGAGGATGGTGTTTCGGTCGAAGATGTCTCGGCCGGAGGTGTCTCGACTGTGGGGCGGGCGGTCTCAGGTGGCGGACGAGCCGGGCTCGCGCCCGGCGCCGGGGGCACCGGCGAAGGCCTGCGCGAGGCCGAGCCATTCCTCCGCGTCCGGGCCATCGGCGACGAGGGCGGTGTCGTCGCGGTGGATGCGCTGGGTGACGAGCAGGCAGAAGTCCAGGGCCGGGCCGGTGACCGACTGCGCGGCGTCCTCCGGACCCCATTCCCAGCTGTCCCCGTCGGGGGCGGTAAGCACGACGCGGAACGGCTCGGCCGGGGGCTTCCGGTCGCGGATGACGTACGCGAAGTCGCGCGTCCGCACCCCCAGGTGCGCGACGTTCTTCAGGCGCGCGGTGGGCGTGCGGGTGACACCGAGGGCGTCGGCGACGTCACCCCCGTGCGCCCAGGTCTCCATGAGCCGCGCGGTCGCCATCGACGCCGGCGACATCGGCGGTCCGAACCACAGGATCTTCGTACCCCGCGGGAGTTCGGCGAGCGCGTCGGCGAGTTCGCGGCGGGTGTCGCGCCAGTCGGCGAGCAACTCCGCGGGCGGCCGCCCCGCCTGTTCCTCGGCACCGACGTCGACGAATCCCAGCGGGTCGCCGAATGCCGCTTCGACCATCTCCACGAAGGCGTCCGGGTCGCGCACGGCGGTGAGCGCCGCCCGGTCGGTCCACAACAGGTGACCGATCTGGTGAGCGATGGTCCAGCCCTCCGCCGGGGTGGGCAGTGCCCAACTCTCGTCGGGCAGGGTCGCGACGAGAGCGTCGAGATCGTCGCCCTCCGCGCGGAGATCGTCGAGCACGATGTACAGATCGGACATGCGGCAAGCGTCACACGCCACAGCCCCAAAATCAAGCACGTGTGATTGTTTTTTGCGGCAGGCGTCGTTCGTGCTCGTCGGACAGACTGACGAGATGGCCGACGATTCCCGCACGCACACCGTCGGCCCTGTCGTCGCGGTCCTCACCGCGGTGCTGTCGATGCAGTTCGGGGCGGCCTTCGCCGCGACCCTGTTCGACCGGGCTGGTGCTCTCGGCACGGTGACCCTGCGCCTGCTGTTCGCCGCCGTGATCCTCTGCGCGTTCACCCGGCCCCGGCCGTGGACGTGGACACCGGAACAGTGGCGGGCGGTGGTGACACTGGGCGCGAGTCTCGCGCTGATGAACACGGCGTTCTACGGAGCGTTGACGCGACTGCCGCTCGCCGCGACCGTCACCATCGAGTTCCTCGGCCCTCTCGGGCTGGCCGCGATCCTGTCCCGACGTATGCGCGACGCCCTGTGGGTGGTGCTCGCGCTGGGCGGGGTGGTCCTGCTCGGCGTCGGCGACGGTGCCGGGCTGTCCACCGGTCCCGATCCGCTCGGAGTCGCCTTCGCGCTGGTCGCCGCATCGGGGTGGGCCTGGTACATCGTGGCGGGCTCACGTGTGGCGACGACCCTGCCCGGATCGGCGGGGCTGGCCGGGGCGACGACGATCGCGGCCGTCGTCGTCCTGCCGTTCGGCGCGGCGACGGCCGGCACCGAGCTCCTCCGGCCCGGCCTCGTGCTCGCAGGACTCGCCGTGGCGCTGCTGTCGTCGGCGATCCCGTACACCCTCGAGATCCGTGCCCTGCGCGACCTGCCGAAGAAGGTGTTCGCGATCCTCATCGCGCTCGAACCCGCCGCCGCAGCGCTCGCCGGCGCTCTGGTGCTGGGGCAGGTCGTCGAACCTCTCGCCCTCGCGGGTATCGCACTCGTGGTGGTCGCGGGGGCTGGTGCGTTGCAGCACTCGCGCGCGTGACCCGGCGCCGGATGTAAGCCAGGTCAGCGGGTACGGGTGATCAGTCGGACCAACTCCCCCGCCGGACCGGACAACACCCGCGGCGGCCTCCAGACCGCGCGGAGCACACGCTGCAGGTCGAGTCCGTCCACCGCGACCGCGACGAGCCGGCCGGAGTCCAGATACTCCTCCACCGCCAGGGTGCTCAGCACCGCCGGGCCCGTGCCCCCGAGCACACTCGTGCGGACCGCGGCTCCGCTCCCGAGTTCGAGCAGCGGTGCGGCCCGGTCGTACTCCTGCAACGCGAGGTCGAGGGTGCGGCGGGTACCGGACCCCTCCTCGCGGACGACCAGTGGTGTCGCCGCGAATTCGGCCACGGTGAGCGGGCGCCGCCGCCGTGCCCACGGATGCTGCGGCGGGACGACCACGACCAGGCGGTCGCGTGCCACCGCGACACTGTGCAGTCCCTCCGGAACCGTCGGCCCCTCGACGAACCCGACGTCGCATCCGCCCTCGGCGACGACGTCACACACCCGCATCGAGTTGTGGACCTGCAACTGGATCTGGACGTCGTCGCGGAGCGTGCGGAAGGCGCCGAGCCACCGCGGGATGAGGTGTTCGGCGACCGTCATCGACGCCGCGACCACCAGTTCGGGTTGCTGTTCGACGCGCAGTGCTGCAGCGGCGTCGAGGAGGCGTTCCGCGTCGGCCAGGACCTCCCGCGCCCAGTGCGCGACCACCGTGCCCTCCGGGGTGAGCACCGAACCCGTGCGGCCCCGCCGCACGAGGACCGCGCCGAGTTGCCGTTCGAGTCGGCGCAGCATGCGGGTCGCGTTGGGTTGGGCGAGACCGGCCGCGCGGGCCGCGGCGCCGAGCCCGCCCCGGTCGTCGACCCCGACGAGCAGTTCCAGAGCGACGAGATCCGGCCAGCTGGTCATGCACGAACGATATGCCGCACTCGCCACTCATATCCATTCGATATGAGCTCATGTCCGATCGACGGCTGGTGCGGACACCGCTGCGGCGGAAGAGTCGAGGCATGCTCACCGTCCACGCGCCCGTGTCCCGGCCCACCGTCGTCCCGGGTCTCCTCGTGGCCGCGGCGGGCGCGGTCGTCGCACTGGGAGCGGCGCACCTGATCCCCGGGACGAGCCCGTTGCTCGTCGCGATCGTCCTGGGTGTGGTCGTGGCGAATATCGGTCTGCCCGCACCGGTGGTCGGCCTTCTGGAGCCGGGCCTGGGTACGGCGTCGAAGCGTCTCCTCCGAGTGGGCGTCGCTCTTCTCGGCGTGCAGCTCGCGGTCTCCGATCTCGTCGACCTCGGGTGGGGCACAGCGGTCGTCGCGGCGACCGTCGTCGTCGCGGGTATCGGCGGGTCGCTCGCCTTCGGCCGGTGGCTCGGGGTGGGCTGGACCCAGCGCCTGCTCATCGCGTGCGGTTTCTCGATCTGCGGAGCCGCGGCCGCGGCGGCGGTCGACGGTGTGATCGATTCGCGCAAACGCGAACTCGTCACCACCGTCGCATTGGTGGTCGTCTTCGGCACCGCGATGATCCCGCTCGTTCCGCTCGCCGCCGGGATGCTCGGGCTGACTCCCGGGACCGCCGGCCTGTGGGCGGGTGCGGCGATCCACGAGGTCGCCCAGGTGGTCGCGACCGGCACCGCCCTCGAGGCCACCGCCGGTGGGGTGCTCGCCGCGGCGGTGACGGTCAAGCTCGCGCGGGTGGCACTGCTGGCCCCGGTCGTGGCGGTCGTCGGGGTCGTCGCTCGGCGGCGCGGTGAGGACCGCCGCGACGAGCGCACTCCCCCGATCGTGCCGGTCTTCCTGCTGGGTTTCCTCGCGTGCGTCGCACTGCGCTCGACCGGACTGCTCGATCCGATCGTGGTGGAGGCTGCGGGGACGGTGCAGCGCACGCTGCTGACCGTCGCGATGTTCGCCCTGGGCGCGGGGGTGCGCCGGGAAGTGCTCCGCGGCGTCGGATGGCGTCCGATCGCGCTCGCGGCAGCGGCGACCGTCTGGGTCGCGGCGATAGCCCTGATCGGCGTGTTGTCACTCAGCGGGCGGTGACGATCAGGACGGCCGACGAGATCGCGAGCACCACGACCGTGGCGGAGACCGCGACGTTGCGCCACCAGAAATAGGGCGCGCGACCCGCGACCAGACCGCGCACTCGCGCGCGGTGACCGATCCGGGAGGCGAGCAGCACCGCCAGCAC
This sequence comes from Rhodococcus sp. GQ147, assembly GCF_059759155.1. Taxonomy (NCBI): domain Bacteria; kingdom Bacillati; phylum Actinomycetota; class Actinomycetes; order Mycobacteriales; family Nocardiaceae; genus Rhodococcus; species Rhodococcus sp. GQ147. Next base: position 422,039 of record NZ_JCAXDU010000001.1, read on the forward strand.
GGGCACGAGGCAGATCAGGCCGATCGACGCGACCACGGCACCCGGACCCGGCACGAACCGCATGAATCCGAGCACCACCGCACCGAGCACCGAGGCGGTGCGCAGCCACGCCAGACTCGTCCGTTCGGGCTGCAGACCGACGTCGCCGTGCCGCAGATCGTCCCGGCTCACGGTGCGGCTCGTCTCACCGGGCGATCGCGACGGCGAGCACGACCCCCGAGACCCCGAGGGCCACGGCGAGCAGATAGGCCACCCACGGCACCGGGAGTGCCCGTCCGGTGCGCATCGCGTGCTCGACGCGGTGCCAGCGGATCAGCGCGAACACCGTGAGCACAGCGGCGAATCCGAGCAACACGCACGCCAGCACCGTGCGGAGCCCCTCCGACACGATGCCGCCCGCGAAGGTCTCCAGCGCGACCGCCGCGGCGATGACGCCGAGCGCGGTCCGCACCCACGCGAGGAAGGTGCGCTCGTTGGCCAGCGTGAAACGAGGGTCCGGGTCCGTACCGTCACGCAGCGCCTTCGGGCGCCAACCGTGCAGCGCCTTCGGTCGCCGGCCTCCGCTGGTCTCCACGGAGCGGACTCTATCCCCGGACCGATCAGCCCACGACGAGATCGGACCCGCGGGCCGCCACGGGACGGGTCTTCAGCGGCCGCTTCGCCGGTCCTTCGACCGGCGCGCCGTCGAGGTCGTACCGGCTGCCGTGGCACGGGCAGATGATGCGATCGTCCTCGACACCGCTGAGATTGCAGCCCTGATGGGTGCAGATCGCGATGAACGCGCGGAAGTCGCCCTCTGCGGGCTGGGTGACGACGAGCCTCTTCGATTCGAGCATGACGCCTCCGCCGACCGGCACGTCCGCGACGGCGGCGACGACCTCCGCATCGGGTCCGGGAGGCGCCGTCGTGGTCGGTGCGGGCACCGCCGATCGCGCCTCGCCGGTGTCGCCGGACGATCCGCAGGCTGTAAGGGCCGCGCCGGCCGCCACCACACCGGCGCCGCCGATGAGGGTGCGGCGCGTGAGCGCCGTGCGGTCGAGGTTGTCGCTGCTCATGCACATGTCCGTTCGGGTCGGGATTCGGTTCTCCCGAGCCTATCGACGAACGTCCGGGCAGGCCGCGACCTGCGTCACCCGCGGCTGTGTCAACGACGCAACGAGGCGAGCAGCGGAAGACGGCGTCGGCGACGACCGAGTTCGACGAGGCTCTCGCGGTCGGTGATCTTGACGCGCGGTCGACCCTGGGCTCGTCCGGCCTGCCGCTCGGCCGCGTCGATGGTCTTCCAGCCGTCCAGGTCCACCCGATCGGGCCTGCGCTGTGCGAGCAACCGGTTCAGCGCACGACGGTCGCCGCGGGGAGCGGCGAGTGCACCGGAGTCGAAGTCGGCCAGCAGCGCGGCGACGGTCTCCTTCGCGCATCCCTTGTTGGTGCCGATGACGCCGCTCGGGCCGCGCTTGGCCCACCCGGTGACGTAGACGCCGGCGTCCACACGACCGCCGGTGTTGGGAACGACCCCGCGGACGTCGTCGAAGGGCACACCCGGCAGGGGAACGCCGCGATAGCCGATCGACCGGAGTACGAGCGTGGCGGGCAGGTCCTCGAAACGGCCGGTGGGTCGGGCGGAGAGACGACCACTATCGTCGACGAGTTCGGTGCGTTCGATCCGCACGCCGGTCACGTGGTCGTCGCCGAGCAGTTCGCTCGGCGCGGCGAGGTACCGGAAGACGATGCGGCGGTGCCCGGGACGGACGGGCCGGCCGGCGTACTCGCTGGCGAGACGGACGCGCAGCGCGGTCGCCGCGTCCTCCTCCACGGCCCGGGCGCTCACCGGATCGAGTTCGAGGTCGGCGTCGTCGACGACGACGTCGACTCCGGTGAGGTCGCCGAGGGCGAGGAACTCCGGATTGCTGTACGCGGCCTGGGCCGGGCCGCGCCGGCCGAGCAGGACGACCTCGCGGATGTTGCTCTTCCGCAACGCCGTCAGGGCGTGGTCGGCGATGTCGGTGCGCGCGAGTTCGTCGACGTCCATGGTGAGTATCCGCGCGACGTCGAGGGCGACGTTGCCGTTGCCGACGATGACGGCGCGTTCCCCGGACAGATCGAAAGTGCGGTCGGCGTAGTCGGGGTGGCCGTTGTACCAGGCGACGAACTCGGTGGCAGCGTGGCTGCCGGGCAGGTCCTCACCGGCGACCCCGAGGCGGCGGTCGGACGACGCACCGGTCGCGTAGATCACGGCGTGGTGGTGCTCGAGCAGTTCGGCGTGGGTGATGTCGCGACCGACCTCGGTGGCAAGGTGCAGGGCGAACTCCTCGCGCCGGAACGACCATTCGAACGATTCCATGACCGCCTTGGTCCCCGGATGATCGGGGGCGACACCGGCGCGCACGAGGCCGAAGGGAGTCGGGAGCCGGTCGAACATCTCGACCTCGACTTCGGAACGTTCGAGCAGTTCCTGGGCGGCGTAGCAGGCCGCGGGGCCGGCGCCGACGATCGCGACCCGCAGCGTTCCACGATCGCGCGGAGGCGCCGGGGTGGGCACGAGGGGCTTCCACCCCTCCGGCGCCGGGTGGTCCTCGTACCAGGCCGCGTTGATCTCGGCGAACCGCATCTGGGAGGGATCGAGCTTGTCGTCGGGCAGGATCGCCTCGACCGGGCACGCGTCGGCGCAGGCGCCGCAGTCGATGCAGGTCTTCGGATCGATGTGCAGCATCTCGGCGGTGGCGAACTCGGGCTCGTCCGGCGAGGGGTGGATGCAGTTCACGGGGCAGACTGCGACGCAGCTCGCGTCGTTGCAGCAGGTCTGGGTGATCACATAGGCCATGGGAAGGGTCCTCGGCAGCCGGGCGGAGCGTCCGCAAATTTCATGTAACGATCCGTAACAGTTAATTCGACTGTAGCGGCTGTCGCCGTGGGTTCGCAAGAGAACCTGCGACCGCCCACCGAAACTGCGAGAATCGCACGATCGGACATCCGACCCGGGGGGGACACATGGCCACGTCGACGCCGAGCACCGATCTGCCTCGGACGCGACCGCTCACGGAACTGCCCGAGCAGGCGAACCCCTTCTCCACCGAGCGCACCGTCCGCACCGGCGACGTCGACACCGGTAAGCGACTGCGGCTCGACGGCATCGCCCGCTATCTCCAGGACATCGGCACCGACAACCTCGCCGCCGTCGGCGCGTCCGAGACCGACCCGCTCTGGATCGTCCGGCGCACGATCGTCGACGTGCACCGCCCCGCCGAGTACGGCCGCACGCTCCGGCTGCGACGTTGGTGCGACGCCCTGTCGACGCGGTGGGCGAACGTGCGGGTCCGCTTCGACGACCCCGGCGACGCCCCGGACGGCCCGCTGATCGAGACCGCGGCGTTCTGGATCGACATCGGTCCCACCACCGGCGCCCCCACCCGGATCAGCGACGGCCTGTTCGAGCACATGGCCCGCTACGCGCACGACACACGCCTGAAGTGGACGGCGTGGCTGCCCGCTCGCGCACCCGACGAGCTCGACGACGAACGCGTCTTCCCCCTACGCGCCACCGACCTCGACCCGTTCGGGCACGTCAACAACGCCGTCTACTGGCACGGCCTCGAGGAGCTCCTGCCCCTCCGGCCGGACATCCCGGACGCGCCGTACCGGGCGGTGATCGAACACCTGCGCCCCGTCGCCGCCGGCGAGACCCTCACACTGCGGACGACCCTGCGAGAGGACGGACTGACGGTCTGGTTCACGGTCGAGGATCACACTCGCGCGGTCGCGTGGATCGGCCGGAAACCGGACGCTCTACGGTGGACCCCATGACCCGTACCCTGATCTTGCTGCGCCACGGCAAGTCCGCGTACCCGGACGACGTGGACGATCACGAGCGTCCCCTCTCCCCCCGCGGACGCCGCGAGGCCGGACTCGCCGGTCGCTGGATCCGGGCGAACCTGCCCGAAGTGGACGCCGTTCTGTGCTCCACCGCGACCCGGACGCGCAAGACACTCGCCGAAGCAGCCGTGGAGGCTCCCGTCGAGTACCGCGACAGCCTGTACCACGCCGATCCGGAATCCCTGGTCGCCGAGATCCGGGGAACGGCCGACGACGTGCACACCCTGCTCGTCATCGGGCACGAGCCGACCCTCTCCGCGACCGTCCTCGGGCTCATCACGGATCACAGCACCGACGCTGCCCATCAGGTGGCCGAGAAGTTCCCCACCTCCGCGATCGCGGTCCTCACGGTGAGCGGATCCTGGTCCGAACTGTCGCGAGGCACCGCCGAACTCGTGGACTTCCACATCCCGCGCTGACCCGCGTCCCGAGCGACCCACCCCGAGCGGAACTGCCACGGGACGCTCGCACGCACGCCGTGACGGCATCACCGTCGAGAACAAATGACGAAGGTCCCGCCCCCGAAGAGAAGAGGGCGGGACCTTCGTCGTCTACTACGGCAGCGAACTACCGGTAGTCGTTGGAGTAACCGTAGTCATCCAGCGGCACTGCAGCGCCGGTGTTCTGGCCGAAGCCGTCCGGCGAGTAGTACTGGTCGTCGTACGCCGGGATGGCGTACGCGGCCGCACGGGCCTCCTCGGTCGGCTGGACTTCGATGTTCCGGTACTTGTTGATACCGGTACCGGCGGGGATCAGCTTACCGATGATCACGTTCTCCTTGAGACCGATCAGCTTGTCCGAGCGGCAGTTGATCGCCGCGTCGGTGAGCACGCGAGTGGTCTCCTGGAAGGACGCCGCCGACAGCCACGAGTCGGTGGCCAGCGACGCCTTCGTGATACCCATGAGGACCGGACGGCCGGCAGCCGGCTCGCCACCCTCCTGAACCACACGACGGTTCGCAGCCTCGAACTCGCTGCGCTCGACGAGCGAACCGGGCAGGAACTCCGTCGAGCCCGAGTCGATGATCGTCACGCGACGCAGCATCTGACGCACGATGACCTCGATGTGCTTGTCGTGGATCGACACGCCCTGGCTCCGGTAGACCTCCTGGACCTCGTGGACCAGGTGGACCTGAACCTGACGCGGGCCCATCACGCGCAGCACCTCGTGCGGATCGGCAGAGCCCTCGAGGAGCTGCTGACCGACCTCCACGTGATCGCCGTCCGCGAGCACGCCCTCGGTGCCGTCGGCCTTGCGGATGACGTGCAGACGCTGACGCTTGGACAGCTTGTCGTACACGACCTCCTCGCCACCGTCGTCGGGGATGATCGTGATCTTGTAGAAACGATCGTCGTCCTCGAGACGGATGCGACCGGAGACGTCGGCGATCGGGGCCTTGCCCTTGGGGACGCGAGCCTCGAACAGCTCCTGGACGCGGGGCAGACCACCGGTGATGTCCTCACCGACGCCACCCTGGTGGAAGGTACGCATCGTCAGCTGCGTACCGGGCTCACCGATCGACTGGGCGGCGACGATACCGACGGCCTCGCCGATGTCGACGAGCTTGCCCGTCGCCATCGAACGGCCGTAGCAGGTCGCGCACACGCCGGTGCCGGTGTCGCAGGTCAGGACCGAGCGGACCTTGACCTTCTGGATACCGGCCTCGAGCAGCGCCTCGATCGCCGGGTCGCCGAGGTCGGAACCACGCTCGACGACGACGTTGCCGTTCGCGTCGACCGCGTCCGTCGCCAGCGTGCGAGCGTAGGTGCTGGTCTCGATGTGAGCGTCGCGCACGAGCTCACCGGTCGGCTGACCGGTCGCGTCGCGTGCGAGCTCGGCGATGGTCATCTCGATGCCGCGCGGCGTGCCGCAGTCGACCTCGCGGACGATGACGTCCTGCGAGACGTCGACCAGACGACGGGTCAGGTAGCCCGAGTCGGCGGTACGGAGAGCGGTGTCGGCCAGACCCTTACGCGCGCCGTGCGTGTTGATGAAGTACTCGGCGACGGTCAGGCCCTCACGGAAGGAGGACTTGATCGGGCGCGGGATGAACTCGCCCTTCGGGTTCGTCACCAGACCCTTCATGCCCGCCAGCGAACGGATCTGGGTCATGTTGCCCGCAGCACCGGACTTGACGATCGTGGGGATCGGGTTGTCGTCCGGGTAGTGCGCCTCCATGACCTGACCGACCTCTTCGGTCGCTTCCTGCCACAGCTTGACGAGCGAGTCGCGACGCTCGTCCTCCGAGAGCTTGCCTCGGTCGTACTGCCGCTGGATGGCGTCGGCCTGGGTCTCGTACCGCTCGAGGATGTCCTTCTTCTCCGGCGGAACGAGCACGTCCGCCATCGAGATGGTGACACCCGAACGCGTGGCCCAGTAGAAGCCGGCGTCCTTGAGCTTGTCGACGGTCTGCGCGACAACGATCATCGGGTACCGCTCGGCCAGGTCGTTGATGATCGCGGCCTGGCGCTTCTTCGGCATGATGTCGTTGACGAACGCGTAGTTCGTCGGCAGCAGCTCGTTGAACAGCACGCGACCGAGGGTGGTCTGCGTGGTCCACGGCTCACCGAACTTCCAACCCTCCGGGAACAGCTCGTTCTCGACGTCGCGCGGCGGACGCAGCTGGGTCAGGCGCACCTTGATCGGAGCCTGGACCGACAGCACGCCACGGTCGACGGCCATCTGGGCCTCGGCCGGCGACGAGTAGACGCCCTGCTCGGGCTCGTCGGCGGTCGCGGCCGTGTAGGCGCCGGGGGCGTCCTCGACCAGACGGGTCAGGTGGAACAGACCCGTCACCATGTCCAGACGCGGCATGGCGAGCGGGCGGCCCGATGCCGGCGACAGGATGTTGTTCGACGACAGCATCAGGATGCGGGCCTCGGCCTGCGCCTCCGCGGACAGCGGGAGGTGCACGGCCATCTGGTCGCCGTCGAAGTCGGCGTTGAAGGCCTCACACACGAGGGGGTGCAGCTGAATGGCCTTGCCCTCGACGAGCTGCGGCTCAAACGCCTGGATACCGAGGCGGTGCAGCGTGGGAGCACGGTTCAGCAGAACCGGGTGCTCGTTGATGACCTCTTCGAGGACGTCCCACACCTGCGGGCGCTGACGCTCGACCATGCGCTTGGCGGACTTGATGTTCTGCGCGTGGTTGAGGTCGACGAGACGCTTCATCACGAACGGCTTGAACAGCTCGAGCGCCATCAGCTTCGGCAGACCGCACTGGTGCAGCTTGAGCTGCGGACCGACGACGATGACCGAACGGCCCGAGTAGTCGACGCGCTTACCGAGCAGGTTCTGACGGAAGCGGCCCTGCTTGCCCTTGAGCAGATCGGACAGCGACTTGAGCGGCCGGTTACCGGGACCGGTGACCGGCCGGCCACGACGGCCGTTGTCGAACAGGGCGTCGACCGACTCCTGCAGCATCCGCTTCTCGTTGTTGACGATGATCTCGGGGGCACCGAGGTCGATCAGTCGCTTGAGGCGGTTGTTGCGGTTGATGACGCGGCGGTACAGGTCGTTGAGGTCGGAGGTCGCGAAGCGGCCACCGTCGAGCTGCACCATCGGACGCAGTTCCGGCGGGATCACCGGCACGGCGTCGAGAACCATGCCCATGGGCGAGTTGCCGGACTGCTGGAACGCCGCCACGACCTTCAGGCGCTTGAGAGCACGGAGCTTCTTCTGGCCCTTGCCGCTGCGGATGGTCTCGCGCAGCGACTCGGCCTCGGCATCGATGTCGAAGTTCTCGATGAGCTTCTGGATCGCCTCGGCACCCATGGCACCGGTGAAGTACTCGCCGTAGCGGTCCTGGAGCTCGCGGTAGATCATCTCGTCGACGATCAGGTCCTTCGGCTTCAGCTTCGTGAAGGTCGTCCAGATCTCGTCGAGGCGGTCGAGCTCGCGCTGCGCACGGTCGCGGAGCTGACGCATCTCGCGCTCGCCGCCGTCCTTGACCTTGCGGCGGACGTCGGACTTGGCGCCCTCGGCCTCGAGTTCGGCGAGGTCGGCTTCGAGCTTCTGTGCACGGGCCTCGAGGTCGGCGTCGCGCTGGTCGGCGACCGACTTCTTCTCGACCTCCATCTCGGCTTCGAGAGTGGAGAGCTCGTTGTGGCGCAGCTCGTCGTCGACCGACGTGATGACGTACGCGGCGAAGTAGATGATCTTCTCGAGATCCTTCGGCGCGAGGTCGAGCAGGTAGCCGAGGCGGCTCGGCACACCCTTGAAGTACCAGATGTGCGTCACCGGAGCGGCGAGCTCGATGTGGCCCATACGCTCACGGCGGACCTTGGCGCGGGTCACCTCGACGCCGCAGCGCTCGCAGATGATGCCCTTGAAGCGGACACGCTTGTACTTGCCGCAGTAGCACTCCCAGTCCCGGGTGGGACCGAAGATCTTCTCGCAGAACAAGCCGTCCTTCTCGGGCTTGAGCGTGCGGTAGTTGATGGTCTCGGGCTTCTTGACCTCGCCGTACGACCAGTTACGGATGTCCTCGGCGGTGGCCAGGCCGATCCGGAGTTCATCGAAGAAGTTGACGTCGAGCACGTAACTTCCTTTCCCCTGTGCGGGTTGTATTGCTGCTAGTTGTCGCTATCGCTGCCGGGGCCCGACGCGGTACGCGCCCAGTGGTGTCGGGGTGCGTACCGCGTCGGCTCGGCTCCTAGTTCGCGAGGTCGTCGACCGTGGCCGACTCGTTGCGGGAAAGGTTGATGCCCAGGTTGGCGGCCGCCCGCTCGAGGTCCTCGTCGTCGCCGTCGGCCATCGCGATGGCCGCGCCGTCGCTGGAGAGGACCTCCACGTTCAGGCACAGCGACTGGAGTTCCTTGAGGAGCACCTTGAACGACTCGGGGATACCCGGCTCGGGGATGTTCTCGCCCTTGACGATCGCCTCGTAGACCTTGACGCGACCGACCACGTCGTCGGACTTGATCGTGAGCAGCTCCTGGAGGGTGTAGGCGGCGCCGTAGGCCTGCATGGCCCAGCACTCCATCTCACCGAAGCGCTGACCACCGAACTGTGCCTTACCACCGAGCGGCTGCTGCGTGATCATCGAGTACGGACCGGTCGAACGCGCGTGAATCTTGTCGTCGACCAGGTGGTGCAGCTTGATGATGTACATGTAGCCGACCGACACCGGGTACGGGAACGGCTCGCCGGAGCGACCGTCGAACAGCGTCGCCTTGCCGTCGGGGCCGACCATGACCTCGCCGTCGCGGTTCGGCAGCGTCGAGGACAGCAGACCCGTCAGCTCCTCCTCGCGGGCACCGTCGAACACCGGCGTGGCGATGTTGGTGTCGGGCTCGGCGGCGAGCATCTCATCGGAGAGGTTCTGCGCCCACTCGGGACGGCTGCCGTCGTCGGCCACCTGGATCTGCCAGCCGGCCTTGCCGATCCAGCCCAAGTGCGTCTCGAGGACCTGGCCGATGTTCATACGACGCGGAACACCGTGGGTGTTCAGGATGATGTCGACCGGGGTGCCGTCGGGCAGGAACGGCATGTCCTCCTGCGGGAGGATCTTGCCGATGACGCCCTTGTTGCCGTGGCGGCCGGCGAGTTTGTCGCCGTCCTGGATCTTGCGCTTCTGCGCCACATACACGCGGACGAGCTCGTTGACACCCGGAGGCAGATCGTCGTCGTCCTCGCGCGAGAACACGCGAACACCGATGACCTTGCCGTTCTCGCCGTGGGGCACCTTCAGCGAGGTGTCGCGGACCTCGCGCGCCTTCTCACCGAAGATCGCGCGGAGCAGGCGCTCCTCGGGGGTCAGCTCGGTCTCACCCTTCGGCGTGACCTTGCCGACGAGGATGTCGCCGTCGCGGACTTCGGCGCCGATGCGGACGATGCCACGCTCGTCGAGGTCGGCGAGGACCTCGTCGGAGACGTTCGGGATGTCGCGGGTGATCTCCTCGGCACCGAGCTTGGTGTCGCGAGCGTCGATCTCGTGCTCCTCGATGTGGATCGAGGTGAGCACGTCCTCCTCCACGAGGCGCTGCGACAGGATGATCGCGTCCTCGTAGTTGTGGCCTTCCCACGGCATGATCGCCACGAGCAGGTTCTTGCCGAGCGCCATCTCACCGTTCTCGGTGCAGGGGCCGTCGGCGAGGACCTGGCCGGACTCCACGCGCTGTCCTTCGTCCACGATCGGACGCTGGTTCGAGCAGGTGCCCTGGTTCGAACGGTCGAACTTGCGCAGACGGTAGGTCTTGCGGGTTCCATCGTCGGCCATGACGGTGATGAAGTCGGCGGAGACCTCTTCGATCACGCCGCTCTTCTCGGTGACGATGACGTCGCCGGCGTCGACGGCGGCACGCAGCTCCATGCCGGTACCGACGATCGGCGACTCGCTGCGCACCAGCGGCACGGCCTGACGCTGCATGTTCGCGCCCATGAGGGCACGGTTGGCGTCGTCGTGCTCGAGGAACGGGATCATGGCGGTCGCGACCGACACCATCTGGCGCGGCGAGACGTCCATGTACTCGACCTGGTCGGCGGAGACGTACTCGATCTCCGCGCCCTTCTTACGGACGAGCACACGCTCGTCCGAGAAGCGGTTGTCGGAACCGATCGGCGAGTTGGCCTGCGCGATGAGGTAGCGGTCCTCCTCGTCGGCGGTGAGGTACTCGACCTCATCGGTGACGACACCGTCGACGACCTTGCGGTAGGGCGTCTCGATGAAGCCGAACGGGTTGACCCGCGCGTACACCGACAGCGAGCCGATCAGGCCGATGTTCGGACCTTCCGGGGTCTCGATCGGGCACATGCGGCCGTAGTGGGACGGGTGGACATCGCGGACCTCGAGGCCGGCGCGCTCACGCGACAGACCGCCGGGGCCCAGCGCCGACAGGCGACGCTTGTGGGTCAGGCCCGAGAGCGGGTTGTTCTGGTCCATGAACTGCGACAGCTGGGAGGTTCCGAAGAACTCCTTGATCGCGGCCACGACCGGACGGATATTGATCAGGGTCTGCGGCGTGATCGCCTCGACGTCCTGGGTGGTCATGCGCTCACGGACCACGCGCTCCATGCGGGACAGGCCCACGCGGATCTGGTTCTGGATGAGCTCGCCGACCGTGCGCAGACGACGGTTGCCGAAGTGGTCGATGTCGTCGACCTCGACGGGAACCTCGACGCCGCCGGGGACGGTCATCTTGTTCTCGCCCGCGTGCAGGCGCACGAGGTACTCGATCGTGGCGACGATGTCTTCCTCGGTGAGGGTGGACGCCTCGATCGGCTGGCCCGTGTTCAGGCCGAGCTTCTTGTTGATCTTGTAACGGCCCACGCGCGCCAGGTCGTAGCGCTTGTCCTTGAAGAAGAGGTTCTCCAGCAGGGTCTGCGCGCTCTCCTTGGTCGGCGGCTCGCCCGGACGGAGCTTGCGGTAGATGTCGAGGAGCGCCTCGTCGGTGCCCGCCGTGTTGTCCTTCTCGAGCGTCGACATCATGATCTCGGAGAACCCGAAACGCTCGACGATCTGCTCGGTGGACCAGCCCAGCGCCTTGAGCAGCACGGTGACCGGCTGACGACGCTTGCGGTCGATACGCACGCCGACGGTGTCGCGCTTGTCGACGTCGAACTCGAGCCAGGCACCGCGGCCCGGGATGACCTTGACGCTGTGCAGGTCCTTCTCGGTGCTCTTGTCGACGTTCTTGTCGAAGTACACACCGGGCGAACGCACGAGCTGCGACACCACGACACGCTCGGTGCCGTTGATGATGAAGGTGCCCTTGTCGGTCATCATCGGGAAATCACCCATGAAGACCGTCTGGCTCTTGATCTCACCGGTGTTGTTGTTGATGAACTCGGCGGTGACGAACAGCGGAGCCGCGTACGTCATGTCCTTGTCCTTGCACTCCTCGACGGAGGCCTTGACCTCGTCGAAGCGCGGATCGGAGAAGGACAGGGACATCGAACCCGAGAAGTCCTCGATGGGCGAGAGCTCGTCGAGGATTTCTTCCAGGCCACCGACGACGTGACCGTCGCCGCGCTCGGCAGCCTTCGCGCGCCAGCGCTCCGAGCCGATCAACCATTCGAACGAATCGGTCTGTAGATCGAGGAGCCCGGGAACTTCGAGGGGTTCGCGAATCTTCGCGAACGACACCCTCGTCGGGGCTCCGGGGATTCCGGCTACTGCCTTGGTCTGGCTAGAGACTGCCAAGATGCGTCCTTCCAGCACCTCACGCGGGCCGCTCCAACCGGTGCGACCGCCGCTGTACCTGCTTCTTCATGTGGGGCGTTTTCGCTGGTCGCAACCCGAACGAGAACCCCACCGACGCACCGAAACGGTCTCGCTCGAAAGAGCGAATTCCGACTCGACGATCAGAAGGTGAACAGGAGGCAGCCAGCGCAAAGAACTAACCTACACCTGAGTAGGCGAAATGTCCACAGGGGTGCCTCAAAGAAACCTGGCAAACGACCTCGAGCGGCTCACGAGGAAGCCTTCAGTCGAACAGGCGTACCGATAGAGTGACCGCTCGCGTCGCCTGCGTCAAGACTGCGCGTCCGGAACGATCCGCGCGTCGCGGCCGCGGACGCCCCCGGTGAGGGGGCGATCCGCAGCCGTCGTCACCGGTCGCGGATCTCCGAGACCAGCCATCGTCCGTCCGACTTCTCCATCCTCACCAGCAGCGGTGCGGCCGCACTTCCCTGGGCGATCCCGTCGCCGGTGGCGCTGACGTTGATGTAGGCGGCGACCTCGGCGCGGGTGTCGTCGATCATCGTCACGCCGATGTGCTCGACCATCACCTCGGTGACCGTGCGGGTGTCGATCGCGGCCTTCTTGGTGACGTCCGCGGTCGAGTCGAACTCCTCGAGCCGCTCCGGGGTCAGCAACTCCCGGATCCGGCCGAAGTCCTCGTCGATGGTGCGGTAGTCGTAGCCGTGCATGGTCTCGATCGCGACCTTCGCGGCCTCGGTGACCTCGCGTGTCTCCGCGGTGTCGACCCACGCGACGTTCGAGATCTCGGCGCCGGGGCGGAAGGCTGCGACCGCGGCGATCACCGCGAGCACCACCGCCACCGCACCGACGACGATCACCGGACGCCACCCACCGGAGGCACGCGACCTGCCGGCGTCACCGGCGGGAGGCTCGGGCGGATCAACCGGCTCGGCCGGAGACTCCGTCGGGTGCTCTGCGGGAGTTCCGTCGCCGGCCGCCGGGGCCGGCTTCTCCTGCTCCTCGTCCTGCTTGTCGAGCGTCACCTCGGAGGGTCGTGACTGCTCGGCAGAAGTTTCCTCGGCAGAGTTTTGCTCTGCCCGGGTCGGGCGTTCGTCCTCTGCCCGGGTCGGGCGTTCGTCCTCTGCAGGGGTCGCTCGAGGCGGTCGGGACGTGCCGGCGACCTTCGGCCGACGGCGCGGGGGCCCACTGGGGCCGGTCTTCCGTCGCTGCGGGGGCACTACACGTTCTCCTTCGTCGACTTGCCGAACATCACGGGCCCGCCTCGCCCTCGGGCGCGAGCGCCCCGGAACCCTCGGGCGCGGGCGCCCCGTCCGGTGCGGGCTGCGCGCCGGGATCGGGAGCCGGAGCACCGGGGACCGGTCCCGACTCCATCTCGACGGAGGCGAGCGGTTCGATGGTCTCGGCCTTCCACACGTCACCGTCCTTGCGCAGCGACACGAGCACCGGGACCTTGTTGGTCACGAAGTACTCGGGAGTCTGGGTGCGCACGGCCAGGACGACGAGCGCCTTGCCCAGGTCGTCGTCGGTGTTGAGTTCGGTGAGCGTTCCGAACAGCACCTCGGCCGACATGCTGGTGCCGGTCTCCGCGACCCGGGCCCGGATGTCCTCTTCGGTCGCCGCGAGATCGTTGCGCAGGGCGTCGCCGGTGATCGACGACCGCATGTTCTCGATCGACAGGTCGACGTCGTTCGCGTCGACGCTGTTCAGGTTGACGGCCGCCTGCATGGCTCCCGAGAGCGCGGCGTCGCGCGCCTCGGCAGCCGAACGGTCCACCAGGAGCGCGCGCCCCCAGCCGTAGCCGAACCACACCGCCGCCGCGAGGGCGACGACGGCGAGCACCGAGACGACGGCGAGGGCCGCCCTGCGTGCCCCGCCCGGCCCCCGCCCGTCCGCGGACGAGTTGCCGTCGGCGGAGGGGGGCGGGGTGGGCGGAGCGTCGGAGGAAATTGGTGCACTCACTCCACAAACCTACTAACTGCTCACTTCGGGGTGACTCCGAGCAACGGCGCGAGCTGCGTCGCGATCGGATTCAGGTTGAGCTTGTCGGGGTCCTTCTTCGGCTTGAAATCCCAGGGCTGGATCGTGTTCGGATCGGCGAAGACGATGCGGTTCGCGCTGCGCACGCCGGTGACACTGCCCTGCGGCACCTCGCACGAGGCGTTCGTGTTGAACGGGAAGTCCTGCTGGGTCTCGTCGAAGTTCGGATCCTGCGCGCGCATCTGCGCGAGGATCTCCTGCGTCCCCTCGTACCCGATGGTGCACGAAGGCGGATTGTTGGTCTCGAGCACGATGCCCTGACGCACCGCGCCGTCGCCCGGAGCGACCGTACTCGCGCTGCCCGCGACGGCGGGAAGGAAGGCCAGCAGCGGCTGCAGAGCGATCGACTGCGGGGCTGCCGCTTCCGCCACCGCCGCGAGGTTGGCGAGGTCGGTGGTCAGGCCCGGGCCGGAGCCCTCGATCAGCTGGGAGAGCTGGTCGCTCGCGTCGGTGCCGGTGTCGATCAGGCGCCGCAGGTCGGGGTCGCTGTCGCGGAGCTGCGCGGTCACCAGATCCAGATCCGAGCTGAACTGCTGGATCGCCGACGACTGGGCGGACTGCGTGTCGAGCACCGTGAGGCTGTCGCGGATGAGCGTAACGGTCTGCGGCAGGTATTCGGTGCCCTTCTCGCTGAGACCGGCGAGCGCGTCGACGAGCACCTGCAGGTCGTCGCCGCGGCCGTCGAAGGCCGCGCCGAGCTCGGTGACGACGGTGCGCAGCGGCTCGAGCGGAACCGAGTACACGAGGTCGTTCGTGCTCAACAGCAGGTCTTCGACCGGCGTGGGCAGATCGTCCTCGGTGCCCTCGATGACGGAGCCCTGTTCGAGATAGGGGCCCTCGTCGTTCGGCGGCTGCAGATCGACGTACTGCTCACCGATCGCCGACCGGTTCGCCACGACGGGACGCGCCGACGCCGGGATCTGCGGTCCGCCGTTGTCGAGGCGCAGTTCGACGTTGATTCCGTCGTCCGTGAGGCTGAGCGCCCCGACTCGACCGACGGGCACCCCACGATAGGTGACCTCGGCGTTCGGGAAGATGCCACCGCCGGTGGGGAACCGCGCGTCGACGGTGTACTGGCCGAAGCCCATGAGGTTGTCGAGCCGCACGTACCGGGCACCGACGAACACGATGCCGAGCAGAGCGATGACCACGAACAGCGCGAGCTGCACTTTCACCAGGCGCGATCTCACTGCCCACCCCCGAGTCCGAGCTGATTCAGCAAACCTTCCAGCGGCCCCGGCGGCGGGGCCTCGTCACCGTCGGTGCCGGTGCCGGTATCGGTGTCCGTACCGGCCTCGGTGACCCCCGGGATCTCGATGCCGTCGGGCAGCGACACCCCTTCGGGCAGGGTCACACCGGGCAGACGCGGAGTAGGAAGCACCGGCAGCAACGACACGGTGGGCCAGCCCGGGGCAGGTCCGTTCCCGTCGTAGTACGGGTTGGACGGGTCGACGAGCGGCTTCGGATTGCCGAACTTCGGCTGGCGGTAGACCGGGTCGCCCTGGCCCACACCGAGCGCGGCCAGCGCATCGCCGATCTGCAGGTCGACGAGGAGGAAGAGGTTCACCGAGTTGCCCAGCGCGACCTTCTCGACACCGTCCGGGAACGGCACCGTGGGCACGAAGGAGAGCGCCTCGACGAGATCGTCGCCCGACGCCGCGAGTGCCTGGAGGGTCGGGCGCAGCGCCAGGAGATCGGCGATCAGATCCTCCTTGGACTGATCGAGGACGTCGACACCTGCGGTGCCGAGCCGGTCGAGCTGGCCGAGCAGCTGGGTCAGCTGCGGCCGCTGTTGCTCGAGCACCTCGGTCGCGACCGGCAGTTCGTCGAGCACGGCGGCGATCTTGTCGTTCTGCTCCGCGACCCGCACCGTGAGCTCGTCGAGTCCGTCGAGCGCCCGGGTGATGTCGTCGCGTTGCTGTTCGAGACCGGTTATCAGGGTCTCGGCCTGCTCGATGAGGCTGCGCGTGGTTCCCTCGCGGCCGTCGAAGGCCGTCGACAATTCGTTGACGATCGGCGCGAGCTGGCCGACACCGCCACCGTTGAGCAGCAGCGACAGCGCGCCGAGCACCGGTTCGAGTTCGGTGGCGTGCCGGGTGCGGTCGAGCGGGATCACGTCGCCGTCGGCGAGCCGGCCCGTCGGGGGCTCGTCCTCCGGAGGCGTGAGCTGCACGAACTTCTCACCGAGCAGACTCGACTGTTCGACGCTCGCGAGCGCGTTCGCCGGCAGGTCGACGCTCGAGTCGAGCACGATGCCGACGTCGGCGGTCCATCCGAAATCGGATGCGACCGAGATCGATTCGACGCGCCCGACCGGCACACCGTCGACCTTCACGCTCGACTGCGGAACCAGGTCGAGCACGTCGTCGAACTGGATGGACAGACGGATCGGATCGCTACCCACGTCGGCGCCGCCGGGCAACGGGACGTCGGACAGACCTCCGCACCCCGTGACCGTCACCGCGACCACGCACGCGGCCGCTCCGAAGACACCTGTGCGGCCCATCCTCTTCGCGCCGCTCACCGATCTCCTCCCCGGAGGTCGAGCCGAGGCGAGACCACGCCGGGCACCGTGCCCGGGGTGACCTGCCGCTGGATGTTCTCACCGCTCAGGACACCGAACGGCAGGATCAGATCCGGGGACCGCTGGTCCTCGGTGATCTGCGTGGCGACGTCGCGGCACCGGTCGATCAGCGGCTGCATCTGCCGGCCGAGCTGCTCGAAACGCTCGTCGCCGGGCACGAGATTGCCGAGATCGATGAGCTTGCACACCGCTCCCGCAGGGTCCTGCAGGTCGGGCAGCACGAGCCGCGATGCGAGCACACCTGCTTCGGCGTCGTACGAGTTGACGAGGTTGCTCACCGCGAGCGGGAGCAGCGTCAGCGAATTCACGAGTTCCTGCCGGCGGTTAGCCAGGGTCTCCGTGATCGGCACGAGTGCGTCGACGTTGTCCTTCACGGCCGCCTGGTTGTCGCGCACGAACGTCGCGACGTCGCCGAGCGTGACCGACAGCGTGTTCAGCGCCTCACCGAGGTTCTGCCGCTCCCCCGCCAGGAATCCCGACAGGTCCGAGAGCTGCGCATTGAACTGGCGCACCTGCTCGTCGTTGGCCGCGAGAGCACTGACGAACACCTGCAGGTTCTCGATCGTGCCGTAGAGGTCGTCGCGCGACTGGTCGAGCGTGCGCGCGGCGGCCGACAGGTTCTCGATGCTCTGCCCGAGGGCCTCACCGTTGCCGGCGAGGTTCTCCGCACCGACTTCGACGAAGTCGGTCAGCGCGCCCTCGCGGTTCGCGCCGTCGGGACCGAGCGCGCGGGAGAGCTCGTCGATGCTCGCGTAGAGCTCGTCGACCTCCACAGGGGTGGCGGTGCGCTCGCGGTCGATCACCGCACCGCTGCTCATCGTGTCGCCACCGGTGTAGGCAGGGGTGAGCTGTACGTAACGGTCGGCGACGACCGACGGGGTGATCTGCACGGCGCGGGCGTCGGCCGGGATGTCGACGCCGCGGTTCACCCGCAGACCGACCTTCACGAGGTCGCCCTGCGGTTCGACGGAGGTCACCTTCCCCACCTCGACGCCGAGCACCCGCACGTCGGAGCCCTCGTAGATGCCGACGGCATTGTCGAAGTAAGCGGTGATCTCGGTGGTGCCCAGTCGGGCGAACAGCCACCAGCCCGCTCCGGCCAGGGCCACTGCGACCGCCACGACGGCCGCGATCAGCGCGATGCGCCCGCGATTGCTGCGGGACTCGCCGTTCTCGGCGTGTGCCATCAGTTGCCCCCTTCCAGGCGGCGACCGGGCTCGCGGTAACCGGGGATCTCCGGCAGGCCCGGCGGGGTCAGGTTCACGACGACCTGGTCGAACCACCGGCCGTTGCCGACGACGTTGGTGTAGACACGCACGAACGGCTCGTACAGCTCCATGGCCCGATCGAGGTTGTCGTTGTTTTCCTGGAGGACGTCGACGACGCCGCGCAACTGCTGCAGGGCGGGACCGATGGTCTCGCGGTTCTCCTCGACGAGCCCGGAGAGCTCGGCCGACAACCGCTTGGTGCCATCGAGCAACTGGGAGATCGCCTCCTGCCGATTGTTCAGTTCCGCGACGAGCAGCGCACCGTCGGAGAGCAACCGGTTGAACTCGGCGTTGCGGTCGGCGAGCACCTTCGAGACATTGCCGGTCGCGTCGAGGAGCTTCTCCAGCTCCTGGTCACGACTCGCGACGGTCTCGGACAGGCGGCTGATGCCGTCGAGCGAGGCCCGGATGTCGTCGGGTGTCTCCGAGAACGCCTCCGACAGGGTCTGGAAGCCGGTCGCGAGCTGCTCGGAATCGATCTCGCCGAGGGTCGTGGCCGCCGACGAGAACGCTTCGATCACGTCGTACGGCGCGACCGTCCGGTCGAGCGGGATCCGGTCGTCCGGGTCGAGCACCTCCGTACCCCGCGGCTCGAGTGCCAGATACTTCTGTCCGAGGATCGTCTTGATCTGGATGGAGGCCGCCGTGTCGTTCCCGACCCATGCGTCCTGGACCTTGAACGAGACGATCACGCGGTCGCCCTCGAGGTCGACTCCGGTGACCTTGCCGACCTTCACGCCGGCGATACGCACCTCGTTGGTGGGTTTGAGACCCGCGGCCTCGCTGAACTCGGCCTCGTAGGTCGCGCCCGCCCCGATAATGGGCAGTTCGTCGAGGAAAAAGGCGGACAGTGTCCCCAGCAGCACCACGACGATGCCCAGGGCACCGGCGGCGGCCGGACTGCGACGTTTGCTCATCGTCCCTGCAACTCCTGCATCCCCTCTTGCGAGCAACGCTTCGCCGCATTCGTGTAGATGGGTTGGTTCACGGTGGGCAGCCCCGTCGGCAGATTCAGATACGGGACCGAACCGGGACCTGCGATGATGTCGATTCCGCACAGGTAGAACTGGAACCACGAACCGGAGCTGGCCACGCGCCCGAGCTTGTCGAGCTTGACCGGCAACGTCTCGAGGACGCGGTCGACCTCGTCGCGGTTCGCGTTGAGATTCGAAGTGACCTGTTCGAGCGCCGTGATCGACTGTGCGATCGACGGGCGGGTGGGCTCGAGGACGTCGGAGACCGCGTCGGTCAGCCCCGCCATCGACGCCACGGCCGAACCGACGGTCGCCCGGTCGGCCGACAACCCGCTGACGAGTGCCTGCGTGTTGACCAGCAGCGAATCGAGCTGCTCGTCGCGCTGGTCGATCGTGGCCAGGACGGTGTTGAGGTTGTCGATCACCGCACCGATCACGCGGTCCTTGTCGGCGATGGTGTTGGTCAGCGACGCGGTGCTGCGCACCAGATCGTCGATCGTTCCGGCCTCACCCTGGAAGACCTGGATGATCTGGAACGAGAGCTTGTTGACGTCGTCGGCGCTCAGCGTCTGGAACAACGGTCGGAAGCCGTCGAAGAGCGTCGTGAGGTTCACCGCCGGCTTCGTACGCTCGATCGGGATCGTATCGCCGCCCGTGATCTTCTCACCCTGCGCGCCCTCACCCTGACCGAGCGCGATGTAACGCTGGCCGACGAGATTGCGGAACCGGATGGTCGCGGTGGCACCGGCCGGGAGCCAGTCGCGCTCCTCGAGCGAGAAGGTGACCCGCGCCTGCCGTTCGTCGAAGACCGAGATCTCCTCGACCTGCCCCACGCGGACACCCGCGATGCGGATGTCGTCGCCCTTGTTGAGTGAGGTGACGTCGGAAAAGACCGCGTGGAACTTCGTTCCTCCCCCACCGCCGACATTGGCGATGGTCGCGGCGAGGACACCGGTCGCGAGGACGGTGACCACGGCGAACACGATGAGTTTGATCAGGGGTGCTGCGAGACCTCTCACTGGAAGCTCACCTCCGTACCGCGGATCGCCGGAGCGCCGAGCCGGGTGGTCCAGGACGGGACCTCCTCGGGGTCGACACCGGTGGCCTGTCCGTAGATGACGTCGAGCGTGTCCTGTTCCAGACGCGAGCCGGCGTACGAGACGGGAGTCGCGCCGCCGTCCGAGGTGCCGATGATCTCACCGACGTCGTCGGGGACGCCGGATCCTGCCGGGGCAGGGAAGAAATCGATGGTCTCGGGGCCGGGATTACGCGACGGCACCTGGTACGAACCGTCGTTGATCGAACCGCCCGGATACTGCGGGAAGTTGCGGCCGGGCGCGGTCACGTCGTCGTAGCAGGCCGGTCCGCGATCGTCGAGCAGACGCGGTTCGTCCTGGTTCGGCAGGTAGCGGCCCTTCGGGTTCGTGAACTGGATGTTCGCGCGCACACCCGGGAACGGATCGTCGGCCGCGAGCAGATCGACGGCGGCCGGCTTCGCGTCGGCGAATCCCTCGAAGGTGCACGGGAAGGACGGCGAGTAACGGGCGAGCAGCTGCAGCGCCTCCTTCGAATCGGCGGACAGCGTGATGATCGAGTTCGAGTTCTGCTCGATGAAATCGGCCGTCTGCGACGACGCTCCCGTCGCGCTCGCAAGCAGCGTGCGGATCTGGTTCTGCTGTTCGACGACCGTGCCACCCGTCGTGCGCAGGTTGTTCAGCGCCTCGACGAGATCCGGTGCGGCCTCGGAGTAGGTCTGCGAGAAATCGGCGAGTCCGCGCAGATCCTCCTGCAGTGTGGGCAGTTCGCCGTTCACCTCGCGGAAGATCTGTTCGAGGTCGTCGACCGTCTGTCCCAGCTTCTCGCCGCGTCCGCTCAGTCCCTGGGCCAGGGCGCCGAGCGTGTTGGCGAGGTCCTGCGGCGGGACGGCCTCGAGGAGCGGGAGCAGCCCGTCGAGCACGTCGCCGAGTTCGACGGTGCGCTCGCTCGTGTCCTGCACCAGCACATCGCCGTTCGTGACGGGACGCCCCGGATCGTCGGGGATGATCAGCGAGACGTAGCGCTCACCGAAGAGGGTCTTCGGCAGCAGCTGTGCGGTGGCGTTGACCGGGATCAGTTCGGCCTTGTCGGGGTCGAGCGCAAGATGCGCGGTGACGTCGCCGCCTTCCGCGCTCGTTCCGCGGACCTCGCCGACGAGCACACCGCGTGCCTTGACGTCGGCGTTGAGCGGCAGGGCGTTGCCGATGCTGTCGGTGCGGAGGTCGACCTTCACGACCTTCGTGAACGTCTTGTTGTACATCGCGATCGTGACGTACAGGAACAGCGCCAGCACCACGAAGAAGATCAATCCCAGGGTGCGGCGACGCAAGGGCGAAGTGGTCGTGTCGCTCATCCGGCCACCCTCACCGTGGTCGTCGTGCCCCAGATCGCGAGGCTGAGGAAGAAGTCGAGGATCGCGATCGTCACGATCGCGGTACGTACCGCGCGGCCCACGGCCACCCCGACGCCGGCGGGACCGCCGCTGGCGTGGAAACCGTAGTAGCAGTGGATGAGGATGACCACGAACGCGAAGACCAGCACTTTCGCGAACGAATACAACACATCCTCCGGTGGGAGGAACAGATAGAAGTAGTGGTCGTACGATCCGCTCGACTGGCCGTTGAACAGCGTGCTGATCGTGCGGGTCGCGAGATAGGCCGCGAGGAGACCGATGATGTACAGCGGGATCACGGCGACGAAGCCGGCGATCATCCGGGAGGTCACCAGGAACGGCAGCGACGGCACGGCCATCACCTCGAGGGCGTCGATCTCCTCGCTGATCCTCATGGCACCGAGCTGTGCCGTGAAGCCGCAGCCCACGGTCGCCGACAACGCGAGCGCCGCGACGATCGGGGCCAGTTCACGGGTGTTGACGTAGGCCGAGAGGAAGCCGGTGAGCACCGACGAGCCGAGCTGCTCGAGCGCGGCGTAACCCTGCAGACCCACGACGACGCCGGTGAAGCCGGACATCATCGCGATGACGCCGATGGTGCCACCGATCACGGCGAGTGCACCGCTGCCGAAGGTGACCTCGGCGAGCAACCGCAGGACTTCCTTGCGGTAGTGGGTGAGGGTTCGCGGGGTCCACGCGACGGCGCGCGCGTAGAAGGACATCTGGTCCCCCGCGCGGTCGAGCACGTTCAGCGGTGCGCGCACCGCTCGGCGACCCCGGAGAAGAACGAGATCTCCGCGGCCTCTGGAGACTGTCATCTGGTCAGGATCCCTTCGCAGGAACGATCTGCAGGTACACCATCGTCAGGATCAAGTTCGCGAAGAAGAGCAGCAGGAACGTGATGACGACAGTCTGGTTCACGGCCTCCCCCACGCCCTTCGGGCCTGCACCGGGGTGCAGCCCCTTGTAGGACGCGACGACGCCGGCGATCAACCCGAAGATCGCAGCCTTGAGTTCGGCGACGTAGAGGTCGGGTAGCTGCGCCAGGGCGGAGAAGGAGGCGAGGTAGGCGCCGGGGGTACCGCCCTGCAGCACCACGTTGAAGAAGTAGCCGCCGGCGATGCCGATCACGGAGACGAGACCGTTGAGCAGGAGCGCGACGAGCACCATCGCCAGTACTCGCGGGACGACGAGGCGCTGGATGGGATTGATGCCCAGCACCTCCATCGCGTCGATCTCCTCGCGGATCGTCCGCGATCCGAGGTCGGCGGTGACCGCGGAGCCGGCGGCACCGGCGATCAGCAGAGCCGTCACGATCGGACTGCCCTGCTGGATGACCGCCAGGACGCTCGCGGCACCGGTGAACGATTCGGCGCCGAGCTGCTTGATCAGCGAGCCGGTCTGCAGCGACACGACGGCGCCGAACGGGATCGCGACGAGCGCCGTCGGAAGAATCGTGACACTGGCGATGAACCACGCCTGTTCGATGAATTCCCGGAACTGGAACGGTCGGCGGAAGGTGTTCCGCACGACGTCGACGAACAGTTCGACGATGTTGCCGGCCTGGGTGAGTGCGCCGTGAACCGGCCGCACGAGCGAGCTGCCCGCCCCCATCTACTCTCCTACTTCTCCAGCCTGCGGCTGTACCACTGCTGACGCTGTACCACTGCTGCGGCTGGTGCTACTGCTGGGCCTGCTGCTCGTATCTCTCTCCGGTATAGGCGGGAATGATCTGGGTGTCATCGTCGGCATAGCCCCGGGCTGTGTGGGGCGCGCCGTTGTGATCGAGCGACTCGAGGATGGCGCTCTGGGCGGCCGGGGGCAGGTTGTGCAGGATCGACCGCACCCGCTCCTGCCGACGCGCCACCGCCTGCCGCTCCGGCATCCCCGGAGTCGCCTGCATCTGCGGCACGATCCCCTCGACGTCGTCCACACCACCGGCATGATGACCCGCCTCGACGAGCGCCTGCTCGTGCGCCATCGTCGCCTCGTCCTTCTCCTCCGACATCCCGATCGGACCGATCATCGTGCCGTTGAGGAACTGCTTGACCACCGGCTCATCCGAAGTCAGCAACACCTCACGCGGACCGAACATCACCAACTGCCGGCGGAACAACATCCCGATGTTGTCCGGCACCGTGCGCGCCAGATTGATGTTGTGCGACACGATCAGGATCGTCGCATCGATCTCCGCATTGATATCGATCAACGTCTGCGAAATATAGGTCGTGCGCACCGGATCGAGACCCGAATCCGGCTCGTCCACCAGAATGATCTCCGGATCCAACACCAACGCCCGCGCCAGACCGGCGCGCTTCCGCATCCCCCCGGAGATCTCCCCGGGCAACTTGTCCTCGGCGCCGAGCAGACCGACGAGCTCGAGCTTGCTCATCACGATCTGCCGGATCTCCGACTCGGACTTGCGGGTGTGCTCACGCAACGGGAAGGCGACATTGTCGTAGAGGTTCATCGACCCGAACAACGCACCGTCCTGGAACAGCACCCCGAACAACTTGCGGATCTCGTAGAGCTCCTTCGAGGAGCACTGCAGGATGTCGGTGCCGTCGATGACGATCGAGCCCTCCTCCGGGCGCAGCAGACCGATCAACGACTTGAGGAACACCGACTTACCGGTACCCGACGGCCCGAGCAACGCGGACACCTCACCGGCCGGCAACGTCAACGTCACGTCCTGCCAGATACGTTGCGAGCCGAAGGACTTGGTCAGTCCCTCGACGGAAACCTCGACTCCCACGATCACCTCCGCTGTCCGATACCGTCGCCCCCGTGTGGGTTGGGCCACTCTATCGCATGGATAGTGGTACCTGTGACACGCGATCCTACTCATGAGTAAGGACGTTGTACAAGGGGGTACGCGTATCTCGACTTACGCCGTGACCTGCATGAACACGGTGTAGATGTCGATTTCTGCCGATAACGGACATATCACTCGGCATTCATGCCCGAAATTCAGAAGGGCCGCTTCCGCGAAATGAATTCGCGGAAACGGCCCTGTGCGGAACCGTTCCGGAGAGCGTCGGAACGCTCGACGGAAAGTTCGGAAACCGTCTTACTTGACGGTGACCTTGGCGCCGGCCTCTTCGAGCTTGGCCTTGGCAGCGTCGGCAGCATCCTTGGCGACCTTCTCGAGGATCGGCTTCGGAGCACCCTCGACGAGGTCCTTGGCTTCCTTCAGGCCCAGGCCGGAGACGATCTCGCGAACGACCTTGATGACCTGGATCTTCTTCTCGCCGGCACCCTCGAGGATGACGTCGAACTCGTCCTGCTCGGACTCGGCCTCGGCAGCAGCGGCCGGAGCACCGGCGGCAGCGACGGCAACCGGAGCAGCAGCGGTGACCTCGAAGGTCTCCTCGAATGCCTTGACGAACTCCGAGAGCTCGAGCAGGGTCAGTTCCTTGAACGCGTCGAGCAGCTCTTCGGTGGTGAGCTTCGCCATGATGGCGGTCCTTCCTGATAAGTCCCATGTCGCTGATCCGCGACCGGATGGGATGGTGCGTGCCGGAGCACGCGTGGATGTATCTTTCGCGGTGATGCAGATTCGCAGTGATGCGGATCAGCGTCAGGCGGCTTCTTCGCCCGCCTTCTTCTCCTGCAGAGCGGCCGCGAGGCGGGCCACCTGCGAAGCGGGGGCGTTGAACAGGCCTGCGGCCTTTGCCAAGTTGCCCTTCATCGCGCCGGCGAGCTTGGCCAACAGCACCTCGCGGGACTCGAGGTCCGCGATCTGGTTGACCTGCTCCACGGACAGCGCAGCGCCGTCCATGTAACCGCCCTTGATGACGAGAGCCTTGTTGTCCTTCGCGAAGTTCTTCAGAGCCTTCGCAGCATCCACCGCTTCGCCCTTGACGAACGCGATGGCGGTCGGACCGACGAACAGATCGTCGAGACCCTCGACGCCCGCCTCAGCGGCGGCACGCTTGACCAGGGTGTTCTTGGCGACGGAGTAGGTGGCACCCTCTCCGAGAGCGCGACGCAGCTCGGTCAGACTTCCCACCGACAGACCACGATATTCCGTGATCACGGCAGCGGTGGAGGTCTTGAACTGCTCGGTGATCTCCGCAACTGCGGAAACCTTCTCGGGCTTTGCCATACTTCGCCTCCTCTCAGTAACAGTCGTTTTCCCGGTGTCCCGAGTGGGACGCCCCACCGGACGACCGCCGGGACCGGAAAACGACGAACGCCCCGGCGCAGGGCACACGGGGCATACAGGAGGAGGAACTCGAATGCACCCGGAAGACACATCGCGGTTCGTATCTCCCCTAACCTCGTCCTCCTGCGTGGGCCGCCGGACAACTCCGGACCTTCAACCGATCCGCACGCGGATTCGGTGACCAACGGTCTTGGGTAGAACATGATCGGGGTGAAGATCGGCGCACGCCGAACTACCCCACCACTGTAGCGGACGATGTGCACGAGATGCAAAACGGCCGGCACAGCGATGCTGTACCGGCCGCTTCAGGACGCACATCCACTGCGTGCAGTGCGAATTACTCCGCGGTCTCGAGGAGGTTGCGGGTGCGCTGCGGATCCACCGGGATGCCCGGGCCGGTGGTCGTAGCGATCGTGACCTTCTTGATGTAGCGGCCCTTCGCGCTGGACGGCTTGGCGCGGAGCACCTCGTCCAGAGCAGCAGCGTAGTTCTCGACCAGCTTGGTCTCGTCGAACGAGGCCTTGCCGATCACGAAGTGCAGGTTGGCGTTCTTGTCGACGCGGAAGCTGATCTTGCCACCCTTGATGTCGGTGACGGCCTTCGCGACGTCCGGGGTGACCGTGCCCGTCTTCGGGTTCGGCATCAGACCACGGGGACCGAGGACGCGGGCGATACGACCGACCTTCGCCATCTGGTCGGGGGTCGCGATCGCGGCGTCGAAGTCCAGCCAGCCGCCCTGGATGCGCTCGATCAGATCCTCGGCGCCCACGACGTCGGCACCTGCGGCCTCGGCCTCGGCAGCCTTCTCGCCCACCGCGAAGACGATGACGCGAGCGGTCTTACCCGTGCCGTGCGGCAGGTTGACCGTGCCGCGCACCATCTGGTCCGCCTTGCGGGGATCCACACCGAGTCGCATGGCGACCTCGACGGTGGCGTCGTAGTTCTTCGAGCTGGTCTCCTTCGCGAGCTTCGCAGCTGCGAGGGGGCTGTACAGGTTGTCCGAGTCGATCTTCTCGGCCGCGGCGAGGTATGCCTTGCTGCGCTTTGCCATGTTCTTTCCTAACTTCTCACCGGCAGGTGAATGGTTCGGGCGTGGTAGCGGGCCTGGCCGGCCCTCCCACGAGTGCTATGCAAGCCCGGGGACGGAGCCCCGGAACAGCGAGGGGCTCAGCCCTCGACCGTGATGCCCATCGACCGAGCGGTGCCGGCGATGATCTTCGCGGCAGCCTCGATGTCGTTGGCGTTCAGGTCTTCCTGCTTGGTCTTGGCGATCTCGCGCACCTGATCCATGGTCACCTTGGCGACCTTGGTCTTGTGCGGCTCGCCGGAGCCCTTCTGCACGCCTGCGGCCTTGAGCAGGAGCTTCGCGGCCGGCGGAGTCTTCAGCTTGAAGTCGAACGAACGGTCCTCGTAGACCGTGATCTCGACCGGCACGACGTTGCCACGCTGCGACTCGGTCGCCGCGTTGTACGCCTTGCAGAACTCCATGATGTTGACGCCGTGCTGACCCAGCGCGGGGCCGACCGGCGGAGCCGGGTTGGCCTGGCCGGCCTGGATCTGGAGCTTGATGAGCCCGGCGATCTTCTTCTTCTTGGGGGGCATCTCTATTCCTAGTTTCGTGCTCGGTGTGGTTCTTGCGTACTGCTACTGCAAGCTTGTGCGCGCCGGATGCCGGCGCCGTCGGATCCTGGGGATCGTCAGATCTTCGACACCTGGTTGAACGACAACTCCACGGGAGTCTCACGGCCGAAGATCGACACCAGGACCTTGAGCTTCTGCTGCTCGGCGTTGACCTCACTGATGGAGGCGGGCAGCGTCGCGAACGGGCCGTCCATCACGGTGACCGACTCGCCGACCTCGAAGTCCACCTCGATGGCGGGCTTCGCAGCGGCGGCGGGAGCCTGCTCGCCTGCGGTCGAAGCACCGGCCGCCGGCTTCTTCTTCGCCTGCTGCGGGAGGAGGAACTTCACGACCTCCTTGATCGTCAGCGGCGACGGACGCGACGTGGCTCCGACGAAGCCGGTCACGCCGGGGGTGTTCCGGACGGCGCCCCACGACTCGTCGTTGAGTTCCATCCGGACGAGGATGTAGCCGGGCAGGACCTTGCGGTTGACCTGCTTGCGCTGACCGTTCTTGATCTCGGTGACCTCTTCGGTCGGCACCTCGACCTGGAAGATGTACTCGGTGAGGTCGAGGTTCTGGACGCGGGTTTCGAGGTTGGTCTTGACCTTGTTCTCGTAGCCGGCGTAGGAGTGCACGACGTACCAGTCGCCGGGCTCGCGCCGCAGTTGCTTCTCGAGGGCCTCGGCCGGGTCGACCTCGTCCTCTTCGGCGGCGGCGTCGTCGGTGCCCTCCGCTGCGTCGGAGACCTCGACATCGGTCTCGGCATCGGTGCCGGACTCGACAGCAGCGTCGGACTCGGAGACCTCGGTGTCCGCATCCGCCGACTCGGCCGTCACGTCGTCAACCAAGGCCTCGTCCGAAACGTGCTCCTCGGCCGAAGCCTCGTACGAGTCGTTCTCGGGGGTGCTCACCGGGCACTTTCCTCTCGTCGATCACATTTTTCGTCTCGCGCGGACAGGCGCTAACCGAACAACCAGCTGACGCCCTGTACGAACGCCAGATCCAATCCGAAGATGAACGCCGTCATGACGGTCACGAACGCAAGGACCACGAGCGTGTAGGTGGTCAACTGCTTGCGGTTGGGCCAGATCACCTTGCGGAGCTCGGCGATGACCTCACGGAAGAAGCGCACGAGTCGCTTGAAGATGTTCTCGGACTTCGCGGCGGGACGATCGCTCACGGCCGTGGCCGAACGCGACGTCTTCTTCATGGACACCGCACTCGTCGTGGATGCCGAGGGATCGGCTGCACCACGACGGGTGGCCCGCTTGCCGGTCGGCCGAGCAGCCGCGGAAGAACCGTCGGGGGTCGCGCCGGTAGCCGTTCCAGCGTCGCCGGGAATGTTCCCTGCGGTGCCGCTGTGGCGCTGACCGCGCTCCTCGCTCACATCGTTCCTCTCGGTCGCTGGCAGTCCGGGGGCAGGGGCGACAGGACTTGAACCTGCAACCTGCGGTTTTGGAGACCGCTGCTCTGCCAATTGAGCTACGCCCCTCTGGTCGGACATCCACACTCGTACGAAGCGAGTGTCCGGAACCGACCCATCCGCGACCACATGACACGCGCGCTACCCCGTCGGGCCGTTACGGCCTTCGTAGAGCAGCGCGCTGCTATGCGATCCCAGAAGCCTAAGTGTACTGCATTGCCCCGGGACAAACCCAATCCGCTCGGCCGTCAGGCCAAACGGACCGTTGCCGTGGCGCGACCGAAGATCTTACGACCGTCGGACTTCGCCACGATAGCGACCACTGCTGTCTTGCTCTCCGCGTCCACCGACTTGATCTTGCCGGTGAACTCGATCTCGGCGGCCTTGTCGGCCTCCACATATACCGGACTGGTGAACCGAACATTGTATTCGGTCACCGCGCCGGGGTCTCCCAGCCACTCCGTGACGAAGCCGGCCGCGATGCCCATCGAGAGCATGCCGTGCCCGACGACGTCGCGCAAGCCGGCCAGTTCGGCCACCTTGTCGCTCCAGTGGATCGGGTTGGGATCACCCGACACACCTGCATAGTTGACCAGATTTCCGCGCGTGAGCGTGACGACCTTCGACGGAAGCTCGTCCCCTACCGCGACATCCGCGAAGCTACGGAGTGTCACTGTGCATCACCACATCCTTGACCGCGTGCGCGATGTTGTCGTCGACCTCGCCACCGGAACGGGCGACGAGCGTCGTCCAGGAGGTGAGCACGAGATTGTCGTACTGATCCGTGATCACGTTCTTGGTGGTGATGATGTCGCTGCCGGCAGCTTGCCGGAAATCGTCGAGGTAGACGTCGCAGAACAGCCTGTCGCCGGCCTGGATCGGGCGGTGGTAGACCATCCGCTGGTCGGTCTGCATGATCTGGCTCAGGTCGTAGCCGGTGACGACCTCTTCGAACAGCTTGCGCTGCGCGATCATGCCGACGATCGAGACGAAGGTCAGCGGCGCGATCACTCCGTCATATCCCAGCCCCCGGGCTGCGTCGTCGTCGTGATGGGCCGGATGCGAATCGCGCACGGCACGGGCGTACTCGCGGATCTTCTCGCGACCGACCTCGTAGTAGTCGCCCACCCGGTAGTGGTGACCGACCATGGACTTGGCGTGCGCGGCGGCATCGAACGGGATCCCGGCCTGTTCGGTCGCGTCCACCGATTCCTGGTTCTCGAGTATGTTCGTCATACGCAAAACCTCCGCAATTCCGACGACGCCAACTGGCACGGTCGGTATTGCGGAGACCTTATGCGTCGACGTCGTTGCGACCGGCTACTTGGACTCGCGGTGCGACTGGTGCGTACCGCAGTTCGGGCAGAACTTCTTCAGCTCGAGCCGGTCGGGGTCGTTGCGACGGTTCTTCTTCGTGATGTAGTTGCGGTGCTTGCACACCTCGCAGGCCAAGGTGATCTTCGGCCGAACGTCAGTAGAGGAGGCCACGGGATGCCTTCTTTCGCGTCAATCCGATCAGTATCGATCAGGGTGGATCAATGAACTTTTGGTAGCGGTGACCGGACTTGAACCGGCGACGCAACGATTATGAGTCGTTTGCTCTACCAACTGAGCTACACCGCCTCGGTGCCGAGTGTCGCTACGAAGGCGGCACCTCAATCCAGCGAGCCCCCTGACGGAATCGAACCGTCGACCTTTTCCTTACCATGGAAACGCTCTGCCGACTGAGCTAAGGGGGCGTGGCCTCCGGAGCATCTCTGCTCGCTGCGGCCTCCAAAAGATTACACACACTCGGTCCTGGTGCAAAATCCGCTGGTAGAGGCGCATAAACGCCGCTCCTCTCCGAGCTCTGCCCACCCGCACCCACCCGTGCCCACACATACGCGCGCGGCGGGCCGGCGGGAGGCATCGGGCGCGAGGCGGAACGGCACCGCGTGCCGAGCCGCCCGGAACCTCGGGGAGAGCAGGACCCACACTCCGGAGCCCGCACCGAAGGGCCCCGGAATGCAGAACAGCCCCGGTTCCGAAGAACCGGGGCCGTTCCGGTGGCAGGTGTAGGATTCGAACCTACGTAGGCGTAAGCCGACGGATTTACAGTCCGCTCCCATTGGCCGCTCGGGCAACCTGCCGGGGTGCGATCGGGACCGCGTCCTCGATGCGTTTGGAAGAATACAACGCATACCCCCCCGAAACGCAAACCGAGTGGTCACAGCTCCGCGCGACCCGATAGCGTCGGGTGGACAGAACCCTTACAGACCGACCCCGAAGTGGAGTGAGACGTGGCTGATTCGTCGTTCGATGTGGTGAGCAAGGTCGACCGCCAGGAAGTGGACAACGCGCTGAACCAGGCGGCGAAGGAGATCGCCAACCGCTTCGATTTCCGGAACACCGGGGCGCACATCGAGTGGTCGGGCGACGAGGCCATCACGATCTCGGCCGAGACCGAGGACCGCGCGCTCGCCGCGCTCGAGGTCTTCAAGGAGAAGCTGATCCGCCGCGACCTGTCCCTCAAGTCCTTCGACGCCGGCGAGCCGACGCAGTCCGGCAAGGTCTACAAGATCACCGGCACGCTGGTGCAGGGCATCAGCCAGGAGAATGCCAAGAAGATCTCCAAGCTCATCCGTGACGAGGGCCCGAAGGGCGTCAAGGCGCAGATCCAGGGCGAGGAGCTGCGCGTGAGCAGCAAGAAGCGCGACGACCTGCAGGCCGTCATCTCGCTGCTCAAGAACGCCGACCTCGACATCGCCCTGCAGTTCGTCAACTACCGCTAGTACGTCGACCACTGCCGACGACGCCCTCTCCTACGACTCCGCCCGCGACCGTCGTCGCGGGCGGAGTCGTCTGGGATGTCGTCTGTGGGGTGCCGTCCGGTCAGCGGATCCCGGCCATGCGCTCGAGCCGTTCGATGCGGTCGGCCATCGGCGGGTGCGTCGAGAACAGCCGGCTCATCTTGTCGCCCGCCCGGAACGGGTTGGCGATCATCAGGTGCGACTGGGCCGCGAGTTTCGGTTCGGGTGGCAGCGGCGCGGCCTGCGTGCCGAGAGCGAGCTTGCGCAGCGCCGACGCGAGGGCCAGCGGGTCGCCGGTGAGCTCGGCACCGGACTGGTCGGCCTGGTACTCGCGCGACCTCGACACAGCGAGTTTGACGACCGACGCCGCGATGGGGCCGAGCAGGGAAACCAGCAGCAGCGCCAGTGGGTTCGCGCCACCCTCCCGGTTGCCGAAGGCCGAGGCGAAGAACGCGAAGTTCGCCAGGCCCGAGATGACGGCAGCCATCGCGCCGGCGACCGACGAGATGAGGATGTCGCGGTTGTAGACGTGGGCGAGTTCGTGGCCGAGCACCGCGCGCAGTTCCCGTTCGTTCAGGATCTCCAGGATGCCCGTCGTGCAGCACACGGCGGCGTTTCGCGGGTTACGACCCGTGGCGAACGCGTTGGGGGCGTTGGTGGGGCTGATGTAGAGCCGCGGCATGGGCTGGTGCGCCGCGGTCGCGAGTTCACGCACGATCCGGTACATCGCCGGTGCCTGCACCTCGGTGACCGGCTGGGCGTGCATCGCCCGCAGGGCGAGCTTGTCGCTGTTGAAGTACGCGTAGCCGTTCATGCCGACGGCGAGCACGATCGATATCAGCAGGATCGTCGAATTGCCGAACAACGCTCCGACGAACACGATCAGCGCGGACATTCCGATCAACAGACCGGCCGTCTTGAGACGGTTCGAGTATCCGTGCACGTCGCACCCCTTCCGCACCACGATTTCCCACTCATTCGTCCAACGAACGAGCGAACGGCGCGGTTCCCGCCCCGACCGGGGCGGGACGACACGACGGTCCGTCAGCCGACGCGGGCGACGGTGAAGTCCACGAGGCGACGCAGCGCCTCGTTCGCCGACCCCTGCGGCAGGGCATCGAGTTCGGCGTGAGCGCGGGCGGCGTAGGTCGCGAGAGTCGCCTTCGCCGCATCCATCCCCGGCGAGCGGACGAGCAGTTCGAGCGCCTCCGCGACGTGTGCTTCGTCCTCGATGGGACCGACGAGCAGTTCACGCAGACGATCCGCCTCCGGTCCGGTCTCCCGCAGCGCGTAGAGCACCGGCAGGGTGTACACACCCTCGCGGAGATCGGTTCCGGGGGTCTTGCCCGACTCCGTGGTGTCGGACGCGATGTCGATGATGTCGTCGACGATCTGGAAAGCGGTGCCGACGGCGTCGCCGAGCCGTTCGAGACGCTCTACATGTTCCGGATCAGCGCCCGAGAACGTACCGCCGAAGCGACCGCTGGCGGCGATCAGCGAACCGGTCTTCTCCCAGATCACCCGCAGGTAGTGCTCGACCGGGTCGTCGTTGGTACGCACACCGATGGTTTCGCGCATCTGACCGGTGACCAGCTCGGCGAACGTCTCCGCGATGATCTGCACGGCCGACGGACCCAGCGTCGACACCAACCGCGAGGCGTGCGCGAACAGATAGTCGCCGGCGAGGATCGCGACGCTGTTGCCCCAGCGCACGTTGGCGCTCGGGGCGCCGCGACGCATCGTCGCCTCGTCCATCACGTCGTCGTGATAGAGCGTCGCGAGGTGCACGAGCTCGACGACGGTCGCCGCCGTCACCACGGCGGGATCGGTGGGCTTCGGCCCGAGCTGCGCGGTGAGGATAGTGAACAGCGGCCGGAACCGCTTGCCACCCGCCTT
Source organism: Rhodococcus sp. GQ147 (assembly GCF_059759155.1). Classification (NCBI taxonomy): domain Bacteria; kingdom Bacillati; phylum Actinomycetota; class Actinomycetes; order Mycobacteriales; family Nocardiaceae; genus Rhodococcus; species Rhodococcus sp. GQ147. Next base: position 455,263 of record NZ_JCAXDU010000001.1, read on the forward strand.
AGCAAGGTGCAGTGCGGCCTCCGTCAGGAAGTCCTCACCGTCGGACAGTTCCTCGACCAGGAGTTTCTCGACGCTCGCGAGGCCGTCCCCGACTGTCGCGGCGAGGACCGGATCGCCGAGTTCCACACCGGCCACGACGGTGCTCGGCGCCGCATCGGCCGAACCAGCGGTCCGAGCCGCCCCCTCAGTGCTCACGATGACGTACCCATCCTGTTCTGTCGCCTCGACTTCACCGTAGTGAACCTAGCCGTTCGTTCCCCGATCCACCTCGTCGAGGCGGCCGATCGCGGCCTGAGAAGATGGAGCGGTGGTGGCCGAACACTCCGCGCGAGATCCGCGGCAATCCCAGTCCTGCGTTCCCGACAGTACCGATGTTCTCGTCGTCGGTGCCGGTCCAGCCGGTTCCGCCGCCGCCGCGTGGGCTGCCCGCGCCGGTCGCGAGGTGTTGCTCGTCGATGCCGCGACCTTCCCTCGCGACAAGACCTGCGGTGACGGACTGACCCCGCGTGCCGTCGCCGAACTCGACGAACTCGGCCTCGGCGACTGGCTGCGCACCCGCACCGTCAACCGCGGTCTGCGTCTCGAGGGCTTCGGTGGCCGCTTCGAACTCCCCTGGCCCGACTCGTCGTTCCCGGTCGTGGGCAGCGCCGTGCCGCGCACCGAACTCGACGCCCGGATCCGGCAGGCCGCGCTCGACTCGGGTGCCCGCGCCGTGGACGGAACGAAGGCCGTCGACGTCGAACGCGACGGCGACCGGGTCTCGGCCGTGATCTTCCGCACCGCCGACGGACCGCGGACCGTCCGCTGCCGCACGGTGATCGTCGCCGACGGGGTGCGTTCTCCCCTCGGCAAGGTGCTCGGTCGTCGCTGGCACCGCGACACCACCTACGGCGTGGCCGCGCGGGCCTACGCCACCTCCCCGCGCAGCGACGATCCGTGGATCACCTCGCACCTCGAACTGCGCGACGACGCGGGGGCCGTCCAGCCGGGCTACGGCTGGGTGTTCCCGCTCGGCACCGGCGAGGTGAACCTGGGAGTGGGGACCCTCGCGACCGCCTCGCGACCGGCGAGCGGATCGCTGCGGCATCTCATCGACCTCTACGCGCGGCAGCGCCGCACGGAATGGGAACTCGGCGAGGTGACGCGTGTGGCGTCGGCGCTGCTGCCCATGGGCGGAGCCGTGTCGGGGGTCGCGGGCAGGAACTGGGCGCTGATCGGCGACGCCGCGGCGTGCGTCAATCCGCTCAACGGCGAGGGCATCGACTACGGACTCGAAGGCGGTCGGTTGCTCGCCGGGCTGCTCGACTCCGACGACCTCACCGACCTGTGGCCGGCGACGCTGCGCTCCCACTACGGCCGGGCGTTCTCCACCGCGCGTCGCCTCGCGAGCCTGCTCACGATCCCGAAGTTCCTGCCGGCGACCGGCCCGATCGCGATGCGGTCGCGGACGATGATGTCGGTCGCGGTGCGGGTGATGGGCAATCTCGTCACCGACGAGGACGCCGACTTCGTGGCCCGGGTGTGGCGGACGAGCGGTCATCTCTCGATGCGCTGGGATCGGCAGCCGCTCTTCTCCTGAGCGCCGATACAGCGCCGCGCGGCAATTTGCGTACCGCGCGGTGCCGATGCGCCCGGCTACTTGCGTACCGCACGGTGCCGATGCGCCCGGCTACTTGCGTACCGCGCGGTGCAGGGCGGTGATGCCCCCCGTGAGATTGCGCCACTTCACGTCGCTCCAGCCCGCGGCCTCGATGCGCCGGGCGAGCTGCTCTTGATCGGGCCAGGCCCGGATCGATTCGGCGAGGTAGACGTAGGCGTCGGGATTGCTGCTGACCGCCCGCGCGACCCGCGGCAGCGTCCGCATCAGGTACTCCATGTAGACGGTGCGTAGCGGTTCCCGCACGGGTGTGGAGAACTCGCACACCACGAGGCGTCCACCCGGCTTGACCACCCGGGCGATCTCGCGCAGTCCCTCGTCCGGGTCGGCGACGTTGCGCAGGCCGAAGGAGATGGTCGCGGCGTCGAAGACCGCGTCGGCGAACGGCAGTTTCATCGCGTCGCCTGCGACCATCGGGACGTTGCGGAACTCACCGGCGTGCAGCATGCCCTTGGAGAAGTCGGTGGCGACGACCCACGCGCCGGACCGTCCGAGTTCGACGGTGGAGACCCCGGTGCCGGCGGCCAGGTCGAGCACCCGCTCGCCGGGCTTCAGGTCGAGAGCCGCACGGGTCGCGCGACGCCACCCGCGGTCCTGCCCGAACGACAGGACGGTGTTGGTCAGGTCGTAGCGTGCAGCGACCCCGTCGAACATGGACGCGACCTCACGCGGGTCCTTGTCGAGCGACGCGCGTGATCCGTGAGTTGTTGCCACGGCCGAAACGTTACCCGCTCCCCTAGTGGACGCCGGCGCTCATGCGGCGCGGCGGAGCGCGTGCGCGGGAAGGCCCTGCACCCGCCGGTAATGGGCGAACAACTCGTCGCACAGCACGGGCCAGGTGCGGCCGAGCACTCCACTGCGTGCCGCACCACCGAACTCGTCCCGGACCCCAGGAGCGAGCAGCGCATCGACGGCTCGGGGCAGCAATTCGACGAAGCGGTCCACCGGCAAGCGGTAACCGTTGCGGCAGTGGGCGACGAGGTCGCGTGGTCCGCCCGCGTCCGGCACGATCGCCGGGACCCCGCTCGCCAGGGCTTCCTGCACGGCCTGGCAGAAGGTCTCGTGTTCGCCGGGATGGACGAAGACGTCGAGGCTCGCGTGGGCGCGGGCCAGTTCCTCGCCCCCCAGCTGCCCGGTGAACACGGCCGACGGCAGCTGACGTTCGAGCCGCGACCGTTCGGGACCGTCGCCGACGACGACGAGCTGCAGCCGCGGGTCGTGGGCGAGGATCGCGAGCCGCTCGACGTGCTTCTCGGGCGCGAGGCGTCCCACGAAACCGACGATCGGACGGCCGTCCGGCGACCAGCAGGAGCGCAGGTCCTCGTCCCGCCGGGACGGCGCGAAGCGGTCGGTGTCGACGCCCCGCGACCAGCGCCGCACGCGCGGGATGCCGTGGGCCACGAGGTCGTCCACGGCGGAGGTCGAGGGAGCGAGGGTGAGATCGCAGCCGCGGTGCAGGCGCCGAGTCCACCGCCAGGACGCACGCGCGGCGAGGCCGAGCCCGTAGCTGGAGGCGAATCCGGCCACGTCCGTCTGATAGATCGCGACCGTCGGAATGTCGAGGCGTCCCGCGGCGGCGAGACCGCCGGCACCGAGCACGAACGGGGACGCGAGGTGCACCACGTCCGGCGCGAAAGTGCGCAGCACCGGAAGGAGTTCCGGGCCGGGCACGCCCACCGGGAGAGAGCTGATCCTCGGTACGCGCACCGCCGGTACGCGGTGGACGGGTGTCCCGTGATGGTCGGACGGAGCGGGTGGCCTGCCTGCGACCGTGTCGGGCGCGACGACCAACGCGTCGTGTCCGGTGCGGTCGAGGTGCTCGAGGACGCGGAGCACCGAGTTGGTGACGCCGTTGACGTTCGGGAGGAAGGATTCCGCGACGATGGCTACTCGCACGCCGACAGCGTGGCGAGCCTGCGAGTCGAGCAGGTGCGAGCTCGGTGACCGATGGACGAAGTCGCGACGAACGTTTCGTTCGTCACACCTGCAGCTGTCGATCCTTCACGTCGGGAGCGACAGCGGGTGCGGCGGTCGCCCTCCGCCGCAGCCAGATCAGCACCGGCGTGGCGATCAACCATGTGACGACGATCACCGATCCGGTCGGGATCAGGGCGACGCGGGCGTCGCGACCGGTCACACGAACGAGATCGGGATCACTCCGGGCGTACTCGACGGCGATCCGCTGCCCGGTGGTCAGCCCCGTCGGGTACAGAACGCCGAGCTCCGGATTGTGCGTCACACCGTCAGGAGTGACGAAACTCACGGCGGACCGCACGGAGCCGGCCGAGAGCACCTCCGCGACGGCCGTGCCCGTGTCGGAGCGGATGGTGAGGTCGTTGCGGAGGGCGCCGAGCAACAGGATCACCGCGAGGGCGGAAATCGCCGCCGCGACCATCAGAACCGCGCGTCGCGCGCGCTCGGGTCCGCTCACAGCTGCGCCCGCACCGCCGCGTGCAATTCGCGCAGCCCGGCCCGATCGGTGGTGACCTCGACCACACGGATGCCCGCGGGCGGCGCCGTGTCGTTCGAGAGGGCGAGCGCGAGTCCCTGCAGATCCACCAGCTCGTGCGGGACGCGGTAGGCCGCACACAGTGCCGCGAGGTCCATACCGTGCGGGGTGCCGAAGACACGCTCGAAAACACCCGCGTACTGCGGGTCGCCCTGTTCGAGCAATTCGAAGATTCCGCCGCCGTCGTCGTTCGCGACGACGATGGTGAGGTTCTGCGGCCGCGGCTCCGACGGCCCGATGAGCAGGCCCGACGCGTCGTGCAGGAAGGTCAGGTCGCCGAGCAGCGCGACGGTCCGTCCCTGCTCGTAGGCGAGTGCGGCACCGACGGCGGTGGAGACCGTACCGTCGATCCCGGCGACACCCCGGTTGGACAGCACCTTCACGTCGGGTTTCGGGTAGCTCACGAGCGCCGCGTCGCGCACCGGGTTCGACGCCCCGAGCAGCAGCTGGTCGCAGGGCTTCAGCGAGTCCGTCACGACCGCCGCGACGTGCAGTCCGGTGGCCTTCGGATGCCCGTCGAGCTGGGCGCGCACGGCCTTGTCGGTGTGTGCCGACAGCTGGCGGCATCGTTCGAGCCACGCCTCGTCGGGTGTTCCCGACACCACGGCGCGGGTGCCTGTCGCGATGACGTTGCCCGACACGTCGGGCCAGCGCGGGCCGGTGGTCAGCGCGTACACGGTGACGGCGGGGTCGGCGAGCAGGTTCGACACCGGCCGGTGCAGCGTGGGCCGTCCGGTGATGATCGCCTGGCGCGGCTTCAGGTGCGGCAGCGCCATCGGATGCACCGGGATGCCGTGCAACGGTGCGGTGGGTTCGGCGACGGTCGGCAGCCCGGACAATTCGGGGCGGTGGGCGGAACCGTGACCGGAGACGACGATCGTGTCGGGGGTCAGGTCGATCTCGAGCGGGACGTCGAGGGTGGCGTTCACCGTGGTGGTCCAGGCATTGCCGTCGGGGCGGCCCTCGGGCACCGGGCCCTTCGCGTCGAGCTCGGGCACGAGCGGTTCGCGCAGCGGGATGTCGAAGTGGACCGGGCCGGCGTTGCCCGATCGGGTTCCGCGGGCGGCAGCGAGAACGCGGGAGACAGCCGAACGCCACTGGCTGTTCTGCTCGATGCCTTCGGCGAGGCCGAGACTGATGGTGGCGCGCACCTGGCTGCCGAACAACCCGAGCTGTTCGACGGTTTGGTTCGCACCGGATCCGAGCAGTTCGTAGGGGCGATTGGCGCTGAGCACGACCAGCGGGACGCGGGCGTAGTTCGCCTCGAGCACAGCGGGCGCGAGGTTGGCCACGGCGGTACCGGAGGTCATGACGACCGGGACGGGACGCCCCGATGCGAGGGCCAGGCCGATCGCGAGGAATCCGGCGGTGCGCTCGTCGATACGCATGTGCAGGCGCAAACGTCCTGCGCTGTCGGCGGCCTGGAGCGCGAAGGCGAGCGGCGCGTTGCGCGAGCCCGGGCACAGCACGACGTCCCGAACACCGCCCCGGGCGAGTTCGTCGACGACAGCAGTGGCCTGGGCAGTGGACGGATTCACGGAGTCCAGGGTAATTGCGCCGGAAGTGTGGCCGGGTACAGGTGCGGTCAGAATGGAGGCCGTGCGCACAGTCTTCGATCCCGCCGAGTCGAGTCCCGGCCGCTTCTACCGCCTTCTCACCGCGACAATCGTGCCGAGACCGATCGCGTGGGTGTCCACCGAGGCCGAGGACGGTGTGTTCAATCTCGCTCCCTACAGCTTCTTCACGGTGGCGAGTACGGCCCCGCCGGTCGTGCAGTTCACCTCCGTGGGCCGGAAGGACAGTCTGCGGAACATCGAGCAGACGGGCGAGTTCGTGATCAACATCGCGACCGTGCCGTTGATGGAGAAGGTCAACGCCTCGTCGGCGGCGTTCCCGCACCACATCGACGAGTTCACCGAGGTGGGGTTGCACGCCGAGCCGAGCGAGCGGGTGCGGCCCCCGCGGGTCGCGGAGGCACCCGCCTCGATCGAGTGCCGGTTGCACCGTGTGATCGAGATCGGCGACTCGTTCGTCGTGATGGGCGACGTCCTCGCCGTGACGGTCGATCCGGAGGTGCTGGCGGAGGACGGTGCCCCCGACTTCGCCGCGCTCGGCGCGGTGAGCCGGTTGGGGCGGACCGAATGGGGACTGACGCCCGCGGTGCGGAGACTGCAGCGGCCCGGCACTCCCGGGTGACGACACAGGTTAGGCTCCGCTGAACGATCGTCGGGATGCTGCACGTCGTCAGTGGTGGCATCCGAGCAACCTCGGAGGGCCGTATGGCGAAGAGCACCGGAACCGCACGGCGCAATCCCTATCTCAAGCCCGAGTCGTGGCGGATGGTGCGCGCGCAGGTACTCGCCGCCCAACGCATCAGCCCGACCTTCGTGCGCATCACCGTGGGCGGCGACGACGTCGACTCGATCGCACCGATGGGCTTCGACCACTGGTTCCGCATGTTCTTCCCCACCCCGGATCAGCAGGAACTGACCCTTCCCGGCGCGACCGACGACCGTTGGTGGCCCGAATACCAGGAACTGCCCGAGGAGCGGCGTCCGGTGTTGCGGAACTACACGTTCCGCCGTGTGCGACCTGCGGGCACCGGGCTGTTCGGTCCGACCTCAGAGATCGAGATCGATTTCGCGGCGCACGGCGATCTGGGTCCGGCTTCGGCGTGGGCGGAGCGGGCACAGCCCGGCGACGAGATCGGCATCCTCGACGAGGGCATCAGCAACCTGCCCCTCGACGAAGCACGGTCGTGGCTGCTCGTTGGCGACGAGAGCGCGGTGCCCGCCGTGGTCGGCGTCCTCGACTCGATTCTTGCCCTCGACCCGTTCGCGGCCGTGGAGGTCTTCGTCGAGGTTCCGCACCCGGGCGATCTCAGCGCCCAGAATCTGCCGACGGGCGAGAACGTGCGGGTGCATCCGGTGATCAGGACGGATGGCGAGGCGGTTCCGGGCAGTCTCGTCGTCGACGCGGTGCGGGAGTCGACGCCCTCGTCGGATTCGGCCCACGCGTTCGTCGCGGGCGAGTCGTCGCTCGCGACCGGCGTGCGCCGCCATCTCGTGCGCGAGTGCGGCTGGGACCGTGCGGCGGTGACCTTCATCGGCTACTGGAAGTACGGGGAGCCCGTCTACTGACGGACCCCTCGAACGACCCCCTCGAACGACGAACGTCGCGGTACCGACCGGCGAACCGGTTCGGGACCGCGACGTCCGGATGTCGCTGGTGTCGGCTCAGCCGGCGTGCTTCTGGATGAGATCACCCAGGCGCGGCAGGGCCTCGACGACGTGCTTCTTGGCCGAGGGGCGCAGCGAGTCGTAGACCTTCTTGACGCCGGACTTCGACGTGCCGGCGATGCGCTCGTCGGTCACGCCGAGGAGAGCGTCGGCGACGACCTCGCCGCGGGCGACCAGGAAGTCCGCGAACGAACCGTTGCCTGCGTACTCCACCCAGAACGGCTGGAGCTTCTCGACGAATTCGGGCAGCAGACCTTCGACGGCACCCGGCACGATGCCCGGGCCGACCTTCTTCACTGCTGCGTAGCCACCCTTGAGGGCGAGACCGGACGCACCCTTCTTGTCCGACACCTCAGCATCGATCAGGGCTTCGACGTCTGCCTTGACCGCCGGGAACTTGTCGGCGCCGAGGAGGGCATCGCCCAGAGCTGCAACCACTTTCACTGCCTCCGTAGATGTGACACTTGTGACCGTTGGGACGCGGGGAACGATATACGACGATTCCGTGCCGTCACAGTCCGCGTCCGGCGAGGTCGTCACAGTCCGCGTCCGGCGAGCACCGTACGGCACCGACGCACCCGCTCGCACCACCACTCGACTCGATCGGGATCGGCCCGCAGCGCGTCGAGCCGCTCGGGTTCGGGCTCGACCGCGACGACATCGAGCGCTCCGTCGGACATGTGCAGAGCCGGCGCGACGTCGGCTTCGAAGAAGCCACCCGTGCCCAGCCCGCAGGCGTACGGGAGGTCGGGCAGGGCGGCTGCCGCCGCGAGACCGGTGGCGATCCCCACCGCGGAGTCGAGGGCGCTCGAGACGACCACCTCGACGCCGTGCCCGGCGAGTTCGTCGGCGAGCGCGACGAGGCGTCGGACCCCACCGAGCGGCGAGACCTTCACGACGGCGACGTCCGCTCCCCCGGCCCGCACGACCCGCAGGGGATCCTCGGCGCGGCGGATGCTCTCGTCCGCCGCGATGCGCACCCCGGGCAGTCGCCGGCGCACCTCGACGAGTTCGGGGACGGTCGCGCACGGCTGCTCGGCGTATTCGAGCGGACCGTCGGCGGTGAACGCCGTGAGGGCGCGGACGGCCTCGTCCACGCTCCAGCCGCCGTTCGCGTCGATCCGGACGTGGGGCACGTGTTCGCGCACGGCCCGGACGCGAGCGACATCCTGCGCGAGATCCTGGCCCGTTTCGGCGACCTTCACCTTCGCGGTGCGCGCGCCGGGGAACCGGGTGAGCACCTCGGGGACGCGCTCCGGGCCGATGGCGGGCACGGTCGCGTTGACCGCGATCCGGGAGCGGCGCGGAGCCGGATGGCCCTGCCAGGCGGCTTCGATCGCCGACTGCAACCAGTGCGCCGCCTCGTCGTCGCCGTATTCGGGGAACGGTCCGAACTCGCCCCACCCGGCGGGTCCGCGCAGCAGCAGCACCTCGCGTTCGGTGATGCCGCGGAACCGGACGCGCATGGGCAGCGAGACGACGACTGCCCCGTCGAGCAACTCGTCCGCGGACGGGAGGGGCAGCGCGGACGGGAGGGGCAGGGAGGTCACGGCTGGCCCGGCAGCAACTGGACCATCAGCGCCTCGCAGTCGGCGAGGAGGTTGCCGTCGACATCGCGCAGTTCGGCCTTGCAGAAGGCCTTGCGACCGTCCACGCGGTCCACCCAGCCGTCGACGACGAGTTCGGTCTCGATCGGAGTGATCCTGCGGTAGTCGACGTGGAGATAGGCGGTGCGGGCGATCGGGCGGCCGTTGGCGTGGATGACCATGCCGAACAGGTCGTCGAACAGCAGTGGCAGCGTGCCGCCGTGCGCGGCCCCGTTGCCTCCGAGGTGGTAGCGGCGGAAGACGCCGCGCTCACGGACACCGTCCGGTCCGTACTTCTCGATCGTCCACGGCAGCAGCAGCGCGCTGCCGCGTCCGGGCAGGTCGACGTTGAATCCGGCGGGCGAGCGGCCCTCGGGCACGGCGTGCTCGGCGAGCAGGCCGACGAGTGCCTCGGTCTGCTCGATCGCGCGGTCGACGACCTCGTCCGGCGGGTTCGTGGAGACCATCAGATCCTGCAGACGCCGGAAGGTCTCGACGAGGCGACCGTAGTTCGGCCCCGCCTTCACCGGTTCGTAGACCGGGAATCCGCCGTGGTGTTCGTAGTCGTCGCGGGGATCGGTCTGCTCGGTCATGGTTGTGCACGTTATCGGGCGGCAGCGCACGTCGCCGAGATGTCCGGCCCTTTATGGTGACGAGGTGACCTTCGATCCAGAATTGTGGCGCCCGGTACCCGGGTTCGAGAACCTCACCGACATCACCTATCACCGACACGTCACGCAGGGCACGGTCCGCGTCGCGTTCGATCGTCCCGAGGTGCGCAACGCCTTCCGTCCGCACACCGTCGACGAGCTCTACCGCGTGCTCGATCATGCGCGGACCACCTCCGACGTGGGCGTCGTGCTGCTCACGGGCAACGGCCCGAGCCCGAAGGACGGCGGGTGGGCGTTCTGCTCCGGCGGCGACCAGCGGATCCGTGGCCGTAGCGGCTACCAGTACGCGAGCGGCGAGACCGCCGACACCGTCGACAAGGCCCGCGCGGGCCGGTTGCACATCCTCGAGGTCCAGCGGCTGATCCGGTTCATGCCGAAGGTCGTCATCGCTCTGGTCAACGGCTGGGCCGCCGGTGGCGGTCACAGCCTGCACGTCACGTGCGACCTGACGCTCGCCTCCCGCGAGCACGCCCGCTTCAAGCAGACCGATGCCGACGTGGGCAGCTTCGACGGGGGCTACGGCAGCGCCTACCTCGCCAAGATGGTCGGCCAGAAGTTCGCGCGGGAGATCTTCTTCCTCGGCGACACCTATACGGCCGAGGAGATGCACCACATGGGTGCGGTGAACAAGGTCGTCGACCACGACGAGCTCGAGAACGTCGCGCTGGAGTGGGCGCAGAAGATCAACGGCAAGTCGCCGCAGGCGCAGCGCATGCTCAAGTACGCCTTCAACCTGCAGGACGACGGCCTCGTCGGTCAGCAGTTGTTCGCGGGCGAGGCCACGCGTCTGGCCTACATGACCGACGAAGCGATCGAGGGTCGCGACGCTTTTCTCGAGAAGCGCGAGCCCGACTGGTCGCCCTACCCGCACTACTACTGATCCTGACGCGACGAACCGGGCTTCGCCCCTGCTACAGCAGGTGCAAAGCCCGGTTCGCCGCGCAGGGAGGGGTCGTCCGACGGAAGGTCAGACGCAGTCGCGGCAGTAGGCCTGCTCGCCGGCGCCCGTCGCGCGACGGCTGTGGTGCTGGACGAGGAAGCAGCCCATGCAGGTGAACTCGTCCGACTGCTTCGGCAGGACCTGCACCGAGAGCTCCTCCGCCGACAGTGCCGAGAGGTCGGCGCCGGGCAGGTCGAGGGTCTCGAGGATCTCGCCCTCGTCGGTGTCGGCGGCCGCGGTGGGCTTGATGTCCAGCTCGTCCAGGGCAGTGCCACCGCCGCCCAGGATGTCGGTGGTGCGGGGAGCGTCGTAGTCGGTCGCCATGGCAGTTCTCCTCACTCGTTGTCGGCGGTGCCGCGCAGCCGCGGTAACGGCTGCGTCGGATCCGCTGTGGCAGGCCGGCGCTGTCATGGGCACCGTTGCCGTCAGTAATGTCCCATCGAAAGCTTCGTCAAACACATATGTTCAGTTACGTTCGAATGGTGTGCTCTCGGGCACACTGTGGGACATGACCGATCGCCAGAGTCCGCGAACCGCCCACACCCGCCCGGAAAGCGTCTCCGACGCCACTGTGAAAGCGACCGGCAAACTGTCCGAGGCCCTCGAGACCGTCGAGCAGGCGCGAGGCCATCTCTATGCCTTCCACCAGCTGATGGGCCGCGCCGATCTGCTCACCGGCGACGCCGAGGAGTTGTTCCGCGAGGCCGGGCACGACGAGATCGCCGAGCGGCTCGGCACCGAGATCATCGGACGCAACATCGCCGAGGGTCGCTGGACCTTCCAGCTCGTCGAGGAGTTCGACGACGGCTACTGGTCGGACTTCCGCACGTTCGAGAAGCAGGTGCGCGACGAACTCGTGGAGGGCCGGCGCCATCTGTTCGAGGCCGAGATGAAGGAATCGCGGCGCACGCACGGCCGCCGCCATCACGAGGCCTGCCCGGCCGAGGAGCAGTGACCGTGGAGATCCTCAGCAGCCGCACCATCCTCCGTCCGCGCGACCCCGAGGCCGCCCTCGAGTTCTACGGTTCGACGCTGGGACTGGCGATCGCCCGCGAGTATCCCGGCGGAACCGTCTTCTTCGCGGGGCAGTCGCTCATCGAGATCGCCGCGCACGGCCGATCCGACGACAGCGACGAAATGTTCCACGGCGCCCTGTGGCTCCAGGTGCGCGACGTCTACGACGCCGAGGCCGAACTGGCGCTGAAGGGCGTGCGCATCGTCCGGGGTGCGAAGCAGGAGCCGTGGGGACTGCGCGAGCTGTGGATCGCGGATCCCGAGGGGATCCCGATCGTCCTGGTGCAGATCCCCGAGGACCATCCCTTGCGGCGCGACCTCCGTTGACGAACGGAGGTACCCGGGCACGGCCGGAGGCAGTCGCGCGGCGCCGGTGATCTTGCACACAAGCCGTGCGGTCTGCTCTGCACTCCGCTCATGGTCGGAGTCCGAAAGAACCGGTCGGGTGTGACGGCGAGACGCAGAATTCACATCCCCGTCGCTGTACATTCACCTGCCCGCTACCCCACAATCGACAGACGTGACCGCAGAGTTCGTCGTGCTCCTGGTGGTGGTCGTCACTGCCCTCGCTTTCGATTTCACCAACGGCTTCCACGACACCGGCAATGCCATGGCGACATCCATCGCCACCGGCGCCCTCAAACCCAAGACCGCGGTCACTTTGTCCGCGACTCTCAACCTCGTCGGCGCCTTCCTGTCCGTGGAAGTCGCCGCGACCGTCGCGAAGGGTGTCGTCGACCTCGACACCGTCGGCGGTACCGATCTGTTGCTCATCGTCTTCGCCGGTCTGGTCGGAGCGATCCTCTGGAACATCTCGACCTGGCTGTTCGGCCTGCCGTCCAGCTCGTCGCACGCTCTGTTCGGCGGTCTCGTCGGCGCTGCACTGGCGTCGATCGGTGTCCAGGGCGTCGTGTGGGACGGAGTCCTGGGCAAGGTCCTGATCCCCGCCGTGCTTGCGCCCGTCATCGCGGCGCTCGTGTCCACGGTGGGCATCTGGTCGATTCACCGCCTGACCCGATCCGTCTCCACCGAGCACCGCGACCGCGGCTTCCGGCTGGGACAGATCGGCACGGCGTCCCTGATGTCCCTCGCGCACGGCACCAACGACGCGCAGAAGACGATGGGCGTGATCTTCCTGGCCCTCGTCGCCCACGGCACCATCACCGCCGACACCGAGATGCCGTTCTGGGTGAAGGTCGCCTGTGCCGTCGCGATCGCACTCGGCACCTATCTCGGTGGCTGGCGCATCATCCGCACGCTGGGCAAGGGCCTCGTCGAGATCGCCCCGCCGCAGGGCCTGGCCGCCGAGTCGTCGTCGGCCGCCATCATCCTCACCTCGAGCCATTTCGGTCTGCCGCTGTCGACCACGCACGTCGCCACGGGGTCGATCCTCGGAACGGGTCTGGGCACCAAGGGCGCCGAGGTGCGCTGGTCGGTGGCGCGACGGATGGTCGTCGCGTGGGTCATCACCCTGCCGTGCGCCGCGGTCGTCGGAGCGATCTGCTGGGCGCTCGCCCACCTCATCGGCGGCATGTCCGGCGTGCTCGTCGTGTTCGCGATCCTGTGCGCCCTGGCCCTGTTCATGTGGGTGCGCTCGCGCCGGCAGCCCGTCGACGCCTCCAATGTCACCGCCGACTGGGACGACAAGCTGGCCCCGGCGCCGGGTGCCTCCGCAACGGTCAGCGGGGAAGGACGCTCGTGAACCTGTTGACGCACACCCTCGATTCCCTGTGGCAGGTCGTTCTCGTGGGCCTGCTGCTCGGCGCCGGCCTGCCCTCCCTGTTCGCCCTGGGGGTCCGCGCGCTCGACACCGGTCGGGGCAGCGACGGCCTACCGACTCCCGTGGCGCGGACCGCTGCGGTGTTGTGCTTCGCCGTGGTCGCCTGCGCGATCCTGGCGGGAATCCTCTTGCTGGCGTCCGATTTCCTCGCCGGAACGTTCGGCATCGACATCTTCTGATCGGAGTGACGGGTGGCTCTCCCGCCGTTTCTCGCTTCCATCGTCGAGTGGCTCCGCGCCGGTTACCCCGAAGGGGTACCGGAACAGGACTACGTACCCCTGTTCGCACTGCTCGCGCGGCGCCTGTCCGACGAGGAGGTCGCCCAGGTCGCCGACACCTTGGTCGAGGACGGTGACCTGTCGATCAACCGCATCGACATCGCGGTCCTGATCAGCAAGATCACCAACAACATGCCGTCGCCCGACGATGTGGACCGGGTCCGCCGCCAGCTCGAGGCAGGCGGATGGGACACGACACAATACGATCTGTGACCACACTCGAGCTCCTGCCCGTCCCTGCCGGGTCCGCCGTCCGCTCCGTGCTGCCCACCCTGCAGCGCATGCTCGACGGTGACGGACCGGCGCTGCTCCCCGTCCCCGCCGGGGACGAGCGGGAGACGCTCCGACTCACCGCAGCACTGAGCCCCGGTGAACCCGTCGCGGACGGTGTGGGACTGGTGGTCGCGACCTCCGGCACGACCGGGACCCCGAAGGGTGCCATGTTGTCCGCGCAGGCGCTGCGCGCGAGCGGCGACGCCACCCACGCCCGGCTGGGCGGGACGGGCTCGTGGCTCCTGGCCCTGCCCGCCCATCACATCGCGGGCATGCAGGTGCTGCTGCGCAGTCTGCTCTCCGGAACCGAACCCGTCGTCGTCGACGTGTCCGCCGGTTTCGATCCTGCGGATCTGCCGGCGGCGGTGGACGCCGTGCCGGGCCCCCGCCGGTACAGCTCGATGGTTCCCACGCAGCTGATCAAGGCCCTCGACCATCCCGACGCCACCGCGGCGCTTGCCCGCCTCGACGCGATCCTGCTCGGTGGGGCCGCGACTCCCGTGCCAATCCTCGACCGCGCCCGCGCGGCCGGCATCACCGTCGTGCGCACTTACGGCATGAGCGAGACCTGCGGCGGCTGCGTCTACGACGGCGTGTCGCTCGACGGCGTGTACGTGCGCGTCGACGGGGACTCGCGGGTGTGGCTCGGCGGCGCCACGCTCGCCTCGGGCTACCGGAACCTGCCCGACCATCCTGCCTTCGCCGAACCCGGCTGGTTCCGCACCGACGACGCGGGCCTGCTCGACGACGGGGTCCTGCGCATCCTGGGACGGCTCGACGAGGCCATCTCGACCGGTGGGCTCACCGTGGTCCCCCAGGTGGTCGAGGCCGTGCTCGTCGAGCACCCGGCCGTTCGGGAGGTCGCGGTGGTGGGTCTGCCCGACGCCCGGCTCGGTCAGCGCGTCGCGGCGGTCGTCGTGCCCGTCCCCGGCGCGACGCCGACGCTCGCCGAACTCCGCGACCACGTCGAGGCCACGCTCGATCCCACTGCTGCGCCGCGTGAGCTGCAGGTCGTCGACACGCTGCCGCTGCGTGGACCGGGCAAGGTCGATCGCCGCGCCCTCGTCTCGCGCTTCTCCTGACGGGGTGCGCACGACGCGGCAGGCAGGCCCGGGTGCGAAGATCGATCCATGGCAACGGCTGGTCAATGGCTCGAAGGCGCTCGTCCGCGCACCCTCCCCAACGCGATCGCACCCGTCCTGGCGGGCACGGGCGCTGCGGCGTGGCTCGGTGAGGCCGTGTGGTGGAAGGCGCTGCTGGCACTGGTCGTCGCGCTCGGACTGATCATCGGCGTGAACTTCGCCAACGACTACTCCGACGGCATCCGCGGCACCGACGACGAGCGGGTCGGCCCGATGCGGCTCGTGGGTTCGGGGGCGGCGAGCCCCGGCGCCGTCAAGCGCGCGGCGTTCGTGTGCTTCGGCATCGCGGCCGTCGCGGGACTCGCTCTCGCCGTCACGACCGCCTGGTGGCTCGTGCTCGTCGGCGCGGTCTGCATCGCCGGGGCCTGGTACTACACCGGCGGAAAGAACCCGTACGGCTACAGCGGCTTCGGTGAGATCGGCGTCTTCGTGTTCTTCGGGCTGGTCGCGGTGCTCGGCACCCAGTTCGTTCAGGCCGGTCGCGTCGACTGGGTGGGTCTGGCCTGCGCGGTCGCCGTCGGCTCGATCTCGACGGCCGTCCTGGTGACGAACAATCTCCGCGACATCGCCACCGACGCGGAGACCGGCAAGCGGACCCTGGCGGTCAAGCTGGGCGACCCGAGGACCCGCACGCTCCACCTGGTGCTGGTCGTCGTGCCGTTCGTGATGTCGCTCGTGCTGGTCGCGGCGACGCCGTGGGCGCTCGCCGGCTTCCTCGCCGCACCGTTCGCGGTCCGCGCGCACAAACCGGTGCGGGCCGGTGCCCTCGGTCTCGCGCTGATCCCGGCGCTCAGCGATTCGGGTGTCGCGATGCTCGTGTGGGCGGTAGCCACCGCGCCCGCGCTGGCCTTCGGCTGACCATGACGCGGGCGCGGCGGACCGGGTCGCGGGCGGACGGGATCAGTCGCGGTCCGGGACGACCAGGCCGAGGACGAAGTTGACGATCGCGATGATCACGCCGCCCCACAGCGCCGCCCAGAAACCGTCGATCGTGAGGCCGTACTCGGTGAATCCGCTCAGCCACGCAGTGAGCATGAGCATCAGCGCGTTGACGACGAGCAGGAAGAGCCCGAGGGTGAGGATCACCAGCGGCAGCGACAGCAGCTTCACCAGCGGCTTCACGAGTGCGTTGACGACGGTGAAAATGGCGGCCAGCACGACGAGCGAGATGACCTTGCGGGTCGTGTCGGAGGTGCCTGCGGGATCGGTGAAGTCGATCCCGTCGACCAGCTCGACCGCGAGCCACAGACCGACCGCGTTGATGATCAACCGCAGTATCAGAGAAATCATGGTGCCACTGTGGCACACCGAACTCGGTCTCGTAACGGGCAAATCGGGCCCATCCGGGATCGCCCCTCCCCCTCAGGGGCCTCTCAGCGACGGACGGTAGCGTCGGCCGGCGTGCGTTCACGTCTTCTCCCCCTGCTTCTCGCTGTAGCCGGTCTGCTCCTCGTGGGCACGGGTTCGGTCTTCGCCTGGCTCGACCGCCCCCAGACGACGGTCGCGACCGTCTCGGAAGAGCCGAGTCCCTCTGCGGACGGCGTCGACGAGGCGCGGAGCAATCTGCAGCGGGCCGGACTGCCGCTGTCGGTGCTCGACGGCGGGGTCGGTCAGCTGACGGAGGGCAGCACCCAGCTCGACGACGGTGCCCACCAGCTCTCCGACGGTCTCCGGCAGGCCCGTGACGGCGGGGAGCAGCTCGCCGACGGTCTCGGACAACTCGACGGCGGTGTCGACATGCTCGGCGACGGTGCCCGCCAGGTGAGCGGTGGCGTCGACGAGGTGGTCGACCGGCTCTCCGGTTTCGGGGAGATGCAGGGCGACGTCACCGCGCAACTCGCAGCTGTCGCCGACACGCTCGGTGCGTCTGCAGATCCGGTCTCGCAGGGCGCGGCCGGCCGACTGCGCGGGCTCGTCGAGACCCTCGACACGCAGGGCCTCGGACCGGACACCCTCGCCCAGCTCGGGCAGTTGCGCGACGGCGCACGGCAGCTCGCCTACGAACTCACCGATCCGAACGCGCAGTTCGTCGCGGGTATGGCGCAGGCCGCCGACGGCTCGCGACAGCTCCGCGACGGCCTCGTTCTCCTCGACGACGGTGGCCGAGCCCTGACGGACGGCACCGGACAGCTGGTCGACGGCGTGGGGCCGGTGGCCGACGTCGTCGGTGGCATCGCCGACAACGTCCGGTCGGCCACCGAAGCGCTGCCGCGCACCGCGCCGGCCGCTACGGACACGCAGGCTGCGGAGGTCACGGCGACATCGGATCGTCAGTGGTGGCCGTTCGCGACGATCGCGGTCGGCACGCTGCTGCTCGTCGCGGCGACGGTCGTCCCGCTCGTCGCCGGGCGTCCGCTCGCCGTCGCCCCCGCGCAGCCGACCCGGTAACCACCCGAAGGCTCGACGACGTCAGGCAGCGGCGTCGAGGTGGCCGCTCAGGCGCTGACGGAGCTGCGCGCGCGGCACGTGCGCTTCCACGAGGGCGCCGGTCGCCGGATCGTCGCTGCGCAGCAGTCCGAGCAGGATGTGCTCGGGACGGATGACCCGTTCGCGGCGTGCGATGGCCTCCCGCAGCGCGAGTTCGAGCGACTTCTTCGCCGCCCGGTCGAACGGGATGTGACCGAGCCGGTTCGCGACGCCCCGCCGATCGGCGTTCTTCCCGTCGAGCACCCCCTTGCCGAAGGCCGCTTCGAGACGGCTCCGGACCTCGTCGAGATCGATCCCGATCGCTTCGAGCGCCGCGGCGTCCTCGTCACCGAGCGGGGCGTCGGCGGTGCGGGCGGCGCGGTCGGAGCGGAGCCCGTCGACCGTGAGACCTTCCTCCGCGAGCAGGACCCGCAGCGGTTCGTCCGCAGCGACAGCGGCCCCGATGAGCAGGTGCGACGCCTCGATCCGGGGATCGCACACCCGGATCGCCTCCTGTTGCGCTGCGACAACGGCGGATCTGGCACCGTCGGCGAATCGTTCGAACATGTCGATCACCTGCGCTTTCGATTGTGCTTCTGATGGACCGCCTGGCGGCTGACACCGAGCTCGTCGGCGATGGCCTGCCAGGACCAACCTCGCTCACGGGCATTCGTGACCTGGACCTCCTCGAGCCGTTCCAGCAGCCGGCGCAGGGCACGCACGGCGCGCAGGCCCACTGCGGGATCGGAGCTCGCGGCGGCAGAGGCGAGGGTGGTGGCTTCACTCATGTTGTCAATATAGGTTGACACCGAGTGCGCGTCAACGACGATTGACAGAAACGGAATCTGCGCAGGTGGTGAAGGCTCTACCGGGGCCAGCCGCCGGTGGTCGCGAACTTCTCCAGGACCGCGAGCGGCCCTGCGAGGTCCATCCCCTCGGCAGCGACCCACTCGTCGGAGAAATAGGTGTCGGCGTAGCGCTCGCCGCCGTCGCACAGCAGCGTCACGACGCTGCCCTCACGGCCCTCCGCGAGCATCTCGGCGATCAGGCCGAAGGCTCCCCAGAGGTTCGTGCCGGTCGAGCCGCCCACCTGACGTCCGAGCACGGTGCTCGCGTGCCGCATGGCGGCGATGGACGCCGCGTCGGGCACCCGCACCATTCGGTCGACGACCTCGGGCACGAAGGACGGCTCGACGCGCGGACGTCCGATCCCCTCGATGCGCGAGGGCATGCCGGTCGTGTAGTCGGCCGATCCCGTCTCGAACCCGCCGAAGAACGCCGAGTTCTCCGGGTCGACGACGGCCAGCCGTGTCCGGTGACGGCGATAGCGGATGTAGCGGCCGAGGGTCGCGCTCGTGCCGCCGGTTCCGGCGCCGACGACGATCCACTCCGGCACGGGATGACGCTCGAGACGCATCTGCGAGTAGATGCTCTCGGCGATGTTGTTGTTGCCCCGCCAGTCGGTGACCCGCTCGGCGTTCGTGAACTGGTCCATGAAGCAGCCGCCGAGCTCGTCGGCGAGCCGCTGCGCCTCGGTGTAGATCTCGGGTGGGCGGTCGATGTAATGGCACCGGCCGCCCTGGGCCTCGATGAGCGCGACCTTCGCCGGCGAGGTGCGGCGCGGTACGACGGCCACGAAGTCGAGGCCGAGGAGTCGCGCGAAGTACGCCTCGCTGACCGCGGTGGACCCGGAGGACGCCTCGATGATCGGGGTCCCTTCACGGATCCAGCCGTTGCACAGGGCGTAGAGGAACAGCGAGCGCGCAAGACGGTGCTTGAGGCTGCCCGTGATGTGCGTCGACTCGTCCTTCAAGTACAGGTCGATGCCCCAATCCGCGGGGAGCGGGTAGCGGAGCAGGTGGGTGTCGGCGCTGCGCTGGGCGTCGGCCTCGATGAGCCGGACCGCGTTGTCGACCCAGTCCCGGGGTGCACTGCGGTCGACGACCGCGCCGGTCGCCGTCACCGCCCGTTCTCGCCGCGCATGCGCTTCTCGAGGTCCGCGCGTTCGGTGCGCCGACGCTCGTCGACCGCGGCGATGCCCTCGTTGACGCGACGCCGCAGCGACGCGAAGAGCACGAGCGAGACGGGCAGGGCGATGAGCACGGCGAACAGGGCCGCGACGAGGAGGGGGATTTCCACCCCGAATGCCCGAGGAACGTAGAGAATGAGCAGGGTGAGCACGACCACGAGGGCGAGTCGCGCCACCGAGTACAACGCGACGTCCCGGATCAGGGACCCGGTCCCCGCCTGACCGCCGGCGGCCGTGGCGCCCTCACCGTGAGGGTGTGGAGTGGGCTGGGAGGGGGTATCCGAGGGTTCGTTCCGGCGTTCGTCGTTCACCACTCCAGGTTAACCGGCCGCCCGGACGACGAGCCCCGCGTCGATTTCCGTAAGTCGGACATCCGTCCGTTTTGTCTATTACTTCCGCTTTACCAACCGTAGACCGTTCGAGCAACCAGGGGTATCGGTGCCACCATGGGCTTGGACATCCCGATCGAACAACTCGATCGCGTCGAACAACACGATCACGACAACCGGGAGGACATTCGCAATGAGCGCACCCACTTTCAACGGCGCGAAGGAATCCCTGCTGACCCCGGGCCAGGTGGCGGCACTGTTCCATGTGGATCCCAAGACCGTCACCCGGTGGGCCCACGCCGGCCGATTGGGCTCGCTGCGGACCCCCGGTGGCCATCGGCGCTTCCGTGAGTCCGAGGTCCTGGCGCTTCTCCGCTCCCTCACGACCGAAGCGACACGCTGATCCGAGACAGTAGAATCCGCACCTCCGGCGTACACCTGCCGGACCCCGGCCGACCACCCGCGGAACCCACGTGCCGGACCGGGTTCCTCCCACCTAGAATGTGGACGAACCGGTCTGCGGTCGCCGCGGCCCGGAGGTGCACGGCGAGGGCACGTCCTCGTCCGGCACCACCACGGTCAGGAGGTGCAACGTGCTCTATCTGTTGGCACTCATCGGTGCGGTGACACTCGCCGTCCTGCTGTGGAAGGCGTACGGTCCCACATCTCGTCCGCCGTCCCGCGTGGTGGGGCCTGACGACGATCCCGACTTCCTGTGGAAGGTCGATCGCGAGGTGCACCGCCGCCGGAGTGGCGACGGCACCGGCGAGTCCGATCAGGAGCGGGGCGACTGACCGTTCGCGTTACGCCGAGCGGTCTGTCACCGCGCGGCGAAACCGTCGGTGATATCCGCGGCGAGTCCGAGCAGGGCGCGCCGCGTACCCGACTGCAACCGGTCCAGGTCGATCTCCGCCCCTTCTTCGAGGTGGGGATCGAAGGGCAGGACGTGGACCGCGCGGCACCGCTGTTCGAAGTGTCGCACCACGAGGTCGAGGTCGACCTTGCCCGACCTCGGCCGCACCGCGTTGACGACGGCCACCGACCGCTCGACGAGTTCGCGATAGCCGTGCGCGTCGAGCCAGTCGAGCGTGGCCGACGCGCTGCGGGCGCCGTCCACCGAACCGGAACTGATGACGACCAGCGTGTCGGCGTTCTCGAGGATCGCGGTCATAGCGGAGTGCATGAGCCCGGTCCCGCAATCCGTGAGCACGATGCTGTAGAACCGCTCAAGAAGACCCAACGTCCGTTCGTAGTCGTCGGCGCTGAAGGCCTCCGAGACCGCCGGATCGGTGTCCGAGGCGAGCACCTCGAGACGATGCGTGTTCTGCGAGGTGTAGGCGCGCACGTCCGCATATGTCTCGAGCAGCGACTGATCGCGCAGCAGCGTGCGCACCGTGGCCGGCGTCTGTTCGGCCACCTTCTGACTCAACGTCCCGCGGTCCGGATTCGCATCGACCGCGACGATCCGATCGCCACGCAGCTCCGCGAAGGTCGAGCCGAGCGTGACCGTGGTGGTCGTCTTGCCCACCCCGCCCTTGAGACTCAGCAGGGCGATACGATGGCAGCCGTGCAGCGGTGCACGCACCCGCTCGGCCGATTCCTCCTTGCGTTGCTGCCGGGAACTCTCCCCCACGTGCACGCGACCACCGGTCGCCCGGTAGACGACCCGCCGCCAGCCCTTCCGCGGCGGCGCGGCGACCGGACGTACAAGTAGCGACGAGTCCAGCGCCGTCGCGTCCAATGCGTGTCCGTCGAGCCCCGACGACCCGTTACCGGCCCCATTCACCGCGTTCTCCCCCCGTCGACTGTCACGGACGACGGCGCGACGATAGCAGCCTCAGTTGAGCCCGGCGTACGAGTGCAGGCCCGACACGACCATGTTGATGATGAACAGGTTGAACAGCACCGTGACGAAGCCGACGACGTTGATCCACGCTGCGCGGGTGTTCCGCCAGCCGGAGGTCGCACGCGCGTGCAGATAGGCGGCGTAGATGACCCACGAGATGAACGAGACCGTCTCCTTCGGGTCCCAGCCCCAGAAGCGTCCCCACGCCGCCTCGGCCCAGATTGCCCCGAGGATGATGCCGGCGCCGAACAGCGGGAAGCCGATGATCGTGGTGCGGTAGGCGAGCCGGTCGAGGGTCTGCGCGTCGGGCAGCCGCTCGGCGATCGCCGCGAACACACCGCTGCGCTCCTCGCCCTTCGGGAAGCGGATGCGCAGCAGGAACAGCACGCTCGCGACACCCGAGACGAGGAAGATGCCGCTGCCGACGCTGATGATCGTCACGTGGATCGGCAGCCAGAACGATCGGAGGGCCGGCACCACGGGAGCGGCGTCGGCATACAACACCGTCGCCGCGAGGAACATGAGGATCAATACGGGGACCACCAGGTACACCCACATGATCCGGTAGGCCGGCTTGCGGAGGACGATCAGCCCGAAGATCACCGCGGCGGTGCACGCCATCGAGACGAACTCGTACATGTTGCCGAGCGGGAACCGCTCGGTGGCCAGCCCACGCAGGACGATCGAGGCGAGCTGCAGGCCCGCGACCACGACGACGAGCGCGCGTCCCATGTTGCCGAGACGCTGCGACACGGTGCGCTTCGGCGTCTGGTCGATCCGTCCCGGCCCGGTCGCGCGCTCGGCGGGGGCCTGCTGCCTTCCGGCGGCCACGAGTTCGCGTTCCCGCTCCGCCACGACGTCGGCCCGGTGGGTCGCGTACTCGGCGATGAGCAGCAGCAGAGCCAGCACGAGCACCGCGAACGCCGATTCGAAGGCCCAGTCGCTGTACTGCGCGAGGGTGTCGTTCTCTGTCATCAGTTCTTCTTCTCCTGTGCCGCCGGGGCGGAGGGTGCATCGTCGCCGAGAAGGCGCTCGACCAGTCGGTCGAACTCGTCTCCCCATCCGGCCTGATCGGTTCGTGCGAGACCGCCGAGCTCTACTACGGTCCGTCGTTCGCCGTCGCTCACTGTACCGTCCGGGTACGCGCGTGCCCACACTCTGCGTCGTTTGACCAGCAGCGACACGAGCAGTCCGCCCATCATGAAGATCGCCGCGACCAGCACCCACTGCTGAGCCGGGTCGTGGGAGACCTGCAGGTTGACGAAGTCGGTGGCCTTGTCGAATCGCACCTCGGTGCCGTCGGCGAGCGTCACGCTCTCCCCCGGACGCAGGTTGACACGATCCTGCTTCACGAGGCGTCCCTGATTGATCAGTTCCTTGTTGAGCGAGAACAGCGACTGCGGGTTGCCGGTGTCGAGACCGGAGTCGCCCTTGTAGATGTCGATGGCGACAGCCGGGTCCGTCAGGGCGGGGAAGATCGATGTGAGCAGCGTGCCGTGGAAGGACGCCGTCGGCGCGAACAGTCCCTCGATCGCGATCTGGTTCTTCCGGCGCTCGTCGGCGTCGGGGTACATGCCACCGGGCGGGTCGAAGCGCATGGCGCCGCTGCTGAGGAAGGTCGTCGCGTCGTCGGGCGCCCACTGCATCGTTTCGGTGCGGGTCTCGCCGTTCGGCCAGGTGACCGTGAAGGTCGGGGCGTAACCGTGACCCTGTAGGTACACGCGGTCGCTGCCGACCCGCAGCGGATGGTTGACCTTCAATTGCGCGTCGCGCCAGGTGTTCGTGACGAGGTCGTCGCCGTACTGGTACTCGATGTCGGAGGTGAACATCTCGGCCTGGCCGTTGTCGAGATAGTCGGCGACGAAGGTGTTCACCCGCACGCACATGGGGTTCAGACCGGTGCCGTCGAGCGTGCTGCCGGCGCGGAACGAGTCGAAGGAGGCGGGCGAGGTGGTGCAGAACTCCTCACCGTTCGCGACGAGGATGCGCTGCCCCTCGTAACCGAAGAGCTTGCCGGCGGCGACGGCGACGAGCAGCCCGACGAGGGAGATGTGGAAGACCAGGTTGCCGGCCTCGCGCAGATAACCCTTCTCGGCGGACAGGGTCACCTCGCCGTCACGCCCGCGGGCACCGCCCTCGCGGCGCACGACCTTCCAACCGCGCAGCTCTTTCTGGATCCGGTCGAGGGCGTCGGCGGGGGCCTCGGTCACCATCGTCTGTGTGTGGTGCGGCAGGCGCTGCAGGTTGCGCGGCGCGGCGACCGGCGGGGTGCGCAGGGCGTGGAAGTGCTCGACGCAGCGCGGCAGGATGCAGCCGACCAGCGAGACGAACAGCAGCACGTAGACGGCGGTGAACCAGAAGCTTCCGAAGACGTCGAACAGCTCGAAGCGGTCCATGATCGGTCCGAGCGTCGGCCGGGCCGCGATGTACTCGTCGACCTTCTGGGTGTTGAGGCTGCGCTGCGGCAGGAGTGCGCCCGGGATCGCGGCGAGCGCGAGCAGGAACAGCAGGACCAGCGCGGTCCGCATCGACGTCAGGCCGCGCCAGGTGTTCCGCACGAAGGCCGTGGCACGTCCGAACGCGGCCTGTCGCGGCGGAGGCGACGGCTGCGGTGCGGGGGTCGGGGTGTGTGTCGCGGTCATACGGGCAGAGTCACTTCCGAGATGAACGAGTCACGGACCCAGGACACGAACAGGTCCCACGCACCGGTGACGAGAGCGATGCCGACGGCCATGAGCATCAGGCCACCGACGATTTGCACGGTCCGCGCGTGGGTGCGCAGCCAGCCCACCCCGCGCAGCGCCCGCGCCGAACCGAGCGCGAGCACGACGAACGGCAACCCGAGGCCGAGGCAGTAGGCGACGATCAGCGTCACCCCGCGTGCCGCGGTGGTGCCCTCGGTGCCCGCCGCGAGCGAGATGACGCCGGCGAGGGTGGGACCGAGGCACGGGGTCCACCCGAGCGCGAACACCGCGCCGAGCAGCGGGGCTCCCGCAAGGTTCGAGATGCGCCGGGGCGCCGGACGCGTGTCGCGCTGCAAGACTGGGATGAGACCGATGAAGACCAGACCCATCACGATGGTGACGACACCACCGATCCGCATGAGCAGTTCGCGGTTGACGGCGAGCGCGGAGATCGCCCCGAACACCGAGGCCGTCGCGAGGACGAACACCACGGTGAATCCGAGGACGAACAGCCCGGCGGCACCGGCCACCCGGAGGCGGCCGTCGCTGCGGACGGTCGTGGTGCGGGCACCGGCCTGCTCGGCGGTGACGGCGGGGGCCTCGGCTCCCACCACTCCGGCGAGGTAGGACAGATAGCCGGGAACGAGCGGCACGACGCACGGCGATGCGAAGGAGACGAGACCGGCGAGCAGGCACGCGCCCATCGCCAGCAGCAGCGGACCCGACAGGGCCGCGTTCTGGAAGGTCTCCCCGACACCCGACGCAAGGATCACTGTTACTGCTCCGAATCCGGTTCCGCCGCGACCCGTTCGACGACCGGTTGCAGGTCCTCGGCGAGCAGTTCGGTCAGGTAGACCGCAGCCACGCGGTGCTCACGGTCGAGGACGACCGTCGTCGGCACGACCGAGGTCGGGTAGTTGCGGCCGAGGGCGAGCAGCGACCGCATCGGCGGGTCGTAGATCGACGGGTAGCCGATCCGCTGGTCGGTGACGAAGTCCTGGGCCTTGTCGCGCTGATTGTCGCGGACGTTGATGCCGAGGAACTGCACCCCGAGATCTTTGGTGGCCTCGTAGACCTCCTCGAGATCGTCGGCTTCGCTGCGGCACGGCGCGCACCACTGGCCCCACACGTTGAGCACGACGACCTGGCCCTCGTAGTCGTCGAGGGAGATGGTCTCGCCCTCGTTCATGAGGTCCTCGCCGGTGAGCTCACCGAGGGTGCCCCGGTCGGCCGGGGGGTCGTAGAAGATGCGGGTCTGCCCGCCGGGCGAGACGAAGTCGAACGTTCCCCCGGTGGCGACGGCGTCGTCCCCGGTGGCGCAGGAGGTGAGAAGGACGGCACCGCAGATCGCGGCGACCGTCGCCCGGAACACCTTTCTCATGCGCCGTGGACGTTCGGGTCGGAGGCGCCGGCCGGCTCGGAGTAGACCAGGTCGACGAGGGTGTCACCCTCGTAGACCAGGGAGGTCAGCGAGGCGAGGCTGCACTGGCGGCGACGCGGGTCGTGCCACAGTCGCTCGCCCTCGAGGAAGCGGCGCAGCGTCCACACCGGGAGTTGGTGGCTCACGCACACCGCTTCCCGCCCCACCGCGGCCACGCGGGCCGCGTGGACGGCGGCGAGCATGCGGTGGGCGATCTGCAGGTAGGGCTCGCCCCAGGAAGGGGTGAACGGATCGCGCAGCTTCCACCAGTGGCGCGGGCGGCTGAGCGCACCGTCGCCGACCGAGACCTTCAAGCCCTCGAAGTCGTTGGCCGCCTCGATGAGGTTCTCGTCGGTGCGGATCTGCAGTCCGTGCTTCTCCGCGATCGGGGCGGCGGTCTGCTGGGCCCGTTCGAGCGGGGACGCGACCACGTGTGCGATGTCGTGGTCGGCGAGCGACGCCGCGACCGCACGTGCCTGGGCCTCACCGGTCACCGACAGCTTGAAGCCGGACAGGCGGCCGTAGAGGATTCCGGAGGGGTTGTGGACCTCTCCGTGGCGGAGCACGTGCACGATCGTGCGGGTCTCGGACGGGGCGGCGTCGGTCACGTCGATGTTCCTCGAGGGGTGTGGAAGGGGCGGATCGGGCTGGGCAGGCAGGAGAGCGGTGCTACGGCGCGGTCGCCGCGGCGGCCGCGCGCGCGGCGTGCGGCAGCGCGTCGGCGACCCGCGAGAACGCGTCGTCGTCGAGCGCGGACGAGACGAACCACGTCTCGAAGGCACTCGGGGGTGCATAGACGCCGCGCTCGAGCAGCGCGTGGAAGAAGGCCGGGAAGCGCCAGGTCTGCGCGGCCTTGGCCTGCTCGTAGTTCGTCACCGGCTCATCGGTGAAGAAGACGCTCAGCAGCGTGCCGGCATTCTGGACACGGTGCGGCACCCCTTCGGCGGCGAGTGCCTCCCCCAGCAGACGCCCGAGGGTCTCGGAGTTGCGGTCCAGGGTGGCGTAGACCTCGGCGTCGGCGGCACGCAGGCTCGCGAGGCCGGCGGCCACGGCGACGGGATTACCGGACAGGGTGCCGGCCTGGTAGACCGGTCCGCTCGGGGCGAGATGGGCCATGACGTCGGCGCGGCCACCGAAGGCCGCGGCGGGCAGACCTCCGCTCATGACCTTGCCGAAGGTCATCAGGTCGCCGGAGACACCGTCGATGCCGTGCCAGCCGGTCGGGCTCGCGCGGAAGCCGGTCATCACCTCGTCCATGATCAGCAGCGCGCCGTGCTCACGGGTGAGCTCGCGCAGGCCCTCGTTGAAGCCGGACACCGGCGGGACGGTGCCCATGTTGCCGGCGGCGGCCTCGGTGATGACCGCGGCGATCTCACCGGGGTTCGCCTCGAAGGCGGCGCGCACGGCGGCGAGGTCGTTGTAGGGGACGACGATGGTGTCGCCCGCCTGGGCGCCCGTGACGCCGGGCGAGGTGGGCAGACCGAAGGTGGCGAGGCCGGAACCGGCGTCGGCGAGCAGCGCGTCGACGTGACCGTGATAACAACCCGCGAACTTCACGATCTTCGACCGTCCGGTGAATCCGCGCGCGAGACGGACGGCACTCATCGTCGCCTCGGTGCCGGAGTTGACGAGCCGGACCTGCTCGACGGGTGCGATGCGGGCGACGATCTCCTCGGCGAGTTCGACCTCACCCTCGGTGGGGGCACCGAACGACAGACCCGCCGGCGCGGTGGATCGGACGGCCTCGACGACCGCCGGATGCGCGTGCCCGAGAATCATCGGGCCCCAAGAACACACCAGGTCGACGTAGGTTTTTCCGTCGACGTCGGTGAGCAGCGGACCCGATCCCGATGCGAAGAAAGGAGGATTGCCGCCGACCGATCCGAACGCGCGGACCGGAGAGTTGACGCCCCCCGGTGTCACCTTCGATGCCCGGTGGAAGAGTGCGGCGGATCGAGTGTCGTGGGTGGACGAAGCATCGGGGGTCGCAGTCACGACTTCCAGTGTCCGTAGTTTCGCGGGATTTGCCAAAAACAGTGTTCCTCAAACCTCATGTGTTTTTTCTCCCTTACCAGGAAAAAGGGACACCGTGAGTGACTTGTCGCACCTATCGTCTGAGGCATGCCGACGACAGCCGAACACCTGCGCATCGCACTCGACGGTGCGTGGCACGAAGCACGCGAACGCGCACGCAAGGATCTCGCGCACGAGAAGTTCGCACCGCACTACACCCCCGAGACCGACAAGGCGCGCGCCATCACGCTCGAGCAGATGCGCATCCTCGCCGAACACGGCTATGCCGCGGCGGGCTTCTCCGTCGAGTCCGGCGGCACGGGCGACGCGGGCGGCGCGGTCGCATCCATCGAGATGCTCGCGATGTCCGACCTGTCGCTGATGGTCAAGGCGGGCGTGCAGTGGGGCCTGTTCGGCGGTGCCATCGAGAACCTCGGCACCGAGCGGCACCACGAGAAGTACGTCAAGCAGCTCATCGACCTCGACGTGCTCGGCTGCTTCGCGATGACCGAGACGGGCCACGGCAGCGACGTGCAGTCGCTCGAGACCACGGCGACCTATGATCCGGACACCCAGGAGTTCGTGATCCACTCCCCCACCCCGTCGTCCCGCAAGGACTACATCGGTGGCGCGGCGCAACACGCCCGGTTCGCGGCCGTCTTCGCGCAGCTCGTCACGCAGGGTGAGACGCACGGTGTGCACTGTTTCGTCGTCCCGATCCGCGACGAGGACGGCAACGACCTGCCGGGTGTGACGACCTCCGACTGCGGTTACAAGGGCGGCCTGCCGGGTGTCGACAACGGCCGCATCGTCTTCGACCAGGTGCGCATCCCCCGGGAGAACCTGCTCAACAAGTACGCGGACGTCGAACCGGACGGCACCTACGCCTCGGACATCGACAACCCGAGCCGACGGTTCTTCACGATGCTCGGCACGCTGGTCCGCGGGCGCATCACCGTCGGCGGCTCGGCGGGTGCGGCGGCGCGGGTCGCGCTGAGCATCGCCACCCGCTACGCCGAGAAGCGTCGCCAGTTCGACGCCCCCGGGCGCGACGGCGAGGTGCCGATCATGGACTATCTCGTCCACCAGCGGCGCCTGCTCCCGCTGATCGCCCGCTCGTACGCGCTCGGCTTCGCCCAGAACGAGCTGCTCACGACGATGCACCGGCTGCAGTCGACGTCGTTGCAGGAACTCGACGCGCAGGAACAGCGCGAACTCGAGGGTCGCGCGGCCGGCCTCAAGGCCGCCAACACCTGGCACGCGTCGCGGGCGATACAGGAGTGCCGCGAGGCGTGCGGTGGTGCCGGCTACATGGCCGAGAACCGGCTGACGGCGCTGCGCGCGGACGTGGACGTGTTCACGACCTTCGAGGGCGACAACCACGTCCTGACCCAGCTGGTCGCGAAGGAACTGCTCACGGCCTACGCCGACGAGGTGCAGGGCATGAGCCCGGTGGAGTGGATGCGCTTCGCCGCGACCACCATCTCCGACATCGTCAAGAAGCGCACCGCGGCGCAGCAGATCATCCAGACGATCGTCGACACCCGCCAGGACAACGAGGAGGACGGCAGCCTCTTCGACCGCGGCACCCAGGTGACGATGTTCGAGGACCGTGAGCAGTACCTGCTGTCCACTGCGGCCCGGCGCCTGCAGGCCGCGATGAAGCGTGAGGACAACCCGTTCGACGCCTTCAACTTCGTGCAGGACCACGTTCTGCACGCCGCCCGCGCGCACATCGACCGAGTCGTGCTCGAGGCGTTCGTCGCCGCGATCGAGGACTGCAAGGACGAGACCGCCCGCGACCTGCTGTCGGAGCTGTGCGATCTCTACGCGCTGACGATCATCGACGAGGACAAGGCGTGGTTCATGGAGCACCGCCTGCTGTCGGTCGAACGCGCCAAGGCCGTCACACGCGGGATCAACGAGCGGTGCCGCAGCCTGCGTCCGCACGCGTTGACGCTCGTGGACGGGTTGGGTGTGCCCGACTACCTGCTCGGCTCGGCCATGCTCGACCGTGAGGGAGCGGTCGTCCCACCTCAGGACGTCGCAGTCTGACCGGGTTCGCCGACGAGCTCGCCGAGCCGTGCTCGCAGCTCGTCGGCGTCCTTCGCCCACGCCCGCACGAACGTTCCTCCGATGAGCCGCAGTCCGACAGGCTTGCGGCCGCGCGGCACATCCGCCAGTTCGCCGAGGCTTCGGGCGGTCTCCCAGCGTTCCGGATCGCGCCGGTCGTCCGGTGGCGGCGGCAGCACCGCCTCGATCTCGGCGACCGGCAGTTCCTCGGTGCCCTGCCGCAGGACCGTGGAGGTGAGCTCGACGCTGACGTGCCGACGAGCAGCCACGACCATCACGTAGGAAAAGCCGGCGAGCACGATCGCGATGATCGGCAGCGCGACCCAGTGCACGACGGGGCCGGTGAACAGTTCGACGACGAGGGCCACGACGCAGACCAGCGGGCCGATGGCGACCGTGCGCCAGCGCGCTCCGGGTTCGTGGAACAGCGGCCCGGCCGGGTCGGTGCCCATCGGATCAGGGGTTGCCGGATCTGGGGCCGTCGGGTCGGTCAAGCGGCGAACGCGCCGGGGATCACCAGCAGCACGGTGGTCACCAGTCCGAGGAGGGCGATGAGAGCGATCAACACCAATTCGCGACGGCGCCCATAGGGCCGCGGTTCCACCTGCATGACGTCCTTTTCGCTCGACGGAAAGGGCCGTGCGGCCCACATGGTGAGCCCACCGTACTCTTCGGTCGCGCCGGACGAAACCGAGTGGTACGTCTATTCTTCCGGCAGTCGCAGGAAGAAGCGGTTGGCATCCCGCCGGTGCATCAGCACGATCGCTCCGACGGTCGCGACGGCTTGCAGAATGCCCACCACACCGAGTATCCAGCCCGCGCCGCCCTCCCCGACGCCCACACCGAAGACGGTGGGCAGGGTCGACAGCGACATGAACACCCCGAGCAGGGTCAGCAGCATCCGGGCCCAGTTCTTGGCCTTCAACAGCTGCCTGACTACCAGATAGAGCAGTCCGACGATCACCAGGCCGATGCCGGCGGTCAGCGCGACCAGCAGCGGGACCGCCGACTCGAGCTGCTCCGTGGTGACGCCCTCGATGGCCTGCTCGGCGGCCATCGTGGTCATGAGGTCGAGCAGTTCCTCGCGTCGACTCAGCAGATCGGCGAGACTTGCCGCCAAACTCACGACGGCGAGAGCGAGTACCCCGCACCACAATTGGTGGGCCGTCGTGACGTCTCCGGGAACGGGACGATTCGCCGCGGGGCCGGGCCCGACAGGAGGTGCGGGGAAGCTCATGACAGGCGACCCGCGACCTCGGCGGCCCAGTAGGTGAGGACGACGTCCGCACCGGCCCGCCGGATGCCGACCAGCGATTCGAGGATCGCCGCATCGCGATCGATCCAGCCCTTCTGCGCGGCCGCGGTGATCATCGAGTACTCCCCCGAGATCTGGTAGGCGGCCACCGGGACGGGCGAGCGGTCGGCCACCTCGCGCAGCACGTCGAGGTACGACATCGCCGGCTTGACCATCACCATGTCGGCGCCCTCGGCGAGGTCGAGGTCCACCTCGTGCAGCGACTCGCGACGGTTCGCCGGATCCTGCTGGTAGGTGCGGCGATCTCCCTCGAGGGACGAGCCGACGGCGTCGCGGAAGGGACCGTAGAACGCCGAGGCGTATTTCGCGGAGTAGGCGAGCTGACCGACCTCGGTGTGCCCGGCCTCGTCCAGCGCGGACCGGATGAAACCGATCTGGCCGTCCATCATGCCGCTCGGGCCGAGCAGGTGCGCCCCGGCCTCGGCCTGCGCGACGGCCATCTCGGCGTAACGCTCGAGGGTCGCGTCGTTGTCGACGACGCCGGTGTCGGTGAGCACACCGCAGTGGCCGTGATCGGTGAACTCGTCGAGGCAGGTGTCGGCCATGATCACCGTGGAGTCGCCGAGTTCGCTGCGCAGCGACCGCAGCGCGCGGTTGAGCACACCGCCGGGATCGCTCGCCGCGGAACCACGGGCGTCCTTGTCCTCGGGGCTGGGCACACCGAAGAGCATCAGGCCGCCGACACCGGCGGACACGGCCGCGGCCGCGGCCTTGCGCAGCGAATCGGCGGTGTGCTGGTACACCCCGGGCATCGACGCGATCTCGCGCGGCTCGCCGAGGCCGTCGGCCACGAACATCGGGAGCACGAGGTGGCGGGGTTCGAGGGAGGTTTCTGCCACGAGCCGTCGGATGGCGGGTGTGCTGCGCAGCCGGCGGGGACGGATGTCGGGAAACATGGGGAGAACACCTTCCATACGGGTCGTGCGCGGCCCCGGTAGTGGCGACTACCGGGACCGCGCACGGATCATCGGATCACCAGAGATCAGCGGCGGGCGCGGGACTTCTTCCGCGGCGGAGGCAGTGCGCCTTCCGCCCGGAGCCGGGCCGCGTGCTCGGCGAGCGCGTCGACCAGGGGCCCGATCTGCGCGGTCTCGGGCTGCACGTCCACCCGCAGGCCGAATTCGATCGCCGTCTCGGCCGTCTTCGGGCCGATACACGCGACGATCGTGCGGGCGTGCGGCTTGCCGGCGATACCCACGAGATTGCGGACCGTCGACGACGAGGTGAAGCACACCGCGTCGAAACCACCGGTCTTGATCATCTCGCGGGTCGCGGCCGGCGGCGGAGCGGCACGCACGGTGCGGTAGGCGGTGACGTCGTCGATCTCCCAGCCGCGCTCGCGCAGACCCTCGGCGAGGGTCTCGGTGGCGATGTCGGCGCGCGGCAGCAGCACCCGGTTGACCGGATCGAAGACGTCGTCGTACGGGGCGAACTCGGCCAGCAGGCCGAGGCTGGACTGTTCGCCGCTGGGCACGAGCTCGGGGATGATGCCGACCGAGCGCACCTTCGCAGCGGTGGCCTCACCGACGCACGCGATCTTGACGCCGGAGAACGCGCGCGCGTCGAGACCGAACGCCTCGAACTTCTCCCACACCGCACGCACCGCGTTGGTGGAAGTGAACACCACCCACTGGTAGCGACCGTCGACCAGGCCCTTGACCGCGCGTTCCATCTGCGCGGGACTGCGCGGCGGCTCGACCGCGATGGTCGGCACCTCCATCGGGATCGCGCCGTGCGTGACGAGCCGCTCGCTCATCTCGCCGGCCTGATCCTTGGTGCGGGGTACGAGCACGGTCCAGCCGTACAGGGCGCGCGACTCCCACCACGACATCTTGTTGCGGTGCGAGACGACCTTGCCGACGGTGACGACGAGCGGTCCGACGAGCTCGGAACCCGCGTCGTTCAGGGTCGCGAGGGTGGCCTCGACGGTGCGCTGCTGACGGGTGGTGCCGCGCACGGTGATCGCGGCGGGGGTCTGCGGCGCCAGGCCGTGTTCGACCAGCGCGCTGGCGGTCTCGGCGAGGTGGCCGGAGGTCGCATGGAGGACGAGGGGGCCGGGGGCGGCGGCGAGCGCGGCCCAGTCGACCTCTCCGCGCACGTCGACCTCGGTGTGGCACGAGCCGAGCGCCATACCGGCGTAGCTCGGCACGGACGATCCGGCGGGCAGGCCCGGCAGGACTTCGAAGACCACCTGGGTGCGGGCGACCGCGTTGACCTCGGCGATCACCGAGTCGGTGGTGAGCGGGTCGCCCGCGACGAGGCGCACCACGTCGCGACCGGCCTTCGCCTCGGCGACGAGCGTCTTGGCGACCTCGGCGGGCTCGCCGAGCGCGGGACGGACCTCGGCGACGGGCTCACCGGTCTCCGGGTCGGTGCCGTGGTCGACACCGACGAGGGCCACGACACCCTTGTCCACATCGGGGTCGGTGAAGGCGATCGTGGCGCCCGCCAGCACGTCGCGCGCGCGCACGGTGAGCAGCGCAGGATCGCCCGGGCCCGATCCCACGAACAGGATGCGCCCGGGGTTGTGCTTACGGACTCGGCTCATCGGTCATTCTCCAGTGCGGTCAAATCAGCGGTATGGGCAAATCGGGTGACGGTGCCGGCTGTGTCAATCATCGGCAGGTCTCGTCTCGGGGAGGACCCCGTGCTCGACCATGAGCTCGCGCGCACCGAGGTCGAGCAGTTCGCGGGCGACACGGCGACCGAGTTCCTCGGCCTTCTCCGGCGCCCCCACCGCGCTCGCTCGCAGCACATCCGATCCGTCCATGGCGGCGGCGCATCCGCGCACCGATAGTTCCTCGATCACCCGGCCGTCGTCGTCGAGCGATTCGACGACCTCGGCGATCGCCCCCACCGGTGCGGTGCATCCGGCTTCGAGTTCGGCGAGCAGCGAGCGCTCCGCGACGACTGCGGCGCGGCTCGGCGCATGGTCGAGTCCGGCGAGCAGCTCGATCATCTCGGGATCGTCCGACCGGCACTCCACGGCGAGCGCACCCTGCGACGGCGCGGGCAGCATCTGTACCGGTTCGAGGGACTCGGTGACCCGGTCCAGGCGTCCGATCCGCGACAGTCCGGCACGCGCGATGACGATCGCGTCGAGTTCGCCGGAGTCGACCTTGCCGATGCGGGTGTCGATGTTGCCGCGCAGCGGTTCGATCTGCAGTCCCAGGCCGAGCGCAGCGAGTTGTGCCCGCCGGCGCGGCGCCGAGGTACCGACCTTGGAGCCGGGCGGCAGCTCGCCGAGGACGAGTCCGTCACGGGCGACGAGCGCGTCGCGCGGGTCCTCCCGCTCGGGGACGGCCGCGACGACGAGGCGCGGATCCTGGAAGGTCGGCAGGTCCTTGTAGGAGTGCACGGCGACGTCGACCTCACCTGCGAGCAGCGCCTCGCGCAGCTCGGCGGTGAACACGCCGACGCCGATGCGCTGCACCGGGCCGGGCGTCACATCGCCCTTGGTGGTGATGATGACGAGCTCTGCCGGGCGACCGGCGGCAATCAGTGCGTCGCGCACGGTACCGGCCTGGGTCGTGGCGAGCACGCTGCCGCGGGTACCGATACGCAGGGGACGATCCTGCCGAGCAACATCGTCGCGGGAAACCGATGCGGCTTCGGTGCTCATGCGGTGCCGTCCTTTCGTGAGGCCTGGAGTTCGGTGGTGACAGCGGGGTCGAGTGCGGCGGACAGATCCCCCGAGAGGGTGGGATCGGTCAGCGAGTTCAGATCCTTGGTGGGTGTCGCGACCGCCTCGACCGAGCCCGGGCGCAGCTCGAACAGCTCGCGCAGGGCCTCGGCGTACTGGTCGCCTCCCGGCGTCGACGCGAGCTGCTTGACGCGCACCGTCGGTGCGTGGAGGAGCTTGTCGACGACCCGGCGCACGGTGCGGGCGACCTCGCCGCGCTGGCCGTCGTCGAGATCGGGCAGTCGCGATTCGAGGCGCATCAGTTCGCCCTCGACCACTTCGGCGGCGCGCTGACGCAGTGCCGTCACGGTGGGGGTGACCTCGGCGAGTCGCTGCGCGGTGAGGTACTGCGACAGCTCGGCGGCGACGATCGTGCGGGCGGCCTCCGCGTCGGTCGCGGCGGCGCCGGCCGACGGGTCGCGCTGCAGCGACTCCATGTCGAAGACCTGCACACCGGGAAGACCGGCCACGGCGGTGTCGACGTCGCGCGGCAGACCGAGATCGCAGATCGCGAGGGGGCGTTCGCCGCGGCCGGGCTGCGCGAGTGCGCGGTGCGCGTCGGCGAGCGTGACGACGGCGCCCACGGCTCCGGTGCAGGTGACGGCGACGTCGGCGCGGCTCAGTGCGGTCGCGAGATCGTCGAATCCGACGACCTCGGCGTCGACACCGGCGGCCTGTGCGGTCTCGGCGAGTCGCTCGGCACGGTCGCGGGTGCGGTTGGCGACGACGATCGAGCCGACCTCGGCCCGGACGAGATGCGCGACGGCGAGACCACCCATGGCGCCGGCACCGATCACCGCGGCGGTGCGGCCCTTCAGGGCGCCTCCGAGGAAGTTCGAGGCCTTGTCGAGCGCGACCGACACGACGGATGCACCGGCGGCGTCGATGCCGGTCTCCGAGTGCACCCGCTTGCCGACGCGCAGCGCCTGCTGGGCGAGTTCGTGCAGGGTGCGGCCGGCGGCCTGCTGAGCGTCGGCGGCGGCGTAGGCGGTGCGGATCTGGCCGAGGATCTGCTGCTCCCCCACGACCATCGAGTCGAGCCCGCTGGCGACGGAGAACAGGTGTTCGGCAGCGGCCTCGCTGTAGCGGACGTAGGCGTGCTTGTGCAGTTCGGTGACGGGCAGACCCGAGTGCTCGGCGAGCAGTTCGCTGACCGCGGCGAGCGCGCCGTGGAAGGCGTCGACCACCGCGTAGATCTCCACCCGGTTGCAGGTGGAGACGATCATCGCTTCGGAGATCTTGTCCGACGCCAGCATCTTGTCGGTGAGCTTGGGGCGGTCGGTGTCCGTGACCGCCACCTTCTCGAGCACCGGGACCGGTGCGCTCCTATGCGATATCCCGACGAGGAGAACACTCACGGTGCGATCACCGATCCGTTTCTGGTCGCGGCCGAGCCCATCGGACCCGCCTTTCCTGTTGTGGTACGCCGAGCAGAGCTTCGGGTGGACACCCGCGGTATGCCGGCGGGGCGTACGTCGCCGGCAGCAGGACGAACGTCAGCGGTCGCGGCCCGGGGGGTCTCCCCGTTGCGGGTGCTGTTGAAGGACAGGACCTGCATCTCGACGGACAGATCGACGCGTCGGATCTCGACGTGGTCGGGGACATCGAGTTCGACGGGAGCGAAGCTCAGGATGCTGCGCACTCCTGCGAGCACGAGCCGATCGCACACCTGCTGTGCTGCCTCGTCGGGGGTGGCGACGACACCGATGGTCGCGCCGAGTTCATGGGCTCCGTTCTCGAGATCGTCGACGTGACGCACGACGAGATCGCCCACACGTGTGCCCACCACGTCGGGATCGGAATCGAAGAGTCCGGCCATCGTGAAACCGCGGCGGTCGAAGCCCGGATACCGGGCGAGGGCGCGGCCGAGGCTGCCAACTCCGACGAGCACGACGCGATGGCCCCGGTCGAGTCCGAGAGCTGCTTCGATGCGGGACTGGAGGCGCAGGACGTCGTAGCCGACGCCGCGCACTCCGTTGGGTCCGAGGAAGGACAGATCCTTGCGCAGTTTGGCCGAACCGACCCCGGCGGCGGCCGCGAGTTCCTCACTGGAGACGATGAGAGTGCCCGCTTCGGCGAACGCACCGAGGACCCGGAGGTAGGTCGCGAGACGCGTCACAGTAGCCTGTGGGATATCGCGGACCGGAGGAGTGGGAGTGGCACCCTCGCCGGACTCGGCGGTGCCGCGAGCGTCCTCGCCCTGCGGTGGGTGCAACTGCGTCACGGTACGTGGCTCCTCGTCCGGCCGGTGGATACACGCCTGGCCTCACGGTGATCCGGGAATTCGTTCACACCACGGTAACCGCTTGTGAAGCCATGCACAAAGTTGCTCGAAGCACCCCGAATGTGCTTCCCACCTGCTGTACGACGAGGACCTGCCGACTCACCGAGCGAGATCTGCGCGCAGTCGCGGCTCGTCGACCTCCCAGTAGCTGTGCTCGCGTCCGTCGAGCAGAACGACGGGCAGACGGTCCCCGAATTCGGCCCTCAGATCGGGATCGGTTGCGGCAGCGACATCCACGTCGATGCAGGTGACCTCGACGCCGAGCTCCTCCGCGAGCGCCTCGAGCTGCTCGCGCGCAGGACCGCACGCACCGCACCCGGCGCGCACGAGAAGGGTCAGGTGATGACGGCTCGCGGAGCCGCTCGTTGCCGATGACGATTGCTCACTCATGCCTCCACTGTGCGGCACGACCTGTCGAGATGAACGTCACACCCCGTCACGGGGGCGACGGCCTCCCGGTGAGGGGCGGTGTCGCGGGCTAGGCTTGGCGCGGGTCGCCCGTGCATGCGGTCGCCATATGTGCGGCGCCCGAAAGTGCAGGGGTCACACGGGGCCCGCCCGTTTCGACAGCCCCGCCCGTTACGACACCGGAGGTGCGAGTGCCAGGACGTTCGTTTCCCTACGGATGGGGCATGGGTGAGACGTGGGCGAGCATCATCCGTCCCGGACGTCGGCTCTTCTCTCGCAAATTCGGACCCAGCGAGGAAGAGGTCCGCGCCAATCTCGCAGGTGAGGCGAGCGCCGATGCCGCCCTCGCGTTGCAGGAATCCCGCGTCGAACCCGAGCCCTCCCCCGATACCGCTCCCGTCCCGCGCGATCTGACCGCGGCGGCGTTCTTCGACGTCGACAACACGATGGTGCAGGGCGCGTCGATCATCCACTTCGCCCGCGGCCTCGTCGCCCGGAACTACTTCGACAAGTCCGACCTGTTCGAGTTCGCCTGGCAGCAGGTCAAGTTCCGCCTGACGGGCAAGGAGAACATGAACGACGTCGCGTCCGGTCGCGACAAGGCGCTGTCGTTCGTGCAGGGCCGCTCCACGGAGGAACTGCGCCGGCTCGGCGAGGAGATCTACGACGACATCATCGCCGACAAGATCTGGCCGGGCACCCGCGCGCTCGCGCAGATGCACCTGGACGCGGGCCAGCAGGTGTGGCTCGTGACCGCGACGCCGGTCGAACTGGCCGACGTCATCGCCGAACGCCTCGGCCTGACCGGTGCGCTCGGCACCGTCGCCGAGTCGAAGGACGGCGTCTTCACGGGCCGTCTCGTCGGCGACATCCTGCACGGTCTCGGCAAGGCGCACGCGGTGCGGGCCCTCGCGATCCGTGAGGGTCTGAATCTCAAGCGCTGCACGGCTTATTCGGACAGCCACAACGACGTGCCGATGCTCTCGGTGGTCGGCACGGCCGTCGCGATCAATCCCGATCCGGATCTACGGCAGGTCGCTCGCACACGCGGGTGGGAGATCCGCGACTTCCGGACGGCGCGCAAGGCCGCGAAGGTCGGGGTGCCGACGGCGCTCGGTCTCGGTGCCGCGGGTGGTGCTGTCGCGGTCCTCGTGGGTCGCCGCCGCGATCGAGCGGCCTGACAGTACAGCCGCGACCGAGCGGCTTGATTTTCGAGGTGCTCAGCCGAGGAAGACGTTCCGCCGGCGCGTGAGCAGTTTGTAGAGGGTCTGCTGGATCGTCTCGCGCACGTGGTCGGTGACCTCGAACAACACCATCGGATCCTCCGCCGAGGCCTCGTCGTACACGTCGGTGACGATGGGTGTGCCGAACTCGATGTACCACTTCGACGGCAGCGGCACGATCCCGAG
This sequence comes from Rhodococcus sp. GQ147, assembly GCF_059759155.1. Taxonomy (NCBI): domain Bacteria; kingdom Bacillati; phylum Actinomycetota; class Actinomycetes; order Mycobacteriales; family Nocardiaceae; genus Rhodococcus; species Rhodococcus sp. GQ147. The sequence continues at coordinate 494,250 of NZ_JCAXDU010000001.1, forward strand.
CGGGCCGAGCGCCGGGAACAGCGGGGTGATCGGGAAGTAGGGCAGGCCGAGCAGGCGTGCGAGCGAGGTGAGGTCGGCGATGTTCGGGTAGATCTCCTCGGAGCCGACGATCGAGCACGGCACGATGGGCGCCTGGGTGCGCAGGGCCGCCGACACGAAACCTCCGCGGCCGAACCGCTGCAGTTTGTAACGCTCCTTGAACGGCTTGCCGAGTCCCTTGTACCCCTCGGGGAAGACCGCGACCACCTGGTCCTGCCGGAGGAGTCGTTCGGCGTCGGGATGGCACGCGAGGGTGTGGCCGGCCTTGCGCGTCACCGTCCCCACCACGGGCATACCGAAGGCGAGATCGGCGGCGAGCATCCGCAGGTGACGATCCGCGTGGTCGTGCACGGCGACGGAGGTCATCAGTGCGTCGACGGGGAGCGTGCCGGCGTGGTTGGCGACGACGAGTGCGCTGCCGTCGGCGGGGATGTTCTCGACGCCGCGGACCTCGACGCGGAACCACTTGTCGAACAGGGGTCGCAGCACCGGCAGGACGACGTTCTCGGTGAAGTGCGGGTCGAAGCCGAAGTCGTCGACTTCGTAGTCGCCGGTCATCCGGCGGCGCACGAACTCGGCGGTGGCGGTGACCTGTTGTGCGAGCGTGCCGCGCAGGTCGTCGAGGAATCGATCGGTGCGGTTCACCTGCTCGGGGGTGGGCGGTGGCCCCATCGACGGATGGGGTGTGCGTGTGACCCGTTCGCCGGGACGGCGGTTGCCGGCGTGCAACGGGATGACCTTCGCGACCTCCGTCATCGCGTCTCCCTCGTCTCTCCGAGCACGGAGAGCGCCATCGACTCGGCCTTGTCCACCCATTCGGTCTTCACGATGCGGGTGAGGGCGAGGCCCCGGGCGAAATCGTCGAGCGCTTCTCTCGTGGTCCAGCGTGGTTCGAATCCGAACTCGTTGCGCATGCGCGTGGTGTCGAGTCCGCATCCGAAATGGAAATAGTCGAGTTCTTCTTTGGTGAAGGAGTTCATCACGGAACCCATGAGTGCGTGCCCGACCGTGCGGAACAGCGCGTAGGGCATCGGCACGGTGACGCCACCGGCCCGGCGCACGGCCTGGGTCATCGTGACGATCCCCTCACCGGCGATGTTGTACGTCCCTGACGGTCCGGCGACGACCGCGTGTTCGAGCGCACCGAGTGCGTCCTCCTCGTGCAGCAACTGTAGTCGCGCGTCGCGGCCGAGCACGTTGGGGACGAGCGGGGAGGTGAGATAGCTCGACACCGAGCCGGGCAGCCGGTTCCCGACGGTGGGTGCGAACCGGAGGATGGTGGTCGCGATGTCGCTGCGCCGCCGGGCGACGCCGCGCAGATATCCCTCGACCTCTATCATGTCGCGGGCGAAGGCGCCCGTGGGCCGGCGGCGGGCGCTCATCTCCTCGGTGAACTTCGCGGGGTCCTTGGCACTCGATCCGTAGAGGACGGACGACGAGCGCAGCACGATCCTGCGCACCGAGGGTGCCTTCTGGCACACCGCGAACAGCTGCATCGCGCCGAGGACGTTCATGTCCTTCATCGCCGTGCGGCTCCCGGACTTCGGGGCCTTCGTGACGGCGGACGCGTGGACGACGGTGTCGACGTCCATGTTGCGGATGATCTTGCCGATGAGTGGGTTGCGGATGTCGGCGAGCACGAACTCGGCCCGCCCCATGCGCCGGAGCATGTCCTTCGACGGCGACTGGGTGTCGACGCCGATCACCCGCTCGATGTCGGGATTCTGGGCGAGCCTGGTGACGAGGAAACCACCCAGGAACCGACTTGCTCCGGTGACCAGCACGACTCGTGGACGTGCCACTTCGTGCCCCTGCGAAACCACTCGTGAAACCCCCTGCTGCACCGCACGCGTCATCGGTCACATTCGCCCCGACGCGGTATGCCGTCCCACAATACGGCCACTTCGCCGCCATCGCACGACTCGTGGGTGAACTTTCGTGTACCGGGATGCACAGACGAACGATGCCCGCCACCATGGAAGGTGACGGGCATCGGACAGGCGCAGGGCTTACTTGCCGAGTTTACGACGCTGCACTCGGGTGCGGCGGAGCAGCTTGCGGTGCTTCTTCTTCGACATGCGCTTACGGCGCTTCTTGATCACAGATCCCATGTGGGCATCCCTCACGTTCCTTGTAGCGTTCCTGCGCACGCCGGTGACGTACGCCTGATGTATGTCGACGCTGGGCCTCGTGGCGACGAGTAACAGCGCCTCACGACACCGGCTGGCCGGTACGACGACAAGCAATCCTACCGGGGCGGCCCACCCGGCGTGAAACCGAGGTCCGTCCCGGAACGCGACTTCCCTCGCGCACCGGATCCGTTCGTCGTACCGTCGTCCCCGACGATGCGCCGATCGTCCCTGTCCGACCTCTATCCGACGTCGAAGTACGACGTCTCGAGGTAGTCGTGGACGGCCTTCGCATGCACGCGGAACGAGCGTCCCACACGCACTGCGGGTAGTTCGCCACTGTGCACCAGCCTGTACACGGTCATCTTCGACACCCGCATGAGAGCTGCCACTTCGGCAACCGTCAGGAACTGGGTACCGGCGAGAACCGACTGTCCGTCTTGAGGTTGACCCTTCGACGGCGTGTTTCCTGAAACCATTACACACCTCCGGCACGCCCGCGCCGCCGGCTTCCCCTCCGGCGGAACAGACACGCACGTGCTGATTCGAGCTTAGCGTGACGAATGGTTCCTGTGCGACGATGCAGCTGGGGAATTTCCGGCGGGCGGCTGTTCGTCGCCACGCTACGCCCTACGGTGACGTCTGTCAGCGTTCCGCAGTGACACCTGTCAGTGCCTCGGGTGGATGCCCTGTCAGGCCGTCCCGGAGAGCCCCTCGCGGGCCGCAGGCGACGGCTGATCCGATGCCGCCCCGAGTTGCGCGGAACGGCGCTTCGCAGCGTCGAGCGCCTCGTAGAAGGCCGTACGCAGGCCTCCACGCTCGAGTTCGCGGATCGCGGCCGCCGTGGTGCCACCCGGCGAGGTGACCGCGGCGCGCAGGTCGGCAGCGTTGTCCCCCGAGCGCGTGAGCATCGCGGCCGAGCCGGTCATCGTCTGCACCACCAGATCGGTGGCCACCGCCCGCGTCAGGCCGAGCGAGACACCGGCGTCGATCATCGCCTCCGCGACGAGAAAGAAATATGCGGGCCCGGATCCGGAAACCGCGGTGACCGCGTCGATCTGCGCCTCCGGGACCACCGAGACCGTTCCCACGCTCGCGAGGATCTCGCGGACCGTGTCGAGATGCTGCTGCTTGACGTACCGACCGGCGGACAGCACGCTCGCGCCCTCCCCGACGAGCATCGGGGTGTTCGGCATCACGCGCACGACGGGGAAGCCGGCCGGGAGCTTGGTCTCGTAGCGGACCGTCGGGATGCCCGCGGCAAGCGACACCAGGATCTGCTCGTCGTCGTTCCCGGCGTCGACCGCCGCGAGGGCGGTGACGACGACGTCCACGTCGTTGGGCTTGACGGCCACGACCACCACGTCGGCGCCTTCCGCGGCGTCGGAGGTGCTGTCGGTGACCCGGATCGAGTAGGCCCGGGACAGTTCCTCACGCCGTTCCTCGAACTTCTCGGCGACCACGAGATCCTTGGTCGCGAAGCCGTTCTTCAGCAGACCCGAGATCAGCGCCTCGCCGATCCTGCCGCCACCGATCACTGCGATTCTCGTCATGGGGACAGCCTGCCACGACCGTCCGTGCGGCCTACACCACGGTCACCCGCCTGTCGGGACCTACCGCGTTCGGGCGTATCAGCGCGGCATCATGGCCAGCTGACGCGATTGCACGACCACCTGGCCGGTCGAGTCGACGACAGTGTGGTCCTCCTCGAACCAGGTGCTGCCGAGCACGCTGCTCTCGGCGATGACCCGCAGCCATCCCGGAGCCGGGACCCGCCGCAGATAGGCGGTGAGTTGCACCGTCGGCGCCCAGCCGAAACGGCCGAGGTTCATCGCGACGGGAGCCGACACGTCGCCGCACATGAGCGCGAACAGCACCGAGGTGTCGACGTCGGCCTCGTCGCCCGGCGACGGCCGCGTCCACATCGACACGAGCGGTTCGCCCTGCTGCCCGTCGAGGAAACGCGCGGTGGCGGAGTCGATCCGGAGGTGGGAGGTGGCGGCGAACTTCACGATCTGCCCCATGGGGTGCTCGGGGGTGACGAGCACCGACTCGGCCGGCGGGTCGGCGGGCATGGTGGTCGCGCGGTGCGGCACCGTGTGGAGGGGCTCCTCGGTATCCGGCGTGCCGAGGGTGACACTCGCCCGCACCGCCACACGCCCGGCCTGGGACAGTTCGACGTCCACAAGGGCGATCTGCTTGCCCTGCTTGCGTAGGACGGTGGTGAGTTCGACGTCGCCGGGGTTGGGCGCGGCGACGAACGAGCCACTCACGGCGAGGGGCTGGGTGAGCGGGTCGACGCCGGCGTCGAGCACCGACCTGCGCGCCGCGGACGCGCAGACCGCGAGCATGCATCCGCCGTGCACCTTGGGCCCGATGGTCCACACCGGATCGATGTGCGCCTGCCAGGCCGCCGTGCCATCCGGGTGCTCTCCCGGCACCCGGGTGACCGAGGTCAGGTCGAGGAAGGGCTGGTCGGTGAGGGTCACTGCTGCTCCTGGTCGTCGTTCGGGGCCGGATCGGCGCCGGTCGTGGGGGGTCCACCGGACCCGAACATGCGGGCGGCGAGATGCTGGTGGGCCAACCGGCGCATGGCCGTGAGGACCGGTTCGTACAGGGCGGTCCCGAGCACGGCCGCTTCCACGGTGGCTTCCCGGGAGTGCGTCGGCAGCAGTTCGAGGTCGAGTTCGGCGATGGCGCGGACGTGACGGCCGTAGGCGTCGATCCGGCGGTCGTCCATCCGCAGGCCGGCGGCTTCGAGTGCCGCGAGCGCGTGTTCGAGTTGCGCCACGGCCGCGAACCGTGGGTCGTAGATCTGGCCGAGGCGTTCGAGCAGGTGGCGGGCGCGGGGATAGCCGGGACCGGCCGAGTCCTCGACGTAGGGTGGCAGCGCGGCGATGGCGTGGCCGAGTTCGACGAAGAGGTCGTCGCGGGGATTGTCGACGAGATCCACGACGGTCTTGATCTTCTCGAGGGGCAGACCCTGCGCGGCGAGTGACCGGACCAGACCCATGCGCCGCACGTGCCGGTCGTCGTAGGTCGCCGAGGTGACGCTCGTCGCCACGCCCGGCATGAGCAGCCCCTCGCGCAGGTAGTACTTCACCGTCGGCAGCGGTATGCCGCAACGCTCGGCGAGTTCCGAGATACGCACCGATCACCTCCGCTCCTCGACACCGGATACTACAACTATCCAGTATTGGATAGTTGTAGTATCCAGTCACGGAGTACCGGCCGAGGAGGCCCTCATGCATCCGCTCGTGACCATCGTTCTCGGGAGCACCGTGCTCACCGTCGCAGGCATCGCCTTCGGAGGCACCTTCCTGCTACGCGTCGCCGCGGGCGGCGTACCCACCAACGACCTGCAGAAGACGTTCTTCCGTGCCGGTCACGCCCACGCTGGAGTACTCGTCACCCTCGGGCTGCTCATCGCCGTTCTCACGCACGTCGTGGGCGCATCACCCGGTTGGTCGGCGGCCGGCGCCATCGCCGTGCTCGTCGCCGCGATCCTGATCCCGGCAGGCTTCTTCCTGTCGGTGCTCGGGCCCGATCCGACGCGGCCCGGCCGGATGTTCGCGGCGGTCCGGCTCGGCGCCGTCTCCCTCACCGCGGGCGTGCTGATCTCAGGCGTCGCCGTGCTCGCCGCCGGAATCGCTGCCCTCTGAGGCGGGGACGCGCGCGATGTCCGTGTGCCGGGGACTCTCGGGGCCGGCGGTGATCGCGCGCGTCGCCGAGCGATCCAGGTGCGTGCGCGCGAAGGCCAGCGAACGCGCCAGCATCCCGGCGCGCTCCGCACGCGTCCGTGCGCTCTGGGTGCTGATCTCGAGCACCACGTGCCCGCCGAAGTCGCTCGCGGCGAGCCGGCGGCACACGTCCGCACACGGCTGCGTGCCCGTTCCCGGGACGAGGTGTTCGTCGAGCGAGGAGCCCCGGCCGTCGGCGAGATGGAGGTGGGCGAGCCCCTCCCCCATCCGATCCGCGAGCGCGAGGGCGTCGGCCCCCGCGGTCGCGGTGTGCGACAGGTCGAGCGTGTAGTGCGCGAAACCGGTGTCGGTGGGGTCGAGCGACGGGCTGTAGGCCGAGACCGCGCGGCCGGGACCGCGCCGGCGCAGACGTTCGGCGCCGCGATCACGACCGCCGAAGACGACGTCGGCCCTCATCGGGTACATGTTCTCGACCGCGAGCACCACGTGGCTGTCGGCCTCGAGCGCCGCGACCTGGTCGGAGAATCCCTCCGCATAGCGACGCTGCCACCGGAAGGGCGGATGGACCACGACGGTCTCCGCACCGAGGATCTCGGCGACACGCACCGAACGGTCGAGCTTGGCGGCGGGATCGGATCCCCACACGCGCTGCGAGATCAGCAGACACGGCACGTGCACGGCGAGCACCGGCACGCCGTACTCGCGGACCAGACGCTCCACCGAGGTGGGGTCCTGGCTCACCGGTTCGGCCCACACCATCAGCTCGACCCCGTCGAAACCGAGATCGGCCGCGAAGCGGAACGCCGCTTCGGTGTTCTCCGGATAGACCGAAGCGGTGGACAGCCCTACCCGGATTCCCTGCGCGGTCGGCATCGGCTCACCCGGGCAGCAGGAACAACAGCGGCCCGAAGGCCACGAATGCTCCCACCGCGAGCGCGATGAGCTGACTCGTGATGTCGTCGGTGCGCCGCAGGACACGCACCAGCGCGACCAGGCCCACGATCACCAGCAGCGCGAGCGCGAAGGCGACCCACGGCATGAGGTCCCACAACCGCTCGAAGCCCTTGAAGAGCAATCCGCCCGCGACGATCGCGGCGACGCTCTCGCCGATCAGCAACGCCCATTGCTTGAGGCCACTGCCCTGCTCCGCGTCGGTGGACTCGTCGTCCGCACTCTTCCGTGCCGAGTCGTCGGCGGCGTCGGACGTCGCCTTCCCACCCTTGCCGCGGGACTTCCGCGACCGCGACGATGCCACTCCCTCCGAAGCGTCGGGCGCGGCACCCGCAGCACCGATGGTGTCGGTCGAGTCGTCGGCGTCGGAACCGGTGCCCTGCAGGTCGCTGGCGGGGCCGGACAGTAGTCGCGGTTCGGCGACGTCGGCCTTGCGCACCGACACCGCCGGGGCGCTCGCCTTCTCGGATTTCTTGTCCGCCTTCTTGTCGGCGACCGCTGCTCCTTCACCGGACTGCGAGCCGGGCGCTGCCGCTCCGAGATGCGCCCGCGCGCGCCGGGGAAGCGCCTCGGGACGGATGACCTCGGTCGGCGACTCGATCTTGGGCGGCGCCGCCTTGGACGCTGCCTTCGTCGATGCGGCCGTCTTCGAGACTGCATCCGTCTTCGACACCGTGTCCGTCTTCGACACTTCATCCGCGGCTGCAGGCACCTTCGCCGCCGGGCCGGACGGCGTCTTCGCAGTGGGTGGTGTTTTCGCGGCAGGCGTCGTCTTCGTGACGGCAGGCGTGCTCGTTCCGGTCTTCACCGGCGGCGTCTTCGTCTCGACGGCAACCCGCGGGGTCACGGTGGTCTTCTCGATGTCGGACAGCGCGAAGGTCGCCGCCTTCGGCGTCTCTAGCTTCGGGGTCTCGACCTTGCGTGGCGCCGGGACGGCCTTCGGCGGGGTATCCGCCTCGGCAGCAGCCGTCGAGGACGACGAATCCGCCTGCCCGGCAGCGCTTTCCGCATCGGTCGGGGTGTGCCGCTCGACCTTGCTGTCTGCGCGGGTGATCGGGATCTCGCCCGTCAGTTCGGCGACGGAGATGCCGCCGCTCGCACCTCGTCGGCGTCGTCCCCCGGCCCGTGTTCCCACCTTCTGGCCGTTACGCGCCAACAGCTCGGCCACGGAGATCTGCCCCGTGTCGTTGCTGCGATTCTCGCTCATCCGGTTGCCACCACCAGTTCGCCACCCATATCCGTATCGAGCTTCCGAAGAATCAGGCCTTCGCGCAACGCCCACGGGCAGATCTGCAGCGTCTCCACTCCGAGGGCACGCATGCTCGCCTCCGCGACGAGGGCGCCGGCGACGAGTTGCTCGGACCGGTCCGAGCTGACGCCTTCGAGTTCTGCGCGGTCGGCCGTGGTCATCCGGGAGATGAAGGCGATGAGCTGGCGCAGTCCGCTGGCCGTCAGGGTCCGTTGTACCCGCAGGCCGGCGGACGAGGGGGCCGCGCCGGTCAGGCGGGCGAGGGTCCGGAAGGTCTTGGAGGTGCCCACACACAGGTCGGGGTCGCCCGCGTTGCGTATGGCCTTCGCCGGCTCGGCGAGTTCGGCGTCGAGCCAGTCGCGCAGCGCCGAGATCCGGCGCTTGCCGGGCGGGTCCTCACGGAACCAGTCGCGGGTGAGCCGTCCCGCACCGAGCTGGAGCGAGTAGGCGATCTCGGGGTCCTCGTCGCCACCGAAGGTGAGCTCGAGCGAACCACCGCCGATGTCGAGGTCGAGGATGTTTCCGGCGCTCCAGCCGTACCAGCGGCGCACCGCGAGGAAGGTCAGCCGCGCCTCGTCCTCGCCGGAGAGCACGTCCAGCGACACCCCGGCCTCCCGGCGCACCCGCTCGAGGACGGCCTCGGAGTTGCCGGCGTCGCGCACCGCGGACGTCGCGAACGCCATGAGCTCGCCGCATCCCGAGGTGCGGGCGATGCTGGCGAATTCGGCGGTGGTCTCGACGAGCTGATCGGCGCCGTTGGAGGTGATGTCGCCGTTGTCGTCCATGTTCTCGGACAGCCGCAGCGTGGCCTTCGTCGAACTCATCGGCGTGGGGTGCCCACCACGATGGGCGTCCACCACCAACAGGTGAACGGTGTTGCTTCCGACGTCGAGTACCCCTAAGCGCACATCAATACGGTACTGGGTCTACCGTCGGGACCTGTGACAGCAGGTATGTCCCATGCCCCACACAAACTCGACCCGGCCCCGGAAGTCCCTCTCGACTTTCCTCGGGAATGGGTGGAGTTCACCGACCCCGACAACGACGAACACGTCATCGCCGCAGACATGACATGGCTGCTCTCGCGGTGGACCTGCGTGTTCGGCACTCCGGCGTGCCAGGGCATCATCGCCGAGCGACCCGACGACGGGTGCTGCTCGCACGGTGCGTTCCTGTCCGACGACGACGATCGCCAGAAGCTGGCGAAGGCAGTGAAACACCTCACGCCGGCCGATTGGCAGTTCATGGACAAGGGCCTGGGCAAGAAGGGCTACCTCGAAGAGGACGAGATCGACGACGAGCCCGCCCTGCGCACCCGCCGCTACAAGGGTGCGTGCATCTTCCTGAACCGTCCCGGATTCGAGGGCGGCCAGGGCTGTGCTCTCCACACCATGGCGTTGCGACGCGGCATCGAACCGCTCGAGATGAAGCCGGACGTGTGCTGGCAGCTCCCGATCCGCCGCACCCAGGACTGGGTCGAGCGCCCCGACGGCACCGAGATCCTGCGCACGGTCATCACCGAGTACGACCGACGCGGCTGGGGTGAGGGTGGGCACGACCTCGACTGGTACTGCTCGGGCTCTCCCGACGCGCACGTCGGCGAGCGTCCGGTCTGGCAGTCGTACGCCCCCGAGCTCACCGAACTCCTCGGTGCGGCGGCCTACGACGAGCTCGCGCGCCTGTGCCGGCGACGCCAGGGACTGGGTCTGATCGCGATCCATCCCGCGACGTCGGCAGCACAGGCGGGCTCCGATGCCGGCTCCGATCAGGCCTCGAGCTTGTAACCCAGACCGCGCACCGTCACGAGGTGACGCGGCTTGGCCGGATCCTCCTCGATCTTCGAGCGCAGACGCTTGACGTGGACGTCGAGGGTCTTGGTGTCGCCGACGTAGTCGGCGCCCCACACCCGGTCGATGAGCTGTCCGCGGGTGAGCACCCGCCCGGAGTTCCGCAGGAGATATTCGAGCAGGTCGAATTCCTTGAGCGGCATGGCAACCGGCTCACCGTTGACGTGCACGACGTGACGGTCGACGTCCATCCGCACGGGTCCGGCCTCGAGCAGTCCGTCGTCCGCCGCTACCTCGCTCTCGGTGTCGGCCCCGCGCCGCAGGACCGCACGGATCCGGGCGATGAGTTCACGCGCCGAGTACGGCTTGGTGACGTAGTCGTCGGCGCCGAGTTCGAGCCCGACGACCTTGTCGATCTCACTGTCGCGAGCGGTGACCATGATGACCGGCACACCCGAGCGGGTCCGCAACTGCTTGCACACGTCGGTGCCGCTCATCCCGGGGAGCATCAGGTCGAGCAGGACGATGTCGGCGCCCTCCCGGTCGAACTCGGCGAGGGCCGAGGGGCCGTCGCCGGCGATGGTCGTCTCGAACCCCTCCTTCCGCAGCAGGAAGGCGAGCGGATCCGCCAACGATTCCTCGTCCTCGACGATCAGCACACGCGTCACGAGCTGGTCCTCCGTCTGTTTCTCGATATCCGTCCGCCCGGGAACCCGGGTGGGGTCTGCGTCACGATCCGACCACCTTCTCGGTGCGGTCGGCGGTGTGGTTCTCGTCGTCCTCGGCGTCCTCGACGTGGGCCGGGACGAGGAGGGTGAAGGTGGAGCCGGTACCGGGCTTGCTCCACAGGGTGATCTCGCCGTGATGGTTCGCAGCGACGTGCTTGACGATGGCCAGCCCGAGGCCGGTGCCTCCGGTGGCCCGCGACCGGGCCTTGTCGACGCGGAAGAAGCGCTCGAAGACCCGCTCCTGGTCCTCCTTGGCGATACCGATCCCCCGGTCGGTGACGGCCATAGCGACCTTGCCGTCGCGCAGCGACCTGCTGATGGTCACCGGTGAGCCGGCCGGGGAGTAGGCGATCGCGTTCTCGATGAGGTTGGTGAGGGCGCTGACGAGCAGCGTTCGGTCACCGAGGATCTCGAGACCGCTCGGCCGGTCGGTGCTGATGGTGATCGAGGCGTTCTCGGCGGTCAGGCGCGTGCGGTCGAGAGCCTCGTCGACGACGTCGTCGACGTCCACGACCTCGAGATCGGGCAGTTTCTCGGCACCCTGGAGCTTCGAGAGGGCGATCAGTTCGGTCACCATGTTGCCGAGGCGCGTCGCCTCGCGTTGGACCCGTTCGCCGAAGTGGCGGACGGTCTCGGGATCGTCGACGGATTCGAGCAGCGCCTCCGCGAGCAACGCCATCGCGCCGACGGGGGTCTTCAGTTCGTGGCTGATGTTGGCCACGAAATCGCGCCGGGTGGCCTCCATGCGGACGTGCTCGGAGTCGTCGAAGGCGTAGAGCACGACGAAGCGCGGATCCTGGTCGAGCAGCAGCCGGACGGTGCAGCGCACCGCGACGGGCTCGCGGCCGAGCAATGCCTTCGCGCCCAGGTCGAGTTCGATCGGCTTCCTCTTCTCGAGCACCTGGCAGGCGGCCGCCCAGGCCCGGTCGTCGATCTGCCGGTTGCGGACGAGGCCGAGTTCCTCGGCGCGCGGGTTCGACAGGACGACGTCGTGGAACTTGTCGACCACCGCGATACCGGTCGACGCCCCGTGCACGACCCGGTCGAGCACGTCGAACATCGTGAGGTCGGCTTGGTCGCTACCGTGGGCCCGGCGCTGCACCAGCCTCCCGGCGGCGACGGTGACGATCCCGCCGAGGACCGCTGCGACCACGGCCAGCAACACGGCCTGCGTAACACTCACACTTCGAATCGTAATGACACCGGTACCCCACCGGACAGCGGGTCAACGGCATTTCCCGCACGTCACACCCCATTTTTCGGATGTTGGAGTGTTGTTCACCCTTTGTTCGCCCAGAACGGACCACTCTGCGACGGACCTGCACGAACGAACCGACCCCGTCACCGAACGGCAACGGGGTCGGATCTCGCTTCCGTGAGGCTGCTACTTGGCGCCCTGGTTCGCGACCGCCGCCGCACCGGCAGCTGCGGCCTCGGGGTCGAGATAGGTGCCACCCGGGTTCAGCGGGCGCAGGTTCTCATCGAGGTCGTAGCGCAGCGGGATGCCCGTCGGAATGTTCAGGCCCGCGATGTCGTCGTCGGAGATCCCGTCGAGGTGCTTGACGAGCGCGCGCAACGAGTTGCCGTGCGCGGTGACGAGCACGGTCTTGCCCGCGAGCAGGTCCTGGGAGATCGTCGACTCCCAGTACGGGATCAAACGGGCGACGACGTCCTTCAGGCACTCCGTGAGGGGAACCTCGTCGACGTCGGCGTAGCGCGGGTCGGCGTCCTGGCTGTACTTCGAACCCGGCTCGATCGGCGGCGGCGGGGTGTCGTAGCTGCGACGCCACAGCATGAACTGCTCCTCGCCGAACTCGTCCTTGATCTCGGACTTGTTCTTGCCCTGGAGCGCGCCGTAGTGGCGTTCGTTGAGACGCCAGTCGCGGATGACGGGGATCCAGTGCCGGTCGGCGGCGTCGAGCGCGAAGTTGGCGGTGCTGATCGCGCGGCGCAGCAGGGAGGTGTAGGAGACGTCGGGAAGCACATTGTGCTCGGCGAGGAGGGCACCGGCCCGCTTGCCCTCGGCGATCCCCTTGTCGGTCAGATGCACGTCCACCCAGCCGGTGAACAGGTTCATCGCATTCCATTCGCTCTCGCCGTGGCGGAGCAGAACAAGTGTTCCGATAGTCATGACCCAATCCTGACATGCACGGATGGGGATTTCGCCACGGGCGCCCCCGATCGTGGGCCATATCTGACAATGTACGTTGCCAGGAACGCGGGAGTCGGCGCCGCGCACCACAGTTCGTCATCACCGACACACACGGGATTCGATGTCACACCGGGGTCCGCAGCCACACCGGGGTCCGCAGCCCGACGGACGCATGTCCCGCCGCACCGTCCTCACCGCCCTCGGCGCGCTCGGGGCCGCAGCCCTGCCGGTCACGGCGGGCGCACAGCCGAGCCGCCGCGCACCGGCGGTGCACTCCGGCGGACGCCGGGTCGCGATCCTCGGCGGCGGGATGGCCGGACCGGCCGCCGCGCACGAGTTGATCGAACGCGGCTTCGAGGTCACCGTCTTCGAGCCGACCGCGCTCGGCGGCAAGGCGCGCAGCATCCCCTCCCCCGGCACCGCGGCAGGCGGCCGCCTCGATCTGCCCGGTGAACACGGCTTCCGCTTCTTCCCTGGCTTCAACCAGCACATCCCCGACACGATGCGACGGATCCCGTTCCCCGGAAACCCGAACGGCGTGTTCGACAAACCCGTTGCGGGACACGGCTCCCGGATGGCGATCCCCGGCACGCCCCACTTCACCGCCCCGGCCTCCATCGCACCGCTGCGCTTCGACATCTACGACCCGCTGAGTCTGCAGGAGAGCCTGACGGCGGCCTTCTCCCTCGGCGGCTCGATCCCGCCGCACGAACTCGCGGTCTTCATACGCAAACTCGTCATGTTCCTCACCAATAGCCTCGAACGTCGCAACGGCCAGTGGGAACACGAGACGTGGGCGCAGACCCTCGAGGCCGACGGCAAGTCGAAGGGGTACCTCGAGATCCTCGTCTCCGCACTGACGCGACAGCTCGTCTCCGCACTGACGCGACAGCTCATCGCGGCGATGCCGGCCGAACGCGCCGTCTCGCTGTGGCGCGGCGACTTCGCCCAACGGTACGGCGACGGTTCGGCGCACGACTGCCTGTCGGTGGACATCTCCGACTGGGACACCCCCGGTATCCTCTACGGCAGAACCGCCAGGCAGTGCACGCCGGAGGAGATCGCCCGCGAGGTGTGGGCGCAGATGTCGGCCTGCCTCGAGGACGGGACGGGCGCGATCGACGAGAACGACATCGCCTCGTGGTTCCTCGATCCCGGCGTGAAGTGGGGAGCCGGTGGCGTCACCAACGACACCCGCTGCTCATCAACACCGCGGGGTCGCTCGCGAACCGGCCCGAGGCACACACCGCGATCCCGAACCTGTTCCTCGCGGGCGACTACGTCCGCAACGACATCGACCTCGCGACCATGGAGAGCGCGAACGAATCGGCGCGGGCGGCGGTGGGTGCGTTGCTCCAGACTGCGGGCTCCCCCGCCGCACCGCCGGCACTGTACAAGTTGCACGAACCGCCCGAACTGGAACCCTTGCGGCGCATCAACGCCGACCGGTACCGAGCGGGACAACCACACATGCTCGCCTGATCGGGCAGGGTCCTCCACGGCCCGAGAGGTCGAGGCCCGGCGGTTCCGTAGCAGGGGCCGGACAGCGGCATCCCCGGGAGACACACGATCTCCCGGGGATCCACACGTCGCCGGTGCGCCCGTCAGGCGTTCAGGGCGCGCAGATCCTTCCGAAGAATCTTGCCCGCAGAGGATTTCGGCACCGTGTCGATGAACTCGACCTGGCGGACCTTCTTGTGCGGCGCGACCCGCGCGGCCACGAAGTCGATGACCTCGTCCTCGTCGATCGTCGAATCCGGCTGCCGGACGACGAAGGCCTTCGGAACCTCCTCGCCCTCGGCGTCACGGACGCCGATCACCGCGGCGTCGGCGATCTGCGGGTGCGTGAGCAGCAGAGCCTCGAGCTCGGCCGGCGGCACCTGGTAGCCCTTGTACTTGATGAGTTCCTTGAGCCTGTCGACGATCCGGACGGCACCCTTCCCGTCGACCGTGGCGATGTCGCCGGTGTGGAGGAAGCCGTCCTCGTCGAGGGTGTCGGCCGTGGCCTCGGGATTGCCGAGATAACCGACCATGACGTTCGGTCCCTTGCACCACAGTTCGCCGGGCGCCGAAACGCCGTCGCCGGTGGGATATTCGACTTCCTCGCCGGTGGCGGGATCGACGATCTTGCATTCCATGTTCGCGATCGTCGGTCCCACCGAATCGAGTTCGGTCTCGTTGTCCTCGAAGGGAATTGCGTGCGACACGGGAGACATCTCCGACATGCCGTATCCCTGCCGGACGTTGCAGCCCAAGCGCTTCGCGACCGATCCGGCGAGTTCCTTGTCGAGCGGTGCGGCACCGGAGAAGACCGTGTGCACGCTCGACAGATCGTACTGGTCGACGAGGGGGTGCTTGGCGAGCGCGACAGCGACCGGCGGCGCGATGAACACGTACGTGCACTTGTGTTCCGAGATGTAGGTGAGGAAGTCGACGAGGTCGAACTTCGGCATCGTCACCAGCGACGCGCGGTTGTACAGCGCGGCGTTCAGCAGCACCGTCATGCCGTAGATGTGGAAGAACGGCAGCAGTGCGAGCACGCGGTCGTCGGCGGCGATACCCATCCGCGGGGTGATCTGGCAGACGTTCGCGACGAGATTGCGGTGCGTGAGCATCACGCCCTTGGGCCGGCCGGTCGTGCCCGAGGAGTACGGCAGTACCGCGAGGTGGGTGGCCGGATCGAACTCGACGGCGGGAGCCGGTGAACCCTCGGTGAGCACGTCGCGCAGGGACGGATGGCCCTCGGCGCCGTCGAGCACGAAGAGCAACTCGTCGGGGATCCCGGCGGCCGCGGCGGCCTCCTTCGCCTGCGGCAGGAACGGGGACACCGTGAACAGTGCCACGGCCCCCGAGTCGTCGAGTTGCTTCGAAATCTCCCCGGCTGTGTAGAGGGCGTTGATCGTGGTCGCGGTGGCGCCGGACCTCAGGATGCCGTGGAAGACCGAGGCGAAGGCCGGCACGTTGGGTGCGAGCAGCCCGACGACCTTCCCCACACCGATGCCCCGGGCGGCCAGCGCTCCGGCGACGGCGTCGATGTGGGCCACGAGCGTGCGGTAGTCCGTCACGGTGCCGGACGCGCCGTCGATGAGCGCGGGTCGATCGAGCTCGGACTCGTCGAGCGAACCGAACAGGAAGTCGTAGACACTCGATGCCGGGATGTCGACGTCGGGAAAGGGACTGCGGAAACTCATTACTCATCCTCCGAGCATTCTGCTGGCACGCCGTGCCGACTTTCGGTCGAGTCCACACTACCGCAGCGGTTGTGAAGCCCGTCACACGCGCTGTGTGAGGATTGCGAGGATACCGTTCCCGGCGCGGTTCGCCTGCCGGAGAGCACGAACCCCGCGTGCGACGGATCGCACGCGGGGTTCGGAAGCTGCTGGAGCTGCGCTCACGATGTCGTGTGAGCTGCGCTCCCTACGCCCGAGGGCGCTGCGGTCAGAGGTACTGACCGCAGACCGGCCATGCACCGACGCCCTGTCCGGCGAGGACGTTCTCGGCGACGCGGATCTGCTCCTCGCGCGAGGCGTTGTTCGCGGTTCCCGAGCCACCGTAGGCCTCCCAGGTGCTCTGCGAGAACTGCAGACCGCCGTAGTAGCCGTTACCGGTGTTGATCGCCCAGTTTCCACCGCTCTCGCACTGTGCGACGGCATCCCAGTTGCCGGATGCGGCGTTGGCGGTACCGGCACCCAGAGCGAACGGGGTCGCAACGAGTGCAGTGGAGGCAGCGAGGGTGCCCAGGGCGCGCTTGATCGTGAACTTTGCCATGTGGATGAATCCTTTCCGGCTGCTTGCGAGGCCCCCGACGCAATGGGTCCGCCACATGTGGGCTGGACGGTCGGTGCCGGCGACACGGTGCGGTGCTCGCGCACGCCCGGTCGCTCTCTCGCTCCACCCCTCGGCAGGTTGTGGATCCGACAATCCCGCGGGGGTGGAACGAGCGGCTGCGGGGCCGGTGTGTAACGCCCGTCGGTATCGGGCCTACATCGACGGTAAGGGTTCATCACGGCGAGGTCACGGGTCGATTTTCCGGTACGGCTGTGCGAGAAACCGGACCGGCGATCGACAAAACCCCAGGTCGCTTCGCGGGAACGCACCGTTTCCCGGACGTTTCCAGCGGATTTCGATTGTGGTGATGGTCACACCATACGGCCGTGCAGACCTCTCCAACCGGACATGTTCACGGCGAGATAACGGTGTCCGGCAACGCCGTCACCCGTTCGCTTCGCGCCGATCCTCGGGTTCGTCGTCGTCCACATCGGGCTCGAACGGCGTGCCGGTCTCCTCCTCGATGAGGTGACGGAACGGCTCGAGATTGCGCAACGGTTCGCCCCGCGAGACCCGCCACTCCCATTCGCGCTTGATGGACGTGATGAACCCGATACCGAGGATGATGTTGAAGTCGTGGTCCGCCGCCTCGAGGACCTGCCCGAGGACCGCGTCGATCTCCTCGGGGGTCAACGCGTGCGCGGCGATGCGTCCCACCAGATAGATGTCGCCGACCTTGTCGAGCGTGTACGCCACGCCGTACAGGCGACGGTTGCGACGCAGCAGGTAGCGGTACACCGATTCGAAGTTCTCGTCCGGCTTGCGGCACACGAACGCCTCGACCCGCACACCGTGCTGTCCGACGCTGAGCAGCGTGGTCGTCTTGAGCTTCTTCTCGCCCGGAAGCTCGACGACGAAGTGCCCGCCCTCCTTGACGGAGAACTCGAGCTCGCGATCGCGCAGCGTGGATTCGATCAGTTCGATGAGCCGGTCGCTCATGCCGTGACTCCCCTCGTCCGTCGCAACTTCCACACTCCACGCTGCCGTCGCAGCGAATGCTCACCGGTACCGAAGGCGCGGTTGCGGCGCATCCCGGCCCGCCGATAGCTGTCGAGCAGTCCTTCCGCGGTGTGTTCCCACGAGAAGGACTCCGCATGCACGGGCGCGGTCGCCGCGAATCGGGCGAGACGATCCGGATCGCCGACGAGCGAACGCAACGCCGTCGCCCAGTCGTCGATGCGGTGCCCGTCGACGAGCATGCCGGTCTCCCCGTCGCGCACGGCGACGCCGAGACCCCCGACGTTCGCGGCCAGCACGGGCGTGCCGCAAGCCTGCGCCTCGATTGCGACGAGACCGAAGGACTCCGAATAGCTCGGCACCGCAACGAGATCCGAAGCCCGGTAGACCTGGACGAGACGGTCCGGCGGCTGCGGCGGGAGGAAGGTGACCCGCGACGCGATACCCAGCGCGGACGCGAGTTCGATGAGCGCGTCGGGGCGCTCGAGACCCGTTCCCGAGGGACCTCCCACCACGAGCACCCGCAGTGGCATGCCGGGATCGTCGGCGAGTGCCCGCGCAGCGGCCTCGAGCAGCACGTCGGGGGCCTTGAGCGGCTGGATGCGGCCCACGAACGCCACGACGGTCTCGCGCGGATCGAGTCCGAGCTCGGCGCGGGCGGCCGCGCGGTCGCCGGGCCGGTAGCGGTTCAGGTCGGCGCCCGGTGCGACGACGTCGATCTTCGCGGGATCGGCCCCGTAGATGCGTTCGAGCTGCCCCGCTTCGTCGGCGGTGTTGGCCACCAGGCGGTCGGACTCCGCGACGACCTGCTGTTCCCCGATCTGCCGGGCTGCGGGTTCGGGGGTGTCGCCCTCGGCGAGCGAGGCGTTCTTCACCGCGGCGAGCGTGTGGGCGGTGTGCACGAGCGGCACACCCCAGCGGTCGCGGGCGAGCCAGCCGACCTGCCCCGACAACCAGTAGTGCGAGTGCACCAGGTCGTAGTAGCCCTGCGGGTGCCGTGCCTCCTCGCGCAGCACGCCGGCAGCGAAAGCGCACAGCTGCGTCGGCAGGTCGTGTTTGTCGAGGCCTTCGAAGGGGCCGGCCTCGATGTTGCGGACGAGCACCCCGGGCGCGGCCTGCTGGACGGCCGGATCGGCCGACGAGGTCGCGCGGGTGAAGATCTCGACTTCGACGCCGCGACGCGCGAGCTCGACGGCGGTCTGCAGGACGTACACGTTCATACCGCCTGCGTCCCCGGTTCCGGGCTGCGCCAGCGGCGAGGTGTGGACCGAGATCACGGCCACGCGGTGCGGGCGGCTGGGCTGGGACGTCACCCCTCCATACTGCCCTGCTGCCGATCTTCGCGTGTCGCCGCCTCCGCCGTCGCGGTGCGAGCGAACTCTCCGACCTCCGACACGAACCGGTGGGGATCCTCGACGAACGGACCGTGGTCGACGCCCTCCCAGATCGAGGTCGTGGCGCGTCGCAGCAGCGACGCCGCGTGGTGCGCCGCGGAGACGTCGACGACCGAGTCGGCGTCGCCGTGCAGGAGGAGAACCGGCACGTCCAGGTCGGCGAGCAGGTCGTCGTTGCCCACCGCCCGGTCGAACAGCGCCGCACGGACGCGGGGCGGGGTGCACAGGCTCGCACCGAACAAGGCCTGCGACACCGCGCCCTTGCCTTCGAGGAGAGCGCTGCCCTCGACGACGGGACCGGTGAGGGCGTTACCGAAGGAGCCGAGCGCGCGCACCGCTTCCTTCGGGTCCTCCGACATCGCGGCGGGGATCGCGGCACGCATCGAGGCACCGACGCGTCCGCCCTTCTCGCCACGGCCGATGCTCGTGATGGCACCCACGAGGACCAGGCCGGCGACGGCTCCCGCGCCGTGTTCGGCGAGATAGTCGCAGATCACCAGGCCGCCGTACGACCAACCGAGCAGCACCGCCGGGTTCGTCTCGGAGACGTTCTCGGCGGCGAGCACCGCGGCGAGGTCGCCGGCCCACAGACTGCGATCGGCGTATCCGGTCTCGGGAGCCTGCGAATAACCGTGTCCGCGCAGGTCGACGGCGACGACACGGAAGTCGCGGGCGAGTGCGTCGAGGACCCCGTCGCCCCAGCACCGCGACGACTGCGCCCACCCGTGGAGCAGCACCAGAACCGGTGCCGTCTCGGAGCCGAATGTGCGATAGACGAGGGAGGTGCCGTCGATACCGGCCACTTCACGAACTGCCATGCGCGTCACTCTAACCGTGCTCGCACATGGATCCCGCCGGCACAGGTGACCGCGAGGATGCCCGCGGCGACCGCCACGAGATATCCGGTGCCGGCATCGGTCCGGTCGATGACCTGTCCCACCAGCGCCGAACCTGCGGCGACGCCGACGCCGAGACCCGCGACCGTCCACGTGATGCTCTCGGTGAGCCGGTCGGGCGGCACGATCTGCTGCGTCAGCGACGTCGCCACGATCATGATGGGCGAGATCGCGCATCCGGCAACGAAGTACAGCACCGTGAGCATCGGCACCGAACCGGCGAGCAGCAACGGGCACAGCAGGACGGCGAGAGTGCCGGTGGCGACGAACAACTGGCGGGTCGGAGCACTCGATCCCACCCGGCTACCGAAGATCAGGCCGCTCATCGCCGAACCCGTCGCGAACAGTGCGAGCGCGAAGGTGGCCGAGCCCGGAGAGTTCTGTTCGGCCGTGAACGCGACGGCTGCGACATCGATCACGCCGAAGACCACACCCATCGCGACCATAACCACGACGATCGACAGGAGGACGGGCATGCGCAGGATGTTCGTCCGCGCACGGTCGTCGGTGTGCGGTTGCACGGGAGGCTCCGTGCTGCGCAGCGCCGCAAGGGCAAGGGTGCCGACGAGCAGCAGGACCGCGCCGAGCAGCGGGCCGGCCTCGGGGAAGACCGCCACGCTCAGGCCCACCGACAGGACGGGGCCGACGATGAAGCACACCTCGTCGACCACCGCTTCGAGCGCGAAGGCGGTGCGCAGTCGCGGGGTGCCGCCGTAGAGCTGTGTCCACCGCGCCCGCACCATCGCGCCGATCGTGGGCATGAGTCCCGCCGGGATCCCGCAGACGAACAGCCACACCGTGGGCACCTCGAACCGGACGCCCGAGAGCATCGCGAGGGTGGCGACCGCACTGACGGCCGCCGCCGTGGGCAGGACCCGTCGCTGGCCGTACCGGTCGACCGCGCGGGAGACGAGCGGGGTGAGCACGGCGTACGACAGCGCGAACACCGCGGACAGTGCGCCGCCGACCGCGTAGTTACCCTCGAGCTGGGAGAACATCGTGACGATGCCGATCCCGACCATCGCGATCGGCAGTCGCGCCACGAATCCCGCCAGGCAGAACGCGGCTGCACCCGGCGCCGCGAACAACTCGCGGTACGAGCCGCCCTTCTCTCCTGTCACGTACTTCTCGCGTTCTCTTCGGTCCGATCCGGTCCGGCCAACGTTATGGCCGACCGACCACGCGAGGTGAAGGTACCTCCCCCGCGTCCGCACATCGCTGCCCGATTCCGCACGTTCCGTGACGGGAACGGCCATGCTGGGTACATCCGGAGAACGGACAGGACGGATCCACGGAACGGAGCGGGCATGGCGGTGCACGAACGACACGGACGGCTCTCACCGAAGGATCTCTCTCCGAGGAGTCTGTGGACCCGCTACCGCGCGTCGGGAGCGGATCTGCCCTTCGGGAATCCGCTCGCCGCGCACGGCGTCGCGATGGAGGGTTACTTCTGGCGCTTCACCCAGCCCGGAACCGGCCGCGTCGTCATCGCTCTGTGCGGGGTAAACCGTGCGGACGACTCGGGAGGGCCCGGCTCGCACTGGGCGACGCTCGGTCTGGCCGCCCATCCCGGGGGTTTCCTGCGCACCGCCGCGCATCCGGTGGCCGCTTCCGATCCCGATCGGCTCGGCGCATCGGCCGGCGACGTCTTCTGCGGCGACAGAGAACGCGTGTGGATGGATCTCGGCGACGACGCCCGTCTCGACATCCGGTTGTCGGATCTGTGGCTCTGGCCGCGACGCCGCTTCGGCGCGTCGAGCGTGTTCCATTCCGTCCCCGGTCTCAACCAGTACTGGCATTCCTGGCTGCTCGGCGGCCGGGTGGAAGGGCACGCGATCCTCGGCGACGAGAAGTGGGATCTGACCGGCGCCCAGGTCTACGGCGAGAAGAACTGGGGCAAGGGCGGTTTCCCCGAGTCGTGGTGGTGGGGTCAGGCGCAGGGATTCGCCGACCCGCAGGCGTGTGTGGCGTTCGCAGGCGGGCAGGTGCATTCGGGTCCGCTGCACACGGAGGTCACGGCGGTCGTCGTCGCACTACCCGACGGGCGCATCGTGCGGCTGGGCAATCCCGTCACATCCCCGGTCCGGGCGACGGTCACCGACGAGAGCTGGCACCTGCGCGGCCGCAATGCCCGCTGGAGCGTGGAGATCTCGGGAAGTTCACCCCTCGGAGCGGCACACGTCCTGCCGGTCCCCGTGCCCGCGGAACGACGGAACGTCGCCGGTTCGATCGAACATCTCGGCGGTCGCATGACCGTGACGGTCCACGAACGGGGGAAACTGGTGTGGGCCGACGAATCGCACTCGGCCGCACTCGAACACGGCGGGCTGGACCGGGCCCGGGCGGAACTCGACCGGCGGGGCGCCGCTGCGGACGCGACGGACGCCCCACCGAGCGTGTGAATCCGACGGGATCGCTCAGAGTTCGGTGCGCTTCATCGCGGCGATCGGATCCGAGAACAACGAGCTGAGCGAGACGACACCCGCGGCGTGGGCCTGCACCCGGTTGCCGAAGCCGGTGATGCGGATGTCCTTGCGCGGCAGGGTGGTCGACGCGGCGAACGCGCGGGCGACGTGCGGAACCGCGGCCGGGTACTCGGTGAAGGCCTGTCCGCCGAGAATCACACGGTCGGGATTGAACAGGTCGCGCAGCATTCCGACGGTGCGGCCGAGCACGGTGGCCCGCTCGACGAGCAGACCGTGGGCGGCCTCGGAACCGCCGCGCGCGAGGCGGTAGAGCGACTGAATGGTGTTGTCGCCGTCGGCGAGGATGCCCTCGGCCACCGCGCGCTGCACGACCGCCCGATCACTCACCGTCGCCTCGAGGCAACCCGTGCCGCCGCACGAGCACCGGGTCGACGAACCGGTGGGGAAATGCGTCACCGAACCCGGACCGCCGGCAGGGGTGTGCACCTTGCCCTCGAAAGTGATTGCCACACCGGCCGTCTCACGAACGTAGAAGTACAGGCCGGTGCCCTTGGCCTCGGGGGCGTCGCGATCGGGGGTGAGGAGCAGTTCGGAGGCGGCCATCGCCTCGACGTGCGCGGCCACCGAGACCGGAAGCCCCATACCGCCACCGACGATCGCGCCGACCCGGGCGTCGACCCAGCCGAGTCGCGGGTGCGTGACGACGGCGGTGTTCGAGTCCACCCGCCCGCCGAGTGCGACGCCGACCCACAACGGGGCGCGGCGGTGCCACCGCCCGACGAAGGCCTTGGCGCTCGCGGTGATCGACGCGAGCGCGGCGTCCTGGTCGCCGGTCGGCGTGGGGACCTCGACGGCGCCGATGATGCGACCGCGCAGGTCGCTGGCGACGATGCCGGTGGTGACGGCACCGATGTGAATGCCGACCGTCAGGTACCGCTCGTGGTCGACCTCGACGGGAACACGCGGCCGGCCGACCGCGCCGGGTTCGGTCAGGTCGGCGCGCTCACGCAGCAGACCTGCCGAGAGCAGGGCCGACACCTGACGATTGACGGTGGCGATGCTCGCACCGGTGACCTTGGCGATCACGTCGCGCGAGACGGGGCCACGGTTGGCGGCGACACGGAAGACCGACGCCCCGGTGCCGTCGGCGATACGCAGGTCCGGCGGAACGATCCTGACGGGGCTCGACACACGGGAGGTGCGGGGACGGACGACCGTCGCACGCGTGGATCCACGGACGGCGGAACCGGCGGCGCGACGGGGCGCGGACGACCGCGAGGGAAGGGAAACGGACGGCGAGAGAGTGGGAACCGACACGGCGCTGATCCTTGGCTGCTGATCCGGACGTGATGACCGGAGAACGGGCGGGAGACGATCGACGCACCGAGACCCCGACGTGGAGAACATGATCGGAGACGGACCCGCACAACGAGGGCGGGATCGGTGCGGAGTTACTTTCCGCAGCAGCGACAACAGAGTTCGCGCGCCAGAGGCAGCCGTGATCCCAGCGCGGCGGTCACATAGGTGACCCGCAGTGCGGAGGCGTGGCCGACTGACATGTCGCTCAAACTATCGCCCGAACCGCGTCGTGTCCAATCCTCACCGATCCGGTGGGAAATCTTCCTGCACGTCCCCGCGTGCGTGCGCGGTCTCCGCCGACACCGGGGCGAGCAGCAACGCCTCCCACGCGTCGACGAGTGCGGCGAGTTCTGCCGTGGTGGGTGATTCGCCTGCACGGTGACACCGCGCCAGCGCACCGACGGTGCCGGAGTAGACCAGCCGCAGACGCTGCCCGGCGATATCGTCGGGCAACGGCCCGAGCAGGGTCCGTAGCGCGGTGTCGGACCGGCGGCCGCTCTCGGTTCCCGTCGGTCCGGTGACGCGGAAGCACTCGGCGAACCGGTCGTGGTTCGACAGCCGGTCGAGGAAGGCGACGTAGTGGTTGTTGCGGCCGAGCGTGCCGGCCAGGGGGCGGATGATCATCCACAGCAGGTCGCGGACCGAGAGGGTCTCCCGCGTCCGCAGCATCTCGGCGAGGAGCGCTTCCCGCTGGGAGTTCAGGGCGGGCAACCGGTGGGAGAAGACCGCCTCGAGCAACCCCTCCTTGGTGCCGAAGTAGTAACCGACCACGGACGAGTTGTGCTGTCCGGCGGCCTTGCGGATGTCGGCGAGGGTGACCCCGTCGTATCCACTGCGGGCGAAGAGTCGCTCAGCGGCTTCGACGAGCCGGATCCGGGTCTGTTCGCCCGAACTGTATCGACCGCGGGTGGTGGTCATACGCCGCAGGGTAGCCGCACGGAAAGGACTTCGCAGGCCGGGACGTACGGCGGCATCCGGTGCCCGACACTACGATTGCCCCCATGAGCATCTCTCCCGATTCCCGCGTCGCCGTCGTCACCGGAGCCTCCTCCGGAATCGGCGAGGCGACCGCCCGCACGCTCGCCGCACAGGGCTTCCACGTCGTGGTGGGCGCACGCCGCCTCGACCGCCTGCAGAAGCTCGCCGACGAGATCGGCGGTACCGCGCTCGAGCTCGACGTCACCGACGAGGATTCGGTCGACGCTTTCACCACGGTGCTGCCGCGGGTCGACGTGCTGGTCAACAACGCCGGTGGCGCCAAGGGACTCGCACCGGTGGCCGAGGCCGTCGAGGACGACTGGCGCTGGATGTGGGAGACCAACGTCATCGGCACCATGCGCATCACCAAGGCGCTGATCCCCAAGCTCATCGCCTCGGGCGACGGCCTGATCGTCACCATCACCTCGGTCGCGGCCTTCGAGGCCTACGATAACGGCGCCGGCTACACCTCGGCGAAGCACGCGCAGGCCGTGCTGCACCGCACGCTGCGCGGCGAACTGCTCGGACAGCCCGTCCGCCTCACCGAAGTCGCGCCGGGCGCGGTCGAGACCGAGTTCTCGCTGGTGCGCTTCGAGGGCGACAAGGATCGGGCCGACAAGGTGTACGAGGGCATCACCCCGCTCGTCGCCCAGGACATCGCCGACATCATCGGCTTCGTCGCGTCGCGGCCGTCGCATGTCAACCTCGACCAGATCATCGTCAAGCCGCGCGACCAGGCCAATGCCGGCCGGTTCCACCGCGTCACCGACTGACCCACCGCGGTGGTGGGCGCGGCGAGGCGGTCGCGCCCACCCCCGTCGGTACTGTCACGGTCACCGTGGGTGGGCGGGAGCTGGTCTTCGATCCCGCTACCGCCTTCGGGGTGTTCGACCGGGGGCGACGGGCGGGCCGTCCGTCAGATCACGCAGTTCACGGTGACGGGTTCGGGATGCAGACGGACCCCGAAGGCGTCCTCGACGCCGTCGCGCACCGTCCGCGCCAGCGCCACGAGGTCCGCGGCCGATGCCGCTCCCCTGTTGGTGAGCGCCAGCGTGTGCTTCGTCGACAACCGCGCCGGTGCGTCGGCGCCGGGGAAACCCTTCACGAAACCGGCCCGCTCGATGAGCCATCCGGCCGACAGTTTGGTGCCGCCGTCCGCGGGGAACTGCGGGATGCGCACGTCCTCCCCCACCTTCGCCGCGATGGCCGCGAGCACCTGCGGCAGGCGGTCGTCGGGGACGACGGGATTCGTGAAGAACGATCCGGCGCTCCAGGTGTCATGGTCGTCGGCGTCGAGCACCATGCCCTTGCTGCGGCGCAACGCGAGCACGTGCTCGCGTACCTGCGCCGCCGGCCGGCGCTCGCCCTCCTCCGCACCCAGCGCGACAGCGAGCTCCCGGTATGCGAGGGGTGCGGACGAACCGTCGCTCCGCACGTCCAGTTCCACCTCGAGGACGACCGCTGCGTCGGTGTGCTTGAGGATGCTGGTCCGGTAGCCGAGACCGAGTGCCTCGGGGCCGGCCCACGAGTCCTGGCCGGTGGCGCGGTCGAACAGGCGGACGCGACGCAGGATCGAGCCCACCTCGACGCCGTACGCGCCGACGTTCTGCACCGGCGTCGCTCCCGTGGAGCCGGGGATGCCCGACAGGCATTCGAGGCCGCCGAGGCCGGCCTCCACGGTGGCCGCGACGACGGCGTCCCATTCGGCTCCCGCGTCCACCCGGACGTGGTCGTCGCGGAGGTCGACACCGGTGGTCGCGACACGCACCACCACGCCGTCGAAGCCGTCGTCGCCGATCACGAGGTTGGAGCCACCCGCGAGGAGCAGCAGCTGCACTTCCTGCTCGTCGAGCAGGCGCACGACCTCGATCAACGACGCGGTGGACGTGCATTCGACGAGATACCGGGCGGGGCCACCGAGCCGGAGGGTCGTGAATTCCGACAGCGACACCTGCTCGGACACCGTGGCTCCCGTTTCGACGAGCCGGGCCCTGGTACGTGGATCAAGCACCAGCAAACGGTAGCGTGCCCCGTATGGGCAGCCCTATCGACCACACTGCGAACTACTCGTCCCCGCCTGCTGCGGTCCACGCGGCGTTCGTCGATCCGCAGTACTGGCAGACCCGGCTGAGTGAGGTCGGGGGCCCGGGTGCGGCGGTCGAACGCGCCGACTCCGGTGACGGCACGATCGAGCTCGACCTCCATCAGGCCATCCCGGCCGAGCACCTGCCGAGCATGGTGACGAGCCTCCGCCCGGGCGATCTCGTCATCCGGCGTCACGAGGCATGGGGCGCGTTCGCAGGCGGTCGCGCCGAGGGCAGGTTCTCGGCGCACGTCGACGGCATGCCCGGCGAGGTCACCGGTGGGATGACCCTCATCACCGACGGGGCGGGTTCGTCCGTCGTCATCGGTGGGACCGTCGAGGTGAAGATCCCGTTCCTCGGTTCCAAGATCGAGGGCATGATCGTCGAGCAGCTCGTCGAGCTGTTCGACGCGGAGCGCACCTTCACCGAGCAGTGGTTGAACGGGGACCACTCGGCCTGATCGCACCCCCGCTGAGCTCTCGGTGGACGGTCGCGATTTCCGGGCAGGCCGTCCGGCGCGGTAACCTGGCCGGTCGTGGCACGGCGTATCGACTACTCCGCCCGCTTCCCTCATCCACCGGAGCGGGTGTACGAGGCTCTCGCCGACCCCGCCCACTGGGAAGCGCGGATGACCGAGATGCGCAAGTACTCGGAGAACCACGTCCGCGGGTTCACGGTCTCCGAATCGGGCATCGCGCTGGTGTTGCACCACGTCCTGCCGCGTTCCGACCTGCCGGAGATCGCCCGCACGGTGATCAAGAAGGACATGGTCATCACGCGCAAGGAGAACTACGGGCCGTTCACCGACGGCGCGACCGGCACCTACCAGGCGTCGATCCCCGGCGGTCCGGGCAGCCTCACGGGCACGATGGAGCTCTTCGCCGACGACCACGGCACCACGCTCCGCACCACCTCCGAGGCCAAGGTGCACATTCCGTTCGTCGGCGGCAAACTCGAAGAACTCATCCTCACCAATCTCGTCGACGTGTTCCGCACCGAAGCGGCCATCACCGCCGACTGGCTCGCCGGTCGGTAGCGCGTGCGGAATCGAGGACCCGTCGGTGTCGTCACGCGCGGCACCACCGGCATCAACAGGCTGCGCCGCAGCGACCGCTGGGCGATGCACGACCCCCACATCACGAGGGCGTTGACGCACGCCACCGACCCGCTGGTGGTCGATCTGGGTTACGGCGCCATGCCGGTGACGACCCTCGAACTCGCCGCGCGCCTGCGTCGGGTCCGCAGCGATCTGCGCGTGGTCGGTCTCGAGATCGATCCGGACCGTGTGGTCCCGGGCCGCGACGGTGTCGCGTTCGCCCGGGGCGGCTTCGAGCTCGCGGGCCTGCGTCCGACCCTGGTCCGGGCCTTCAACGTGCTCCGGCAGTATCCGGAGGAGGCGGTCGAACCGGCGTGGGCGCACCTGCGTTCCGGCCTCGCTTCCGGCGGCCTGCTCATCGACGGCACGTGCGACGAGCTGGGCCGGCGCTGCGCCTGGGTGCTCCTCGACGAGCACGGTCCCCGTTCGCTGACCCTGGCGTGGAGCCCGTTCCACGTGGAGAGACCGTCCGACGTCGCCGAACGGCTGCCGAAGGCGCTGATCCACCGGAACGTCCCGGGCGAGCCGATCCACGCGCTGCTCCGCGCGGCCGACCGGGCGTGGGCGACGAGCGCTCCGCACGCGGCGTTCGGGCCGCGGATCCGATGGAAGGCGACGCTCGAGCTGCTGCGGGATCAGGGCTTCCCGGTGTCTCCGCCCCGCCGCCGTCTGCGTGACTGCGTGCTGACGGTGCCATGGGACGCGGTCGCGCCCGCCGGCACATCCGTCGCATCCGAGCTGGTCGCGGTCTGAGACCGTCTGTCCGAGTTCGTCCTCGCTCCGGTCGGTCAGCCCGCGGCGAGGAGCGCGAGCTCGATCCGGTCGGCCACCGCGGCCGGCTGGTTCGCCACGGCGGCGTGCAGCTGGTCGGAGTCGACCCGGCCGAGCGCGATCGCGTCGCCGACGAGTTCGTCGAGCACTTCCTGGGACACGCCGCCGGCCGCGAGGTCGACCGCGGTGCGGGCGGGTGTGGTGATCCGGAAGGCCCCGACGACCTCGCAGTCCTCCTCTGCCAGCGTCCGGTGATGCAGCGCGAGCCGGTTGCTCGGCACGGTGCGCTGGTCGGGTGTGGACAGGTGCAGGAAGCGGGGCTGCAGGTGGCCCATGCCGTGCAGGTCGGCGGCGCTCTGGTGCGAGACGACCGCTTCCCCCTCGTACCAGGTGCACCATTGGGCGAACTCGTCGAACTTCGTCCGTGGGCTGTCGCTGAGGCGGAACAGTTCGGTCTCGACGCGGATCCACAGTCCCGCCTCGATGCGTTCCGCGAAGTCGTGAGCTGCTATTCCGTGACCGACGGCCTGGCGTGCGGTGAAGAACCCGGCTTGTGTGGCGGCGAGGCGCCGCAGCGAGTCGTCGGCATCGGCCCGCCCGGTTGCGTCGTAACCTGAATCCGTCCACCCTGTCATGGCGCCCAGCGTAGCCGAAGAATGTGGTACACCTCACATATTTTCCTCATCCTGTGGCCGTGTGCTCAGTCGATCCTCAGCGTCGTCCGGGAGAATCGGCGACCATGACGCAACGGAAGCGCAACCGCACCGTCACGATCGCCGTCGTTCTCGTCGCGGCGCTGGTCGCAGTCCTGGTGGGCGCGGAGGTCTACGTCCGCAACCGCGCGACGGCCTGCCTCGCCCAGTCCTTCGAGAGCGAGCTCGGCACGGGAGTCGACGTCGACCTGAGCTGGAAGCCGGTGTTGCTCCAGCTGCTCGACCGGCAGGTTCCCTCGGTTGCTCTCGACAGCGACGACACCGCCTTCGGTCCGGCCCAGCAGATGCAGGTGCACGCCGAGGTCAACGACGTCGACCTGCGCGACTCCGCCGAGGGCGCCGGCACCATCGGCAGCTCGAGTGCTGACGTCTCGTGGCCCACCTCCGGGATCCTCGCGACCGTGCAGAGCCAGTCGGTCGGCGGCCTCGTCACCGATGTCATGGCCGACGAGAACGCGGGCACCCTGACGTTCACGGTCGGCGGCCAGGGTCTCGCGGAGTTCACCGCGCGACCGGTGGTGAACGGCGGTGTGGTGACGGTCGAGACGACCGACGCGACGATCCTCGGCATCGGGCTCCCGACGGCCCTCGTCGACGGCGTCGTGGAGATCCTGACCTCGGGTCTGCAGCAGTACCCGCTGGGTATGCAGGCCACCGAGGTGAACGTCACCGACAGCGGTATCGATCTCCGCCTCGAGGGTGGCCGCTTCGTGCTGCCGGAGGCCCCGCAGGGACAGCAGCAGCAACAACAGGAGGGCAGCTGCGGCCTCCTGTCGTGAGCGAGGAGGCCGGTCCGGCAGACCGTCGAGAGCTGTCGTCAGCTCTGGAGCCCGTCCAGCACCGCGCGGCTGCCGGACAGTCCGAGTCGCGTCGCTCCGGCCTCGATCATTGCGACCGCGTCCTCGGCGGTGCGGATGCCGCCGCTCGCCTTGATGCCGAGCTTGCCGCCCACCGTCTCCGCCATGAGCGCGACCGCGTGGGTGGTGGCGCCACCCGCGGGATGGAAACCGGTGGAGGTCTTCACGAAGTTCGCCCCGGCCTTCTCCGCGGCGCGGCACACCTCGACGATCGCCTCGTCGGAGAGCACCGCGGATTCGATGATGACCTTGAGGACAGGGTCGAAACCGATCGCTTCACGCACGGTGAGGATGTCGGCGAGGACGGCGTTGTAGTCGCCGGCCACCGCTGCGCCCACGTCGATCACCATGTCGATCTCGCGTGCGCCCTCGTCGACGGCGAGTCGCGCCTCGGCGCCCTTGATGAGGGAATGGTGCTTGCCGGAAGGGAAACCGACGACCGTCGCGACCGTGACCCCCTCGGCCCGCAGGGGCAGCATCGACGGCGACACGCACACCGCGTACACGCCGAGTTCGACGGCTTCGTCGACGAGGGCCCGCACGTCCTGCGAGGACGCTTCGGGCTTGAGGAGGGTGTGGTCGATCATCGACGCGACCTGCGCGCGGGTCAACGTAGTTCCGGACATGACTGCAGCTTTCCACACGGCGAGATCCGACGGCCGTGCTCAGCAGGCTTCGCCCCGTGCCGGGTAGTCGATTCCCATGGAAATCCTGGTGATCGCGCTTCTCGTCGCAGTTGTGGCCGTCGTGGTGGTCCGGAGGAACAGCAGACGGCGATAATTCGATACCGCCGCACCGCTTCGGCCACGACAATGATCGCGTGCTGATCCGTCGAGAACTCCCCGCCGACGTCCGTGCGACCGCCGACGTGCATCGCGCCGCGTTCGCGCCGTTCGCCCCGGAAGGTCGCGAGCCGGTCGAGCCCGGTCTGGTCGCGTCGTTGCGGGCGAGCGACGCATGGCTGCCGCCGTTGTCGCTCGTGGCCGAGGACGCCTCGGGCGCGATCGTCGGCCAGGTCGTCGCCACCCGGGGTCACGTCGGCGCCACCCCTGCCCTGGGCCTCGGTCCACTCGGTGTCCGTCCCGATTTCCAGCGCTCCGGCGTGGGCGCCGCTCTCATGCACGCCGTGCTCGGTGCGGCGGATGCCCTGGACGAGTCGATCGTGCTCCTGCTCGGACATCCCGACTACTACCCCCGCTTCGGTTTCGTGCCCGCCGCCGAACTCGGGATCTCCCCCGACGTCGAGGAGTGGGCGTCCCACTTCCAGGCACGGGCGCTCACGGCACACGACCCCGAGCTGCGGGGCACCTTCCGGTACGCCGAGCCGTTCTACGCCCTCGAGGAGCAGGCATGAACGACGATCCCGAGAACCCCTGGGCCGATTCCGCCGAGACCGCACGCACCTTCGACGCGGCGAGCGGGGATTTCGACGAGCTGACCCCGACGGTGTGGGGACCGGCCGGGCAGGCACTGGTCTTCCAGCTCGGCGTCGCCCCCGACGAGGCGGTGCTCGACGCGTGTTGCGGAACGGGATCGTCCGCGCTTCCCGCCGCCGCCGCCGTCGGACCCGAAGGTCTCGTCCACGGCGTCGACGTCGCCGACGAGATGCTCGAACACGGCCGCCTGACCGCGGAACGCCGCGGCCTGAAGAACATCGAATTCGTCTGTGCGGACGCCTCGCAGTGGGAGGCACCGTCGGACGTACCCGACGCCGGCTACGACGTGCTGTCGATCTCCTACGGGGTGTTCTTCCTCCCGGACATGGACCGAACCTTCTGGCGTCTGGTCTCGCTCGTGAGGCAGGGCGGACGCGCCGGCGTGACGGTCTGGCGACGCGGCGCGATGGAGGAGTTCTCGTCGATCGTGTTCGATGTCGCGTCGCGCTACTCCCCCGGGCTGCGCGAGCGCGGCGTCCTGCGCGACCGCACACCCCTGCACCGGATCGACACTCCGGACACACTCGAGGCGTGGCTCGCGGACGCCGGAACCGATTCCGTGGAGGTCCGCACCCTGTCGAATCTCCTTCCGGCGACGGAGGAGTTGTGCTGGTCGCTCGTAACGGGCACCGGTTTGCGCGCGGTGCTGACCGGGCTCGACTCCGGGCAGGTGGCGTCGGTGCGGCAGCAGATCGCCGAGGAGGTCACCGCACGCGGACTGCGCACGATCGATGCGACCACTCTCGTCGCCACGGGTACGGTTCGACGTCCTCCGGTCTCGGGCTGACGACCGGAGAGAGGGTCTACCGGGAGCAGGGCCGACCGGAAGTAGGACGCCGTGTGTCACCTGAGAGAATCGGGGCATGACGCTCGCCTCATCCGCCGACGATCGACGTTACGTTCTGACCCTGGGCTGCCCGGACACCACCGGGATCGTCGCCCGCATCGCGACCTTCCTCGCGGAGGTCGGTGGTTCGATCGTCGAGGCGGCCTACCACGCCGATCAAGACACCGGTTGGTTCTTCACCCGGCAGGCCGTCCGGGCGTCGTCGATCCCGTTCGGACTCGACGAGCTGCGCGAGAAGTTCGCGAGCGTCGCCGCCGACATCGGCCCGCAGACCGAATGGACGCTCTCCGACACCGGCAAGCGCAAGCGCGTCGTGCTGCTCGTCAGCAAGGAAGGGCACTGCCTGCACGACATCCTCGGACGGGTCGCCGCAGGGGAACTCGACGCCGAGATCTGCGCGGTCATCGGCAACCATCGCGATCTCGAACCGGTCGCGCAGCGACACGGCATCACCTTCCACTACGTGTCGTTCCCGAAGGATCCCGCCGAGCGCGGACCGGCTTTCGAGCAGGTCCGCAAGCTCGTCGACGCCCACGACCCGCACGCGGTGGTCCTCGCCCGGTTCATGCAGGTGCTCCCGGAGGAACTGTGCGAGCACTGGGCCGGCCGCGCGATCAACATCCACCACAGTTTCCTGCCGTCGTTCATCGGCGCACGGCCCTACCACCAGGCCTTCACGCGCGGCGTGAAGCTCATCGGCGCGACCTGCCACTACGTCACCGCCGAACTCGACGCGGGCCCGATCATCGAGCAGGACGTCATCCGCGTCAGTCACAGCGACAGCGTCAGCGACATGGTCCGTCAGGGCCGCGACGTCGAGAAGCTGGTCCTCTCGCGCGGTCTGCGCTGGCACCTCGAGGATCGGGTGCTGGTGCACGACAGTAAGACCGTCGTCTTCCGGTAGATCCCCCGAGCCGAAACCGGTCCACCCGCGAGCGGATGGACCGGTCTTTCGTGCGTGGGTGATCGGCTCAGCCGACGGGCACACCGGCTCGTTCGACAAGGTGCGCGAGCTCCTCGTCGAACCGGTCGATCGCTTCGACCGAGCTCATGTGGCCGATGCCGTCGAGCACCACGAAACGTTCGAGGTTGCCCGCACGGTCGAGTTCCTCGGCGAGACGCCGGGCGTGGACAGGCGGGGTGAGACGGTCGGCGGTTCCGACCAGCACCGTCGTCGGCACGGTGAGATTGCGCAGACCCTCACGGATGTCGAGGGCACTCAGGGCCCTGCCCCAGCCGCCCCGCGTGCGCGGCGGGCAGCCGAGCACGATCTTCTCGCAGAACTGCACCTCGGCGGCGCTCGCACCGGGCGACAGGGCCACGTAGCGCAGGGCCCGCGTCGTCACCGGGGACGCCGCCAACGGGACGGTCGCACCCATGAGCCGGCTCGCGACGGGCACCGGCACCCGCGGGAAGCGTTGCGGCAGCGGCACGATCGCCGAGTCCGCGACCAGCCGGTCGGTGCCGGTGCTCGCGAGCAGCACGCCTGCGACCGTGCGGCCGACGTTCTCCGGGTACTTCTCGGCCCACGCGATGATGCTCATCCCGCCCATGCTGTGACCTGTGAGCACGGCCTTCGAACCGGGCCGGACCACAGCGTCGAGGACCGTCTGGAGATCGTCGGCGAGCACGTCTGCTCCCAGCGTCCGCGCCCCGGCCTCGCTGTCGCCGTGCCCGCGCTGGTCGTAGACCACCACCCGGTAGTTCTCCGCGAAGGCGTTGATCTGCGGGGTCCAGTACGCGGCGTTGCACGTCCAGCCGTGACAGAACACCAGCACGGGAGCGTCCGCGTCGCCATAGGCGAGCACGTTCAGCCGGGCACCGTCGTCGGCGCGGACGTCGAGGATCTCGGGTTCGAGTTCCGGTTCGCGCAGCAGCTCGTGCGGGGCGACGTCCTCGGTACGGACGACCGTCCGACGACGCCGGCGGACGAGCACGGCGGTGGTCGCCGCGGCAGCGAGGACGATCGAGCCCGCGGCGATCGACGCGGTCGGGGACGGCTTTCTCACGGGTGGAATTCTCCTGTCGGTTCGGTGGAGCAGCGCGACGTCACAGGACGTGCGCGCGACGCAGAAGCAGAGTGGACGGACCGCCGATCAGTCCCACCTCGTCGAGGAACTCGACCGTGCGGCGAGTGCCCTGACGGAGCTTGTCGTGGTAGTGCCTGTTCTCCTGCGCGGCCTTCTTCGCTTCGGCGACGTCGAGTCCGGCCGCGGCGTAGACCTGGTCGTTCACGAGGCTGGTGACGACGAAGTACGCGCTCACCCCGAGGTGGATCCGGATCCATGCCCGCTCGAGACGTCCGAGCCGGGCCGAGCGCCTGCGTGTCTCCTCGCGGGCGTAGCGGATGTGCCGCGACTCCTCCACGACGTGGACGTGACTCACCGTCCGGGTGATGGGCTGCACCCGCTCGTCGCGCATGAAATCGCGCTGCATCATGTCGAGGATCTCCTCGGCGAACAGGGTGCCGCCGTAGGCGAGGGCGCCGCGCGCGACAGCCTTGAACAGCCGGCCGGTCTCGCGGATCCAACGCTTGGGCCGGTAGGAGGGGATGCCGTATCGCTGCGCCGACCGCGCGAACATGATCGAGTGCCGGCATTCGTCGGCGATCTCGGTGAGCCCGAACTGCACGTAGGGGGTTGCCGGATCGTGCCGGTAGAGATCGCGGACGAGCATCTGCATGAGGATCATCTCGAACCAGATCCCGGTGCCGGCGATGCTCGCGGCCTCGTGCTCGGTGAGGGTGATGCGCTGATCCTCCGACATGCGTTCCCACAGGTCGGTGCCGTAGAGACTGCACCACTCCGGGGTCATGCCGTACTTGCCGTCCACGAGCGGCGCGTCCCAGTCGATCTCGAGCTCGGGATCGTAGGAGAGCCGCGCCGACGAATCGAGCAGGCGTTGCGCGGTCTCCTGCCGGTGATCCGTGGAGTGTTCACCCGGCAGGCTGTCGTGCTTTCGCAAGAGCGTCATCGCCGATCACCTCGTCTCGGAAAATTATCCGTTACCCGAAGTGTCATTATCTGGATCACACTTGTCAAGCGAAAGGGAGGCCCGACCCCCTACCACCGAGGGCGCTGGACCTCCTCGACCCGCGGACGGACGTCCACGAGGTACACGCACACGGCGACGACCGCGATGATCCCGAGCAGACCCACCGCGCCGAAGACGACGAGGACGAGCAACGCGGCCACGAGGATGCCGAGCCAGACGGGCTTGGTCAGCTTGTCGACGGCCGGAAACGCCTCGGCGGGCTGACGCACGACGTGGAACAGCGCGAATCCCGCCCCGGCGATGGCGATGATCTGCAGCGCGAGGATGATCAGACCGGCAAGTGAATCGACATTGGTCACCACACCAGTCTACGAGAATCGGCCCTCGTGCGAGTTCGCACGAGGGCCGATCGATCACTGCAGGTCAGGAACCGCTGGTCTTGCGCGGAGCCGCCTTCTTGGCAGGGGTCTTCTTCGCCGGGGTCTTGGCGGCGGTCTTGGCCGGAGCCTTGGCGGCGGGCGTCTTGGCAACCGTCTTGGCCGGGGCCTTCGCCGGAGCCTTGGCGGGAGTCTTCTTGGCCGGAGCCTTGGCCGGGGTGACCTCGACCGGCTCGACCGGGGTGGCCACCGACTCGACCTTCTCCGCAGCCTTGTCGGCCGCTTCGCGGACCTCGCCGCGGGCCGACTCGACCCGTCCGGCGGTCTCGGAGCCCGTCTCTTCGGCACGCTCACCGAGCTCGACGACGCGCTCGGCGGCCTTGTCGCCGGCGTCGGACACGGCCTCGCTCACCTCGCCGCTCGTCTCGGAGATGCGGCCGGCCGCGCGACCCGCGAGCTTAGCGGCCTGCTCGCCGACCTCGCGGGTCCGGCGGGCCACCGTCCCGAGGGCTTCCTCGGTGAGGTCGGCGGCGTCGCCGAGCACGGCTTCGGCGCGACCGAGGCCGTCCTCGAGGGCCGGCTGGGAGCGCAGACGCTCGATGGTCTCCTCACCGCGCTCGGCAAGTGCGGTGTAGAGGTCGGAGGCGACCTTCAGGTACGCCTCGGCGACCTTGCGCAGCTCCTCGGTGCTGAAGCGCTCGCGCAGCTCCGCGATCTCCTCGGGCAGCTCGGCCGGGAGTTCGGCGAGACGCTCGCGGAGGGACTCGACGGTCTCGGTGAGATCGGCGGGCAGGGTCGCGAAGCGGTCGCGGGCGGTCTCGACCCGCTCGGCCACCTCGGTGCGGTTGGTCTCCGCACGTCGGCGCGCCTGGGCCACGAGGTCGGCGACGGCCTGGACGACGGCGTCGCCGGCACCGACCGCGGCGTAGAGGGAGGTACGGATGTTGGTGGGATCGGTCATGGAGTTTTCTCCTCGTCGAAGTCTGTCGGATGGTCGGGCCGGGCCTCGCCGGTGTTCTGCTGGTTCTCTCGGCAGAACGAGTCGTAGATGTCGAGCAGGACCTGCTTCTGCCGCTCGGTGAGAACGGTGTCGACGAGCACCGCGTCGCGCACGGCGCTCTCCGCTCGATGCTCGAGGATCCCCGCTCGCACGTAGAGAACCTCGGCCGAGAGCCGCAACCCCTTGGCGATCTGGGCGAGCACTTCCGCGGACGGCTTGCGCAGGCCCCGTTCGATCTGGCTCAGGTACGGGTTGCTGACACCGGCCAGTTGCGACAACTGGCGGAGCGACACCTGTGCAGCCTCGCGCTGCGACCGAATGAAGGCACCGATGTCCTGGGCGGCGTTGTTGACCACCCGAACGGCGATATCCCCCGGTCCGGCGCTGTCGTCCGGCGTGTCCGAGCCCTCGATCGGATCTGGTTCCGTGGACACACCGACCAGTCTACGGACAAGTGCTAGCTACAGCAAGCACCTTGCTAGCACGTGACCGTCGTCACGCGAACAGCAACTCCGAGACCGTGTAGATCGTCAACCCGGCGAGTGAGCCGACCACCGTGCCGTTGATGCGAATGAACTGCAGGTCGCGACCCACGGCGAGTTCGATCTTGCGGCTGGCCTCCTCGGCGTCCCAGCGCTCGACCGTCTCGCGGATGACGGAGGTGATCTCGTCGGCGTAGTTGGACGCGACGAAACGCACCGCGTCGAGCAACCAACCGTCGATCTTGGTGCGCAGCTCGGCGTCCTCACGCACTCGGATGCCGAACGCCATGACGTTCTCCGCGATCTTCGTGCGCAGGGTGCTGTTCGGGTCGTCCACCGAGTCGAGGATCATCCGCTTGGCCGTCCGCCAGGTCGCCGCGGCGAGCCCGGTGATCTCGTCGCGGCCCATGATCTCGGCCTTGACCTTCTCCGCCTTGGCGATGGTCACGGGATCGCTTTGCAGGTCGCGGGCGTAGTCGGCGAGGAACTTGTTGACCGCGAGCCGCACCTCGTGGTCGGGATTCGACCGCACCTTCCACGTGAACTCCACGAGTTCGCGGTGGATCTTCTCGCCGAGCAGCAGGTCGACGAACTTCGGCGACCACGACGGCGAGTCGCGGCTGATCACGCGGTCGATGGTCTCCTGGCTCCCGAGCGCCCACTGGTGCGCGCGTTCGGCGAGCATGTCGACGAGCGGCAGGTGGCGGTTCTCGGCGAGGAGTTCGGTGAGGACACGCCCGATGGGCGGTCCCCATTCCGGTTCGGCGATCCGCTTGACGATGGTGTGGTCGATGATCTGCTGGATGTCGTCCTCGCGCAGGATTCCGACCACGCCGCGCAGGACCGTCGACGTCTCCTTGGCCACACGCTGGGCGTTCTCGGGTTCGGCGAGCCAGGTACCGACCCGCAGCGGGATCTGCGCCGACTCGACCTTGGCCGACACCACCTCGGGTGCGAGGAAGTTGTTGCCGACGAACGAGCTCAGGTTGGCGCCGAGCTGGTCCTTCTTCCGCTTGATGATCGCCGTGTGCGGGATGGGTATCCGTAGTGGGTGCCGGAACAGGGCGGTCACGGCGAACCAGTCGGCGAGCGCGCCGACCATGCCGGCCTCGGAAGCCGCGCGCACGTAACCCACCCATGCGCCGGCGCCGCGGGTTTCCTGCCAGCGGCAGAAGAGATAGATGATCGCGGCGGCGACGAGGAAGCCGGTCGCGACCGCCTTCATACGGCGGAGTTCTCGGCGTTTGATCTCGTCGTCGGTCGTCAGGAGCTGCACCCGATCGATTGTGCCGAAAGTCGGCACTCGGCGGACGGATCGCCCTCGAGTTCTGAAGGACGGGGGGCCGGATCGTAGACTGAGCCGACGATCGAAACCGAACGGATGTGCCACACAGTGTCCAGCAGACCGCAGACGACTTCGACCACGACCTCGAGCGAGGCCGCCCCGCCCGTGAAGCAGGACGGCCGCAAACGGCGCTGGCACGAGCACAAGATCGCCCGCCGGGAAGAGCTCGTGGACGGCACCATCAACGCGATCCGCTCCCGCGGCCACGAGATCGGCATGGACGAGATCGCCGCCGAGATCGGCGTGTCGAAGACGGTGCTCTACCGCTACTTCACCGACAAGAGCGACCTGACGACCGCGACGATGCTGCGGTACGTCGAGACGGTCCTCGCTCCCCGGATCTACGCGGCGGTCGCGGAGGATCTCGACGAGTACGAGCTCACCCGGGAGGCGATCACCGCCTACGTCGAGACCGTCGCCGACGATCCCGAGGTCTATCTGTACGTGATGAGCAACAGCGCGTCGGCGGGGCGCGACGTCGTGGCCGATTCGGAGCGGATGATCGCCGAGCTCGTCGCTACCGTCCTCGGGGAACGGCTGCGGCTGCTCGAGATGGATTCGGGTGGTGCCGTGCCGTGGGCGTACGGAATCGTCGGCGGCATCCAGCTCGCGACGCACTGGTGGATCTCGAACAAGTCGATGACCGCCGAGGACCTGATCGATTACCTTACGATGATGATCTGGGGCGGCATGAACGGCATCGCCGGAGTCGCCGGATCTCCGGTGCGCTTCAAGTCGCAACCGCATCCACTCCTGCCGGAGTCGTCGACCACTCCCTGATCGACACCTTTACTGTTACTCGAAGTTGCACGTATAGTGCGGGCATGAGCGACCACGCCGACGACCTGCACGACGAGGACGATCCCGGCTACCGCGGTCCCGCCGAGGTCACCGTGGGCAACCGCACGGTCGCCGTCGATGTCGAGATCTCCGGACGGTTCGACCCCCTGCTCGGCCGGCACGTGTGGCGCGGCCGGCTCCGCAGGCTCGCCGAGACCCTCGGAGCAGACTCCTCGCCTGCCCCCGGCACCACCGTGACGATCACGGTGCCCGACGCCCCCCAGACCGCGACCGCCCGCATCTCGGAGGTCGACCTGTGGGGCAGCCACATGGTCGACGGCATCTCGCGACCGCCCTACCCTCTGCCAACCGAGACCGACAGTGTCGATCCCGCCTGATCACGACTGCGTGTGGCACACGCCCGATGACCACTGCGTGTGGCACACGCCCGATGACGCCTGCGTGTGACACGCTGGCGGGATGACGAAGGACGACGTCTTCCGGCCCGCATCGATCGTCGAAGCCCTCCGGGCGACGCCCGAGACCCGCGTCGCCGACATCGACACGAACGGCACCCCGGGATTCGACGGCGACAAGGCGCTCGGCGAACGTCTGTTCGCCGAACGTGGTGCCGTCCTCTCCGATCTGCAGGAGATGCTGTTCGCCGAGGGGCGGACCGGCGGCACCCGCTCGGTGCTGCTGATCCTGCAGGGCATGGACACCGCCGGGAAGGGCGGCATGGTGCGTCACGTCGTCGGCCAAATCGACCCGCAGGGCGTCGACCATAAGGCCTTCGGGGTGCCGACGGAGGAGGAGAAGCGGCACCACTTCCTGTGGCGGATCGCGAAGGCCCTCCCCCGCAACGGTCAGCTCGGCGTCTTCGACCGGTCGCACTACGAGGATGTGCTGGTCGCGCGGGTGAGATCACTGGTGCCGGAGAATGTCTGGCGCGGACGCTACGACGAGATCAACCGGTTCGAGAGCGAAGTCGTCCGGGAGGGCACGACCATCGTGAAGGTCGCGATGTTCGTCTCGTTGGACGAGCAGAAGAAGCGCCTCGCCGAGCGCCTCGAGCGCCGCGACAAGCACTGGAAGTACGACCCGAGCGATGTCTCGGAGCGCGCCCTGTGGCCGCAGTACCAGCAGGCCTATCAGGACATGCTGGATCGGACCAGCACCGACGAGGCGCCCTGGTACGTCGTACCGTGCGACCGCAAGTGGTACAGCCGCCTCGCGGTGACGGAACTGCTCATCGACGCGTTCGAACGTCTCGACCTCGATTGGCCGGAGCCGACTTTCGACATCGAAACGGAGAAGCGCCGACTCGCAGAGTCGTGATGTCGTGTGAGTGATGCGAGTCGGCTTTCACCGACTCGCGTCAGGTATCACCCTCAGAACAGATGCGGGGTGTCGTAGTGCCGTCTGTGGTCTCGGCGCACGGTTCCGGCCATCATGCCGAATGCCGCGCCGAGTGCGACGACAGCGCCGAGCGCCGCGACGAGCGCCCAGCCCGAGAATCCGTACCCCGCGGCGACGATCGTCAGGGCGATCATCAGGATCGAGGCGAGTGCGAGCGCATAGGCGCTCCAGGCTACGAACAGATTGAGTTTCACGACCGGCCTCCTCGGACGAGGTGTGTCCCTCTCGATGCCGACGGTACCTGCACGTGACTCGCATCACAACCGACCGGTGGATTCCTTCAGCACCTCGTAGCGGAGGACGGCGAACTCGCCGCTCTGCCCGAGCTCGGTGAGGCGCATCTCCACGTGTAGCGGGAGCAACGGACGGCCGGAACCGATGGTCACCGGCGCGAAGGAGACGACGAGCTCGTCGAGCAGACCGCGCTCGGCGAACTGTCCGGCGAGATCACCGCCGCCCACCATCCACAGGTCGCGGCCGTTCGCGGCCTCGGCCATCTCGTCGTAGACCTGACGGACGTCCTTCTGTGTGAAGCGGATGTCGCCGGGTTCGTCGCCTGCCCGGGCGACGGGCAGGTCGTCGCGATGCGTGAACACCCAGCAGGGCAGGTCGTACTCCCACTTGTCCTCGCCTGCATGGTCGAGCACCCAGCGGTAGGTGGACGAGCCCATGACGATGGCGCCGATACCGGCGATGAACTTCTCGTAGTCGAACGGCCCGCCGTCACCGGACTCCCGGGTGAGCAACCAGTCGAGCGAATGGTCCTCGGTGGCGAGGAAGCCGTCCAGTGTGCTTGCGGTGTAGTAGATCATCCGGGTCATGAGCTGCTCCTGTTCCAGTCGAGTGGATCTCCGTGATCGACGTCGAGCCCGACCGCCCGCATCATGTGCCGCGCGAGTTGACGGCGGTGTGCGGCGAAGGTGAGGACGTGGGCGACCACTCCCCCGAGGACGAAGCTCTCGGGAGGGTCGCACAGGGCGTCGATGAGCACGTCGCCCCAGGCGCCGCGGCGATGGATGTCGCGGATCGTCTCCACCCAGCGCGGAGCAACATCCTCGAAACGCACTGTCAGAGAGTCGATCCCGTTGTCAGAATCCTCGGGGTGGTCAGCGCCGGCCATCGAGGCCAACCACATCTCCTTGGCACGTACCAGGTTGCCGAGCACACGTGAGACGGATTCCTCGGGACCGTCCCATTCGAGGACCACCAGTCCGGGGAACCTGATCCGGTCGCGCTCGTCGTCGTCGAGCTCGGTGGCGCGCCCGAGGAGATAGCGGGTGTCCGCGAGGTCGTGCTGCACCATCTGCGCGAGGACCTCGGCGGCCGGGTAGTCGGGCGCGGTGGACCGCCCTCCGTCCTCCTCGACCCAGAGATTGGTGGGCGGATGGAAATGTACGCCGTTGGGGGCGGGCAACCAGTGATCGACGGGCGCGGGCGCCCAGTGGTCGACGGGCGCAGGCGCCCCGGGATCCCTACGGCCGGTGCCGAGCACCCGGGCGGCCTCGCTGGGCGGATATCCGTAGGCACGGACGAAGGCTCGGGCGAACCCTTCGACGCTGTCGTAGCCGGCGGCGAACGCCGCATCGGTGACCGAACTGCCGTGACGCAGTTGCCAGGCGGCACGCTCGAGCATCACCCGGCGCCGCAACGCCACCGGCGACTCGCCGGTGCCCACCGCGAAGGTGCGGCTGAAGTGCCACTGCGACGCGTAGGCGTGCTGCGCCATCCGTTCGAGGGTCGCGTTGTTCTCGTCGAGAACGGCGTCGAGCAGTTCCCGCAGTCGGTCACGGCCGAAGGTCATGCGTTCAGTGTCGCGCACAGACCCCGGCCGCCGCCCGACCGTTCTTGCTCTCTACCGGCTCACCCGGTCAGCCCGGCATGGTCTCGCCGCCGAGCGGGGCGAGTACCTCACCGCTGTAGTACGACGACATCGTCTCCGATGCGAAGAAGACGTAGGACGGGGCGATCTCGTCGGGCTGCGCGGCGCGGCCGAAAGGGGCCTGTTGCCCGAACTCGGAGACCTTCTCCGCGTCCATCGTCGCCGGGATCAACGGTGTCCACACCGGTCCGGGCGCCACGCAGTTCACGCGGATCTGCCTGTCCTGCAGTGCCTGCGCGAGCGAGTAGGTCAGGGCTATCACCGCGCCCTTGGTCGCCGAGTAGTCGATGAGCGTCTTGTTGCCGCGCAGACCGTTGACCGACGCGGTGTTGATGACGGAACCGCCCGGCGTCAGATGCGGCAGGGCCGCCTTCGTCACGTGGAAGAAGCTGTCGATGTTCACGGCGAAGGTGTGGCGCCACTGCTCCTCGCTCAACTCGGCGAAATCGTCGACGGGCTGCTGGGTGCCGGCATTGTTGACGAGGATGTCGAGGCCACCGAGTTGCTCGACCGTCTCGGCCACCACCGCCCGGCAGTGCTGCGCGTCGCCGAGGTCGCCCGCGATCACGTGGCATGTGCGGCCCTCGCGTCGCACCAGGTCGGCGGTGTGTTCGGCGTCGCGGTGTTCCTCGAGGTACGCGATCGCGACGTCGGCACCCTCCTTCGCGAAGGCGACGGCGACCGCCCGTCCGATGCCGGAGTCGCCGCCCGTGACGAGGGCCTTGCGGCCGGACAGCAACCCGCGGCCGACGTAACCGCGCATCTCGTCGGCGGGGCGTTCGGCCATCTCGTCGGTCTCACCGGGATAGTCGATGGTGTGTGGTTCTCGTTCGCGGTCCTCGCTCATGGCCGCCGGATACCCACAGGCTGCATCGATATTCACGCCCGTTTCCCCGGTCCGCACCGACCGACGGGTCGTTTCTGCACCGACCGACGGGTCGTTTCTGCACCGACCGACGGGTCGTTTCTGCACTGCTCCGAGAGGGTAACCCCGGCGTATGGCTCATGAGACCCGGATGTGCGACGTGCACGACGCTCCGCTT
This sequence comes from Rhodococcus sp. GQ147, assembly GCF_059759155.1. NCBI lineage: Bacteria > Bacillati > Actinomycetota > Actinomycetes > Mycobacteriales > Nocardiaceae > Rhodococcus > Rhodococcus sp. GQ147. The sequence continues at coordinate 537,947 of NZ_JCAXDU010000001.1, forward strand.
CCCACGCCCCGCGGACCCATCTCCGCCGAGATCGTCGAGCGACTCGGTGGCCCGGTGGACGATGCCGTGTGGGACGTCGCGACCGACGGCGCGGATGCCTACGGCGAGGACGTCCAACTCGCTCTGGCCGTTCTCTACGAGCTCCACTACCGCGGGTTCGCGGGCGTCGACCCGGCCTGGGAATGGGCACCGGGCCCGCTCGGGGTCCGGGCGCGCCTCGAGCGCATCTTCCTCGATCGGCTGCGCGCCGACGTCCCGGCTTCCGACGATCCGCAGGGTGTCCTCGAGGACCTGTGCCGCGAGCCGGACGACTCGTGGGGTGTCTCCCACGAGCTCGCCGCGAACGGCACGTGGGAGATGATGCGCGAGTTCTTCGTGCATCGCTCGATCTACCACCTCAAGGAAGCGGACCCACACGCCCTCGCGATCCCGCGACTGTCCGGTCGCGCCAAAGCCGCGCTGGTCGCCGTCGAGTTCGACGAGTACGGCGGAGGTCGGGCCGAGCGCATGCACTCGCGGTTGTTCGCCGACCTGCTGCTCGCCGCCGGCCTGAAGGACGACTATCTGGGCTATCTCGACGTCGTTCCCGCCGTCACCCTTGCAACGGTGAACTTCATGTCGTTGTGCGGTCTGCACCGCGCATATACGCCGATGCTGGTCGGGATGTTCGCCGCGGCCGAGATCACCACCGCCCCCAGCGCCCGCCGCATGGTCGAGGCTCTCGAGCGTCTGGGCGCCGACGACGCGTGCGTCCTCTTCTACTCCGAGCACATCGAGGCCGACGCCGTCCACGAGCTCGTCCTGCGGCACGACGTGGTGGGTTACATGATCGAACAGGATCCGGCTCGGGCGCAGGACATCTCGTTCGGTGCGCAGGCCATCGAGTTCCTCGAGGGCCGGCTCGGAAGCCATCTGCTGGGCAGCTGGACCGCCGGTCGCAGCTCGCTCCTCACGTCGGCGGAGGCACCGGCCTGACACTCGGGTACGAGACAGCGAGTGGAGCCCCGGGACAGTGCGTCCCGGGGCTCCACTCGTCGGTGCCGGGGTCCCGGCTCAGTCGATCAGGCCGGGTTCGTGTGTGGGGGTACCACCGGACCCGCGGAGGCGGCGTCGACGGAGGTTGAGCGCGGACATCACCACGCCGACGACGATGAGCACGGCGGCAGCGATGGCTCCGACGATCACCCATCCCTCGAATCCGTCGCCCGCCGCGTAGAGTACGAGAGCGACGACAGCGATCCCCGCGAGGATGCAGGCGTATCCGACCCAGCCCGAAGCTCGGGACGCAGTGGTGGGAGCGTGAGCTCGATTCGATGGTTTCGTCATGGTGGTGGATACCGCATCCGGCCCTCCACGAAACCAGCCCTCCACGAACCCGCCCTCCACGGCCCAGCAGGGGACGACGGAGGGCAGCGGATGGTTCTGCGCAGGAGAGCGTTACGGCCGAGAGTGTTACGGCGGTATCCGCCGGCCGATGGGCCCACGTTCGACGAGCGCGGCGAGTCGTTCGCGCGCGCTGCGCGGAGAGAGGACGGGGCTGTCGGTGCCCGTCGCGCTGCGCATGCCGCGCACCGTCTCGGACCACACCTCGGGACCGTCGTACTTCGGCGACCATCCGAGTTCCTCGCGGGCCCTTCTGCAGTCGAGCATCGGGCAGGTGTAGGCGAGGTCGATCCATCCGCCCTGCACCGGTTGCAACCGTAGGCGCCAGGTCGCTTCGGCGAGCGCCGACAGACCCCATCGCGGCACCGGAATCGTCGGGCAGTCGAACGGAGCGGCGAAGTCCCGCGCTCCCACCGGGGTCGGTGCACCCAGGTTGAACGGACCGGGCACCCGTCGCTCGAGCGCTGCGACCAGCGCGTCCGCCACATCGTCGGAGTGCACGGCGGGAATCGTGAGCTTGTGATCGATCGGGATCAACGGCAGATGGTTCGTGATGCCGGCGGGCACGAACTCGGGCAGCACGTAGCGTTCGAGGCCCGAGCCGGAGACGAGCTGCCCGATGAATCCCGGGCGGAAACGGGTGAGGACGGGCACGTTCGTGCCGGACTCGAAGTCGTCGAGGAATGTCTCCGCCGCAACCTTGTCGACGCTGTAGACACAGGTGGGCACGCCTTCGCGGGCCCACGACTCGTCGACCTCCCGACGGTAGGCGCCCTCGGAGTACACGGCGGCGGAGGACATGTGGATCACGTGCGCGACACCGGCGTCGGCGGCGGCCGTCATGACGGCGCGGGTACCGTCCACCGCCACCCGCCGGAGATAGTCGCGACGGTGCGAGGGCTGGAATCCCCAGGCCAGGTGCACAACGGCGTCGGCCTCCGCGAAGATCGGAGTCAGGACCCGGGCGGCGTCGGGAGCCCCGAGGTCCACGGCGCACCACTTCGCCGCCGCATACGGATCGCGCGCCGGGGGAATCCGGCGCGCGATCGCGACGATATCGAGTTGCGCGGGGTGAGCGGCCAGCCGGCGCAGGAGCGCCGTGCCGACATTTCCGCTCGCTCCGGTGACGACGATGCGTCGTGGCAGACCGGTTCGGGGTGTGGAAGCCATCGGCATCGTCGGTATCGTCCGGGTGTCCCGGTCAGCGGGCCGATTCCGCTGCGTCCTTCTCCGTCTGCGCATCGGCGTTCGGGAGAATACCGGCAGCGTTCTCGAGGTGCGCGCGGACGAACCACTGGAACTTCTCCAGCTGGCCGGTCTGGCCGATCAGGACGTCCTCGGTGATCGGGTCGAGCTTGCCGACCTCGTCGATCGCCTTGCGGTTGTCGGTGATGATGCCGTCGTAGACGAGGTCCAGCGCAGCGAGGTGCGCCTGCGCGGTGTCGCGGCCGACCGAGTAGTCGTCCCACGTGCGGTTCTTCTCGATGGCGCCCGGCGTGCCCTTGGGCGACGCACCGAGCGCGGCGATCCGCTCGGCGACCTCGTCCGCGTATCCGCGCACGAGCTCTACCTGCGGGTCGATCATCTCGTGGACGCCGATGAAGTTCGGACCGACGACGTTCCAGTGGATGTGCTTCAGCGTGAGGTGCAGGTCGTTGTAGGCACTCAGGCGCTCCTGGAGAATCTTCGCGGTGCGCGAGCCGTCGGCATCGCTCAGACCGGGAACCGTATAGCTCGAGTTCGACATATTCTTCCTCCGGAATGCTCTCGGGTGTGTCGGAAGGCGAATACCCGAGGCACGGTGGAATCCAAACATCCGAGCGCACCGGACGTCCCGTGACCTGCGTCGAATGAATTTGTCCGGATCAGGCGAGTCACAAACGTTTGGAAACGGACCAACCCGGTTATTCGATCGCCGGGCACCGAGGCTTCCAGGTTTCGGTCATGACATCTGAGGTGGCGACAATGATCATTCTGGGTCTGATTCTGTTGGTGGTGGGGTTCTTCACCGGTATCTCGATCCTCACCACACTCGGAGTGATACTTCTGGTGATCGGCGTGATCCTTGCGATCTTGGGCGCGACGGGCCGGGCGATCGGCGGACGCGCGCACTGGTACTGACCCCCTGTCGATCGTCCGTGCCGGAAGGAGACGTTCGGCACGAGGCAGAACTGCGAATCCCGGGTGCTCACGGCACTCGGGATTCGTCGTTTCCGGACCCTTACGACCCCGCCCCGATACGACAGGCCGACCGGCGGCCCGGGGTCCCGGAACGACGTCCGGGCCGGCCCCTGTGCAGGGACCGGCCCGGACCGGAAGGTTAGTTCGATGCCTAGGTGTCGGTGCGCGCCGCCGCCTTCGGCGTACGGAGTGCGCGATGGCTGGTGTCGCAGAGGGGGTACAGCGCGCTGCGGTGACACCGGCACACGGCCACCACGAAACGGTCCGAGACCGTCTCGGCGCCGTCGTCCTCGACGATCCGCACCGGGCCCTCGACGAGGGTGGGACCGCCCCTCACCTGCCGCACGACCCGTGCTTCGCACTCTCCGTCGGCGGTGAGCTGCGTGATCTTCGGTGCCTTGCTCACGTTCTCAACTCCTCGTGCGGGGGCGGTCGGCGCGGACGACGACCACCTCCTCGGTCAGTGCCCCGGGCTCCGCCAGTTGCGACGAGTACAGATAGTCCGTGCGGTTGCGAAGGACCGGTCCGAAGGGGATACGGCTGCGGGCGACGACGGATGCCTTGAGGTCCGCCTCGCGCAGCCGGGACAGTGTTGCCTCCACACCGGTGAACTCGGAGTGCACGATCAGCGCGAATCCGCCGGGCGTGAGCAGGGTGGGCAGGCTGTCGCACAACGGATCGAGCACGCAGCGGCCGTCGGCGCCGGCATCCCAGCGCGGGTCGCGGTTCTCCCCGTCGCACGGAACGTACGGCGGATTCGACAAGACGATGTCGAACGGACCGTGGCGCAACGCCTCGTCCAGGCCTCCCTGCCGGGCACGGATCGGCAGCCGGCGCGACCACGCGTTGACGCGGGCGCTGAACACGGCTCGCGGGTTGATGTCGAAGGCCGTCACCGACGAAGCACCGAGCATGGCGGCGTTCACCGCCAGAAACCCTGTCCCGGTGCAGAAGTCGAGCACCTTCGCACCCTTCGTACCGCCTGCGTCCGCAAGCGCGCCTGCGAGCAGATACGAATCCTCTTGGGGGCGGTACACCCCCGGAAGACGCCATACCCGCGGCGAATCCGATCCGTCCAGCACCAGGGAAGCTGTCACGTCACACCACCTCGGTATCTCGAGTTCGACGGCATCTCCACCACCCCGGGCCGAAAACCCGGATCCGTCCGTTCGCGGGCGGATACCCGCGCGACTTCCGTGTGAAACACGCCACCGTTCCGCGTGGGAGGCCCAGCAATCACGAGAACAGCACCCGGCGAGCGGCATTTCGCACGCGTCGGGTCACCGGAGCGGTGCGTTTGCCGTCCGCGAGTGCGGCGTGAGCGGCGTTCCAGCCACCCATGCCGTGGACTCCCCCGCCCGGATGCGCACCCGAGCTGGCGAGATACACCCCTTCGACCGGCGTCCGCGGTCCGCCGAAACCGGGAGTGGGCCGCAGGAACAACTGCTGGTGGACCTGCGCGGTTCCACCGTTGACGGCGCCGCCGACGAGATTTGCGTCGGCCGCTTCGAGGTCGCCGGGTCGCTGGACGTGCCGGCCGACCACGCGTGCACCGAAACCCGGTGCGTAGGCCTCGAGTTGCGCGTCGACGCGTTCGGCGAGGTGGTCGGCGGACGCGTCGTCGGTGATGCCCCGCGGCAGATGTGTGTAGGCCCAGCAGCTTTCGGTTCCCTCGGGCGACCGCGTCGTGTCGGTGGTGGTCATCTGCCCGAAGAGGAGGAAGGGCGACTCGGGGACGACCCCGGTGGACAGATCGGCCGACCACCGGATCATCGCGTCCGTATCGGCACCGACGTGCACCGTGCCGGCCCCGCTCAACGAGGGCGAACGCCACGGCACGCGGCCGTCGAGCGCGTAGTTCACCTTCACGACCGGGGTGTCCCATTCGAACTTGCGCAGGTCGTCGAGTACCCGTGACCCGACGGCGTCGGCCGGGAGGAGCCGCGTGTACAGGGCCGGGGCCGAGGTATCGGCGAGGACGGCACGTCGCACCTTCACCCGCTCGCCACCGGCGATCCGGACTGCGGAGACCTTCCCGCCCTGCACCTCCACGCCGACGACCGGCGAGTCGCACCGCAGCTGGGCACCCGCTGCGGCGCCGCGCCGGACCAGCGCGTCGGTGAGCGCTCCCGCGCCGCCGACCGGCGCGGGGAATCCGACGTCCTGCGCGAGCATCGTGAGCATGTAACCCATCACGCCGCTGCCGGGCGCCTCGGGCGGTGTGTCGGCATGCATGGCATTGCCCAGGAGCAGCAGCCGCGCCGCCGAACCGCCGAACAACTCCGATGACATCCGGGTGACGGGCAGCGCGAGCATGCGCGCGTAGCGCAGCAGATCTCCCGTCTTCATGGTGCGCAGCAGGTCCACGGAACCCCGGACGGGCGGGAACGGACCGAGGAGCAGTTCGAGAAGCGCGCCGCGTATCTGCTTCCACTGGTCGAACAGCGCCAGCCACGCTTCCCCGTCACCGACGTAGCGACGCTCGAGGTCGGCCGCCGTGTCGGTCGGATCCGGAGAGACGACGATCGCGTCCTCGTCGTCGGGGCCCAGCGGGTGACCGAAGGCCTTCGGGGAACGCGCCCAGCGGAGGCCGTGCGACGCGAGATCGAGGGCTTGGAAGGCCGGTGAGGCCACACCGAGCGGATAGAACGCGCTGAACAGATCGGCGCAGTATCCCGGGTGAAGTTCTGCGCTGCGCACCGCTCCACCGGGTTCGGGTTGTTCCTCCAGTACGAGGACGTCCCATCCGGCGTCGGCGAGCACCGCGGCGGCGGTCAGACCGTTGGGTCCGGCGCCGATGACAACCGCATCGACCGTCGCGTCGCTCATTCGGTGGCGCCTTCGGCGAGCAGCACCAGCCGTCTCAGGCATTCCTGGTTCCGTGGCAACACCATTTCCTCCTGTACGCGATCGGGGACGAGGGCGTACGGTCCTTCGACGACGTGTTCGGCCATCGTGATGCGGGTGCCGCCGTCGTGGGTGGGTTCGAGCGAGATCGCGATCTCGGCCTTGCCGAACAGCCAGGCACGTGCGCGCAGCACCAGTTGCCGTTCGGGCACCACCTCGCTGACCTCGGTGTGGTCGTCGAGCAGGAGAGGCCACAGACCCACCGAATGATGGATCCGGGTGTCCCGTTGCGGCCAGGCGGGGTCGACGGCCCGGATGCGCGACGCACCCACCACCCATGCCGCGTACCGCCAGCCGTCGGCGAGGATCTCCCATACACGCGCCGGTGCCACCGAAGTCTCGATCGTCGCGATCCTGGCCATGCCCGCTCCTCATCCTCTGGACGACAGCTCGCTTGCGGCAGACGCATACCCCGCTTCCTCAGGTGTCACACGACGCCGGGTGTCATCGCTGTTCGGAGGGGGTATCCGGGCGGGCATGGAAGCCGAGAACATCCCCTCCTCCAACCCGTACGCCTTCGTCTTCGCGCCGTCCCCGCTCCTCACGGTAACCCTCGAGAAGGCACCCGACGGAAGCACCGAACTGCACGTCCATCCCGGCGGGCAGGGATTCTGGATCGGCCGCATGGCGGCGACCCTGGGAATGGACGTGCACCTGTGCGGACCGTTCGGCGGCGAGTCCGGCACGATCCTCGTCGACATGATCAACCGCGAAGGCGTGACGGTGCATGCCGTGGAGACCGCATCACCCAACGGTTCCTACATCCACGACCGGCGCGAGGGCGAACGGAAGGAGATCGTGGAGATCGACCCGCCGGCACTCACCCGTCACGAGACCGACGATCTGTTCAGCGCGTCGCTGGCGTCCGCGATGTGCGCGAAGGTCGCGATGCTGGGCGGACCGCACAACGACGACGCCGTACCGAGCGAGGTGTACACGCGCCTGTGCGCCGATCTGGGAGCCCTCGGCATCCCGGTCGTCGCCGATCTGTCCGGCCCCACCCTCGGTGCGGCCCTCGAAGGCGGGGTGACCGTGCTGAAGGTGAGCCACGAGGATCTCATCGAGGACGGTCGCGCGAAGTCCGAGGATCTCGACGATCTCATCGAGGCCTTGCACCGTCTCCACGACGAAGGTGCCGCCTCGGTGGTGATCTCCCGCGCCGGCGATCCGGCGATCGCACTGGACAACGGAACCATCTGGGAGGTTGAGGCACCCTCGGTGCAGACCGTGGACCACCACGGTGCCGGAGATTCGATGACCGCCGGCATCGCGTCGGCCTACGCCGCGGGCGCGAAGTTCGAGGACGCGCTGCGTCTCGGCGCCGCAGCAGGTGCGGTCAACGTCACGCGCCGCGGTCTGGCGACGGGGCATCGTGGCGCTGTGGAGAAGATGGCCGAGAAGGTGGAGGTCCGGAAGGTGAAGGGGAAGCGTTCATGAAAGCACTGATCGTCAACGACGACGGCATCGACAGTCCCGGTCTCGCCCTGCTCGCCCGCCTCGCGGTCGAGGCGGGATTCGACGTGCAGGTCGCGGCGCCCCATGTCGAGCGCAGCGGCGCCAGTGCATCCTTGACCGCTCTCCAGGACGAAGGAAAACTCCTGCTCAGCCGTCGCCCGCTCGACGACCTGCCCGAGGTGGAATCCTATGCGGTGGAAGCATCTCCGGCGTTGATCACCTTCCTCGCCTCGTACGGCGCGTTCGGGACGGCACCGGACATCGTGTTATCCGGAATCAACCTGGGCCCCAACACCGGTCACGCGATCCTGCATTCGGGCACGGTGGGTGCAGCCCTGACCGCGGCCACCCACGGTGCCCGCGCGGTCGCATTGTCCCTCAACGGGACAGCTCCGTCGCAGTGGGAGACCGCCGAGTTGGTGACCCGTCGCGCTCTCGAGTGGGCCGTCGAACACAGCCGTCCGGGCACGGTTCTCAACGTCAACATCCCCGACATGCCCGTCCACGAGTTACGCGGACTGCGCAGTGCTCCTCTGGCAGGATTCGGTGCCGTCCAGGCCGAGATCGGGGAGGTCGAGGACGACGGCGACATCTCCCGCGCCTTGCCGGTCACCTTCCGGGCGGTCGAACTCGACGAATCCCACGACAGCGACGCCGTTCTCGTGTGCCGGGGGTGGGCGACCGCGACCGTGCTGACGATGCCTTTCGAGGTGGCGGAAGCCGATCTCGGAACCTTGGAATTCGCCCACTCGGGTAGTTCGCAGCAGTAGGTGCTGTAGAAGGTTCCGGGACCGCTCGGTCACGAGTGCCACGACCGAGCGGTCCCGACTCCAATTGATTCGGGCCGCTGCAGTTCTCAGAGAACTACAGTTCTCAGAGCACTGCAGTTCTCAGAGCACTGCAGTTCTCAGGCGACTGCGGAATCGGAGACGTAGCGAGAGATCGGCGTGACGACGGACCGTTGCGCACGACCGGTCGTGTCCGTCACGGACTGCACGAACCGGCCGGCCTCGGCGAGCGCACGCCGGCTCTCGGGAACGCTGTCGGCGAAGATCGGGAAGGCGTGCACCTGGTGTCGCCACAGGTGCAGGTCGCAGCTGACCCCTGCCTCCCGCACGGCCCGCGCCATGGATTCTGCGTCGCTGCGCAGCAATTCGTCGTGACCGGCGTGGATCATCACCGGGGGCAGCACACTGAGGTCGTTGTCGAGCGGGCACATCAGCGGTCCGGGCTCCCCGTCGACGGTCAGACGGGTATGGGTGCCCTCGATGTAGCGTACGAGCGACTGCACGGCCGATCCGGGGAACATGGGGCAGGCCGCCTGCATGTCGTGGTCGGCGCGACGATCGGAATCGAGGTCGACGAGGGGCGACAGCGCGACGATTCCCGCGGGGCGGGGCAGATCGGATTCCGCGATGGCCAGGGCCGTCATGAACGACAGGTATCCCCCGGCGGAGTCGCCTGCGACGACGATGTCCTCTCCCCGATAACCTTTCTCGCACAACCACTCGTAACCGCGTACCGCGTCGTCCACCGCGTGTGCGATGGGAGCGTTCGGCAGCATGCGGTAGTCGACGCTGAGCACCGCGCCGTCGGCGCGATCCGACAGGCTCACGGCCAGCGAACGATGAGTGTTCAATCCGCACATCAGGAACGCGCCACCGTGCAGGTACAGCACCGCGCGCTTGGTCGATCGTCCTTCCGCGCGGATCCACTCTGCACTGCACGCGCCCAGGTCGACGTCCACGTACTGGGCTCCGGAGGGCTTGGGGAGGAGGGACGCAGCGCCGTCGACGACCGACAGTGGCCACGCGAGGTCGGGCCGGGCCATCCATGCCCCGACGACCGGCTTCGCGAGTGCGCGTACCGCGCCCCGAACGACTCGGGAGCGCACGCTTCCACCTCGGTGGGTGCGGCTGACGCCCTCACCTCCACCGAAATCGTCGATCTCAGAAGACAGCACTGGAACCTCCCGTGGGACACCCACGAAACCGGTTGATTTATTTCGCCTTACGCGACGTGGTACTGCGGTTTACCCACACCTGTCCGGCATCGAAACACCCGGTTCGGATCACGAACCGGAAACAACGATGCGAGAGGCTCCCGCAGCGCCCCGTTTACCGGTCCGGCCGGGGAGGTAACCAGCGCATATGCCTACCGAGACCACGGTGTCCCTCTGGCGGGATCGCGCCCCGCACATCGCGACGTACGACGACTGGACGGCCCGCCGGGAGTGCTACGACATCGTGGTCGTCGGCGCCGGGATCACGGGCACCGTGACGGCGCTGCTCCTCGCTGAGAGGGGACTGCGCGTTGCGGTGCTCGAAGCCCGGGACATCGGGGCGGTGACCACCGGGAACACCACCGGCAAGGTCAGCGTCCTGCAGGGCACACGCCTGTCGCAGATCGGCCGCAGACATTCCGGTGCGATCCGTCAGGGATATGTCGACGGCACCCTCGCGGCACAACGATGGGTGGTCGATTTCTGCACGCGGCACGGACTCGACTTCGACCGTGCGGACGCCTATACCTACGCGCAGGATCCGTCGAACGTGAGCATGATCGACGCGGAATACCACCACTGCCGCGCCGCCGGGTTACCGGCCGAGAGGGTCGGTGAGATCCCGCTGCCCTTCGGCGTGGCCGCGGCAGTCACGGTTCCCGACCAGGTGCAGGTCGATCCCATGCCCATTCTGTTCACGGCAGTCGACCGGGCGCGTGCGTGCGGCGCCGAAGTGTTCGTCGGGCGGCGCGTGAAGACCGTGGACACCGAGGACGCAGGATGCATCGTCCGCACCGACGACGGCAACATCCGTGCAGATCGCGTCGTACTTGCAACCGGCATCCCCATCCTGGACCGCGGTGCATTCTTCGCCAGGATGGAACCCGACCGCTCGTACTCCATCGCCGTCGAAGTGCCCGGTGGCCCGCCGGAAGGGATGTTCTTGTCCGCGGACAGTCCCACCCGGTCGCTCCGCACCGCCTCTGCGGCGGGAACGTCCTCGTCGGCGGATCGACTACTGCTCGTCGGCGGCAACGGACACGTCGTCGGCCGGCACGATTCGACCTGCTCCGCATACGACGACCTGCTGCGATGGAGTCAACGGACCTTCCCCGGCGCCCACGAACTGTACCGGTGGTCGGCGCAGGACTACACGAACATGGACAGCCTCCCCGAGGTCGGCCCCGTCCTGCCCGGTGCCGACCGGATCTGGGTGGCGACCGGCTTCGGCAAGTGGGGCATGACCGGCGGGGTCGCGGCGGCGCACATCATCGCGTCCCGGTTCTCGGAGTCGCCGGATCCCGAGGTCGAGGCGTGGGCGCCCGCCATGGCGGCATGGCGCACCGAACTGGTGACCGGCATTCCCACCGCAGCCAAACTCAATGCCACCGTCGCATTGCACATGGCCAAGGGCTGGTTGCAGGCCGCGACGTCCTCCGGATCAAAGCCGGAAGAAGGACAGGGACGGGTGGTACGCAGTTGCGGACGTCCCGTCGGCGTGTCCACGGTCGACGGCCGGACGCACCGCGTGAGCGCGGTCTGCCCGCACCTCGGCGGAATCCTGCGGTGGAACGACGCGGAGTCGTCGTGGGACTGCCCGCTGCACGGCTCCCGATTCACTGCCGACGGCACTCTGCTGGAGGGGCCCGCGACCGGCAACCTTTCCCCCAGGTGACGCCGAGGGTGGAAAAAGGCGTGAGAGCCCGCGTTTCACACCATCCGAGCCGGGTAATTCTGACAGCAGCCGAGAAAGGACACACGAACATGAATTCCGCCGATGGGGCACGACTGTCCGGACTGACCATCGCAATTCTCGCGACGAACGGAGTCGAGGAGGTCGAGTTCGTCGAGCCGCGTAAAGCTCTCGAGGACGAGGGCGCCACGGTCCGACTCGTCTCGATCGAGCAGGGCGAGATCCAGGCAATGGAGAAGGACGTCAACGCCGCAGGGAAATACACCGTCGATCACCTCGTCTCGGAGGTCTCCCCCGGCGACTTCGACGGCCTGGTGCTTCCCGGTGGAACCACGAATCCCGATCAGCTGCGCCAGGACGACAAGGCCGTGTCGTTCGTGCGGGAGTTCGTCACCTCCGGGCGCCCGGTCGGCGTGATCTGCCACGGACCGTGGATGCTCGTCGAGGCCGACGTGGTGCGCGACCGCACCCTCACGTCGTATCCGAGCGTTCGTACCGACATCCGCAACGCCGGCGGAAACGTCGTCGATCAAGAGGTGGTCGTCGATCGCAACCTGGTCTCGAGCCGCAACCCCGGCGACCTGCCGGCATTCTGCAAGGCACTCATAGATCTCTTCGCGGCGAACCCCGCGAGCTGAATCGTTCGGGCCACGACGCAGGCCGATCCTCGTCACTTCACCGACCGCGACCACAAAGGTCCCGGTCCATCTCCGCCTGTTTTCCGAAAGGACCTCGACGATGCTCGAGCAGAGCCCCGTTTCCGGCGCCACCTTCTTCCCGCCCGCAGCCCTCCACCAGGGCGTGCGATTCAGTACCGCGGAGATCAAGAAGCGCATCGACGAAATGTTCGACAACCCGGCTGCTCCCCTGCCGAGCGAAAGCTGATTTTCCGGAGAACTGCTGGTCGAAGGCCCGCAGCGGTGCACGCAGTTTGCGGCCCCCTACCCGCCTTGATAACAAGAAGTAGTCGATTTCGAACATGTGGGATTGGTTCGCCGTAAGGCAGTTGCACGAAGGCGGGATTATGAACGAACCGAACTCCGACGATTTCGTCGTGGTCGCCAACCGTTTGCCGGTGGACCTCGAGACGCCGACCGACGGTGGCCCGCCGGTCTGGCGACGCAGCCCCGGTGGCCTGGTGACCGCGATGGAGACCGTCCTGAGGTCCAACAGTGGCGCCTGGGTCGGCTGGCCCGGCACTCCCGACGTGACGGTCGATCCCTTCGAGGAGGACGGGCTCTCGCTGTATCCGGTGGAGTTGTCCTCCCAGGAGGTCGAGGAGTACTACGAGGGTTTCTCGAACGACACTCTGTGGCCGCTCTACCACGACGCGCTCATCCCACCCACTTTCGATCGCCGGTGGTGGCGGACCTATCGCGCGGTCAATCAGCGATTCGCCGAGGCCGCGGCCCGTGCCGCGGCCCCCGGGGCGACGGTGTGGGTGCACGACTACCAGCTCCAGCTCGTTCCCCGGATGTTGCGTGAACTCCGGCCCGACGTCACGATCGGTTTCTTCCTCCACATCCCCTTCCCGCCTACCGAACTGTTCCTGCAGTTGCCGTGGCGGAAGGCGATCGTCGACGGTCTGCTCGGCGCCGATCTCGTCGGTTTCCATCTCCCCGGCGGGGCACAGAACTTCCTCTATCTCGCCAACCGGCTCTTCGGACTTCCGGCACCGCGCGGGACCTCGTCGGGCGGCACCATCGTTCTCGGCGACCGGCAGGTTCGTGTCGGTGCCTACCCCATCTCCATCGACTCCGCGCAGCTCCGGGAACGTTCCCGCGACACCGCCGTTCAGGAGCGTGCCGCCGAGATCCGCAGGGACCTGGGCGATCCGGAGGTCATGCTGCTCGGCGTCGACCGGCTCGACTACACCAAGGGGATCGACGTACGTCTCGAGGCCCTGCACGAGCTGTTCGCCGAAGGCACCCTCGATCCCGAGAAGGTCGTGATGGTGCAGTTGGCCACGCCGAGCCGCGAGCGTTTGACGGCGTACGCACAACTCCGCGACCAGGTGGAGCGCGAAGTGGGTCGGATCAACGGCGAGTTCGCCCGGCTCGGTTCTCCCGTCGTCCACTACCTCCATGCCTCGGTCGACCGCGACGAACTGCTCGCGATGTACACCGGTGCCGATGTCATGCTGGTCACTCCCCTGCGCGACGGCATGAACCTCGTCGCCAAGGAATACATCGCCTGCCACCCCGACGGCAGCGGTTCGTTGGTGCTCAGCGAATTCGCCGGGGCGGCAGCCGAACTCCGCCGCGCTCTTCTGGTCAACCCACACGATCTCGAAGGCGTCAAGCGCGCGATCGTGGAAGCGATAGAGGAGGACCCGGCCGAACGGAAGAAGCGCATGAAGACCATGCACGCGCACGTCATGGAGTACGACGTCGCCCGCTGGTCGCGCACCTTCCTCGAGGACCTGCGGGCCACCTCGGGTGCGCACGTCACCGCCTCCGGAAGCTAGGCGTGCGGGTCCTCTCCGACATCTGTCGGAAGAGGACCCGCACGCTCCGCACCTCGAACAGCGACAGACCCGAAGGAATGCGGACCTACCCGCTCGGCTGCGGCACCTCGCACTCGACCTGGGGATTGACGCCCGCGTAGTTGAGCGGCCCGGCCACCACCGTAACTGCCACCGTCGCGAGACTGCTGCAATTCTGGTCCGAGTCGCTGAAGTAGCCGCGCTGACCGGCCGCCACCGCACCGATGATCAACCAGATCAGGACCACGAGACTCACCAATCGCACGACCTCACCTCGATCCGTCTCATATGCCGGACCGTCCGGCCGGGTAGCAATACCCGAGGGGGAAACCGAACAAACGCACCGAGCGCCCTGATCCGGCCCTAACGGACAAAACTCTCCGAGGCCGGATCGGGCGGGGATGAATCCGGGTCCGGCGGCGCCTGACGCTCGCAGGAGACGGACGTCGAACTGCGGGCACTGGCCGA